>NZ_CP018870.1:4763750-5367500 GCF_001941845.1 Streptomyces sp. TN58 | reverse complement strand
GGCACGCTGTTGAGTTCTCAAGGAACGGACGCTTCCTTCGTACTCACCCTCGCGGGCTTTCCTCCGGGCTTTCGTTCTGCTGTCTTGCGTTTCCGACTCTATCAGACTCTTTCGGGCCCGATTTCCTCGGCGCTTTCCAGGTTTCCGCTTTCGCGTTTCCCTTTCCGGCGATTCCAACCTTACCAGACCATTTCCGCATCGTTTACCGACTCGGATTTGAATTCGGTGGCCGTTGGAGGGCCTTTCCTTTTCGGGCGGATCAGACTTTATCAGGTGTCCCCGGCGTCTGATTCCCACCCGCCCGCATGACTCTGCCCGGACACACGTGTGTGCCGGGCTGTTCTGCGGGGTGGAGCCGTAAACGTACTGGAGCGGGGCCCCGGATGCAAATCCGGTTGCCCCGCTCCGGTGACGGCGCTACGGCGGGGTGGATCAGACCTCGACGACGACCGGGAGGATCATCGGGCGCCGGCGGTAGCTGTCCGAGACCCACTTGCCCATCGTGCGGCGGATGAGCTGCTGGATCTGGTGCGGCTCGGCGACGCCGTCGGCCGCCGCGCGGGCGATGGCTTCCTCGATCTTGGTGATGACCGAGCCGAAGGCCCCGTCGTCGATGCCGGAGCCGCGGGCCTGGATGTTCGGGCCGCTGACCACCTTGCCGGTGGTGCTGTCCACCACGACGTAGACCGAGATGATGCCCTCGTCACCGAGGATCCGGCGGTCCTTGAGCGAGGACTCCGTGACGTCGCCGACCGAGAGGCCGTCCACGTACACGTAGCCGGCCTGCACCTTGCCGGAGATCCTGGCCTTGCCGTCGACCAGGTCCACGACCACGCCGTCCTCGGCGATCACGATCCGGTCCTTCGGTACGCCCGTCAGGGCGCCCAGCTCGGCGTTGGCGCGCAGGTGGCGCCATTCGCCGTGGACCGGCATCAGGTTCCGCGGCTTGCAGATGTTGTAGAAGTACAGCAGCTCGCCGGCCGAGGCGTGGCCCGAGACGTGCACCTTGGCGTTGCCCTTGTGCACGACGTTGGCGCCCCAGCGGGTGAGGCCGTTGATCACGCGGTAGACCGCGTTCTCGTTGCCCGGGATCAGGGACGACGCCAGGATCACGGTGTCACCGGGGACGATCCGGATCTGGTGGTCGCGGTTGGCCATGCGGGACAGGGCCGCCATCGGCTCGCCCTGGGAGCCCGTGCAGACCAGGACGACCTCTTCGGGCGGCAGGTCGTCGAGCGTCTTGACGTCCACGACGAGACCGGCCGGGACCCGGAGGTAGCCCAGGTCGCGGGCGATGCCCATGTTGCGGACCATCGAGCGGCCGACGAAGGCGACCCTGCGGCCGTACTCGTGTGCGGCGTCGAGGATCTGCTGGATGCGGTGCACGTGGCTGGCGAAGCTGGCCACGATGATCCGGTGGTGGGCGTTGGCGAAGACGTTCCGCAGGACGGTGGAGATCTCCCGCTCCGGCGGGACGAAGCCGGGGACCTCGGCGTTCGTCGAGTCCGACAGCAGGAGGTCGATGCCCTCCTCGCTCAGACGCGCGAAGGCGTGCAGGTCCGTGAGGCGCCGGTCCAGCGGGAGCTGGTCCATCTTGAAGTCGCCGGTGGCCACGACCAGGCCCGCGCCCGTGCGGATCGCCACGGCCAGGGCGTCCGGGATGGAGTGGTTGACCGCGATGAACTCGCAGTCGAAGGGGCCGAGGTTCTCCCGCTCGCCCTCCTTCACCTCAAGGGTGTAGGGGCGGATGCGGTGCTCCTGGAGCTTGGCCTCGATGAGGGCCAGCGTCAGCTTGGAGCCGATCAGCGGGATGTCCGGCTTCTCCCGCAGGAGGTACGGAACGGCGCCGATGTGGTCCTCGTGACCGTGCGTGAGCACGATGCCCTCGATGTCGTCGAGGCGGTCCCGGATGGACGAGAAGTCCGGCAGGATCAGGTCGATGCCCGGCTGCTCCTCTTCGGGGAAGAGGACGCCGCAGTCGACGATCAGGAGCCGGCCGTCGTATTCGAAGACCGTCATGTTGCGGCCGATCTCACCGAGGCCACCCAGGGGGGTGACCCTGAGGCCGCCCTTGGGCAGCTTCGGCGGCGGACCGAGTTCCGGATGCGGATGGCTCAAAAGTGTCTCCTCACCACGCACGCCACGTACCCGGAAGGCACGTGGCGCGCATGTCATTCGTGCACTTGCTGTTGTCTGCTCTGTATTTGTTCGGTCGTGCTTATTGAGTTGTGAAGTCTGTTGTCAGAGGTGTACCCCGCCCGCGGCAAGATCGATCTTGAGCTGGGCCGTCTCTTCGCCGGTCAGTTCGATCAGCGGGAGCCGCAGCGGGCCGGCGGGCAGGCCCTGCAGGCTCAGCGCGGCCTTGGTGGTCATCACACCCTGCGTGCGGAACATGCCGGTGTAGACGGGCAGCAGCTTCTGGTGGATCTCGGCGGCCTTCTGGACGTCCCCGGCCAGGTGGGCCTCCAGCATGGCGCGCAGGTCGGGGCTGACCACGTGGCCGACGACGGAGACGAAGCCGACGGCGCCCACCGACAGGAGCGGCAGGTTCAGCATGTCGTCGCCGGAGTACCAGGCGAGGCCGCTGCGCGCGATCGCCCAGCTCGCACGGCCGAGGTCGCCCTTGGCGTCCTTGTTGGCCACGATACGGGGGTGCTCGGCCAGCCGGACCAGGGTTTCGGTCTCGATCGGGACACCGCTGCGGCCGGGGATGTCGTAGAGCATGACCGGCAGCTCGGTGGCGTCGGCGATCGCCGTGAAGTGCCGGTAGAGGCCCTCCTGCGGCGGCTTGCTGTAGTAGGGGGTGACGGCGAGCAGGCCGTGGGCGCCCGTGCGCTCGGCCTGGCGGGCCAGCTCCAGGGTGTGGCGGGTGTCGTTGGTACCGATGCCGGCGACCACGTGGGCGCGGTCTCCGACGGCTTCGAGGACGGCTCGTACGAGGTCGTTTTTCTCCGCGTCGGTGGTGGTCGGCGACTCACCGGTGGTGCCGTTGACGATCAGGCCGTCGTTGCCTGCGTCCACCAGGTGGACGGCGAGCTGCTGCGCGCCATCGAGGTCGAGTGCGCCATCCGCCGTGAACGGCGTGATCATGGCGGTGAGGACCCGCCCGAAGGGGGTCTGCGGAGTCGAGATCGGAGCCATGGGTAACACGCTACTCGCTGCCATGCTCGCGGTGTCCCCTCGGGGGACGTCAACCGGGTGTTGGACGCCGGCACTGCCTGCTCGGGGGTTCAAGCAGTGCCGGGTCCGTTTGATCAGCCTAGATGAACTTTCCGAAACGTCGCAATACGGACACTTCGGACTTGACTCCGTACATCTGTACGCCGTAGGTGTTACCGCCCTTACGGGGCAACGCGACCGTTGGCGTTGTACGCCGCGTACGTCAGCGGCATGAGCTTCGCCCAGTGCTGCTCCATCTTCTCGCCGACCATCTCGATCTCCCGCTGCGGGAAGGAGGGGACGGCCGCCAGCTCGTGCTGGGTGCGCAGGCCCAGGAAGTGCATGAGCGAGCGGGCGTTGCAGGTGGCGTACATCGAGGAGAAGAGACCCACCGGCAGGACCGAACGGGCCACCTCGCGGGCGACGCCCGCGGCCAGCATCTCCTGGTAGGCCTCGTAGGCCCGCACGTAGGAGTCCTCCATGACGCGGGTGGTCAGCTCCTGCTGCGCGCCGGTGCCCTCGACGAAGACGTACTTGCCGGGGCGGCCCTCCTGCACGAGCTTGCGCTCGGCGTCGGGGACGTAGAAGACGGGTTCGAGCTCCCTGTAGCGGCCCGACTCCTCGTTGTACGACCAGCCCACCCGGTGGCGCATGAACTCCCGGAAGACGAAGATCGGGGCGCTGACGAAGAAGGTCATCGAGTTGTGCTCGAAGGGGCTGCCGTGGCGGTCCCGCATGAGGTAGTTGATCAGGCCCTTGGAGCGCTCCGGGTCCTTCTGGAGCTCGTCCAGGGACTGCTCGCCGGCCGTGGAGACGCGGGCCGCCCACAGCACGTCGGAGTCGGCGGCGGAGTGCTTCACCAGCTCCACCGTCACGTCGCTGCGGAAGCTGGGTTTCAGATCTGAAGCGGCGGTCTCGCTCACCGGGGGTCCTTCCAAACGTGCGTCCTGGGGCGCGCCCACTCTACGGCGCCCCTCACGGGTCCCCGCGCAGGCTCTTCCTCGGTCCCGGCCCGCGCACCGGCCCCGGACAGCTGACACACAGCCACGAATTCTGGTGAATGTCCCGAAATCCGGCACCGATTGAGCGGCCCGTTCGTCCTACAGGGCACAACACACCCGCAACGAGCCCGAGGAGATTCGCTCTCATGTTTCGCCGGCGCGAACCTGTTCCGTTCGCCTTCGTCGCCGAGGCCGACCGGTTCCGCAGCAACATCACTCCGCCGCCGCGCGAGCGGCTGGGCAAGGCCCAGTTGGCCGCCCGTAGTCTGGTCGGGCTGACCGTGGTCGCGGGGCTGGCCGGCTCGCTGCTCTTCGGCATACCGGCGCTGCAGCCGAACAAGGCAGCGGAGAAGTCGCAGCAGTCGACAGCGTCCGAGGGGCGGTAGCCTCACGGGCACAGCCCAACCGAACGTGCATGTGAGTGAGGTCCAGCCGTGCCCCTGCCCTTCCTGACGGCCGACGGCGTGTCCGATGCGGATGACGCCGGCGACGAGGTCCTGGCCCATGCCGACGACGACCACGACCGCTGGCGGCGCCCCTACCGGCCCGGGCCCTGGCGTGTGGCCATCGCCGCCGTGCTGCTCCTGCTGTCCGCCTTCATGCTGCTGGCCACCATGATCGTCGCCTTCGCCGGCGGAGGCTGGGCCGGGACCGGCACCTGCCTGGTGGCCGCCCTCGCCGTCCTCGCGTCGGCACTGCAAATGCTGCGCGTGGGCGTCTGGGTGAGCCGTACGGGCCTGCGCCGCATCGGGTTCTTCACGACCCGCACCATCGCGTGGCACGAGGTCGGCGAGATCCGCACGGTGCAGCAGCCGGTGCGCTGGCTCGGACTGCCGAGGACCGTGCAGGGGCAGGCGCTGACCGTGTCCGCACGCGGCGAGGAGGAGCCGCCGGTGCTCCTGACCGACCACAGCGCCGATTTCCTGTCGCGGGCCGAGGCCTTCGACCGGGCCGCGGACACGGTCGGGGCCTGGGCCGAGCAGTACCGGCCCGTGCCCGCCTGACAGCCGGATCCCGGGATCTGCCGGGAGGCGCCACGGGGAGCCCGTACAGGTGTCAGACCTGTACGGGCTTCTTGTCGTGCAGGGCGATCGCCCGCTGCATGGCCTTGCGCGCCCGCGGGGTGTCGCGGGCGTCGTGGTAGGCGACGGCGAGCCGGAACCAGCTGCGCCAGTCCCCCGGCGCATCCTCGGTCTCGGCCTTGCGGCGCGCGAAGACCTCGTCGGCGGAGTCCCGCAGGATCCGGCCGTACTGGTCGCGCTCCAGCTCGTCCACGGGCAGGCCGCCCTCGGCCTCCAGCTCACCGGCGAGCTGGTTGGCCTTGGTGACGAACTGTGTGTTCTTCCAGAGGAACCAGATCCCGATGAGCGGCAGGATCAGCACGGCCACGCCGAAGGTGACGGTGAGCCATGTTCCCTGCCGGATCAGCAGCAGGCCCCGGCCGCCGACCAGGACGAAGTAGACGACCAGGACGGCGGCCGTGATGAGGTACGTGATCTTCGCGCGCATCGTGAATCAGTCCGTCAGCCCAGGTCGAGGAAGTTTTCCAGGCCGAAGGTGAGGCCCGGGATCTGCGTCACGCGGCGCGCGCCGAGCAGGATGCCCGGCATGAAGCTGCTGTGGTGCAGGGAGTCGTGACGGATGGTCAGGGTCTCGCCCTCGCCGCCGAGGAGGACCTCCTGGTGCGCGAGCAGGCCGCGCAGGCGGATGGCGTGGACGGGGACGCCGTCGACGTCGGCGCCGCGCGCGCCGTCCAGCGCCGTGGCGGTGGCGTCGGGCTGCGCGCCGAGGCCGGCCTCGGCGCGGGCGGCCGCGATGAGCTGCGCGGTACGGGTCGCGGTGCCGGACGGGGCATCGACCTTGTTGGGGTGGTGCAGCTCCACGACCTCGACGGACTCGAAGTAGCGGGCGGCCTGGGCGGCGAACTTCATGGTGAGGACGGCACCGATGGAGAAGTTCGGTGCGATGAGCACACCGGTCTTCGGGGAGGCGGCGAGCCAGGAGTCCAGCTGGGCGAGGCGGTCCTCGGTCCAGCCGGTGGTGCCGACCACGCCGTGGATGCCGTGGCGGACGAGGAAGTCGAGGTTCTCCATCACGGAGGCGGGGGTGGTCAGCTCGACCGCGACCTGGGCGCCGGCCTCGGCCAGCGTCTCCAGCTTGTCGCCGCGGCCGAGTGCCGCGACCAGCTCCATGTCTTCTGCGGCCTCGACCGCCTTGACCGCCTCGGAGCCGATGCGGCCCTGGGCGCCGAGGACTGCCACGCGCAGCTTGCTCATAGTGCTTCCTAACTTGCCGTACGGATCTAGGCGACCGCTTCGTCGAGACGGGCGGCCTGCTTCTCCTTGAGCGGGCCGATCACCGCGAGCGAGGGCCGCTGGGCCAGTACATCCTGTGCGACCGCGCGGACGTCGTCCGGGGTGACCGCGGCGATCCGGGCCAGCATGTCGTCGACCGACATCTGGTCGCCCCAGCACAGCTCGCTCTTGCCGATGCGGTTCATGATCGCGCCGGTGTCCTCCAGCCCGAGGACGGTGGACCCCGAGAGCTGGCCGACGGCCCGCCTGATCTCGTCGTCGCCGAGCCCGTCGGCGGCGACCTTGTCGAGCTCGTCGCGGCAGATCCGCAGCACGTCGTGGACCTGGTTGGGGCGGCAGCCCGCGTAGACGCCGAAGAGGCCGGTGTCGGCGAAGCCCGAGGTGTACGAGTACACGCTGTAGGCGAGGCCGCGCTTCTCGCGGACCTCCTGGAAGAGGCGGGACGACATGCCGCCGCCCAGGGCGGTGTTGAGTACGCCGAGTGCCCAGCGGCGCTCGTCGGTCCGGGCGAGGCCGGGCATGCCGAGGACCACGTGGGCCTGCTCGGTCTTGCGGCTCACCAGGTCGACGCGGCCGGAGGTGCGGATGCGGCGGGTGCCGGCGCGCGGGCCGATCGGCTCGGCGTCGGTGCGGGTGAGGGCGCCGGCCTTCTCGAAGGCGGTGCGGACCTGGCGTACGACCTTGTTGTGGTCGACGTTGCCGGCGGCGGCCACGACCAGGTGGGTCGGGTCGTAGTGCTTCTTGTAGAAGCGGCGGATCCGGTCGGCGCCGAGGGCGTTGATCGTGTCGACGCTGCCGAGGACGGGGCGGCCCAGCGGGGTGTCGCCGTACATGGTCTGCGCGAACAGGTCGTGGACCATGTCGCCCGGGTCGTCCTCGGTCATCGCGATCTCTTCGAGGATGACACCGCGCTCGGCGTCGACGTCCTCCTCGCGGATCAGCGAGCCGGTGAGCATGTCGCAGACCACGTCGATGGCGAGCGGCAGGTCGGTGTCGAGCACCCGGGCGTAGTAGCAGGTGTACTCCTTCGCCGTGAAGGCGTTCATCTCGCCGCCGACCGCGTCGATCGCGGAGGAGATGTCGAGGGCGCTGCGCTTGTGCGTGCCCTTGAAGAGGAGGTGCTCCAGGTAGTGCGTGGCGCCGTTCAGCGCGGGCGTCTCGTCGCGGGATCCGACGTGGGCCCAGATGCCGAAGGTGGCGGAGCGGACGGAGGGCAGCGTCTCGGTGACGACGCGCAGTCCGCCGGGCAGGACGGTGCGGCGGACGGTGCCGATGCCGTTCTGCCCCTTGAGCAGGGTTTGGGTACGGGCGACGGCCCGCCCCTCCGAAGAGGGGCGGGCCGTCACACGGGAACTACGCGACGTCACTTGTCGGAGTCGTCCTTGTCAGCGTCTTCGGAGGCGGCGTCGGCCTCGCCCTCGATCACGGGGATCAGGGAGAGCTTGCCGCGCTGGTCGATCTCGGCGATCTCGACCTGGACCTTGGTGCCGACCGCGAGCACGTCCTCGACGTTCTCCACGCGCTTGCCACCGGCGAGCTTGCGGATCTGCGAGATGTGCAGGAGGCCGTCCTTGCCGGGGAGCAGGGAGACGAAGGCACCGAAGGTGGTGGTCTTGACGACCGTACCCAGGTAGCGCTCGCCGACCTCCGGCATGGTCGGGTTGGCGATGCCGTTGATCGTGGCGCGGGCGGCCTCGGCGGCCGGGCCGTCGGCGGCACCGATGTAGATGGTGCCGTCGTCCTCGATCGTGATCTCGGCGCCGGTGTCCTCCTGGATCTGGTTGATCATCTTGCCCTTGGGGCCGATGACCTCACCGATCTTGTCCACCGGGATCTTGACGGTGATGATCCGCGGGGCGTTCGGGGACATCTCGTCCGGCGTGTCGATCGCTTCCATCATCACGTCGAGGATGTGGAGGCGGGCGTCGCGGGCCTGCTTGAGGGCGGCGGCCAGGACGGAGGCCGGGATGCCGTCGAGCTTGGTGTCCAGCTGGAGCGCGGTGACGAACTCCTTGGTGCCGGCGACCTTGAAGTCCATGTCGCCGAAGGCGTCCTCCGCACCGAGGATGTCGGTGAGGGCGACGTAGTGGGTCTTGCCGTCGATCTCCTGGGAGATCAGGCCCATGGCGATACCGGCGACGGGGGCCTTGAGGGGCACACCGGCGTTCAGCAGCGACATGGTGGAGGCGCAGACCGATCCCATGGACGTCGAACCGTTGGAGCCGAGGGCCTCGGACACCTGGCGGATCGCGTAGGGGAACTCCTCGCGGGTCGGGAGGACCGGCACGATCGCGCGCTCGGCGAGCGCGCCGTGGCCGATCTCGCGGCGCTTCGGCGAACCGACGCGGCCGGTCTCGCCGACGGAGTACGGCGGGAAGTTGTAGTTGTGCATGTAGCGCTTGCGGGTCACCGGGGAGAGGGTGTCCAGCTGCTGCTCCATGCGGAGCATGTTGAGGGTGGTGACGCCCAGGATCTGGGTCTCGCCACGCTCGAACAGCGCCGAGCCGTGCACGCGCGGGATGGCCTCGACCTCGGCGGCGAGGGTACGGATGTCCGTGATCCCGCGGCCGTCGATGCGGACCTTGTCCTTGATGACGCGCTCGCGCACCAGGGCCTTGGTCAGGCTGCGGTACGCGGCGGAGATCTCCTTCTCGCGGCCTTCGAAGGCCGGGAGGAGCTTCTCGGCGGCGATCTCCTTGACGCGGTCCAGCTCGGCCTCGCGGTCCTGCTTGCCCGCGATGGTCAGCGCCTGGGAGAGCTCGCCCTTGACGGCGGCCGCGAGGGCCTCGTACACGTCGTCCTGGTAGTCCAGGAAGACCGGGAACTCGCCCTCGGGCTTGGCGGCCTTGGCGGCGAGGTCCGACTGGGCCTTGCAGAGGACCTTGATGAACGGCTTCGCGGCGTCGAGGCCGGCGGCGACGATCTCCTCGGTCGGCGCCTCGGCGCCGCCCTTGACGAGGGCGATGGTCTTCTCGGTGGCCTCGGCCTCGACCATCATGATCGCGACGTCGCCGTCCTCCAGGGTGCGGCCCGCGACGACCATGTCGAAGACGGCGTCCTCAAGCTCGGTGTGCGTCGGGAACGCCACCCACTGGCCGCGGATCAGCGCGACGCGGACGCCGCCGATCGGGCCGGAGAAGGGCAGGCCGGCGAGCTGCGTGGACGCGGACGCGGCGTTGATCGCGATGACGTCGTACAGGTGGTCCGGGTTGAGCGCCATGACGGTGGCGACGACCTGGATCTCGTTGCGCAGGCCCTTCTTGAAGGACGGGCGCAGCGGGCGGTCGATCAGGCGGCAGGTGAGGATCGCGTCCTCGGAGGGCCGGCCCTCGCGGCGGAAGAAGGAGCCGGGGATCTTGCCGGCCGCGTACTGCCGCTCCTCGACGTCCACCGTGAGGGGGAAGAAGTCGAGCTGGTCCTTGGGCTTCTTCGACGCGGTGGTGGCGGACAGCACCATCGTGTCGTCGTCCAGGTAGGCAACGGCGGAGCCGGCGGCCTGGCGGGCCAGGCGGCCCGTCTCGAAGCGGATGGTGCGGGTGCCGAAGGAGCCGTTGTCGATGACGGCCTCGGCGTAGTGGGTCTCGTTCTCCACTAGCGTTTTCTCCATTTTCGTCGTCTCCGTCCGCCGCCCGTGTGGCGGAGGACGGTTGCGGAGAAGCGCTCCTGGCGTGCTGGCCGGTCTTCGATCGAAGCACCCGGTTCGTTGCCCGCGTGGGCATTCCGGGTGCCACTACCGAGGACCGGCGGCGTGGGAGGGCGCTCCTCCTCTTCAGTTGTGCACGTCTCGTCGTCGGACGTACACGTGCGTCCGTTCCAGACTACAAAGGGACCGGTCCGTACCGCACGTACAGCAAAGGGAGCGGCCCCCGGATGTGGGAACCGCTCCCTTCACGGCGTCTTACTTGGCGCCGGCCGCACCGCGGCGGATGCCGAGGCGCTCGACCAGCGTACGGAAGCGCTGGATGTCCTTCTTGGCCAGGTACTGCAGCAGGCGGCGGCGCTGGCCGACCAGGATCAGCAGACCACGACGGGAGTGGTGGTCGTGCTTGTGGGTCTTGAGGTGCTCGGTCAGGTCCGAGATCCGGCGGGAGAGCATCGCGACCTGGACCTCGGGGGAGCCGGTGTCGCCCTCCTTGGCACCGAACTCGGTGATGATCTGCTTCTTCGTAGCGGCGTCGAGCGGCACGCGTACTCCTCGTTTGGTCTTCGTTGCCACCGAGTGCCCCAGGTCTGAGTCTCTGGGGAGCTTCCGTTACTCGGGAGGCGGGGTCCGCTGAGCGCAGTCCACAGACCCCTTCGCAGGGAATCCGGGGGACGCGTACACAAACGGCCGTCACACAGCGTACCAGGCTGCCGCTCGGCCCCGTCTCAGCTGGTGAGAGCGCGGGCCCGGGCGTAGACGTCGAGCACGGCCAGGGTCAGGGGCACCAGGCTGAGCAGGACCGCCGCCTCGGTGAGGTCGAGCAGCCTTCCCCAGAAGGGTGACAGGCCCTTGCGGGGGATGACAAGCGCAATTCCGGCGAGGAGGGCGGCGCCGGCGGCGACCGCCGCGGTGAGCCAGATCGTACGGAGGTCCAGGCCGCTGCGGTCCTGCTCCAGGACGAGGGCTTCGAGCAGGGCCTGCGGCGGGTGCAGGGAGAGGCCCAGGATCAGCAGGGCGACGGCGGCGAGGCCGGCGGTCAGGGCGCACACGACCTGGGAGGTGTAGCGGAAGAGGCGGGCGCGCAGCAGCATGGCGAGCCCGGTGGCCAGGGCGAGGAGGCGGCCCCAGGTGTTGTCGGAGAAGCCGAGGACGGCGGCGGCTCCGACGGCGACCGCGGCGCAGCCGGCGACCAGGCCGAGCAGCATCTCGTGGCCGCGGCGGGCCTGGGCGGCGATCGCCTCGGCGTCGAGGGGGGTGCCCTGCTCGTGCTGGTCGGCGTCGGCCTGGTCGCCGTACGGGGCGGTCTCGTAGCGGTCGGGGCTCACCGCATGGTCGACGTAATCGTCGGCTGCGCTCTGCGGGGCGGCGTAGCCGATGGGCAGCCGGGCGAAGCGCGCGGACAGGCCGGGGAGGAAGGCGACGAGGCCGATGGCGACGGGTGCGCAGACGGCGGCGGCGGAGGTGGCGGAGGCCTCGGTGGCGATCGCCGCGAAGGTGGCGAGGGTGCCGGTGGCGGCGACGAAGGTGGCCGCGACGAAGGGGGCGTCGCCGCTGGGGGTGAGCGCGACCAGGGCGACGGAGGCGACCAGCACGCAGACGCAGCCCAGCAGGAACTGGAGCCGGCCGGGGCCGTCGCCGACGGCGGGGCCGATGATCCCGGATCCGGCGATCAGCAGGTGCGGGAGGGCTCCGAGGCCCAGGGCCACGGCGGAGAGGCGGTCGCGGTAGACGCGCGCGCGCACCCCGGCGACGGCGGTGAGCAGGACGCCGACGGCGCCGGCGATGATCCCGGGCAGGCCGTGCATGTCGTGGCGGACGGGGTCGGCGTACCAGAGGACGAAGCCCAGCATGACGAGCAGCACCGCCGCGCCGGCCAGCCCGGCGCCGCGCAGCATGTCGTCGCTCCAGCGGTGCCGGTCGCGGACGACGGCGGAGGCGACGGCGTCGGACACGTCGTCGAAGACGGCCGGCGGCAGGGACTCGGCGAAGGGGCGCAGGCTCAGCACCTCGCCGTCGAGGACCTGCTGGGCGGCGAGGGTGCGTGCGCCGTCGAGGACGGTTCCGGAGCGGCGTACGAGGTGGAAGCCGGTCGGGGCGCCGACGGGCTGGGTCTGGCCGGTGAGGCGCAGCAGCTCGGGGTAGACGTCGGCGACGGCGATGTCCTCGGGGAGGGCGACGTCGATGCGGCTGTCGGGGGCCACGACGGTGACCCTGCAGAAACCCGTCGTCCCGGCCGTACTCACCTGCGTGACCCCCTTGGTTGGTGCCCGCGCCCGTGCTCGATTCGCGGATGCGCATGCTGCGCGCGACACCCTACCGGGCGTATGAGCGACAGTCGGCAAGTAGGATCACCGTCGCGTGGGGGATACCCCCTTCGCGCCCGGGACTTGGGGGCGCCGGTTGCGACGTCCCGTCCGTTTTCGAGGGATTGATGCTCCGGTGAGCCAGATCGTCGTCAAACGCCCGCCGCGGTCCCTGCCGCCCGAGGTCCCCTCGGAGGAGCTGAAGCTGGAAGCTCCTCCCGAACTGCCGCGCGGGCAGCAGGAGGGCATGCTGATGCAGCTCCTGCCGATGCTCGGCATGGGCTCCTCCGTCGTCTTCTTCTTCATGCCGGGTGCGGCCCCCTTCATGCGCATCATGGGTGTGCTGATGCTGGCGTCGACGGTGGGCATGGTCGTGGCCCAGCTGGTGCGCTACCGGCGCGGTACGCAGGGGCAAATGGCCGATGTGCGCCGGGACTACCTCAAGTACCTCGCCCAGACGCGCCGTCAGGTGCGGCGCACGGCGCGGGCGCAGCGGGACGCGCAGCTCTACCTGCACCCGTCGCCGGAGCAGTTGTGGTCGGTGGTGGCGGACGGTTCGCGGCTGTGGGAGCGGCGGGTCGGCGATCCGGACTTCGGCCAGGCCCGGCTGGGGCTGGGCGCGCAGCGCCTGGCGACGCCGCTGGTGGCGCCGGAGACGGCGCCGGTGGACGAGCTGGAGCCGCTGACGGCCGGTGCGATGCAGCGCTTCCTGAAGGTGCACTCCTCGCTGGAGGGGCTGCCGATGGCGGTGTCGATGCGGGCCTTCTACCACGTGGCGGTGTCCGGGGAGCCGGAGTCGGCGCGGGGCGCGGCGCGGGCGCTGGTCGCGCAGCTGGCGACGCTGCACTCCCCCGAGGACCTGATGGTGGCCGTGGTGGCCGCGCCGGGTGCGGTGCCCTCGTGGGACTGGACGAAGTGGCTGCCGCACACGCAGCTGCCGGGGCAGGTCGACGGGGCGGGTACGAAGCGGCTGTTCGGCGACGACCTCGCCGAGCTGGAGGGGATGCTGGCGTCGCGGCTGGAGGGGCGTCCGCGGTTCAGCCGCGACGTGTCCCCGGTGCTGGACCAGCCGCACCTGGTGGTCGTGCTGGACGGCGGCATGGTGCCCCCGGACTCGGTGTTCGCGGCGGCCGAGGGCCTTCAGGGCGTCACCATCGTCGAGGTGGTCGCGGGCGAGCTGGACGAGCCGCGCGGCGGCCTGTCGGTCGTGGTGCGGCCGGGCCGGCTGCGTCTGGAGTCGGGCGGCGGGGTCGCGTACGAGGGTGTGCCGGACACCCTGTCGCTGCCCGCGGCGGAGGCCCTGGCACGGCAGCTGGCGCCGCTGCGCACGGGCGGCGGGGACGACGACGAGCCGCTGCTGGCGAACCTGGACTTCACGGACCTGCTGAACCTGGGCGACGCGGCCGCGGTCGACGTGGCGCGGACCTGGCGGCCGCGGTCCGCGGGTGAGCGGCTGCGTGTGCCGATCGGCGTCGGCGAGGACGGCGCGCCGGTCATGCTGGACCTCAAGGAGGCCGCGCAGGAGGGCATGGGCCCGCACGGCCTGTGTGTCGGCGCGACCGGTTCCGGCAAGTCGGAGCTGCTGCGCACGCTGGTGCTGGGCCTGGCGGTCACGCACACCTCGGAGACGCTGAACTTCGTGCTCGCCGACTTCAAGGGCGGTGCGACCTTCACGGGCATGGGGCAGATGCCGCACGTCGCGGCCGTCATCACCAACCTCGCGGACGACCTCACGCTCGTGGACCGCATGGGCGACTCGATCCGCGGTGAGCTGCAGCGCCGTCAGGAGCTGCTGCGTTCGGCGGGCAACTACGCCAACATCCACGACTACGAGAAGGCCCGCGCGGCCGGCGCGCCGCTGGAGCCGCTGGCGTCGCTGGTGCTGGTGATCGACGAGTTCAGCGAGCTGCTGACGGCGAAGCCCGACTTCATCGACATGTTCATCCAGATCGGCCGCATCGGCCGTTCGCTGGGCGTGCACCTGCTGCTGGCCTCGCAGCGGCTGGAGGAGGGCAAGCTGCGCGGCCTGGACACCTACCTGTCGTACCGGATCGGTCTGCGGACCTTCTCGGCGGCGGAGTCGCGGACGGCGATCGGTGTTCCCGACGCCTACCACCTGCCGTCGGTGCCCGGTTCGGGCTATCTGAAGTTCGGTACGGACGAGATGGTCCGCTTCAAGGCGGCGTACGTGTCGGGCACCTACCGCTCGGGCGGGCCGGACCTGTCGGTGGGGCAGTTCCCGGTGGAGCGGCGCCCCGCGCTGTTCACGGCGGCGCCCGTGCCGGTGGTGTACGCGGCGCCGGACCCGGCGTACCTGGCCGCGCGGTCGGCGCGGGAGGACGACGCACTCGCGGACACCGTGCTGGACGTGATCGTGAGCCGGCTGGAGGGCCAGGGCGTGCCGGCGCACCAGGTGTGGCTGCCGCCGCTCGACCAGGCCCCGCCGCTGGACCAGCTGCTGCCGGCGCTGGCGCCGAGCGCGGAGCGCGGGCTGCACGCGGAGGGCTACACGCGCCCGGGCGGGCTGATCGTGCCGCTCGGCCTGATCGACAAGCCGTTCGAGCAGCGGCGCGAGGTGCTGTACCGGGACTTCTCCGGTGCGGCGGGCCACATGATGGTGGTCGGCGGTCCCCAGTCGGGCAAGTCGACGCTGATGCGGACGCTGATCTCCTCCTTCGCGCTCACCCACACCCCGCGCGAGGTGCAGTTCTACGGGCTGGACTTCGGTGGCGGCAGCCTGTCGGCGGTCTCGGACCTGCCGCACGTGGGCGGTATCGCCTCGCGTCTGGACCCGGAGCGGGTGCGGCGCACGGTCGCGGAGGTCGGCGGGATCCTCAACCGCCGCGAGGAGTTCTTCCGGGCGAACAACATCGACTCGATCGGCACCTACCGCCGCCGGCGGGCGGCGGGCGACCTGCCGCACGAGCCGTGGGGGGACGTGTTCCTGGTCGTCGACGGCTGGGGCAACTTCCGCGGCGAGTACGAGGTGCTGGAGCAGGTCGTCACGGACATCGCGGCGCGCGGTCTGGGCTACGGCATCCACGTGGTGATCACCGCGGGCCGGTACATGGAGGTCCGGGCGGCGCTGAAGGACCAGATGCTCAGCCGGCTGGAGCTGCGGCTGGGCGACACGATGGACTCGGAGTTCGACCGGAAGGTCGCGGCGAACGTCCCCACGGGGATGCCGGGCCGCGGCCAGGTGGCGGAGAAGCTGCACTTCCTGGGCGCGCTGCCGCGGATCGACGGCAGCCACGAGGCCGGCGACCTGTCGGAGGCGACGGCGGCGTTCGTTGAGGCGGTCCGGCAGAACTGGGCGGGGCCGGCGGCTCCGGGCGTGCGGCTGCTGCCGCGGCTGCTCCACTCCGACCAGCTGCCCAAGGGCGGGGAGTTCCCCGAGCGCGGGATCGCGATCGGCATCGACGAGACCGATCTGGAGCCGGTGTTCGTCGACTTCGAGAGCGACCCCTTCCTGCTGGTGTTCGGCGAGAGCGAGTCCGGCAAGACGAACCTGCTGCGGCTCATCGCCAAGCAGATCGCGGAGCGGTACACGCCGGACCAGGCGCGTCTGGTCGTCGGCGACTACCGGCGGACGCTGCTGGGGTCGCTGCCGGAGGCGCACCTGCTGGAGTACGCGCCGATGGCGAACTCGCTGCAGACGCACATGGAGGCGCTGGGCGGGGTGTTCTCGCGGCGGCAGCCGCCCGCGGACGTCACCCCGCAGCAGCTGCGCGACCGCAGCTGGTGGACGGGCCCGGACGTGTACATCATCATCGACGACTTCGACCTGGTGGCGACGAGCCAGGGCAATCCGCTGGCGCCGCTGGTGGAGTACCTGCCCTTCGCCCGCGACACGGGTGTCCGCTTCGTCATCGCGCGCAGCACGGCGGGTGCCTCCCGCTCGATGTACGAGTCGTTCATGCAGCGGATCAAGGAGCTGGGCGCGCAGGGCATCGTCCTGTCCGGCGATCCCGCGGAGGGCGATCTGGTGGGCACCGTCCGGCCGCGGCCGATGCCGCCGGGCCGGGGGTACTTCGTCTCGCGGCGTCGGGGCACGTCTCTGGTCCAGCTCGGCCGGATGCCGGGCGCCATGTGAGCCGGGGGGCCGCTGCCGGGTGCCGGGTGTCCGGCACCGGACGCCGGGCATCGGCCGGAAAACCGTCCCGGCCGGCGGCGCAGCCCCGATAATCGGCGGGGAAGACCGCACCACCGAAGGAGAGGCCGCTCATGGGCACCCAGCAGGAGAAGGACGAGCTGTACGCGCTCGACATCAGCGGTGTGGAGTGGGAAGGGCCTCCGGGGACCAGCCCGGAGGAGGAGCGGGTGGAGATCGCGCGGCTCCCCGAAGGGGCGGTGGCGATGCGGTCCTCACTGGACCGGGAGACGGTCCTGCGCTACACGGCCGCCGAGTGGGAGGCCTTCGTGCTCGGCGCGAGGGACGGCGAGTTCGACCTGGACCGCCACCAGCCCTGACGGGCGCCTGGAGACGCCGAAGGGGCGCGCCCGCGTCGGGCGCGCCCCTTCGGCGTGTCGGGACCCGGAGACCGGGCCCCCGCCGGGCTCAGTAGGCCTCGGTGAAGAGGGTCGAGGCCCGCTTGTCGGTGGCGCGGTAGTCGTCCTTGCCGCGCTCGATCAGCTTGGCGACCTTCTCCAGCTCCGCGTGCATGGTGTCGGCCTTGCCCTTGTACTTCTTCTGGAGGGTGACGTACTCCCGGTGCGCCTCACCGTCCCAGGTGTCCGTGACGACCTTCACGGCCTGCTCCATCTCGGCCAGGTCCTTGAGGATGTTCCCCGAGACGACCCGGATGCGGTCCGCCATCTGCTGAACGGTCTCGTACCGGACCCGGGTCCCGTCGTTCGCCGTCATGTTCTTCTCCTTCTCGCTACGGCCGAATGGGAAAGGGGGTGCTGATCAGGTGCTGATCAGATGCCGTCGAGGCCCGAGCGGGGCCCGGAGGCGGACGTCGGCTGGACGGCGTTCTTGAACGCGGCCCGCACCTCCTCGTCCTGCGCGTTGCTGAGGTTCTTGGTCTGCGCCACGGCGTTGTGGAGGACGCCGAGCAGCCGACGGATCTCGTCGTGGCTGTCGTTGAGCGTCGTCTGGGCCGTGATGAAGCCCGAGGCGCCCACACCGGTCCAGCCGGCGCTCACGGTGGCGATGATGTCGGCAAGCTCGCGCGCCTGCTTGGAGACGGCGGTTCCCGTCTCCTGGATCTTGTTCTTCGCCTGGACGACCGGATCGTCTGCAAGTCCGAAGGTGTTCGTGCTCATCGAAGCTCCTCACTTCTCAATTCGCCGGCAGAACCGGCGGATTGCGCAGCGGGGCGGGCGTGCCTGGCGCGGATGTGTGCCACGCGCTCCGGACCGTCCCCCTCCGCCTCACGCGATCCCCCGATCACACTCGTGAAGCCTGGTGTCACTCTAGTCAGTTCGTGAAGCAGTCCCAACACCGGTGGGTCGCTTCCGTAGACGAACTGTGACTGTTCACTGCAAACGACGTCGGCGGCTCCGGGCATCCCGGACGACCGTGGCCGTTCCCGCGATGACGGCGATCAGGACGGCGCCGATGCCGAGAGCGTACGTGCCGTAGCGCTCCTGCCGCTCCTGGGCCGTCTCGGTGAGTTGGAGGGGCGCGGCCTGCGGTGCCGTCGCCGGGGGCGGACCGGGGTCCGGGACGGGCGCCTTGGGCGCCTCCTGGTCCTGGCTGACGGCGCGGACCGGGTCGACGACGCCCCAACCGACGTAGTCGTCGCGGCCGTTGACGGCGCGCTCGGCGGTGTTCTGGATCTGCCAGACGATCTGCTGCGCGGACCAGTCCCCGTGTTCGGCACGCAGCAGGGCGGCGAGTCCGGCGACGTAGGGCGCGGCGAAGCTGGTGCCGTTGTCGATGCACTGGCCGAAGCCGGGGACGGTGGAGACCATGTCCACGCCGGGCGCCGCCACCCCGATGAAGTCGCCGGGCTGGGAGAAGACGGCACGTTCGTTGTTGCGGTCGGAGGCACCCACGGCGAGGACGCCGGGGAAGGCGGCCGGGTAGGTCTTGCGCTTCTGGCCGCTCATGCCGTCGTTGCCCGCCGACGCCACGACCACGACGTTCGCGGCGATGGCCTTCTGGACGGACTTGCCGAGTTCGGAGTCCGCGGTCAGCGGGACGTCGGTGTCCTGCGAGATGTTGATGACCTGGGCGCCTTTGGCCACCGCGTGGTCGATGGCCTGGCTCAGGGAGAGGGCGTTGCCCTTGCCCTGCCCGTCGTTCTGCCGGATGGGGATGACGGTGGCCTCCGGAGCCAGGCCGACGAAGCCCGTGCCCTGCTGCGGGCGGGCGGCGATCAGCCCGGCGACCTTGGTGCCGTGGCCGACGGTGTCGGTCGTGCCGTCGCCGCCCTTGGGGTCGACGAAGTCCTTGCCCGCACCGACGTCGAGGGCGCCGCTGAGCTGCGGGTTGGCCCGGTCCACGCCGGTGTCGATGACGGCGACGCGGACGCTCGCGCCCTTCTTGTCCTTGCCCTTGGTCTGCGCCCACAGCTCGTCCAGGAGGAGACGCTGGAGGGCCCAGGGGCGGTCCTCGATCTGCTTCTTCATGGGGAAGGTGCACTCCCCCGCTCCGTCGAGGAGCAGGGGGTGCGGCGGCTGGGGCGCGGCGGCGGCGGAGCCCGTCCCGGCGGCACCGCCGGCGGCGGCCAGTGCGAGGGCCAAGGCGGCGGCGCGGAGCGCGCGCCGGGGGATGCGGGGCTGGAGGTCGCGGTGCCGGGAGGCGCGGGGCTGGGGGTCGCGGTGCTGGGGCATCGGCGGCTTCCTCACGAACCCTGGGGCTGGCGGGCGGAGTTGGTGTCCAGGCGGGGCCCCTTGGAGAGGAACTCCGACCACGCGATGGGCACCATGGCCGGGGCGACCCCGCCGTATCCGAGCCTGACCTGCGCCTGGCTGGCCTCGGGGCGGCCGTCCCCACCCGCCTTGGACTGGTCGGGGGCGCCGATCTTGGACTGCTCGCTGTCGCTGTCGCCGTTGGCCTGGACGGCGTAGCGCAGGCCGGTGTCGGTGACCAGGAAGAGGGATCCGCCGGCGGTGGTCTGCTTGCCCTGCACCTGGGTGTAGAGCAGGCCCGAGCCCGGGGTGACGTACGCGCTCGTACCGCTGGCGGTGATGTCGACGGGATAGCCGGTGCCGGCCCACGTGCTCAGCGTCTGGTTGCCCTGGCCGTCGACCGAGCGCAGGACGTTGCAGACGGTGTCGCGGTTGTTGGAGCCGCTCGCCTGGCTGCCGGCGGGCGGCGTCGTCTGGTTGATCCGCTCGGTCTTCCGCTGCGGCCACCTCACGTCGCCGGCGAACGGGGTGGCGTCCGGGTCGAGCGACTGGAGGTCGACCTCGCGGGCCTTGCCGTGCATGTTGAGGCCGTCGGTGGCGGGCGCCGAGATCAGCAGCCAGGCGGTGAAGTCGGAGACCGGGGCGACCTTGCCGGGGAGGACCACGTAGTGCTGGGTGCCGGAGCCGGTCTGGGCCTTGAGCACCATGCCGACCTTGTTGTCGGCGGTGGCCAGGCCCTTGACGTCGGCGTTGGCGCCGGCCTTGCCGGGGATCGCCGGGAAGGCCAGGTCGTCACCGGAGTTGAGGGTGGCCAGCCACTGCGGTCCGACCTGCTGCGGGGTGGCTCCGGTGCCGACGAGGGCGTTGGTCATCGTGCCGGCGGCCGGGGTGCCTTCGGGGAACTTGTACTTGGTGCCGGTGGCGTCGACGAGGTAGCGCTCCTTGCCCGGGCCGGTGCTCTCCACGTACAGCGCCTGGGTGTCGGTGAGCCTGCGGGCGTCGTCCGTCACGGACGCCTCGCGGTCCGCGAGGACGAAGGTGGCGGTCTGCACGCCGCGGCCGTTGCCGCCGGGCTGCTGGCAGACGGCCCAGCGCTTGGGCTTGGCCGCCTCGGCCTTGGAGGGGAGCCGGTCGGGGGCGTACGGGATGCCGATGATGGGGCCGCGCGGCGGCCTGCCCGCGTCGAGGACCTTGTCCTCGACCTGTACGACCTTGAACTTCTGCGGATCGAGCAGGAGTCGGGCGGAGGCGAGGTTCAGCACCGGGTGCAGTCGCGTCTGGTCCTTGCCGCCCACCTTCGTCGTCAGGACGACATAGCGGGTCGTCGAGCCCTTGCCGACGATGACCTTCGTTCCGGGCTCGTCCCAGCCTTTGGGGGCGGTGGGCTTGAACATGCCCCAGGCTCCGAACCCGGCGAGGACGAGGGCGCCGACGATCATCCCCGGAAGGACCGCGCGCAGCGGGCGGGGGGCGCCCTCCTCGGTGCCCGTGGCGGAGGGCTGGAGGAACGCGGCCACCGTCCGCCGCTTCGCAAAGGTGTACGCGTTGAGCTCATCACGTCGTGATGCCATGACCGTCTGCTTCTCCCCGCACGGCCCGGCCGGTGAGTACGGTCCCCGGGCCTCGATAGTCGGACCGGGCACCTACTATGCCTCTTGACGGACGGTATGCAGGGGCCGGGTAGGGTGAGGCAGCCGCTCAGCACCTTCCACACCGGGGTAATCAGGGCTTGTTGGGGTGGATTGGGGAGATTCCGGGGTCCCGCGACGGATGTCGCGCAGCGCCGGAACTCATGAGGTCTGGCCCTGGAGAGGGGAAGTGCGCGAGTGATGGCCACGGCGACGGAGCCGCAGACCGGCGCGCCCGCACCCGTACGCGGCGGGGTGACGCCGCATCCGAAGTCGAGCCCCGGCCGCTTCGGTCCGTTCCGACTGCAACAACTCGTACTGCTCCAGGTCGCGGCGGCCGGACTGCTCGTGGCGTGGGTGGTCGAGCCGCTGCTCCTGCTCCCCGCCGGCGTCCTCGCGCTCGCCCTGGTCGTCCTCGCGGTCGTACGCCGCCACCAGCGGTCCCTGCCGGAGTGGATCGGCAGCGCGCTGGCGTTGCGCGCGCGGCGCCGCCGGGCCGCGTCCCACACGGTTCCCGCGGGCACCGAACCGGGTCTCGCCCCGCTGGTCGAGGCCGATCCGGCGCTGCGCACCCTGACCTTCAGCGACCGCGACCGGCGCCCCGTCGGAATGGTCGGCGACGGGACGTTCCTGACCGCGGTGGTCCAGGTGGACTCGGACGCCACCGCGCTGCGGCCCGACCGGGCGGCGCGGCCGCTGCCGCTCGGCGTCGTACGGGACATCCTCGAAGTGGACGGCATCCGGCTGGAGTCCGCGCAGCTGGTGCAGCACACGCAGCCGGCGCCGGCTCCGCACCTGCCGGAGCGGTCGATGGCCGCGCGCAACTACGCGCCGCTGCAGGCCCGCACGGGCACGCCCGCCGTGCGGCTGACCTGGATCGCGCTCAAGCTGGACCCGGAGCTGTGCCCCGAGGCGGTCACCGCGCGCGGCGGCGGGCTGGCGGGCGCGCAGCGGTGCGTGGTGCGTGCGGCGGACCAGTTGGCGAGCCGGCTGGCCGGCGCCGGCTTCAGGGCCACGGTGCTGACCGAGCAGGAGCTGACGGCGGCGCTGGCCACGTCCTCGTGCGCGAACCCGATGGCGATCACCCAGGCCGGCCGGTCGGCCAGCACCGGGCGGCGCACCGAGGAGACCCCGCGGACCTGGCGCTGCGACGACCGCCGGCACACGACGTACTGGATAGGCCGCTGGCCGCAGCTGGGCGGCGCCGGGGCGGCGGCGCTGCCGCAGTTCGTGGCGCTGCTGACCTCCCTGCCGGCGCTGGCGACGACCTTCAGCCTGACGATGGCCGCGGCGGAGCGGCAGGGCGTGACCCTGACCGGACACGTACGGGTGACCGGCCGCAGCGACGAGGAACTCGTCGCTGCTCGACGGGAGTTGGAGAGGACGGCGCGGGGTGTGAAGACCGGGCTGGTCCGGCTCGACCGTGAACAGGTGCCGGGGCTGCTGGCTTCGCTGCCGCTGGGAGGCGCGCGATGAGGGGCGGTTTCGGACTGGTCGGCCCGCGGCGGGAGCGGCACATGGTGCCCGCGGCGGACCTGGACGCGCTGGCGGTGCCCGTCGGCGACGACGGGGTCGTCATAGGCGTGGACGCCGAGGGGCGGTCGGCGGTGCTCGGCATCAACCGGCCCACGCCGTACGAGGTGACGCTGATCGGCGGCCTGTGGACGGCGCAGGTGCTGGCGCTGCGGGCGGCGGCCACGGGTGCGCGGGTCGCGGTGGAGACCGGGCGCGGGCAGGTGTGGTCCGGGCTGGCCCAGGCCGCGGGCGGCGGGCAGCAGTGCGTGACCCTGCACGAGGTGGGCCGGATCCCGCCGCAGGGCGCGTCCGCGGGCAGCCCGGTGCTGGTGATCCGCGACTGCGGCATGCGGCCGCCGCGCGGTCGCGTGGTGGCCGGGCCGTGGCAGTCGGTGCTGACCCTGCTGCCGTATCTCAGCCCTACGGCGCCGCGGTTGCTCCAGCAGTCGTCGCTGGTGGGCGTGCAGCGGGTGTCGCCGGACGAGGCGGAGCAGATCGGCCGTCTGATGCGGCTGCCGCGTCAGGCCGTGGCCTCCCTGCCGACCCTGGGCGACGGGGTGACCCTGTGGTGCACCACGCGGGACCGGCAGTTCGTGATGACCCAGGGGACCGAGGCGGAGACCGGCCTGCTGGGCGCGGCACGCCGTATCGACTGACGTGCCGCGCGCCCTCCCCGTGGACGGGGCGCGGCGGACAGGGGCGACGCGCCCCGATTAGGCTGGACGTCGGCGCGGCGTGGGTGGGCGCCGGAGCAGTGTTCGACAGACCAGGAGGACCAGTGAGCGGCGATCGGAACGAGAGGCGCGGCGGGACGTGGGACGTCCCGACGGACGATCAGTCCGACGCGGAGCCCGAGGTGACGGGCGAGTTCACCATCGACTACACGCCGCCGGCCTGGTACACGCAGAGTGCGCCCCCGGCCCCGGCCGCGCAGGTGCCGGGGCTGCCCGAGGGGAGCGGCTTCGAGCCGCACCGGCCGTCGGACCTGGAGTCTCCCTCGACGATGCGGATCGCTCCGCCGGCGCCCCGGACGCCGTCCGACGGGGCGGGTACGGCCCCGCCGTTCCCGCTCGCGCCCTCGGCCGACGCACCCTTCCCGGCTCCCGCTCCGGGCGCCGAGCCGCCGTACGCGACTGCGGCTCCCGCTCCGGCACCGGCGCCGACTCCGACTCCGGAGCCGATCGTGGCTCCCGAGCTGCCGTACCCGGCCCCGCCGGCCGTTCCCGCGCCGCCGCACGAGGCTGCCGTTCCCGGGCCGGCGCCGGCTCCCGAGCCGATCGTGGCTCCCGAGCTGCCGTACCCGGCCCCCGCGCCGCTCGCGGCCCCGGTCGAGCCCGCCCCTGCGGCGCAGGAGGCCCCGGCGCCGGTCCAGGTCCCCGAGCCGCCGTTCTCCGCCCCGGCTCCGGAGCCGGTCCCGGCTGCTGCGCCCGCGCCGGGCGACGCGGGCCGTCCGGCGCCCGAGGCGGCTGCCGGGGAAGCGGCTCCGGAGCCGGTTGACGCCGTGCCGGCGCCGTTCGCGGACGTGCCGCCCGGGCCCGTGCCCGGCGAGGAGCCTCCCCCGTACACCGCTCCGGCGGCCGCCGCGGAGCCGGTCCCCGCCGCTCCCCCGGCCGAGGCCTCCCCCGGAGGGTGGGCCGGCCCGCAGGCCACCCCCGCCGAGGGGACCCCCGTACCGCCTCCCGCCGGGCAGGCGGCGGCTCCCGTCGGCCCCGCGGCCGCACCACGGGCCGCGGAGGAGAGCCCGTTCGGGGCGCCTCCCGGTGAACTGCCGCCGCTGCCGCCCGCGTTCGCGAACCAGGGCTACGGCTTCCCGCCGCCGGCACCCGCACCGCAGCAGCCCCAGCCCCAGCCGCAGCAGCAGCAGCAGCCCCAGTACGACCCGCGTGCCGCCGGGCAGTGGCCCGTGGGACCCGGTCAGCAGCCTCCCCAGCCGCACCCTCAGCAGCAGCCGCAACAGCAGCCCCAGCCCCAGCCCCAGCCGCACGACCCCCGGTACTCGGCCCCGCCCACCGGCGGCGGCGCTCCGCTCGGCTACACCGCCGCGGTCGAGCTGTCCTCGGACCGGCTGCTGCGCAACAAGCAGAAGCCCAAGAGCAACAACGCCGGTGCGGGCGGCGGCCTCTTCCGCTTCGGCGGCAAGGCGGCCGAGGCCGAGCGCCGCCGCAAGCTGGAGCTGATCCGCACCCCGGTCATGTCCTGCTACCGCATCGCCGTGATCAGCCTCAAGGGCGGCGTCGGCAAGACCACGACCACCACGGCGCTCGGCGCCACCCTCGCGACCGAACGCCAGGACAAGATCCTGGCCATCGACGCGAACCCGGACGCCGGAACCCTCGGCCGCCGCGTCCGCCGTGAGACGGGCGCGACGATCCGGGACCTGGTCCAGGCGATCCCGTACCTGAACTCGTACATGGACATCCGGCGGTTCACCTCGCAGGCGCCCTCGGGTCTGGAGATCATCGCCAACGACGTGGACCCCGCGGTCTCCACGACCTTCAACGACGAGGACTACCGCCGCGTCATCGAGACGCTGGGCCGCCAGTACCCGATCATCCTCACCGACTCGGGCACGGGTCTGCTCTACTCCGCCATGCGCGGTGTCCTGGACCTGGCCGATCAGCTGATCATCATCTCGACTCCGTCCGTGGACGGCGCGAGCAGCGCCAGCACCACCCTCGACTGGCTCTCCGCACACGGCTACGCGGACCTCGTCTCGCGCTCCATCACCGTCATCTCGGGGGTGCGCGAGACGGCCAAGATGATCAAGATCGAGGACATCGTGCAGCACTTCGAGACCCGCTGCCGCGGTGTCGTCGTGGTGCCCTTCGACGAGCACCTGGCCGCCGGCGCCGAGGTCGACCTCGACATGATGCGGCCCAAGACCCGCGAGGCGTACTTCAACCTCTCCGCCCTGGTGGCCGAGGACTTCCTGCGGGCCCAGCAGCAGGCCCCGCAGAACCACTGGGGCGCCCCGCAGCCCCAGCATTCTCAGCCCCAGCATCCGCATCCCCAGCAGGCTCCGCAGCCCCACCCGCATCAGCCGCAGCCTCCGCAGCAGCCCCAGCCGTACGGCCAGCCGCAGGGCCAGCCCCCGTACCAGCAGCCTCCGCAGCCCGGACCCTACGGGCAGCCCTATCCCCAGCCGGGCCAGCCCTGGCAGCAGCCCCCGGGCGCTCCGCAGCAGCCGCCGCGCGACCCGCGGGTCTGCTGACGGACCGAAGGGGGCGCGCCACGGCCGCTCAGAGCACAACGGGCGAGGGCCCGTACCACCGGGGATCCGACCGGATCCGGGGTGGTACGGGCCCTCGCCCGTCGTGCCCGCGTCAGCGCTTCGCGTCGTACGTGTCGGTCAGCACGCGCGCCCGCTTCACGTCGTCCGCGATCGCCTCCAGCAGCCCGTCCAGCGAGTCGAACTTCGCCATCCCGCGCACGTACGCGAGGAAGTCGACGGCCACGTGCTTGCCGTACAGGTCCAGCCCGACCCGGTCGATCGCGTACGCCTCGACCGTCCGCTCGGTCGCGTCGAACTGCACGTTCGTCCCCACCGAGATCGCCGCGGGCATCCGCTCGCCGTCCGCGGTCAGCCAGCCCGCGTACACCCCGTCCGCCGGGATCGCCGTGTGCGGCGGCGTCTCGACGTTCGCCGTCGGGTAGCCGAGCTCACGCCCGCGCTGCGCTCCGCGCACCACCACGCCCTCGACCCGGTGCGGGCGGCCGAGGACCTCGGCGGCGCCCTCCATGTCGCCCTCGGCGACCAGCCGGCGCGCCAGCGTGGAGGAGAACGGCACGCCGCCGCCCGCCGTGCCGCGCTCCACCAGGTCCACGACCTCGACCTGGTAGTCGTAGGTGGAACCCAGCTCGCGCAGGAAGTCGACATCGCCCGCGGCCCGGTGGCCGAAGCGGAAGTTCGGGCCCTCGATGACGGCCCGGGCGTGCAGCTTGTCGACGAGCACCTTCACGATGAAGTCGGCCGGCGAGAGCTGCGAGAACTCGGCCGTGAAGGGCAGGATCAGCAGCGCGTCCACGCCCAGTCCGGCCATCAGCTCGGCCCGCCGGTCGTACGGGGCCAGGATCGGCGGGTGGCTGCCGGGGCGGACGACCTCGCTGGGGTGCGGGTCGAAGGTGACGACGACGGAGGGGACGCCGAGCTCGCGGGCCTTGGCCACGGCGCGCCCGATGATCAGCTGATGTCCCCGGTGCACGCCGTCGTAGGAGCCGATGGTGACGACGCTGCGTCCCCAGTCCTGGGGGATGTCCTCCAAGCCACGCCAGCGCTGCACTGTGACCGCTCCTCGCCCGAACCCGCATGGTCCTTGAACTGATTGCCGATTGCAGGTCTAAGACTGCCATGCCGGGGCCCGGTGCCACGCATCGGCGTCCGGGCCGTACGGGCCTGCCGCGCATGCCGCGCTTGCCGCCACTGCCGGTGCCGCCGGTCCTCACGTCACATCCGCGGCGGTCCTGCCGAGGGTCTCCACCGTCCGCCGGGCGGTCGGCCCCAGCAGAGCCGCCGCCTCCGTGACCGACTGCGCCAGCCAGCGGGCCACCAGCGCCCCGAAGGCCGGCCGGTCCCGGGCCAGCTCCACGGTGCGCCGCTCGAAGACCGCCGGGCCGCCGGGGGCCCGCAGCAGCTGCCGCCCGGTGCGGCGCAGCAGCTCCCGCGTACGGTCCTCCGGGCGTGCCGAGGCCCCCGCCGCGACCGCCCCGAGGAAGGCGTCCAGCACCCCGGGATCGGTCTCCTCCCGCAGCAGTACCTCGGCCAGGTCGCGGCGCAGCGCGTACGAGGGCTCCCCGCCCGGCGCGCCCAGTACGGCGGCGAGCTGCGCCCGCACCCCGGCCGGCGCGGTCCGCAGCAGGTCCAGCACCAGCGGCCGCAGCACCGGGGCCGCGGCCGGCCCCTGCTCCAGCCGCCGGTCCACGAAGGCCGCGGCGTGCGGCGCGTCGCCGGGGGTGCGCGCCAGGTGCTCCCGTACGAGCTCGGCCGCGCGCCGGGCCAGCCCGGGCGTGGTCAGCGCGGCCAGGGCGCGCAGCACCTCCCCGTCGGCGCGGGCCCGCAGGGCGGCGAACACCGCGTCCTGGTCCGGGAGTACGGGCAGGGCCGCCACCAGCGCCGAGGCGGGCAGCCGGCCGGCGGGATCGGGGCCGGCGAAGGACGCGAGGGCGTCGGGGAGGTGGCGGGCGCGTGCCTGCGGGTCGCGCAGCAGCACGGCGAGGGCGCTCCCGTGCAGGGGGGCGTCGGAGGACCGGGCGAGCAGAGCCCGGGCGGCGCGGCGCAGCAGCGCCCGGTCGGCGGCGGTACGGACGTGCGGGGCGGTGGCGAGGCCGTGGGCGGCGGCCGCGGCCCGGCGGCCGGGCCGTGCGTCGAGGGCCCAGCGGTCCACGGCACGGCACAGGGCGGAGGGCTCCTCCTCGGCGAGTACGGCGAGCAGTTCGTCGGCGCGGGGATGCCGGGCGTCGACGAGGGCCTCGGTGAGGTCGTCCGGGGCGAGGCGGCGGTGGGTGTGCAGCAGGGCCTGCGCGGCGGTGGCGACGGTGGCCCCGGGGCGGCCGCGCAGCCGGCGGCCGTCGCCGAACCAGGCGCAGAGCAGCGGCTGCACGCACCGCGGGTCCCGGGCCAGTCGGCGGGCCACGGCGTCGAGGTAGCGGTCGCCGGGGACCGCCTCGGCGGGGTCGGCGGGCAGCAGGCGGCGCAGCAGGTCGAGGCGGTCGGGCTCGGACAGCCGGAGCCTGTTCCAGAACCAGCCGCCGAACTCCCCCGGTCCGGCCCGGGACACGTGCTCGGCGAGGGCGTGCAGGACGGGCAGCTGGGGGTGTGCGTCGGGGAGGCCGAGAAGGGTCTCGCGCAGCAGCCGGGCCGCCCACCAGGCACGGTCCGGGTCGGCGGCCGCCGGGTCCTCGGCGAAGCCGTTCAGGGCGTGGACCAGCCCGGTCAGTTCCGCGCGCAGCCGGTCCGGGGCGAGCCTGTGAAGGGCTTCCAGGACGGGACCGGTCCGGTGCCGGGGCACGGGCGGACCGGGCCGGGCGGGGCCGTGGACGAGGACGCCGAGGGCGGAGGGCACGTCGAGGTGGCCCGCCTGGATCCAGTCGGACAGCTCCTCGTGCGCGAAGCGGTAGCCGGTCCCGGCGGGCACCAGCAGCCCCTCGGCGAGGACGGCGCCCGCCCAGCCGGTGCGCCATGGGAAGAGCTCCTCGAACGAGGCGCGGTCCAGCTGCCCCTGCCCGGGCCCGAGGCAGCGCCGGGCGGCCTCGTGCACGCGGCCTGCGACGCGGGCGGCGAGCCGCCGGGTGCCGGGGGCGTGCAGGGGGGCGCCTCCGGCTTCGGGAGCGGGGGCGGGGGCGGGGGCGCCTCCGGCTGTGGGGGTGGGGGCGGCGCCGGCTTCGGGAGCGGGGGTGGGGGTGGGGGTGGGAGCGGCGGCGATGCGGAGGGCGGTGCGCAGGCAGAGCAGGTCCAGGTGCGCGGCGAACACCTCGTCGCGGCCGGGGCGGCCGGCGGTGACCCCGGCGCCGCGGATACCGGCGAGCAGGCGCAGGGTGAGCGGGTGCCGGGCGTCGGCTTCGCGGACGGCGTCGGCCGGGATGCCGAGGCGGGCGCGGGCGGTCTCGGCCTCGGCGGCGGTGAGGTCCGTGATCGGGAGGGCGGCCGGCAGCCGGGGGGCCGCCCGGGTGGGGATGTGCAGCGCCTCGGGCGGGTAGAGGGCGCCGGCCCGCTCCCAGTACTCGGGGCGGGCGGCGACGACCAGCCGGGCTCCGGTCGCGCGCAGCCATGCGGTGGTGGCCTCGGCCCACTCGGCGAGGCGGTGCGCGAGCGTCGGCGGGATCTCCTCGGGGGCGTCCAGGACGACGAGGAGGGGACGGCCGGCGCGGGCGACGAGGCGGGCGAGGTCCGTTGCCGTGGTCGCTCCCGCGGGGGTGGCGGTGTGCCGGGCGGCGGCTGGGGCGGGGCCGGCTCCGCCGGGGCCGGGCTCCGGTCGGCGCCGGGTGCCGGGTGGGGTACCGCCGGGGCCGGGCTCCGGTCGGCGCCAGGTGGCGGGTGGGGTTCCGCCGGGGCCGGGCGCGCGCCGGGGCGTCTCCTCGGGCGCCGAACGGTGCCCAGGGCCGGAAAGCGCGGCAGCGGTGCGTTCGGCGCCCTGCGGGGAGCGCCCCGACACACACCCGACCCCGTCCGAACCCCCGCACGGTGGGCCCGCGGGCCGGGAAGCGGTGCCGTCGGCCCATCCGCCCGGCACACACCCGGCGGGGCCCCGCACACACCCGACCCCGTCGGAACCCCCGCACGGTGGGCCCGCGGGCCGGGAAGCGGTGCCGTCGGCCCATCCGCCCGGCACACACCCGGCGGGGCCCCGCACACACCCGACCCCGTCCGAACCCCCGCACGGTGGGCCCGCGGGCCGGGAAGCGGTGCCGTCGGCCCATCCGCCCGGCACACACCCGGCGGGGCCCCGCACACACCCGACCCCGTCCGAACCCCCGCACGGTGGACCCGCGGGTGCTGCTTTGGTGAGGGCTCGGGTGGCCGCGTCGGCCAGGGTGGTGTCGGTGGCGTGGAGGTCGGAGCCGCGGAGCCAGAGGGTCGGGGCGGGGTGGGGTGCGTGGGCGCGGCGGAGGGCCAGGGCCGTCAGTTCCGTGGTGCGGCCGGTGCCGGGGTTGCCCACGAGGGCGAGCACCGGGCGGTCGGCGGTGGTGAAGGCGTCCAGTTCGGCTGCGATGCGGGGCCGTTCCACCGGCTCGGACGCCACCGTCGCGTCCAGGGTGGCCGCGGTCAGTTCCAGCGCCCCGGCGAGGTTCAGCTCGGTGCCCCGGCCTGGCACGGTCGCCGCGTTGCGTTCGAGCAGCGCCGCGAGTTCGCCCCGCGGATCGGTGCCGGCGGCGGCCCGTAGCGCCACCGCGAAGCCGCCGGAGCGGTGCTCCGTGTGGAGAGCGGTGCCCAGTACGGCGAGCACCGCGCCGGTGGCGGCGTCCAGGACCGGCCCGCCGCAGGCATCGCGCTGGGCGAGGGCGTCGCGTCCGTCGGTGCCGATGGCCAGCTCCACCGCGGGTACCTCGTGCAGCGCGCCGGCCGCCGGGTACGCGGCCCGCGCGGCTCCCAGGACCCTCGCCTGCCGCCAGCCGCGCGCGGGCAGCCGTACGTAGGTCCCCGGGTCGACCGTCTCGCGCCGTGCCACCGGCAGCGGCCGCACCCCGAGCCCGTCCGTGCGGACGAGGGCCAGGGCCAGGCCGGGCAGTGCGGTCACGTCGGACGGCTCTGCCAGCCAGGTCCGTCCGGGACCGTGCAGCAGCACCCGGGTCAGGCCGTCGACCGCCTCGTGGCTGGTGACGACCGTTCCGCGGTCGTCCGCGACGAACCCGCTGCCGCGCTCCCGCCCGGCCGGATCGCAGATCTTGACGAGCTCCGCCATGGCCGCACCACTCCCCGCAACGCCCCGTGCTCACGACGTTAGGCAGGTGAAGATCAGCGCGAAAAGCACACGCGGTGAACGCGCCCCCTTGCGCTCCCTCCATTCACTCCGAGCGCCTGCTCGGACGGGTGAATTGCGGGGGCCGGATGGATAGAGACCTACCCGAGGGGGGTCGTGGAGCGGTGAGCGGCACGGCAGGTGCGCTCACCGCTCCACGTCGGCGGTCAGACGAAGACCGCGAGGGACTTCGCCTTTCCGTTCTTGCTCTCGACGAGTCCGAGGAGCCGGCCCTGCGGCCCGAAGACCGCGACCGTGCGGCCCTCCCCGTACTCCTCCGGCATGTCGATCCGTACACCGTTGGCGAGCAGCGAGGCCCGCCGGGCGTCCAGGTCCCAGCGCGGGAAGGCCGCGGCCGCCGCCTCGCCGATCGGCATGACGGTCAGCTCCTCCTGGAGCTGGTCCAGGGTGCGCGCCCGGTCGAGCTTGTAGGGGCCCACCCGCGTGCGGCGCAGCGCCGTCAGGTGCCCGCCGACGCCGAGGTCGGCGCCGAGGTCGCGGGCGAGGGCGCGGATGTAGGTGCCGCTGGAGCAGACGACGGAGACGACGAGGTCGACGACCTTGGTGCCGTCCTCGGCCTCCGCCTCCCGCATGTCGTACACCTGGAAGGACGAGACGGTCACCGGCCGGGCCGGGATGTCGAAGTCCTCGCCGTCGCGGGCGCGCTTGTAGGAGCGCACGCCCTTGATCTTGATCGCGCTGACCTTGGACGGGACCTGCATGATCTCGCCCGACAGCTTGGCGACGCCCGCGTCCACGGCTTCCCGGGTGACCCCGGTGGCGTCCGTGGAGGAGGTGATCTCGCCTTCGGCGTCGTCCGTCAGGCTGTTCTGGCCCAGGCGGATCGTGCCGAGGTACTCCTTCTCGGTGAGCGCGAGGTGGCCGAGGAGCTTGGTGGCCTTCTCGACTCCGAGGACCAGCACGCCCGTCGCCATGGGGTCGAGGGTGCCGGCGTGGCCGACGCGGCGGGTCTTGGCGATCCCGCGCATCTTGGCGACCACGTCGTGCGAAGTGAAGCCGGACGGCTTGTCGACGATGACAAGGCCGTCCGGAGTCTTCCCTGCGTCGGTGCTCATTCCGCGGCTGCGTCCTCGTCGTCGTCGCCCGGCTTCTTGTACGGGTCGGCGTCGCCGGCGTACTGGGCGCCCGAGGAGACCTCGCGCACCTGGGCGTCGGAGGCGCGCGCCTTGTCGAGGAGGTCCTCGATGGTCTTGGCGTTCTCCGGGAGGGCGTCGGCGACGAAGGTCAGGGTGGGGGTGAACTTGGTCCCCGCCGCCCGGCCGACCGCCGAGCGCAGGACGCCCTTGGCGCTCTCCAGGCCGGCTGCCGCGCTGGCGCGGTCCTCGTCGTCGCCGTAGACCGTGTAGAAGACCGTGGCCTCCCGCAGGTCGCCGGTGACCCGGGTGTCCGTGATGGTCACGTGCGTACCGAGGCGGGGGTCCTTGACACCGCGCTGCAGCTTCTCCGCCACCACCTCCCGGATGAGGTCCGCCAGCTTCTTCGCCCGCGCATTGTCGGCCACTGGTCCGTCTCCTTCTTTTCTTGCAGACAAGCAATCAGTCTTCATCACCGTGGAAGCGCCGTCGTACGGACAGCAGCTCCACTTCCGGACGTGCCGCGACCAGCCGCTCGCAGCGGTCCAGTACGTCCGAGAGGAACCCCGCGTCCCCACTCACCAGCGCGACCCCTATACGGGCCCTGCGGTGCAGATCCTGGTCGCCCACCTCTGCCGCGCTCACGGAGAACTTTCGTTGGAGCTCGGCGACGATGGGCCGGACGACGGAGCGTTTCTCCTTCAGCGAGTGGACGTCGCCGAGGAGCAGGTCGAAGGACAGAGTCCCCACGTACATGCAGTTCCGGATATCCCGCCGGTGCGGGTTCGGTGGCCTGCCGGGCCGTCGCCCGGCAGGATCACCCGGCGCTCGCGCGGCCGGGTCACCAGAACCGTACACGCAACGGCCGGGGCCGATCGACGGATATTCCGCCGACCGGCCCCGGCCCCGCAGCCTCGCTGCCGAGTTACGACACGGTGCGAACCGCCTCGCGCTTACGCGCGGGGCTTCTCGCGCATCTCGTACGTCGCGATGACGTCGTCGATCTTGATGTCGTTGAAGGAGCCGAGGTTGATACCGCCCTCGAAGCCCTCGCGGATCTCGGTGACGTCGTCCTTGAAGCGGCGCAGACCGGAGATGGTGAGGTTCTCCGCGATGACCTTGCCATCGCGCAGCAGGCGCGCCTTGGTGTTGCGCTTGACCTCGCCGGACCGGATGAGGACACCCGCGATGTTGCCCAGCTTGGACGAGCGGAAGATCTCGCGGACCTCCGCCGTACCGAGCTCGACCTCTTCGTACTCCGGCTTGAGGAGACCCTTCAGGGCCGCCTCGATCTCCTCGATGGCCTGGTAGATCACCGAGTAGTAGCGGACGTCGACGCCCTCGCGGTCCGCCATCTGCGCGGCGCGGCCGGCAGCACGGACGTTGTAGCCGATGACGATGGCGTCGGAGCCCATCGCCAGGGCGATGTCGGACTCGGTGACCGCACCCACACCGCGGTGCAGGACCCGGATGTCGACCTCTTCGCCGACGTCGAGCTGGAGCAGCGAGGACTCCAGGGCCTCGACGGCACCGGACGCGTCGCCCTTGATGATGAGGTTGAGTTCCTGGACCAGACCGGCCTTGAGCACGGAGTCGAGGTCCTCAAGGGACACCCGGCGGACGCGCTTGGCGAAGTTGGCGTTGCGCTCGCGCGCAGCACGCTTCTCGGCGATCTGGCGGGCCGTGCGGTCCTCGTCGACGACGAGGAAGTTGTCGCCGGCGCCGGGGACGTTGGTGAGACCCAGGACCAGGACGGGGGTCGACGGACCCGCTTCCTCGACGTTGTTGCCCTTGTCGTCGAGCATGGCGCGCACTCGGCCGTAGGCGTCGCCCACGACCATCGTGTCGCCGACGCGGAGGGTACCGCGCTGGACGAGGACGGTGGCGACGGCACCGCGGCCGCGGTCGAGGTGGGACTCGATCGCAATACCCTGAGCGTCCTGCTCGGGGTTGGCGCGCAGGTCGAGCGAGGCGTCGGCGGTGAGGACGACGGCCTCCAGCAGGGAGTCGATGTGCAGACCCTGCTTGGCGGAGATGTCGACGAACATCGTGTCGCCGCCGTACTCCTCGGCGACCAGGCCGAACTCGGTGAGCTGACCGCGGACCTTGGTCGGGTCGGCACCCTCGACGTCGATCTTGTTGACCGCGACGACGATCGGGACGCCGGCGGCCTTGGCGTGGTTGAGCGCCTCGATCGTCTGCGGCATGACGCCGTCGTTGGCCGCGACCACGAGGATCGCGATGTCGGTCGACTTCGCACCGCGGGCACGCATGGCGGTGAACGCCTCGTGACCCGGGGTGTCGATGAAGGTGATGCGACGCTCTTCGTCGTTGACCTCGGTGGAGACCTGGTACGCACCGATGTGCTGCGTGATGCCGCCGGCCTCGCCCGCGACGACGTTCGTCTTGCGGATGGCGTCGAGCAGTCGGGTCTTACCGTGGTCGACGTGACCCATGACGGTCACGACCGGCGGACGCGGCAGCAGGTACTCCTCGCCGCCCTCGTCCTCGCCGAACTCGATGTCGAAGGTCTCCAGGAGCTCGCGGTCCTCCTCCTCCGGGCTGACGATCTGAACTTCGTAGTTCATCTCGCCCGCGAGGAGCTGGAGGGTCTCGTCGGAGACGGACTGCGTGGCAGTGACCATCTCGCCGAGGTTCATCATGACCGCGACCAGCGATGCCGGGTTGGCGTTGATCTTCTCCGCGAAGTCGGTGAGGGACGCACCGCGCGACAGGCGAACGGTCTCGCCGTTGCCGCGGGGCAGCATCACGCCGCCCACGGACGGGGCCTGCATGGCCTCGTACTCCTGGCGCCTCTGACGCTTCGACTTGCGGCCGCGACGGGCCGGACCGCCGGGACGGCCGAAGGCACCCTGCGTACCGCCACGGGCACCGGGGCCGCCGGGACGGCCGCCGAAGCCGGGACGACCGCCGCCGCCCGCGCCGGCTGGGCCGCCGCCGAAGCCGCCGCCACCCGGACGGGGACCGCCGAAGCCGCCGCCCGCGGGACGCGAGCCGGGACCGGCCGGACGGCCGGCGAAGCCGCCGCCGCCGGGACGGCCGGCACCGCCGGGACGGGGACCGCCCGCACCGGGACCGCGGCCGCCGGGGCCGCCGCCGGGACGGGGACCGGGACCGCCGGCGGCGGGACGCTGCGGCATCATGCCCGGGTTCGGACGGTTGCCGCCCGGGGCCGGACGCGGAGCGCCGCCCTGCGGACGGGGCATGCCGCCCGGGGTCGGGCGGGCACCGCCGGGGCCCTGCGGACGCGGAGCGCCGCCGGGGCCGCCCTGCGGACGGGGAGCACCCTGGCCGCCGGCGCCGGGGGCACCGGGACGCGGGGCGCCGGCCGGACGGGGCGCCTGCGGGCGCGCCATGCCGGTGGAGCCGCCGGAGGTGAACGGGTTGTTGCCCGGACGGGGACCGGCCGGACGGGCGCCCTGCGGGCGCGGGGCCTGGGCACCGGGGGTGCCGGGGCGCGCCGGGGCACCGGGGGTGGCACCGCCCGGGCGCGGGGCGCCGGGACGGGCGCCGGGCTGGCCGCCCTGGGCCGGACGCTGCTGCGCCGGACGGGGGCCGGGGGCCGCGGCGGGACGCGCCGGGGAGGCCGGAGCCGCCGGAGGCGCGGAGAACTCGGTCGCCACGGGCGCCGCCGGAGCGGGCTTCGGGGCGGCCGGAGCCTTCGGGCCGGGACGCGGGCCGGGGGCGGCCGGCGTCACGGGTGCTGCGGCCGGGGCCTCGGCAGCGGCCGGCTTGGGGGCCGGTGCGCCGGGCTTGGGGGCAGCGGGACGTGCCGCGGCGGCCGGGGACGGCGCCGCGGGCTTGGCGGGCGCGGCCTTGCGGGGCGCGCCGGGCTTTGCAGCGGACTTGCCGGCGTTGCCGCCGGGCCCCTGCAGTGCGTCAGTCAACTTGCGTACAACCGGCGCCTCGATCGTCGAGGACGCCGAACGGACGAATTCACCGAGTTCTTGGAGCTTGGCCATGACGACCTTGCTCTCCACCCCGAACTCCTTGGCGAGTTCGTATACCCGGACCTTAGCCACTTCGCTCCTTTTAGGTCCGGGTTACGCCGGACCGTCGCTACTTCATGGGCGTACTCATCGCGTACTCATCGAGTGCTCATCGCAATCTCGACCTACTTCCAACTCGCGAGGTACCTGACCGCACGGGGTATCCGTGCCGTACTACTTCTTTACGCTGTGGTCCCGGTTCTCCCGGCCACGGCTTCGCGCAGGTTCGCCGTGTCGAGCGCTCCGGCGGACCTGAGGGCCCGGGGAAACGCCCGGCGGCGGACCGCCTGGTCGAGGCAGACCACGGCAGGGTGCACGTACGCACCCCGGCCGGGCAGCGTACCGCGAGGATCGGGGACGCATTCGTCCTCGATCGCCACGATTCGCAGCAGATCGCTCTTGGCCGCTCGCTCCCGACACCCCACACAGGTGCGTTCGGGGCATGCGCGGGCTTGCGTCCGGCCAGACACGCCTAAGTCTACCTCCCCGTACCGACCTCTCCCCCGACGAGTGCCGGGGGAAAAATCGAACGGCTGTCGTGTTGTCTTGATCCGCTGCCCTCGGCAGCGGCCGTACAAACCCTGTCTACCGTCCGGGTAGCCCCGTCCGGTACCGGTTTATTCCCGGCCCCGGCCCCGGTCCGCGTCCCGGTCCGCGTCGCGGTCGGCGTCGCGGTCGGCATCCGGGGACGCCTCGGTGTCGGGCCGGATGTCGATGCGCCAGCCGGTGAGCCGCGCGGCGAGGCGGGCGTTCTGGCCCTCCTTGCCGATGGCCAGGGACAGCTGGTAGTCCGGCACGGTCACCCGGGCGGAGCGGGAGTCCCAGTCGACGACCTCGACCTTGCTCACCCGGGCGGGTGACAGGGCGTTGGCGACCATCTCCGCCGGGTCGTCCGACCAGTCGACGATGTCGATCTTCTCGCCGTGCAGTTCGGCCATCACGTTGCGCACGCGGCTGCCCATCGGGCCGATGCAGGCGCCCTTGGGGTTCAGGCCCGAACGGGTGGACCGGACGGCGATCTTGGTGCGGTGGCCGGCCTCACGGGCGATCGCCGAGATCTCGACGCTGCCGTCGGCGATCTCCGGGACCTCCAGCGAGAACAGCTTCTTCACCAGGTTCGGGTGGGTGCGCGAAAGGGTCACGGACGGGCCGCGGACACCCTTCGCCACCCGCACGACGTACGCCTTCAGGCGCAGACCGTGCGGGTAGTCCTCGCCGGGGACCTGCTCCTGCACGGGCAGGATGGCCTCCAGCTTGCCGATGTCGACGAGGACGTTCTTGGGGTCCTTGCCCTGCTGCACGACGCCGGTGATGACGTCGCCCTCACGGCCCGCGAACTCGCCGAAGGTCAGGTCGTCCTCGGCGTCGCGCAGACGCTGGAGGATCACCTGCTTGGCGGTCGTCGCGGCGATCCGGCCGAAGTCCGACGGCGTGTCGTCGAACTCCTTGGGCTCCTGCCCCTCTTCGAGGTCCCTCGGGTCTTCCGTCGCCCACACGACCACGTGACCGTTGGTGCGGTCCAGCACGACGCGGGCGCGGCGGAAGCTCCCCTCGGTCCGGTGGTACGCGATGAGGAGGGCCGACTCGATCGCCTCGACGAGCAGGTCGAAGGAGATCTCCTTCTCCCGGACCAGACCCCGCAGGGCACTCATGTCGATGTCCACGGCTACGCCTCCTCTTCCTTCTTGTCCTTGCGGTTGAACTCGATCTCGACACGCGCCTTGGCGATGTCGGTGAACGCGATGCGGCGGGCGGTGGCCTTGCGGCCCTTCACGCCCGGAACTTCGAGGTCCATGCCCTCGTCGTCGACGTCGAGGATGCGGGCGACCAGTTCCCCGGCGCCCTTCGCGTCCTCGGCGGACAGCTGGAACTTCACGAGACGGCCGATGGCCCGTACGTAGTGGCGGTGCTCGGTCAGCGGGCGGTCGGCGCCCGGGGAGCTCACTTCGAGGACGTACTCGTCCTCGCCCATCACGTCGGATTCGTCGAGCTTGTCGGAGACCTCACGGCTCAGCTCGGCACACGCGTCCAGCTCCACGCCCTCGTCGGAGTCCACGATGATCCGCAGCATCCGGCGCTTGCCCGCCCGCGACAGCTCGATCTCTTCGAGGTCCAGGCCCTTGGCGGCGACGAGCGGCTCCAGCAGTCCGCGCAGCCTGTCGCTCTGGGTGGTGCTCATCCGGGTGACTCCTCGGCCGCGTGTGCTGTTGTGGTTTCCGTCGTGTGTCAGGTCAAAGGGTATCCGGTGTCGGAGGGTGTTGCCGTCCGCCCTCCGAGCAGGGCCCCGGGTACCGTGATCACACCCTGCCCCGCCCCACACCCCTAGGACGACGCCGTGCCCTGGACTCCGCCTTCGAGACCTACGCGCAGGAGCCTGCTCGCCGGGGCCGCCGGCGTCGCCGGTACCGCGCTGCTGACCGGGTGTACCGGCGACCGCCCGGCGGCCTCCGACCCGGTGGTTTCACTCGAACGGCGGATGCGGGAGGCGGCCGTCCGTGACAGTGCCCGCTTGCTGGAACGTTACGACGCCACCGCCGCCGCCCATCCGGACCTGGCCTCGCGGCTCGCCCCCCTGCGTACCGCCGTCGCCGCGCACACGGCGGCCCTGTCCCCCGCCGCCGGGCCGGGCTCGCCGTCCCCCACCGCCTCGCCGTCCGGCGGGACGGGGGCAGCGGCGCCCGCGGCGAGCGCCGAGCCGGTGCCGGCGAAGCCCGCCGACGCGCTGACCGCTCTCGCCGACGCCGAGCGGAGCCTGTCCGAGGCGCGGACCATCGACCTGGCCGGCGCGCCGGGTGAGCTGGCCCGGCTGCTGGCCTCGGTGGCCGCCTGCGGCGCCGTACACGTCCACCTGCTGACCTCGACCCCCGGAGCGAAGCCGTGAGCCCCGAACCCTCCACCGCCGGACGGGCCCTGGAGGCCGCCCAGGCGGCCCTCGCCGCCGAGCACGCGGCCGCGTACGGGTACGGCGTCATCGGCGCGCGTACCGCCGGTGCCCGCGCCGCGGAGGCCCGGGAGGCGTACGGCGGCCACCTCGGCCGCCGTGACGCGCTGGCCCGGACCGTGCGCGAGCTGGGCGGGGCGCCCCGCCCCTCGGAGGCGGCCTACACCCTGCCGTTCGAGGTCCGCGGCCCCGCCGACGCCGAGCGGCTGGCCGCGGTGATCGAGGACCGGGTGGCCGGCGCGTACTCCGACCTGGTGCGGGCGGCGGAGGGCCCGCTGCGCCGCGAGGCGGCCGACGCGCTGAGCGCCGCGGCCGTGCGCGCGGCACGCTGGCGCGGTGTCGGCGTAGCCTTCCCTGGGCTCGCCGAACGCGCACAGCCAGCCCCCACCAGCTGAAAGGGACCACGCACGCATGGCTTTCGAACCGCCGCAGCGGCTTGTACGGGCGCTCGGCGAGATGCCGGGAACGGCGCAGGACACGGACTGGCTGGGGCAGCTGCCCGGGCTCACCGAGGCCGCGCTCTCCCGGCGGGGCCTGCGGGCCCAGCGGGTACAGGCCCCGGGCGGCCGCAGCAGCCTGGTCGTCCTGGTCACCTACGCGGACGGCACCCCGGCGGCTCTGAAGCTGGCGCCCCCGCACGCCCGGCCCGACCGGGAGCTGGCCGCGCTGGCCCACTGGGGCGGCTTCGGCGCCGTACGGGTCCTCGACACCCGCCACCACGAGGAGGACGGGGCCCTGCTGCTGGAACGGCTGCACCCGGAGGTCTCGCTGCGGTCCCTGCCGGAGGCGAAGGCGCTGCTGGAGGCGAGCGGAACGCTGCGCCGGCTGTGGGTGGCGCCGCCCGCCGGGCACGGGTGGGAGACGGTGGCGGAGCGCACGGGGGTCCAGTCGGCCGCGCTGAAGGCGTCCCCGGCGGAGGTGCGGGCGCTGGCCGACGCGGCGCTGGCGGCGCGCGAGGAGCTGCTGGCGGCGCCGCCGGAGGAGCTGCTGCTGCACGGGAACTTCCGCCAGGGCAAGGTCCTGGCGGCCGAGCGGGCCCCGTGGCTGACGGTGGGACCCGACCCGCTGGTCGGCGAGCGGGCGTACGACCTGGCACGGCTGGTCCGGGACCGGCTGGAGGACCTGGTGGCCTCCTCGGCGGGCGCGGCTGGGGCCCGGCGCCGGGTGAACAAGCTCGCGGACGCGCTGGAGGTGGACCGGGACCGGCTGCGGGGCTGGACCCTCTTCCGGGCGGTGGAATCGGGCAACCGGGCCGTGGCCGCGGGCCGCGGGCGGGACGCGGAGCTCCTGCTGGAGTTCGCCGCCTGGCTGTAGGGCATACCGTGAATAGGTAGGTATGTCCGGCAGGGGGCCGCCATGGTCGAGGAACTGCTGACGGCAGTGGTCGCCGCGGGTGCGGGCGCCGTGGTCTACCTGGGCGCCGCGGCCCGGGTGGTGAAGCAGTACGAGCGGGGGCTGGTCTTCCGCTTCGGCAGGCTGCGCGAGGAGATCCGGCCTCCGGGCTTCACCATGATCGTTCCCGTGATCGACCGGCTCCGCAAGGTCAACATGCAGATCGTGACGCTGCCGGTGCCCGCGCAGGAGGGCATCACCCGGGACAACGTCACGGTGCGCGTCGACGCGGTCGTGTACTTCAAGGTCGTCGATCCGGCGAACGCGGTCGTGGCGGTGGAGGACTACCGCTTCGCCGTATCGCAGATGGCGCAGACGTCGCTGAGGTCGATCATCGGCAAGTCCGACCTGGACGACCTGCTGTCCAACCGGGAGATGCTGAACCAGGGCCTGGAGCTGATGATCGACAGCCCGGCGGTGGGCTGGGGCGTGCAGATCGACCGGGTCGAGATCAAGGACGTGTCGCTGCCGGAGACGATGAAGCGGTCGATGGCGCGGCAGGCGGAGGCCGACCGCGAGCGCCGGGCCCGCGTGATCAACGCGGATGCGGAGCTGCAGGCCTCCCACAAGCTCGCCGAGGCGGCGGAGGTCATGTCCGAGCAGCCCGCGGCCCTCCAGCTGCGGCTGCTGCACACGGTCGTGGCGGTCGCCGCCGAGAAGAACTCCACGCTGGTGCTGCCGTTTCCGGTGGAGCTGCTGCGTTTCCTGGAACGCGCCGCGCCACCGCCTCCGGCGGCGGCCGCGCGGGAGGAACCGGCCTCGGCCGGCCCGGCTTCCGAAGGCCCCGGGCCGGCCGAGGTCGACGCCGCGGGAGCGGACCGGCGGGCGGCCGTCGACCGGACGGCGCAGGAGCCGGCCGGGATCGACGCCGCTCCGGCGGACGAGGCGGCGGTCCTCGGCCGGGCGGCGGACCCGGCCCTCGGGGCCGGGGACCCGGCGCCGTTCCCGGACGAGTCCCCGCCGTAGCGGGTGCCCTGCCATCGAGGACCCGGCTCCGGTCGGCCCGGCTTCCGAAGGCCCCGGGCCGGCCGGGGTCGACAGCGCCGCCTGCGGCCCCGGGCCGGACGGCGTGCCGCTGCGCGGGGCCTTCTCCCCGCCCCGCCCTTCCACCGTTCCCCGGGGCTCCGCCCCGGACCCCGCGCCTCACACGCCGGCGGGGCTGGAATCGCTCAGGCTGCGGGAGCGGCGTCGCTCAGGCGGGCGAGGGCTTCGGCCAGGGGCAGCTCCTCGCGGGTGCCTGTGGCGCGGTTCTGGAGTTCGACGACCTCGTCGGCCGAGCGGCGGCCCGCCACCAGGATCCACGGCACGCCGATCAGCTCCGCGTCGGTGAGCTTGACGCCCGGGGAGAGGCCCGGGCGGTCGTCCAGCAGGACCCGCATCCCGGACTCGGCCAGGGCCGTGGCCGCCTGTTCGGCCAGCGCCAGCGGTACGGCCTTGCCCGCCGCGACGACGTGGACGTCGGCCGGGGCGACCGCCGCCGGCCAGCACAGGCCGCGCTCGTCGGCCGTCTGCTCGGCGAGTGCGGCGACGGCGCGGGACACGCCGATGCCGTAGGAGCCCATCGTGACGCGTACCGGCTTGCCCTCGCGGCCCAGCACGTCCAGTCCGAAGGCGTCCGCGTACTTGCGGCCGAGCTGGAAGATGTGTCCGATCTCGATGGCGCGGTCGAGCCGCAGTCCGGCGCCGCAGGAGGGGCAGGGGTCGCCCGGTTCCACGACCACCACGTCGAGGTACTGGTCGACCTCGAAGTCCCGGCCGCAGACGACGTTGCGGGCGTGGGTGTCGGCCTTGTTGGCCCCGGTGACCCAGGCGGTGCCGGGCGCGACCCGCGGGTCGGCCAGGTAGCGGACCTTCTCCAGGCCCTGGGGGCCGACGTATCCGCGGACGAGGTCGGGCCGGTCGGTGAAGTCCTCGGCGGTGACGAGCTCGACGACCGCGGGGGCCAGGTGTTCACCCAGCTTGCCGAGGTCCACTTCGCGGTCCCCGGGCACGCCCACGGCGACGATCTCGCCGTCGACCTTCACCAGGAGGTTCTTCAGTGTGGCCGAGGCGGGGACCCCGAGGTGCGCGGCGAGGGTCTCGATGGTCGGAGTGTCGGGGGTGTCCACCTCCTCCAGGGCCGGGTGCTCCGCGGACACGGGCGTCAGCGCGAAGGTGACGGCCTCGGTGTTGGCCGCGTAGTCGCAGGAGGGGCAGTCCACGAAGGTGTCCTCGCCGGCTTCGGCGGGTGCCAGGAACTCCTCGGAGGCCGATCCGCCCATCGCTCCCGACACGGCGGAGACGATGCGGTGGTCCAGCCCGAGGCGTTCGAAGATGCGGACGTAGGCCTGGCGGTGGAGCCGGTAGGACTCCTCCAGTCCCTCGTCGGAGACGTCGAAGGAGTAGGAGTCCTTCATCTGGAACTCGCGGCCGCGCAGCACGCCCGACCGGGGCCGCGCCTCGTCGCGGTACTTGGTCTGGATCTGGTACAGCATGACCGGCAGGTCCTTGTAGGACGTGCACTGGTCCTTCACCACCAGGGTGAAGATCTCCTCGTGGGTGGGGCCGAGCAGGTAGTCCGCGCCCTTGCGGTCCCTGAGCCGGAAGAGCAGGTCGCCGTATTCGGACCAGCGTCCGCTGACCTCGTACGGCTCCTTCGGCAGCAGGGCCGGGAGCAGCACCTCCTGGGCGCCGATGGCGTCCATCTCCTCGCGGACGACGCGGCTGACGTTGTCCAGGACCCGCTTGCCGAGCGGCAGCCACGTCCACACTCCGGCGGAGCTGCGCCGGACGTATCCGGCGCGGACCAGGAGCCGGTGGCTGAGGGTTTCGGCGTCGGCCGGGTCCTCCCGGAGGGTCTTGGCCATGAGGCGGGACATGCGCTGTACGTGATGTGTGGACATGCGGGGAGGTTACCGGGGCGCCGTCGGCGCCCGGTAACCGTTTCAGGCCCTGGTCAGGGGCAGTGGGGCGCCCATGACGGCGTACGGCAGGCCCGCGCTCGGGAAGTGGACCTGGCGGGCGAGGTCGACGTAGCCGAGGGCCCGGTAGAGGCCGCGGGCGGGGCTCTCGGTGTCGATGGCGGAGAGGATCGAGCGGGGTTCGGAGGCGGCGTCGGTGAGGGTGGTGATCAGGGCCCGGCCGATGCCGTGGCCCTGGAAGCCGGGGTGGACGTGCAGTTCGGTGATGACGAAGGAGCCGTCGAGCCAGTCCTCGTGTCCGCCGGCCCGCAGGTAGGGCTCGACGATGGTGGACCACCAGTGGGTGCGGTCGTTGGGCATGCCGTACACGAATCCGGTGAGCGCGCCGTCCTCGGCGAAGGCGCCGAGGGCGCGGGCGCCCTTGCAGGTCATGTGGCGCTGGACGATGTAGCGCCGGATGCCGACCTCCTCCTCGCTGAGGCCGAAGGCGACGGCCTGGACGCGAAGGGCCTCGTCCACGCGGGCGGCGAGGTCGAGGGGGCCGATACGGACTCCGGAAGGCAGCATGCGGCGACCTTACTTCGCGGTAAGGGTGCGCCGGAATGCCGCGTGCGGGGTCGTCCGGCGGTTCAGAACAGCACGCTCATGAACGCGCCGACCTCACGGAAGCCGACCCGGCGGTACGCGGCCCGCGCGGCGGTGTTGAAGTCGTTCACGTAGAGGCTGACCACGGGCGCGACGTCGCGCAGCGCGTACTCGACGACGGCGGCCATCCCGGTCTCGGAGTGGCCGCGGCCGCGGAACTCGGGAGCCACCCAGACGCCCTGGATCTGGCAGGCGCTGGAGGTGGCGGCGCCGATCTCCGCCTTGAAGACGATCTTGTCGTTCTCGACGCGGGCGAAGGAGCGGCCGCCGGCGACGAGCTCGGCCACCCGGGCCTGGTACAGCAGTCCGCCGTCCCCGGCCATCGGCGAGACGCCGACCTCCTCGGTGAACATGGCCACGCACGCGGGCATGATCAGGTCCATCTCGTTCTTGCGGATCCGGCGGACCTGTGGATCGGCCTCGACCGTGGTGGAGGGGCGGTCGATGACCATGAGGGGCTGGTGGGCGCGGACTTCGCGGGCCGGGCCCCAGCTGGGTTCCAGAAGCTGCCACAGCCGCCGGGTCGGCTCGGCGGGGCCGACGATGGAGGAGCAGCGGCGGCCGGTACGGCGGGCCCGGTCGGCGAAGGCCCGCACGGCGTCGGGCTCGGCGCAGACGGGCACGAGGTTGGCTCCGGCGTAGCAGAGCGAGCGGAGCTCGCCGTCGGCGTACCAGCCCCACATCTCGCCGCCCAGGCGCCACGGGTCGAGCCCGGCGACCTGGACCCGGGAGGTGACGAAGGCGTTCTCGACCGGCTCGCGTCCGAGGATGTCGAGCGCGGCGTCGAGATCACTGGGCTCAAGGACCCGGGTGGTGGTCTGCGTCAACACTGGGGCCTCACCATGCCAAGTCTGCTGATCTCCGCACTGTACCCGGCAGCGCCCGACGATGCCGCGTCCACAGGTCACGAAAAGGCCCCGGCCCCGCTCCCGAACTGCGGGAACGGCACCGGGGCCAGGCGAGCCGAGCCTGAAGAAAGTCAGACTCCGATGGCGACGGACGGTTCGCCGCTCGGGATGCCGTCGGCCTCCATCTGTGCGGCGATCTTCATGGCTTCCTCGATGAGGGTCTCGACGATCTTCGACTCGGGGACGGTCTTGATGACCTCGCCCTTGACGAAGATCTGGCCCTTGCCGTTGCCGGAGGCGACGCCGAGGTCGGCTTCGCGGGCCTCGCCCGGGCCGTTGACGACGCAGCCCATGACGGCGACGCGCAGCGGGACCTCCATGCCCTCAAGGCCGGCGGTGACCTCTTCGGCCAGCTTGTAGACGTCGACCTGGGCACGGCCGCAGGAGGGGCAGGAGACGATTTCCAGGCGGCGCGGCTTGAGGTTCAGCGATTCGAGGATCTGGATGCCGACCTTGACCTCCTCCGCCGGCGGGGCGGAGAGGGAGACCCGGATGGTGTCGCCGATGCCTTCGGAGAGCAGTGCGCCGAAGGCGACGGCGGACTTGATGGTGCCCTGGAAGGCGGGGCCGGCCTCGGTGACGCCGAGGTGCAGGGGGTAGTCGCAGGCGGCGGCGAGCTGGCGGTAGGCGTTGACCATGACGACCGGGTCGTTGTGCTTGACCGAGATCTTGATGTCGCTGAAGCCGTGCTCCTCGAAGAGGGAGGCTTCCCACAGCGCGGACTCGACGAGCGCTTCGGGGGTGGCCTTGCCGTACTTCTTGAGCAGGCGGGCGTCGAGGGAGCCGGCGTTGACGCCGATGCGGATCGGGGTGCCCGCGTCGTTGGCGGCCCTCGCGATCTCCTTGACCTTGTCGTCGAACTGCTTGATGTTGCCCGGGTTCACGCGCACGGCGGCGCAGCCGGCGTCGATCGCGGCGAACACGTACTTCGGCTGGAAGTGGATGTCGGCGATGACCGGGATCTGCGACTTCTTGGCGATCACGGCGAGCGCGTCGGCGTCGTCCTGGGTCGGGCACGCCACACGGACGATGTCGCAGCCGGAGGCGGTGAGCTCGGCGATCTGCTGGAGCGTCGCCCCGATGTCGGAGGTCCGGGTGGTGGTCATCGACTGGACGGAGATCTGTGAGTCGCCGCCGACGGCCACCTTGCCGACCTGGATCTTGCGGCTGACCCTGCGGTCGGCAAGCTTCGTCGGCACGGCCGGCATTCCGAGAGAGATGGCAGTCATCTGCTGTGCAACCCCAAGGTGTGGATCAAGGTCCCGAGATCGGCGGGCTCCAGGCTTCGAGATTACGCCAACCCAGGGGCGTGCCGTGCATCCGAGGGGGTGCGCCACCCGAACGTAGGGAGCCGGGCACGATCCGTGCCCGGCTCCGGTACGACCCGGGTACGCCCCCGCGGGCTAGGTGATCTTGATCGGGTTCACCACGTCCGCGACCATCACCAGCAGGGTGAAGCAGATGAACAGGCCTGCGACCACGTAGGCGACGGGCATCAGCTTCGCCACGTCGAACGGGCCGGGGTCGGGGCGGCGGAAGATGCGTGCGACGCCTCGCCGGAGGGACTCCCAGAGGGCTCCGGCGATGTGCCCGCCGTCGAGGGGGAGCAGCGGCAGCATGTTGAAGAGGAACAGCGAGAGGTTGAAGCCGGCCAGCAGGTTGAGGAAGAAGACGAGCTGGTGCTGGGCGGGGATGTCGAGGGTGAAGATCTCACCGCTGACGCGTGCGGCGCCGACGACGCCCATCGGACTGTCCTGCTTGCGTTCGGCGCCGTTGAAGGCCGCGTTCCACAGGTCGGGGACCTTGGAGGGCAGGGCGACGAGCGACTGTACGCCGGCCTCCATCATCTCGCCCATGCGCTCGACGGACTGGCCGAAGGACTGCGGTACGTAGCCGGAGGCGGGTGCGAAGCCGAGGAAGCCGGCGGTGACGTACTCGTCCTTGACGTACCTTCCGTTGCCGTCGGTCTTGGCGACCTTGTTCTCGATCAGGTTCGCCTTGAGGTCGACGCGCTCGCCGGCCCGGACCACGGTGATCGTGGCGGCGCCGACGGTGGCGCGGATGTCCTTCTGGAGGGCGGACCAGTCGTCGACCGGGCGGCCGTTGAAGGCGACGATCTTGTCGCCTGCCTTCAGGCCCGCCGCCCTGGCGGGTGCGGCCGGGTCCTCGGGCCGGCACTTGTCGCGCTTCTCGCTCTGCTGGATGACGCAGTCCGAGACGGTGGCGACCGAGGTGGTCTGGGTGTTCAGCCCGAAGGTCATCAGGGTGGTGAGGAAGATCGCCACGGCCAGGACGAGGTTCATGAACGGCCCGGCGAACATCACGATCACGCGCTTCCACGGCTTGCGCGTATAGAACAGCCGGGTCTCGTCGCCGGGCTGGAGCTCCTCGTACGCCGCCGAGCGGGCGTCCTCGATCATCGACCGGAACGGCGAGGTGGACCGGGCGGTGACCTTGCCGTCCTCGCCGGGCGGGAACATCCCGATCATGCGGATGTAGCCGCCCATGGGGATGGCCTTGATCCCGTACTCGGTCTCGCCCCTCATCCGCGACCAGATGGTCGGGCCGAAGCCCACCATGTACTGCGGCACGCGGATGCCGAAGAGCTTGGCCGTGGAGAGGTGCCCCAGTTCGTGCCACGCGATGGAGACCAGCAGGCCGACCGCGAAGATCACGATTCCGAGCACCGTCATCAGAAGTGTCATGCGCGCGCCTCCGCGGCGGCCCGTGCCGCCATCTCCCGCGCCCGGGCCCTGGCCCAGGCCTCTGCTTCGAGGACGTCCTGGACGGTCAGGGAGGTTCCCGACTCCGGCGTCCCGTGCTCATCGACCACGGCAGAGACCGTATCCATGATTGCTGTGAACGGCAGCCGACCGGCCAGGAACGCCTCTACGCACTCCTCGTTCGCCGCGTTGAAGACGGCGGGTGCGGTGCCGCCGAGGGCGCCCACGTGCCGGGCGATGCCGACGGCGGGGAAGGCCTCGGTGTCCAGCGGGAAGAACTCCCAGGTGGAGGCCTTGGTCCAGTCGAAGGCGGGGGCCGCGTCGGGGATGCGCTGGGGCCAGCCGAGGCCGATGGCGATGGGGCCGCGCATGTCGGGCGGGGTGGCCTGGGCGAGGGTGGAGCCGTCGGTGAACTCCACCATCGAGTGCACGTACGACTGCGGGTGGACCACGACCTCGATCTGCTCGAACGGGATGTCGTAGAGGAGGTGCGCCTCGATGACCTCCAGACCCTTGTTGACCAGGGTCGCCGAGTTGACGGTGATCACCGGTCCCATGGCCCAGGTCGGGTGCGCGAGCGCGTCCTGGACGGTGACCTTCGCCAGTTCGGCGCGGGTGCGGCCGCGGAAGGGTCCGCCGGAGGCGGTCACGACGAGCTTGCGCACGTCGGCGCGGGTACCGGCGGCCAGTGCCTGGAAGAGCGCGGCGTGCTCGGAGTCCACGGGGATGATCTGGCCGGGCTGCGCCAGGGCCTTGACCAGGGGACCGCCGACGATCAGCGACTCCTTGTTGGCCAGGGCCAGGGTCCGGCCGGCCCGCAGGGCGGCGAGGGTCGGCGCGAGGCCGATGGATCCGGTGATGCCGTTGAGGACGGTGTGGCACGCGGAGGCGGCGATCTCGGTCGCGGCGTCCGGCCCGGCGAGGATCTCGGGCAGCGCCTCGCCCGGACCGTACTGGGCGCTCAGCGCCTCTTTCAGGGCCGGTACGGCGTCCTCGCGGGCGACGGCGACCTTCTCGACGCGCAGCAGCCGGGCCTGCTCGGCCAGCAGCGCCACCCGGCCGCCGGCGGCGGACAGTGCGGTGACCCGGAAGCGGTCCGGGTTGCGCAGGGCCAGGTCGATGGCCTGGGTGCCGATGGAGCCGGTGGACCCGAGGATCACGATGTCCCGGCGGCCGGCCGCGGCGTCGAAGAGGAGGTGCGGGTCGGCGAGGGGGGCTGGACGGTCGCTCATGCCCCCCATTGTTGCCGCTCGTCAGGGGCGGCCTGACACGGAGCCCCCTTCCGTGACCCGCAGGAGGAGGTGCGGGAGCGTTCCGGCGAAGTCGGGGAGCGTGCGGGCGGTCCGCCACCAGGCCTGCGGGTCGTCGCCGAGGGCGACGGTGAGCAGCCGGTACGCCTCCGCGTGGGCGGCGAGGACGGCGCCGGGGTGGTCGTGCCGGTCGGGGTGGTCCACGTCGCCGAGCCAGTGGTCCTCGTCCAGGGCCCAGCAGGCGGGGAGCTTGTGGCGGATCACGTCGACGCCGGTGAGCAGGCCGCGGTCGAGGCAGTCGCGGACCCAGCGGATGTCCTCCTCGACGCTTTCCATGGGCACGGCGAGGCTCGCGAGGGCCAGTTCGCGTTCCACGTCGCCGGTGGGTTGGGCGGCCGTGGGCACCAGGTGGCGTACGGCCCGGGTGAGTGCGGGGTCCGCTTCACCCGCCCCGTCCGGTTCGGGCAGGGTCCCGTCGGTGATTCCCGCCACCAGTGCGGGCAGCGGCCCGGGGTGGCCGGGGGCGTGCCGCAGGAGTTCCGCCCACAGCCGCGGGTCGTCCCCCAGCGGGCGCAGGGCCCGTATCACCGCGGTCTGCATGCCGGCCTGTTCGGGCAGGGTCCAGCGCAGGGAGCGGCGGGCGGGGAGGTGGCCGAGGAGCAGGGTGTGTCGGGCGGGGGCGAGGTGGGTGACGAGTTCCTCGTGGGTGAGGCGGCCCATGCGTACGGCGCGTACGGCGGGCCGGTGCCAGGAGCGGTCGTCCGCCGGGGCGGCGGTGGCGAGCAGCCGGCCGGCGGTCCGCGGTGGCAGGTCGGCGACGAGCAGCACCGCCTCGACGGAGCCGGCCGGCAGGGGCAGCCGGGAGTGCTCGGCGATCAGCTGTTCCGGGTCGAGTTCGTGGGGCAGCGCCAGGATGTCCAGGGGTACGCGTGGTCCGCGGCGGCCGTGGCGGCGCAGCAGGCCGGCCAGTTCGGCGGTGGTGAGGGGTTGCGCTTCGGGGTCGCGGCCGAGTTCGGCGCGGAGCACGGGCAGGAGTTCCGGCGGTGTGCGGCGGCGGGCGTAGCGGGCGGGTCCGGGCAGGCCGGGCAGGGGCCGGCCCACGACGCGGGGGTTGCGGGCGATGTAGCCGCGGTCGGCGGCGTTCCCGTGGCGCAGGAGCAGGGTGACGGTGGAGGCCGCCAGCCATTCGTCGCGGCAGAGGTACTTCAGGGTGGGCCGGTCGAGCCGGCGGGTCATGTCGACGACGACGTGGTCCGGTGCGTGGCGCAGCAGGTGCGCCACGCACCAGGCCAGCCGTCGGCTGGTGCGGTCCTGCTCGGCCGTCGGCATCGTTCTCGTCCGCCTCGCGCTGTGCTCGTACGCGTGCCGGGTCCGCACGCGTACTCATCCTCGTACGTCTGTCCGACGTGCGGCGATGATCGCAGGTCAGCGGATGGGGCGGTGCACGTTTTTCCGGGTCGAGGCGCCAGGGGCGGCGTCCGCGATCCAGGGGCCGTCGCCCGACGGGTCGAGGACGCCCTCCTCCAGCCAGGTGTAGGTCCCGGACAGGACGCCGGCGACCACCTTGCGGTCGAGGTCGTCGGTGTTGGACCAGAGCCGCCCGAAGAGCTCTTCCACGCGCAGCCGGGACTGCTCGCAGAAGGCGTCGGCGAGCTGGTAGGCCTCCCGGCCGTGCTGTCCCGAGGCGCGCAGGTGCTCGGCTCGGACGCAGGCCGCGCTCATCGCGAAGAGTTCGGCGCCGATGTCGACGATCCGGCCGAGGAAGCCCTGCTTGGTCTCCATGCGGCCCTGCCAGCGGGACATCGCGTAGAAGGTGGACCGGGCGAGTTTGCGGGCGCTGCGCTCCACATAGCGCAGGTGGGTGGAGAGGTCGGGGTGGCCGCCGGGGTGGAAGGCCCGGTAGGTGCCGGGGACCTGGCCGGGGCCGGTGGCCAGCTTGGGCAGCCAGCGGGCGTAGAACCCGGCGGCGCGGGCGCCGGCCCTGGCCTTGTCGCCGAGGTCCTTGTCGGGGTCGATGAGGTCGCCGGCCACCGACAGGTGGGCGTCGACTGCCTCGCGGGCGATCAGCAGGTGCATGATCTCGGTGGATCCCTCGAAGATCCGGTTGATGCGCAGGTCGCGGAGCATCTGCTCGGCGGGGACGGCGCGCTCGCCGCGGGCGGCCAGGGACTCGGCGGTCTCGAAGCCCCTTCCGCCGCGGATCTGGACCAGTTCGTCGGCCATCAGGCAGGCCATCTCGGAGCCGTAGAGCTTGGCGAGGGCGGCTTCGATGCGGATGTCGTTGCGGTCCTCGTCGGCCATCTGGGAGGCGAGGTCGACGACGGCTTCGAGGGCGAAGGTGGTGGCGGCGATGAAGGAGATCTTGGCGCCGACCGCCTCGTGCCGGGCGACCGGCCTGCCCCACTGCTCGCGTACGCCGGACCATTCGCGGGCGATCTTCAGGCACCACTTGCCGGCGCCGACGCACATGGCGGGCAGGGAGAGCCGGCCGGTGTTGAGCGTGGTGAGGGCGATCTTCAGGCCGGCGCCCTCGGCGCCGATGCGCTGGTCGGCGGGGACCCGCACCTGGTGGAAGCGGGTGACGCCGTTCTCCAGGCCGCGCAGGCCCATGAAGGCGTTGCGGTGCTCGACGGTGATGCCGGGCGAGTCGGCCTCGACGACGAAGGCGGTGATCCCGCCTCGGTGGTTCTCCGATCTGGGCACCCGGGCCATGACCACGAGCAGGTCGGCGACGACCCCGTTGGTGGTCCACAGCTTCACGCCGTCGAGGATGTAGGCGTCGTCGCCGTCCGGGACGGCCGTGGTGGCCAGGCGGGCCGGGTCGGAGCCCACGTCGGGTTCGGTGAGCAGGAAGGCGCTGATGGCGGTGCTGGCGCAGCGCGGCAGGTAGGCGTCCTTCTGGGCCTGGGTGCCGAACATCTTCAGCGGCTGGGGCACGCCGATCGACTGGTGGGCGGAGAGCAGGGCTCCGATGGCCGGGCTGACCGAGCCGACGAGGGCGAGGGCCTTGTTGTAGTAGACCTGGGTGAGGCCGAGGCCCCCGTACTTGGGGTCGATCTTCATCCCGAGGGCGCCGAGCTCCTTGAGCCCGCGCACGGTCTCGTCGGGGATCTTCGCCTCGCGTTCGATGCGGGCGCCGTCGATTCGGGTCTCGCAGAACTCGCGCAGCCGGGCGAGGAAGGCCTCCCCGCGGCGGACGTCCTCGTCGGTGGGGAGCGGGTGGGGGTGGATCAGGTCGAGCCTGAACCGTCCCAGGAAGAGCTCCTTGGCGAAACTGGGTTTGCGCCAGTCCTGTTCCCGGGCCGCTTCCGCGACCTGTCGTGCCTCGCGCTCGGTCACCTTGGGCTGTGTGCCGCTGGGCTGTACGGGCTGTGTTGCGGACATGCGGGGACTCACCTCGCCGCCGGAGTCGGTGGTGCCGGCCTACTGGCCGGTGCTACCTGTGAGTCGTACCCTCTCCGGCCCGCCGGGAAAAGCCGGGCCGTCCGAGCGAGGGAAATCCGGCCCGGCCGCGCGGCTTCGCCCAGGCGAGTGAGCCGAAGGGGCGCGCCGGCGAAGGACGCCGAGCGCCCGCAGGAACCGCGAGGAACGAGCGGTCCCAAGGACGTACGGCGTCCTGGAGCCGGCACCGGCGCCGGCCCGGCCGAGCGCGGCTTCGCCCAGGCGAGTGAGCCGAAGGGGCGCGCCGGCGAAGGACGCCGAGCGCCCGCAGGAACCGCGAGGAACGAGCGGTCCCAAGGACGTACGGCGTCCTGGAGCCGGCACCGGCGCCGGCCCGGCCGAGCGCGGCTTCGCCCAGGCGAGTGAGCCGAAGGGGCGCGCCGGCGAAGGACGCCGAGCGCCCGCAGGAACCGCGAGGAACGAGCGGTTCCGAGGACGTACGGCGTCCTGGAGCCGGCACCGGCGCCCCGGAGGCGAACCGAGCCCTGAAAAAAGGGGGACGGCCGGAGCCCCCGCACAGTGGGCTCCGGCCGTCGGCTCTTCGGCCGTACGAGATCAGATGTCGAGGCCGGTCAGGACCAGGACCCGCTCGTAGGTGTAGTCGTCCATCGCGTAGCGGACGCCCTCGCGGCCCACACCGGACTGCTTGACGCCGCCGTAGGGCATCTGGTCGGCGCGGTAGGACGGCGCGTCGCCGATGATCACGCCGCCGACCTCCAGCTCGCGGTGGGCGCGGAACGCGGTCTGGACGTTGCGGGTGAAGACGCCGGCCTGCAGGCCGAACTTGGAGTCGTTCACCGCGGCGAAGGCCTCGTCGGTGTTCTCGACCCGCAGGAGGGTCAGGACCGGGCCGAAGACCTCCTCGGTGGCGAGCTTGACGCCCTCGGGCACGTTCGCCAGGACGGTCGGCTCGTACGAGGCGCCCTCGCGCTTGCCGCCGGTGAGCAGCTTGGCGCCGGCGGACACGGCCTCGTCGACCCAGGACTCTACGCGCTCGGCGGCGGCCTGGGAGACGAGCGGGCCGACGTCGGTGGCGTCGTCGTTCGGGTCGCCGGTGACCTGCGCCTGGACCTTCGCGACGACCTTCTCGACGAGGCGGTCGTAGACGGAGGCGTCGGCGATCACGCGCTGCACGGAGATGCAGGACTGGCCGGCCTGGTAGTTCGAGAAGGTCGCGATGCGGGTCGCGGCCCAGTCGAGGTCGGCCTCGGAGGACCAGTCGTCCAGGACGACGGCCGCGGCATTGCCGCCGAGCTCCAGGGTGCAGTGCTTGTGGGGCACCGACTGCTGGATGGCGTAGCCGACGGTGTCGGAGCCGGTGAAGGAGATGACGGGGAGGCGCTCGTCCTTGACCAGGGCGGGCATCTTGTCGTTCGCGACCGGCAGGACCGACCAGGAGCCGGCCGGGAGGTCGGTCTCGGCCAGCAGCTCGCCCAGGATCAGGCCGGACAGCGGGGTGGCGGGGGCCGGCTTGAGGATGATCGGCGCGCCGACGGCGATGGCCGGGGCCACCTTGTGGGCGCACAGGTTCAGCGGGAAGTTGAACGGCGCGATGCCGAGGACCGGGCCCTTGACGAAGCGGCGGGTCAGCGCGAGACGGCCGACGCCGCCGGCGTCGGTGTCCAGGCGCTGGGCCTCGCCGCCGTTGAAGCGGCGGGCCTCCTCCGCGGCGAAGCGGAACACGGACACCGCGCGGCCGACCTCGCCGCGGGCCCACTTGACGGGCTTGCCGTTCTCGGCGGAGATCAGCTGGGCGATCTCCTCGGTGCGCTCGACGAGCCGCTTGGACACGTGGTCCAGGGCGGCGGCCCGTACGTGGGCGGGGGTCGCGGAGAACTCCGCCGTCACGGCGTACGCCGCGGCCACGGCCTCTTCGACCTGCTCGTCGGTGGGCACGCTGACCGTGCCGACCAGTCGGCCGTCCCACGGGGAGTGGACGTCGAAGCTGTCCTCGCCGGTGGCCTGGCGGCCGGCGAGCCAGAAGGCGTGGGTGGAAGTCATGCGAATCCCGGCCCTTCGGAAGTGTGCGGTGGGTCCTGACCCCTCCACCGTAGGACTCCCCGGGGGATTCGGCGTTTGTCCGGGGTGTAGTACGCGCCGCCGGGGTCGCGCCGGTTTGTCACTGTCGGGTGCCGGGGTCTACGGGGTGGTGGTGGCCTTGAGGGCGAGCCACAGCTCCATGCGGACGTCGGGGTCCTCCAGGGAGCGGCCCAGGATCTCCTCGACCCGCTTCATCCGGTAGCGCAGGGTGTGCCGGTGCACGCCGAGGTCGGCGGCGGCGGCGTCCCACTGGCCGTGGCGGGAGAGCCAGGCCTGCAGGGAGGCCACCAGGTCGCCGCGGCCCGTCGCGTCGTGCTCCCGCAGCGCGCGCAGGGTGCCGTCCGCGAAGGCCCGTACGGCGTCGTCGGCGAGCAGCGGCAGGACCGATCCCACCGCCATGTCCTCGTGCTCGACCATCGGGCGGCCGCGCCGGCGGGCCACGGCGAGGGCCTGGTCGGCCTGCTTGAGGGCGGCCGCGACACCGCCGGGCCCGGCGGGCGCGGACAGTCCGACCACCAGCTCGTCGGGCTCGGGGCCGGCCGCGTCCCGTCCGCGCCGGGCCTCCAGGGCTTCGGCGTGGTCCGTGCAGGCCTGCACGGCCGCGCCGGCGTCGCAGGCCAAGACCACGAGCCGGCCCGGCTCCGGGACCACCAGCAGGGCCTCCCCCGTGCGGGCGGCCGCCGATTCCACGGTGTCGGCCAGCAGCGCCAGCCCTTCGGGCTGCTCCGTCCCCGCGAGCGCCGGCTCGGCCACGACCAGCCGGAACGGCGCGTCCAGCAGCGATCCGTACAGATCCCCGGCCACGGCCCGGGCGTGGTCCGGCTCCCCCGCCAGCAGCATCCGCAGCACCGCCGCCCCCAGCCGGGACTCGGCGTCGTGCAGCGAGCGCGACCGCTCGGTGGTGAGCGTCAGCAGTGCCACCGCGGAGTGGACGGCGTACCGCTCGGCCGTGCCCAGCGGGGCCCCCGTGCCGACGGCGAGCGCGCCGCGCGCCCGCCGTCCGGTGCCCAGGGACTGCAGCTCGACGCGGTCCTCGGAGCCTCCGACGACGGCGCTCGCGGGCGCCGGCCGCTCCCGCAGCCGCTCCACGTCGGGGGTCAGCCGGGCGGCGCGGCGGGCGGCCCAGTCGGGTGCGGCCGCCACGACCGCGCCGGAGGTGTCGTAGAGCGCCGCCCAGCCGTGCACGTGGGCGGCGAGCTTCGCCAGCAGCTCGGCGGGGCCGTCGGCGGAGAGCGCGGCGCGCGTCAGCTCGCGCTGTGCCTCGAAGCCGGCGGTGACCGCCCGGTACTGGTCCGCCGCGAGTGCGGCGGAGACGGCCTTGCTGATCGCGAGGAAGGGTGTCCGGCGCGGCACCTCCAGGAGGGGCATGTCCTCGGACCGTGCCGCTTCGACCAGCGCCTCGGGGACCGCCTCGTAGTTGACGCCGATCGCGAAGCCGATGCCGACCACTCCGGCCGCGGCGAGGCGGCGTACATAGCGGCGCATCTCCTGCGGGTCGTCGGCGTCCAGCTTCATGGCGGTGATCAGCAGCAGTTCCCCGCCCTCCATGTAGGGGACGGGGTCGGCCAGCTCGCTGACGTGGGCCCAGCGCACGGGGGTGTCCAGGCGGCTCTCGCCCGCCCGGACGCTGAGCTTGAGCGCCGAGTGCTGGACGAGGGAGGCGAGGGTCAGCGGCATTGGTTACCAGGGGCCTTAGCGGGAGGGAGCGGTGGAGGAGCCGCCGACGCTTTTCGCCGTGTCGTACGAACGACTCCCCTCGATTCTGCCACCTCGTACGGGTGGGGGCTCGGGTCAGGACGTTCCGGCCAGGCGGACCAGCAGCGGGGCCGCCCGCTCCCCCTTGACGGAGGTGAGCGAGAGCACGGCGTGCCCGGGCGGCACGGCGTGCGCCAGGTCCGAGGCGGACCACCGCTCCCGTTCCACCTGCCGCACGGTCACCGCGTCCGTGGTGACCGCCTTGCCGGTGACGAGCTTGCGGAAGGCGTGGATCGCCCGCGTCAGCGGCTGGTCGGCGAAGACGGTGCGGTGGGTGACGTCGCGCGTCTCCACCCACTCGGTGCCCCAGGCTTCCGCGAAGCGCTTGCCGTCCCAGGTGGTGACCCCGGAGAAGGCCATCCGGCAGCCGACCGCCCCGAGCAGCGGCGTGCGCAGGGCTTCCGGTACGTCGTCCAGCGTGCGCAGGGTGAGCAGCACGCCGGCGTGCGCCGAGCGCAGGCGCTGGACGCCGCGGACGGTCTCCGCGGTCAGGGTGTGGGAGGCGTCGTCGAAGGCGAGGAACGCGAAGAGGGACCGGTCGGCGCGAGCGGCCGCGGCGGCGTTGAACTGGGCCAGCAGCAGCCGGGCCAGCATCCGTGAGGCGTCGGCGTGCCCCCGCTCGGGCAGGTCGACGCGGACCCGGATGGGGTGTTCCAGGGCGCGCAGCGAGAACGGCCGGCCCTGGCCGGTGGTGTCGAAGAACCCGGCGAAGGCGGGCCGGTCCAGCAGGGCCACCCGGTCGGCGAGGGCCGGTCCGGGGTCGCCGTGCGCTCCGTGCTGGCGGGTACGGGCGTCGAGCTCGCGCAGCATGGCGTGCTGCCGTGCGGCGCCGCCGGTGCCGTCGGCGGCTGGCGCGAGTTGGCGGCGCAGGGCGTCGAAGGCGGCCGGGACCTGGTCGAGCAGTTCGCGCAGCTCGGGCACGGCGGGGAAGCGGCCGTACGCCGCCCGGAACGGCCCGAGGAGCTGGGCGAGGGCGGTCGCCGCCCGGCGTACGTCGATCCCGGGGACGTCCCCGACGAAGGCCTCGGCGAGCAGGATCGCCGCCTCGTCGGGGTCGGTGGCCCCGCCGTAGAGGTCAAGGTCGTAGACGGAGGCGGGGTCGCCGATGCGGACGACGACGTCGTAGGCGGCGTCCGGGCCGAGCTGCGCACCGGCGGCGCCGACGGCGACGACGGCGGCCTGGCCGGCGAGCGCCTGGAGGGCGAGGGACTCCACGACGGGCCGCACCAGGCGCTGTGTCTTGCCGGTGCCGGAGGGGCCGACGGCGAGCAGGGAGGTGCCGAGCACTTCGGGGTCGAGCGCGAGGGAGGTGCCGCGGCGGGCGTACGGGTTGCGGACGCCGTCCTCGACGGTGCCGAGCAGCACCTGCCGGGCCAGCAGGTCGTGCCGGGCGGTCCGCACGGGCAGGTCCCGGTCGCCGGAGGGGTGCACGCAGGCCCCGGCGCCCTTGTCGCGGACGGAGTCGGCGAAGGCCCGCATGCGGGAGGGGTCGACGCGTACGGACTCCCAGGCGCGGCGGATGCGCGCGTAGTCCACGTCGTTCATCCGCCCGCCCCCGGCCTCCCCTTCGAGCCGATCGGCCGCCTCCCCCAACCCGGCCCCCCGCAACTGCGTCCAGCGCAGCGGATCCCCGTCGTCCCCCGGCACGTGGGCGCGGGGCGGTTCGACTGGCGCCGCCCGGTTTCCTTCCCGGCCGCCGCCTGCCCGGACCGCGCGTAGGCGCCGCAGGAGCCGGAGCGCACCGCCGAGCCAGGCGAACGCCACGATCAGGACCACGTCGATCACGGTTTTGGCCGTGTTGTCGAGTGCGAGGTTGGCCACCGGGTCACTGGTGTACGGAAGGAACGCGAAGACGAGCTGGCGGATCGGCAGCTGGTGGTTGTCGACGAGCAGGAGGGTCACCCAGGCCGCCGGCACGACCGCCAGGGCCTGCACCCAGGGGCCGCGCTCGACGACCAGCCGCTGCCAGGCGGTCCGCCAGCTGCCGAGTCGGCCGAAGCCGTAGAGGATCGCCGAGACGAAGAGCAGCTCGTAGATCGGCTTGGCTCGCATCCCGCCCGTCCCCATGACGGGTTCCCCGTTCGCGGAGTACCAGCTGTCGGGGGTGAAGAGGTTCAGTGGCGCGTCCCAGAAGGGGATGTAGGTGTTGCGCATGAGCGACCAGACGAGGACGCAGGCCAGGAACGAGATGAACGCGCCGCTCGCCAGGGCCCGGTCCGGGGTCCGCTCGGCCTCCGCCGCCGCCCGCGGAGTGTGGCCGTAGCGCCATACGCCAGGCTCGGCGGCCGGGCGCGGGGTGCTGATCCAGTCGGTCAGGTCCGGCGTCTGCCCGGGGGCGTGCCGGGGTTTCGGCGGGTGCTCGGGGGATGTCGCAGGCCTTGGTACGTGACCCGTGCGGGTCGCCTGTCCGTCGCTCGTGCCCTCGGTGTCCATGAACCCCTGCCCCCTGCCCATCCCTTGCCCTGCGGCGCTCAATCTAGTGCCCGGCCCGGTGCTTGGGGGGCGCGCTGCGCCCGTACCCGGTACTGATCCACGAGACATGTGCCGCGTCCTTCCTATGGCCGTCGCGGACAAGGACACGCCGAGATCACTACCGAACGGAGCATGCAGGACCCGCGCTCCCGGGCCTAGCCTGCGGACAAAGACACAAGTGCGTCCGAAAACACCCCCCAGGAGCCCTCTATGACCGCTGTCCCGCAGGAGCGCAAGATCGTCACCGCGATCCCCGGCCCCAAGTCGCAGGAGCTGCAGGCCCGCCGCCTGCAGACCGTGGCCGGCGGCGTGGGCTCCGTGCTGCCCGTCTTCACGGCCCGCGCGGGTGGCGGCATCATCGAGGACGTCGACGGCAACCAGCTGATCGACTTCGGCTCCGGCATCGCCGTGACCTCCGTCGGCGCCTCCGCCGAGGCCGTCGTGCGCCGTGCCTCCGCGCAGCTCGCCGACTTCACCCACACCTGCTTCATGGTCACCCCGTACGAGGGCTACGTCGAGGTGTGCGAGGCCCTCGCCGAGCTGACCCCGGGCGACCACGCCAAGAAGTCGGCCCTGTTCAACTCCGGCGCCGAGGCCGTCGAGAACGCCGTCAAGATCGCCCGTGCGTACACCAAGCGCCAGGCCGTCGTCGTCTTCGACCACGGCTACCACGGCCGCACGAACCTGACGATGGCGCTGACCGCGAAGAACATGCCGTACAAGCACGGCTTCGGTCCCTTCGCGCCCGAGGTCTACCGCGTCCCGGTCGCCTACGGCTACCGCTGGCCCACCGGTGCCGAGAACTGCGGCCCCGAGGCCGCCGCCCAGGCGATCGACCAGATCACCAAGCAGATCGGCGCCGAGAACGTCGCCGCGATCATCATCGAGCCGGTCCTCGGCGAGGGCGGCTTCATCGAGCCGGCCAAGGGCTTCCTGCCGGCGATCGTGAAGTTCGCCAACGAGAACGGCATCGTCTTCGTCGCCGACGAGATCCAGTCCGGCTTCTGCCGTACCGGCCAGTGGTTCGCGTGCGAGGACGAGGGCATCGTCCCGGACCTGATCACCACCGCCAAGGGCATCGCGGGCGGTCTGCCGCTCGCCGCCGTGACCGGCCGCGCCGAGATCATGGACGCCGCCCACGCGGGCGGCCTGGGCGGCACCTACGGCGGCAACCCGGTGGCGTGCGCCGGTGCGCTCGGTTCCATCGAGACCATGAAGAAGCTCGACCTCAACGCCAAGGCGAAGAAGATCGAGTCCGTCATGAAGGCCCGCCTGACGGCCATGCAGGAGAAGTACGAGATCATCGGCGACATCCGCGGCCGCGGCGCCATGATCGCGATCGAGCTGGTCAAGGACCCGGTCTCCAAGACCCCGTTCCCGGAGGCGGCCGGCGCGCTCGCCAAGGCCTGCCACGCCGAGGGCCTGCTCGTCCTCACCTGCGGCACCTACGGCAACGTGCTCCGCTTCCTCCCGCCGATCGTGATCGGCGAGCACCTGCTGAACGAGGGCCTGGACCTGATCGAGGCGGCGTTCGCGGCCATCGGCACGGACGTCTGAGCGACGGCCGGCACGACCGCCTGCTCGACGACTAGAACGTCCGAGCGCAGCGGCCCCCCTCGTACCGACGGTAACGGGCGGGCGCTGTGAAGAAGCTGTGGGGGGCCGATGGCGGGAGCGCGTTCCCGCTGTCGGTCCCCCTTCCGCTGCCGTACGGTTTCTGCAGATGAGTGAAACAGCCCGCTCCCGCGCAACCGGGGGCGATACCGGTACCGGGCTTCCCCAGCACCGTACCGGACCTGCGTTCGCGCACACTCCTCACCGATCGGACAGCCGTCCGCCCCAAACCCCCCGGGGCGTCCGGCAACCCGGTCCGGGCGGCCGTCCCGGAACCATCCCCCCTGTTCCGGGACGGCCGGCCACCCTTTCCGGCGTACTCGCCGCCTGCGCGCTCTGCGCCCTCCTCTTCGCCCTGATCACCTGGCAGGTCCTGGTGCGGGGCCCGCTGCTGTCCTGGGACGCCCGGCTGAGCGGCGAACTGGTGCGCACGGCCCCCGACACGGTCACCGAGGCGCTGTCCGACCTCGGGAACGTCCCCGTCGCCCTGCCCGCCCTGCTCCTCGCCGCCGCGTACGCCGCCCTGCGCGGCAACCGCCGCGGCGCCGCGGCCGCGGTGGCGGCGATGGCCCTGGTACCGGCCCTCGTCGTGCCGCTGAAGGAGTGGACCGCCCGCCCCGGCCCGCTGGAGCCGTGGGCGGCGGGCTATTTCCCCTCGGGCCACACCGCGACGGCCTTCGTGGCGTACGCGGGAGCGGCCCTGCTACTGGGGCCGCACCTGGGCCGGCGGTGGCCGATGGCCGCCGCGCTCGTGCTCACGGGGGCGACGGCCGCCGGACTGGTGCTGCGGGGGTTCCACTGGCCGCTGGACGTGCTGGCCAGCCTGCTGCTGTGTACGCCGCTGCTGCTGGCGGTGGGGCGGTCCTGCCGTGGTCCGCGTCGAAACTCCCGCTGAACGACCCGCCGGCTGAAGGACCCGCCGGCTGAAGGACCCGCCGGCTGAAGCGGTCCCGGTTGACCGGCCAGGTCACCACTGCCGGCCCGGGGGCGTCAGTCGTCGCCGGGTCGCGGGTCAGGCCGCCCTCGTGGGCGGCGATGGCCGCCTCCACCCGGTTGCGCACGCCCAACTTGCCGAGCACGACGCTGACATGCGCCTTCACCGTGCCCTCGACCAGGTGCAGTCGCTGCGCGATCTCGGCGCTTCCACCGCCGCCGGCCCCCGGACCGCCGCGCCAGCCGGGCCCGCGGGCGCCGGTGCCCTGCGGGAGTCCGCCGAGCGGCTCGCCGAGGTACGGGCCGCCGCGCGCCGCCGTTCCGTGCCGGCCTTCGCGGCACCGGCCGTCGCGGCGGTGTTCTTCGTACCGGCTGCCGTCTTCCTCGCCTGGCAGCTGACGACCGGCGTCCTCCCGCCGTCCGCGTTCGCCCGGTTGGAGACGGGGCGGCCCCGTGCCGAGCTCGCCCCGCTGCTCCCGGACCGGGCGTTCCGGTACCCGCCCGGCCATGTCCGGTCCGCCGCCCGGCCGCCGGACGCGGTCTGCGCGTTCTACCGCTCCGGCCGTGATCTGCTGAACGAGGTCGACTTCTACCGGCTCTGCCGGCGCGACGACGTCCTGGTGGCCAAGGACACCATGGACGCGAAGCGACGCTGACCGGCGCCGACCGGCGCCGACCGGTCAGCGGGTGCGGCACTCCCCCACCAGCGCGCGGGCGGCCGCCTCGTGCATCGCCAGCTCCAGCAGGACCGGGTCCGTGAGGGTCCCCTCCCCGTCCGGGAGCACCGTCCAGCGCACTCCCCCGGTCGCCCGGCCCGGGTACGGGACCACGATCCACGCCCCGCGCCCCGCGCCCCTTACGCCGGTGCCGATCCAGTGGGAGGCGGTGCCCGCGGGCACGAAGAAGCCCAGCCGCGACGCGCCGAAGTCGGCGAGCACCGGGCCGGGCCGGTCGGTGAGGAGGGCGAGTACGTCGAGGGCGGCGAGCCCCAGCTCCCCCGGCAGGATCAGTACGTCCCAGAGCCGTCCCGCGGGCAGGAGGGCGACCCCGAGGGGGTTGCGCTCCCATGCCCGCCGGCAGGCCCCGGGGTCCGGCGCAGCCGACGCCAGCCATTCCACCGCGGTCTTGTCCCCCGGGGTCGTCATCGCCCGGCCTCCGTTCCCTGTAGATGAGGCGTTCTCACCTGCAGAGAGCGGGGCCGGGTCCGGCTATGACGCGGGTTGCGTTACTCCGTGCCGGTGAATCAGGTCACACGGCGAAGGGCGGGGAGCGCCGGGAAGCCGGTGTCAGCTGTCGAAGCCGAGGCCGAGCTTGTCCATCGCCTTCAGCCACAGGTTCCGGTGCCCGCCCAGGGCGTCCGCGCGGGCCAGCGACCACTTGGTGAGCGCGATCCCGGTCCAGGCGAGCGGCTCGGGCGGGAACGGCATCGGCTTGGACCTCACCATCTGCAGCCGGGTGCGCTCGGTCGAGAGCCCGTCGAGCAGGTCCAGCATGACGTCGGCGCCGAAGCGGGTGGCCCCCACCCCGAGGCCGGTGTAGCCGGCCGCGTACGCGACCTTGCCGGAGTACGCCGTGCCGAAGAAGGCGGAGAAGCGTGAGCAGGTGTCGATCGCGCCGCCCCAGGCGTGACTGAAATTCAGTCCCTCCAGCTGTGGGAAGGCGGTGAAGAAGTGCTCGGCGAGCCGGAGGTAGGTCTCGGGGCGGTGGTCGTATTCGGAGTCGAGCCGGCCGCGGTAGGGGTAGATCGCGTCGTAGCCGCCCCACAGGATCCGGTTGTCTTTGGTGATCCGGAAGTAGTGGAACTGGTTGGCGCTGTCGCCGAGGCCCTGCCGTCTCTTCCAGCCGATCGAGGCGAGCTGCGCCTCGTCCAGCGGCTCGCTCATCAGCGCGTAGTCGTAGACCGGGACGGTGTACGGGCGGATCCGCCGGACCAGCGACGGGAAGATGTTGGTGCCCAGGGCGACCCGGCGGGCGAGGATCGTGCCGTAGGGGGTCTGCACGGTCATCCCGCGTCCCGCCGGGGCGAGCTTCAGGCCGCGGGTGTTCTCGTAGATCCGCACCCCGAGGTCCAGGCACGCCTGCTTGAGGCCCCAGGCCAGCTTCGCCGGGTTGAGCATGGCGACGCCGTCGCGGTCCCAGAGGCCGGCGAGGAAGGTCGGGGAGTCGACCTCGGCGCGTACGGCGTCGCGGTCGAGCCATTCGGAGCTGCCGGCCAGGCCCAGGCGCCTGGCCTGCTCGTGGAGTTCGCGCAGCTCCTCGACCTGGTGCGGTTCGGTGGCGACGTCGATCTCGCCGGTCCGCTCGAAGTCGCAGTCGATGCCGTAGCGGGCGACGGCTTCCTCGATGGCGTCGAGGTTGCGGGCGCCCAGCTCCTCCAGCTTCGCCAGCTCGCCGGGCCAGCGGGCGAGCCCGTTGCCCAGGCCGTGGGTGAGGGAGGCGGCGCAGAATCCGCCGTTGCGGCCGGAGGCGGCCCAGCCCGCCTCCTTGCTCTCGATCAGTACGACGTCCCGCTCGGGGTCGCGTTCCTTGGCGAGGAGCGCGGTCCACAGGCCGCTGTAGCCGCCGCCGACGACCAGCAGGTCGCAGCGCTCGTCGGAGGTGAGCGCCGGCTGCGGGGCGGGCTTGCCGGGGTCGTCCAGCCAGTACGGGACCGGCTTCGCTTCGGAAAGGGATTTCGCAACACTTCGCATGGCGACTGGGGCCATGTCTTCCAACTCCCTACGGGAACTACGGAACTACTTCGGTTGTGCCTTCTTGCGGCGGTTGCCGACGGTCTGGCCGGCGAGGACCACCAGCACCGCGATGACGAACATCGCCGTGCCGATGACGTTGATCTGCACGGGCGTACCGCGCTGGGCCGAGCCCCACACGAACATGGGGAAGGTGACGGTGTTGCCCGAGTTGAAGTTGGTGATGATGAAGTCGTCGAAGGAGAGCGCGAAGGAGAGCAGTGCGCCCGCCGCGATACCCGGTGCCGCGATGGGCAGGGTCACCCGCAGGAAGGTCTGCACCGGGCCGGCGTAGAGGTCCCGGGCGGCCTCCTCCAGCCGCGGGTCCATGGACAGGACGCGGGCCTTTACGGCGGCGACGACGAAGCTGAGGCAGAACATGATGTGGGCGATCAGGATCGTCCAGAAGCCCAGCTGGATGCCCATGTTGAGGAAGAGCGCGAGCAGGGAGGCGGCCATCACGATCTCCGGCATGGCCATGGGCAGGAAGATCAGCGAGTTGACCGCGCCGCGCGCCCGGAACCGGTAGCGCACCAGCGCGAAGGCGATGGCGGTGCCGAGGGCGGTCGCCGCGAGCGTGGACCAGAGGGCGATCTGGAGCGAGAGCCCGAGGGAGCCGCACATGTCGGCGACGCCGCAGGGGTCCTTCCACGCGTCGAGCGAGAACTCCTGCCAGGCGTAGTTGAAGCGCCCGGAGGGGTTGTTGAAGGAGAAGACGGTGACGACGACGTTCGGCAGGATCATGTACGCGAGCGTGGCGAGGCCCGCGATCACGACCAGGTTGCGCCGCAGCCAGGTGAGGGGGGTGCGCATCAGACCAGGTCCTCCGTCCCCGCTCGGCGGATGTAGATGGTGACCATGATCAGCACGATGGCCATGAGAATGAAGGACAGCGCGGCCGCCGTCGGGTAGTCGAGGATCCGCAGGTACTGCGACTGGATGACGTTGCCGATCATCCGGGTGTCCGTGGAGCCGAGGAGTTCGGCGTTGACGTAGTCGCCGCTCGCCGGGATGAAGGTGAGCAGGGTCCCGGAGACCACGCCCGGCATCGAGAGCGGGAAGGTGACCTTCCGGAAGACCGTGGCGGGGCGGGCGTACAGGTCCCCGGCCGCCTCGTGGAGGCGGGTGTCGATGCGCTCCAGCGAGGAGTACAGCGGCAGGATCATGAAGGGGAGGAAGTTGTACGTCAGGCCGCAGACAACCGCGAGCGGCGTGGCCAGCACCCGGTTCCCCTCGGTCATGCCGAGCCAGCTGGTGACGTCGAGGAAGCCGATCGCGTTGAGGCCGGCGACCACCGGTCCGCCGTCGGCCAGGATCGTCTTCCAGGCCAGCGTGCGGATCAGGAAGCTGGTGAAGAACGGCGCGATCACCAGGACCAGGAGCAGGTTGCGCCAGCGGCCCGCCTTGAAGGCGATCAGGTAGGCGAGCGGGTACCCGAGCAGCAGGCACAGCGCGGTGGCGGTGCCGGCGTACAGCAGGGAGCGCAGGAACTGCGGCAGGTACTCGGTGAAGGCGTCCCAGTAGGTCTCGAAGTGCCAGGTGACCTCGAAGCCCTCTTCGAGGGAGCCGGTCTGCACCGAGGTGGAGGCCTGGTAGACCATCGGCAGGACGAAGAAGACCAGCAGCCACAGCATGCCGGGGAGCAGCAGCCAGTACGGGACCAGCCGCTTGCGCAGGGCCGGCCGGTGGACGGGGGGTTCGGTGGGGGCGGGCGCCTGGGGCGGCGCGGCGGTGGCGGTCACGCGCTCTCCTCGACCGTCTCGATGCCCGCGTCCATGTCCTGTGCGGCGTCGAGGCCGAAGGTGTGCTCCGGGTTCCAGTGCAGGACGACCTCGGCTCCCGGGACCAGGCGGGCGTCGCGCTCGACGTTCTGGACGTAGACCTCCAGCTCGGCGCAGACCGGGCTGTCGATGACGAACTGGGTGGAGACGCCGATGAAGGAGGAGGCGGCGATCCGTCCGGTGATCTTGTTGCGGCCGGTCGCGACGGCCTGCCCCTCTTCGGCCGGGACCAGGGAGATCTTCTCCGGGCGGACGCCGACCAGCAGGTGCCCGCCGGCTCTGGGCGTGGTCGAGCACCGGGCGGCGGGCAGTCGGAGGGTGGCGCCGGAGGCCGTGACGACGACGTCGGTGCCGGCGGACTCCACGGAGGTCTGGATCAGGTTGGAAGTGCCGAGGAAGTTGGCGACGAAGGTGGTCCGCGGGTTCTCGTAGAGCTCGGCGGGGGCGCCCAGCTGCTCGACGCGGCCGCCGTTCATCACGGCGACGGTGTCGGCCATGGTCATGGCCTCTTCCTGGTCGTGCGTGACGTGCACGAAGGTGATGCCGACCTCGGTCTGGATCCGCTTGAGCTCCAGCTGCATCTGGCGGCGCAGCTTGAGGTCGAGGGCGCCGAGCGGCTCGTCGAGGAGGAGCACCTGCGGGTGGTTGATCAGGGCGCGGGCGACGGCGACGCGCTGCTGCTGGCCGCCGGAGAGCTGGTGGGGCTTGCGCTGGGCGAACTGGCCGAGCTGGACCAGGTCCAGCATGTCGTCGACCTGCTTCCTGACCGACTTGATGCCGCGTCGGCGCAGGCCGAAGGCTATGTTCTCGAAGATGGTCAGGTGCGGGAAGAGCGCGTAGCTCTGGAAGACGGTGTTGACCGGGCGCTTGTACGGCGGCAGGTGGGTGACGTCCCGGTCGCCGAGGTGGACCGTGCCGGTGGAGGGCTCCTCCAGTCCGGCGATCATGCGCAGGGTGGTGGTCTTGCCGCAGCCGGAGGCGCCGAGGAGGGCGAAGAAGGAGCCCTGGGGGATGGTCAGGTCCAGCGGGTGCACGGCGGTGAAGGTGCCGTAGTGCTTGCTGATCCCGGAGAGGCGGACGTCGCCTCCCGTGGTCTTGTCGGTCATGAATGGTCCCGGGGGTGGGTGGGCGAAGAGGTCGGGGGGAGGGGCCGGCGCGGTGCGGCGCCGCCGGCGGTCACGCGCCGATGAGCTTGGCGAACTTCTCCTCGTACGCCGTCTCTTCCTCGCTGGTGAGGGAGCGGAAGGCGTGGGACTTGGCGGTCATCGCCTTGTCCGGGACGATCAGGGTGTTCTCGGCGAGCTCGGGGTCGATCTTCGCCAGCTCGTCGCCCACGCCCTCGACGGGGCAGACGTAGCTGATGTACGCGGCGAGCTGCGCGGCGACCGGGAGCTCGTAGTAGTAGTCGATGAGGCGTTCCGCGTTGGCCTTGTGCCGGGCCTTGACGGGGACCAGCAGGTTGTCGCTGGAGGTGATGTAGCCGGCGGCGGGGATGGCGAACTTGATGTCGGGGTTGCCGGCCTGGAGCTGGATGACGTCGCCCGCCCAGGCCAGACAGGCGGCGAGGTCGCCCTTGTCCAGGTCGGAGGTGTAGTCGTTGCCCGTGAAGCGCCGGATCTGGTTCTTGTCCACGCCCTTCTGGAGCCGGCCGACCGCCTCGTCGAAGTCCGCGTCCGTGAAGGAGGCGGGGTTCTTGCCCTGGTCGAGCATGGTCATGCCGACGCTGTCGCGCATCTCCGTCAGGAAGCCGACGCGGCCCTTGAGGGAGGGGTCGTCGAGCATCTGCGTGACGGAGTCCACCTTCTTCCCGCCGGTCGCCTTCTCGTTGTAGGCGATGACGGTGGAGATGCCGGTCCAGGGGTAGCTGTAGGCGCGGCCCGGGTCCCAGTCGGGGCTGCGGAACTGCGGGGAGAGGTTGGCGTAGGCGTGCGGCAGGTGGGAGGGGTCGAGCTTCTGCGCCCAGCCGAGGCGGATGATGCGCGCGGCGAGCCAGTCGGTGACGACGATCAGGTCGCGGCCGGTGTCCTGGCCGGCCGCGAGCTGCGGTTTGATCTTGCCGAAGAACTCGACGTTGTCGTTGATGTCCTCGGTGTACTTGACCTCTATCCCGGTCCGCTTGGTGAACTCCTCCAGGGTGGGACGTGACTTCTCGTCCTCGCTGGTGTCCATGTACTCGGTCCAGTTGGAGAAGTTGATCTCCTTCTCCCGGTCCGAGTGGTCGTCGGAGGCGGCGGCCGCGTCGCCCTCCCGCTTGGCGGGCGGGATGCCGCACCCCGCGAGGGTGGACACGCCGCCGAGGGTGAGCGCTCCGACTCCGGAGGCGCGAAGCAGCGAGCGGCGGGTGAGGGCGCCGCGGCCGCTGCCGATGCTGCGCCGCATCGCGGCGAGTTGCGCCGCCGAGAGGCGGTCGGGCTCGTACTGCTCCATGCGCTGTGGCCTTTCGGGAGGTGGACCGCCGGTCGGGCGGTGATCGGTTTATCGGTCCCCGAAGATCGTGCGGTGCCAGTCCTTCGCGGCGACCGCCGTATTGTCGAACATCACGTGCTTGACCTGCGTGTACTCCTCGAAGGAGTAGGCGGACATGTCCTTTCCGAAGCCGCTCGCCTTGTAGCCGCCGTGGGGCATCTCGCTGATGATCGGGATGTGGTCGTTGACCCACACGCAGCCCGCCTTGATCTCGCGGGTGGCGCGGTTCGCCCGGTAGAGGTCGCGGCTCCAGGCGGAGGCCGCGAGTCCGTACGGGGTGTCGTTGGCCAGTGCGATGCCCTCGTCGTCGCTGTCGAAGGGCAGCACCACGAGGACGGGGCCGAAGATCTCCGACTGGACCACCTCGCTGTCCTGGGCGGCGCCGGTGATCAGGGTGGGCCGGTAGTACGCGCCGGCGGCGAGCTCGCCGCCCGGGGCCTCGCCGCCGGTGACGACGGTGGCGTAGCCGCGGGCGCGCTCGACGAAGCCGGCGACGCGGTCGCGCTGGGCGTGTGAGACCAGCGGGCCGAGGTCGGTGCCGGGCGCGAAGGGGTCGCCCAGGCGGACGGTCTCCATCAGCTCGGCGACCCGGGTGGTGAAGGCGTCGTGCAGGGGGCGCTGTACGTAGGCCCGGGTCGCGGCGGTGCAGTCCTGGCCGGTGTTGATCAGGCAGGCGGCGACGGCGCCGTGCGCGGCGGCCTCCAGGTCGGCGTCGTCGAAGACGACGAAGGGGGCCTTGCCGCCGAGCTCCAGGTGCAGGCGCTTGACGGTGGCGGTGGCGATCTCCGCGACCCGCTTGCCGACGGCGGTGGAGCCGGTGAAGGAGGTCATCACCACGTCGGGGTGGCCCACCAGGTGCTCTCCGGCGTCGCGGCCGGCGCCGGTGACGATGTTGATCACGCCGTCGGGCAGGCCGGCGTCCTTGGCCGCCTGGGCGAACATCAGGGAGGTCAGCGGGGTGAGCTCGGCGGGCTTGAGCACGATGGTGTTGCCGGCCGCGATCGCCGGGAGGATCTTCCAGGCGGCCATCTGGAGCGGGTAGTTCCAGGGGGCGATGGAGCCGACGACCCCGATGGCCTCGCGGCGTACGTAGGAGGTGTGGTCGCCCGAGTACTCAGCGGCGGCCTGCCCCTGGAGGTGGCGGGCGGCGCCCGCGAAGAAGGCGGTGTTGTCGATGGTCCCCGGTACGTCGAACTCCGTGGACAGCTTGAGCGGCTTGCCGCACTGGAGGGACTCGGCGTATGCGAAGTCCCCTGCCTGCTCGGCCAGTACGGCGGCCAGCCGGTGCAGGGCGTCGGAGCGCTCGCCGGGGGTGGCGCCGGACCAGGCCGGGAAGGCCCGCCGGGCGGCGGCGACGGCCTCGTCGACGTCCTCGGTGCCGGCCAGCTCGTAGGTCAGGACCTCCTCGCCGGTGGCCGGGTCGACCACGGTGTGTGACCGGCCGGAGGTCCCGGCCCGGAGCTTTCCGTCGATGTACTGCGCGCCGCCTGCGAAGCGGTCTCTGACCTGGAAGCGGTTGCCCATCACGCTCTCACGCTCTCCGTAGCTACAGTGGGAGCTACAGCTCGAATTGAGTGCCGATCCTGGCAGAGGTGGTGCCCTCGGCCAAGTGATTCCGTTGTTTCCTTTTGATTACGCGACGGAATCGGTCGACCATGTGTCGAGGCGCGCCGGAAAACCCGTACGAAGTGTCAGTGGCGGGTGCCACACTCGCGTGCATGGAGATGATCGACGACCTGATCAAGCAGGTCAGCCGTGGTGAGCGACTGAAGTACCTGCCGTTCTGGGGGCACCGGCCGCGGCCCGACGGCAAGCTCGGTCCGAGCTGCCTGAGCCAGTGGTGGCCGTCCTCGTTCACCGTCGGTGACGTCCGCTATGCGACGGCCGAGCACTGGATGATGGCCGGCAAGGCCCGGCTGTTCGGGGACTCCGAGGCCGAGCGCGCCGCGGTTGCGGCGAGCAGCCCGGCCGAGGCGAAGAAGGTCGGACGGCTGGTGCGCGGCTTCGACAACGCGACGTGGGAGCGGGAGCGGTTCGCCCTCGTCGTGGAGGGCAGCGTGCACAAGTTCGGCTCCGACCCGGCGCTGCGCGCCTACCTGCTGGGCACCGGGGACCGGGTGCTGGTGGAGGCGAGCCCGATGGACCGGATCTGGGGCATCGGACTGGCCGCCGACGACGAGCGCGCCCTGGATCCGGCGCGCTGGCGCGGGCTGAACCTGCTGGGCTTCGCGCTGATGGAGGCCCGGACGCGGCTGCGCGAAGGCGCTGCGGACGGCTCGGGCGGCGGGGATCCGGGCGCGGCGTAATTGGCTGGCGGAGCCGGAAGGCCCCCGCCTAACGTGTTCCTCGTCCAGGTGCGAAGGCGAGACCTACTTCGACTCATAATCGGGCGGTCGCGGGTTCGAGTCCCGTCACCGGCTTCGGGCCGGTGTAGCTCAGTTGGCAGAGCACCATGTGGTTTCGCCGGCCTTGTTCTCTGGACACCTACGTCACGCACCTCCCGGTGCGCAGGCTGCGGCTCCTTCTTCCGTAAAGAAACCCAGGCCGCCGCCACCTTGATCTCGGGAGGCCGCGTGGGGGATGCCCGGTGCGCAGGTGGCGGTTACTTCTGTCCATCAGCAGGTCGCGGGTTCAAGTCCCGCCCGGCTCAGGCCGCTAGCTCAGAAGCTTAGAGCAGCTGATTCAAGTCCGCCGCCGACTTCCGATCTCGGGCATCCCCCGCGCAACGCCTCCCCCGCTTCCATCGAATTCGGGGGGATTCTCATGGCTCGGTTCAACCTGCGCGCGCTCAAGTCGGCGCCCGCCTCGCCCAGTTCGCCCGTCCGCTCCGCCGGGCGCGCCCGCACCGCCGAGGGCGGCCCCGGCCACCTGCGCGATCCGCGCTCCGAGCTCTTCCTGCTCGCCGTCGCCAACTTCGTCACCCAGCGCACCGCGTACGAGAGCGGCGAGGCGCGCGACGACCGGTTCGCCGCGCTCGTGGGCACCCTCGCCGTCGAGGATCCCGCCTGGACGGCGGGCCTGTTGGGCTGGCTGCGCGGTGACGCGAACATGCGCACCGCCTCTCTCGTCGGCGCCGCCGAGTACGTGAAGGCCAGGCTGGACGCGGGCGCCACCGACGGGCCGTCGAACCGCCGCGTCGTGGACTCCGTACTGCGGCGTGCGGACGAGCCCGGCGAGCTGCTGGCCTACTGGACGGCCACGTACGGGCGGAACGTGCCCAAGCCCGTCAAGCGCGGGATCGCCGACGCCGTGCGCCGGCTGTACTCCGGCACCTCGCTGCTCAAGTACGACACCGACTCCAAGGCCTACCGCTTCGGTGACGTCCTCAACCTCGTGCACGCCTCCCCCGACCCGGACAAGCCCTGGCAGGGCGAGCTGTTCCGCTACGCCCTGGACCGCCGGCACAACCCGCAGACCGCGCAGGTCCCGGCGGGCGCCCGCACCCTCGCCGCCCACCGGGCGCTGATGGAGCTGCCGGTCTCCGAGCGGCGCGGGGTGGTCCTCGCCGCCGACGGCGCCGAACGGCTGGCGGCGGCGGGCATGACGTGGGAAGCGCTGGCCGGCTGGCAGCAGGGGCCGCTGGACGCGGCCGCCTGGGAGGCGGTCATCCCGTCCATGGGGGCGATGGCGCTGCTGCGCAACCTGCGCAACTTCGACGAGGCCGGGGTATCGGACGCGGTGGCCGCGCAGGTCGCCGCGAAGATCTCCGACCCGGAGGCCGTGGCCCGGTCCCGGCAGTTCCCCTTCCGCTACCTGGCCGCCTACCAGCACGCGCCCTCGCTGCGCTGGGCGTACCCGCTGGAGCAGGCCCTGGGGCACTCGCTGGCCAACGTACCAGCGCTGCCCGGCCGCACGCTGGTCCTCGTCGACCGCTCGGGGTCGATGTGGTCCCCGCTGTCGGACCGCTCCCGGCTCAACCGGGCCGACGCCGCCGCCGTGTTCGGAGCGGCGGTGGCGCTGCGGGCCGAGCGCGCGGACCTCGTGCAGTTCGGCACGTCCAGCGCGGAAGTCCCCCACAAGCGGGGGGAGTCCGTGCTGAAGGTGCTCGAACGGTTCGGCGACCTCGGCGGCACCAACACGGCCGAGGCGGTCAAGAGGCACTACCGGAACCACGACCGGGTGCTGATCGTGACGGACGAGCAGGCGGCTTCCTACGGCTACGGCGGGGACCCGACGCAGCACGTGCCGTCCGAGGTGCCCGTCTACACCTGGAACCTGGCCGGCTACCGGGTGGGGCACGCGCCCTCGGGCAGCGGGAACCGGCACACCTTCGGCGGGCTCACCGACGCGGCCTTCCGGATGGTCTCGCTCATCGAGGGCGGCCGGAACGCCGACTGGCCGTGGCTTCAGACCCGTTCGTGAAGCCGTGAGTCCGAATACGGGCTCTCGTAGCGCGGGCCGTCGTCCCGGCCGCGGTCGAGGAACGGCGCGAAGATGGCGAGCAGCATCAGGAGGCCCAGCGCGATGCCGATCCCGCCCAGGATGATGCCCGCCAGGGCCACCCCGCCGTTGTCGGCCTCGCCGCGGTTGGCCTTGCCCTTGCCGAGGGCGCCGAAGACGACGGCCCCGATGCCGAGTGCCACGGCTATGAAGCTGGTGACGCAGCCCACGACCGCGAGGATGCCGAGGACGAGCGAGGTGATGCCGAAGCCGTTGCTGGGCCGGCGCCCGTACGGCGGGTACGCGCCGGGGAACGGGTACCCGGGCTGGGCGGGGTACCCGTGCTGCGCGGGATGGCCCGGGTACCCGGGATGGCCGGGGGCGGGGTAGCCGGCGTCGCCGGGGTAGCCGTAGCCGGGCTGGGCCGCCGGGTAGCCGTAGGCCGCCGTGCCGGGGCCGGGCACGGCGGGGGCCGTCCCGTCGACCGGTAGGCCGGCGAGCGTCGGCTGGTCGTGCACGGACGGCGGGCCCGACCCCGCCGGCGGGCCGTGCGCCGCATGCGTGCCCGGTGTCCCGTGCGCGCCCTGCGTCTTGCCCAGGTCCACCACGGGCCGCTCCGGCGGCGCCCACGGGTCCCGCGGCTCGGGACTGCTGTCGTTCATACGGAGCCCCCCTCTCTCGTACGGCCATGCTAAGCGCTGCCACCCACAGTCACGGCCGTGCCTACGATGAGGGCGACCTGCCCGCACCCCCGCCCATCCGGAGGCACCCCCCATGACCGACCTGCACCCCTTCATCGCGGGGCTGCCCAAGGCCGAGCTGCACGTCCACCACGTCGGCTCGGCCTCACCGCGCATCGTGGCCGAGCTCGCCGCCCGGCACCCGGACTCGAAGGTGCCCACCGACCCCGACGCCCTCGCCGACTACTTCACCTTCACGGACTTCGCCCACTTCATCGAGGTCTACCTGTCGGTCGTCGACCTCGTCCGCACCCCCGAGGACGTGCGGCTGCTGACCTTCGAGGTCGCCCGCGACATGGCCCGGCAGAACATCCGCTACGCCGAGCTGACCATCACCCCGTACTCCTCCACCCGCCGCGGCATCGAAGAGAAGGCCTTCATGGAGGCCATCGAGGACGCCCGCAAGGCCGCCGAGCAGGAGCTGGGCGTCATCCTGCGCTGGTGCTTCGACATCCCCGGCGAGGCCGGCCTCGAAGCCGCCGCCGAGACCGCGCGGCTCGCCGTCGACCTGCGCCCCGAGGGCCTGGTCTCCTTCGGCCTCGGCGGACCCGAGATCGGCGTCCCGCGCCCGCAGTTCAAGCCGTACTTCGACCAGGCCCGGGCCGCCGGCCTGCACAGCGTGCCGCACGCCGGCGAGACCACCGGCCCGGAGACCGTCTGGGACGCCATCCGCGACCTGGGCGCCGAACGCATCGGCCACGGCACCAGCTCCGTCCAGGACCCGGAGCTGCTCGCGTACCTGGCCGAGCACCGCATCGCGCTGGAGGTCTGCCCGACCTCGAACATCGCCACCCGCGCGGTGACCGACCTCGACCTGCACCCGGTCAGGGAGATGGTCGCGGCGGGCGTGCTCGTCACGATCAACAGCGACGACCCGCCGATGTTCGGCTCCGACCTCAACAACGAGTACGCGGTGGCCGCGCGCCTCCTCGACCTCGACGAGCGCGGGCTCGCGCAGCTCGCGAAGAACGCCGTCGAGGCCTCCTTCCTGGACCCGGCCGGCAAGGAGAAGCTCAACGCGGAGATCGACACGTACACGGAGCAATGGCTCGCGCGCTGACGTCCCCCCGAGAATGGGGCCATGCGCACCCTGACTGCGATCGGCCACCGCGGCGATCCCTACCGCGTCCGTGAGAACACCCTGCCCTCCATCCGCTCCGCCTTCGCCCGCGGGGCGGACGCGGTCGAGGTCGACGTACGGCTGACCCGTGACGGGGTGCCGGTCCTCCTCCACGACGAGTCGCTCCAGCGTCTGTGGAACCACGACGTGCGGCTCGACGAGATCTCGGCCGCCCAGCTCAAGGAGCTGACCGGGGACGACATCCCGACGCTGCGCGACGCGCTGACGGACGCCGGGGCGGGCCGGCTGATGCTCGACCTCCCGGGCGCCACGCCCGAGGCGGTGCGCAGCGTCGTGGACCTGGTCCGGGAGTGCGGTGCGCGCGAGCGTACGTTCTACTGCGCCGGACCGGGATCGATGCTGGCGCTCCGCGCGGCCGATCCCGGCGCGGAGATCGCGCTGACCTGGACCACGCTCTCGCCGCCCCGGCGGGTCCTGATCGACGCGGTGGCGCCGCGCTGGCTCAACTACCGCTTCGGGCTAGTGAGCCGGGAGCTGGCGGACGCCCTGCACCGGGACGGCCTGCTGGTGTCGGCCTGGACCGCCGACACCAGGCGGACGATGAAGGGGCTCATCGCGGCGGGCGTCGACGCGATCACCACGAACCGGGTGGACGTGCTGACGGCGGTGCGGGCCGAGTTCGGTCGGTGACGTCCGCGCCGCGCCGACACCGGCCCTCGGCATCGTCGTGGCGACCGCAGCACTGGACGAGTCATTCCGAGGTGCACGACAGCTGCTGAATCCCGCCCGGGGTTCAACTCAGCTGGTCGCGCACGAGATCAAGGAATGCCTGTCGACTCGGACGTATGTGCGCCCAGACCTTCTCGTCCTGTGGATCTTCCGGGTCTTCGGGGCCCTTTCTGATCACCTCCTGTACTGCCCAGGCGAGGCTGCGTGCCGCTTCGCCGACCTCGGGCGCGCACAGTATGTGGATCGTCTTCTGCGTCACCCACACCCTGTCAAGGACCTGCCGTGCCCGGGCCTGCCACTGCTCGTCAGCCAGGTTGTGGTGATGCCGATCCACCGCGACTCGTTCTGCTTCCTGCACCGCAGACAGAAATTCGACGAGGTGAGTGAGACGCTCGTTACGGCGCGCCTCGGCAAGTTCACGAGCACTGCGGCGCGCCTCGCCGCGTTCCAAGGCGTGTCCTGCCGAGCGCTGGGTCAGTATCGACATGAGCCCGCCGAGCAGGACGCCGATGAGCGGCGCAAGCGTTGTCCACACAACGTCAGACTATGACATCGATGGCATGGACATGAGGCCGGGGTTCGGGCGATTTCGGGCCGGACAGGGACACGCGGAGGGCAAGGTCGTCGCCGCCTTCGAACGCAAAGGCCGGCTCGGCCTGGGGCGCGGCGGCCGGACCTTCGAGGGTGTCGCTGTCCGCGTCGCCCCACGCGCCCTCGCGCCGGCCGCAGCGATCTGGCACAACCACAGGACCGGACAGCCGATCACACGGTCCCTGACCACCTACGACCACTGATCACTTCGGAACGACTCGCCTCTAGGGCCTGTATCGAGTTGCCCCGCGGACGCCGCGGGGCAACTCGATACAGACCCTAGCTAGGCGGCGGTCTCGGTCTCCAGGCGCTTGATCATGCGGCGCAGGATCAGCAGGGGGATCACTCCGAAGACGCCGAAGGCCATGTCGATGACGCTCCACCAGAAGGGGATGCCGCGGATCGGGCCGCAGATCAGGGCCAGCGGGATCACGCCGGCGCAGGCGATCATGCCGGCCTCGACGACCCAGATGTTTCGGACGGGGTCGCGGTACACGCCGTAGAAGAAGACGGCGATCACGAGGTGGGCGAAGGCGAGCCAGTCGGTTCCGTAGAGGAGGAAGGGGTATTCGGCGTCCGCCCGGTCCAGTCCGTCGCCCACCCGGCGCAGCCAGACGTTGTCGATCAGGGCGTTGGACCAGCGGAGCTCGCTGACCAGGGGGAAGGCCGTGATGCCGCTGAGCACCAGGCAGACGACGAAGACGATCAGCCAGACACGGATCCGCCGCTCAAGGGCGCTTCTCTCGATCATGGGGAAAGCCTACGCACATTTCTGAACACGTTCAGCCATTTGCTTGAACATGTTCAGTTCTGTTTCGAGACCGTGACCTGAGCCCGTCCGCCCCGTCCCGCGGGCCCGGCGGCGAACGCGAAAGGGGCGGGCGGTGGACATGTGTCCACCGCCCGCCCCTTCAGGGTCCTGCCGCGATCGGTACGGCCGGTCAGCCGTCGAGCGAGGTCATCACGTGCTTGATGCGTGTGTAGTCCTCGAAGCCGTAGGCGGAGAGGTCCTTGCCGTAGCCGGACTTCTTGAAGCCGCCGTGCGGCATCTCGGCGACGAGCGGGATGTGGGTGTTGATCCACACGCAGCCGAAGTCGAGGTTCTTGGACATGCGCATCGCGCGGCCGTGGTCCTTGGTCCACACGGAGGAGGCGAGGGCGAACTCGACGCCGTTCGCGTACTCCAGGGCCTGGGACTCGTCCGTGAAGGACTGGACGGTGATGACGGGGCCGAAGACCTCGTTCTGGATGATCTCGTCGTCCTGCTTGAGGCCGGAGACCACGGTCGGGGCGTAGAAGTAGCCCTTCTCGCCGACCTGGTGGCCGCCCGCCTCGACCTTGGCGTGGGCGGGGAGCCGCTCGATGAAGCCCGCCACCTGCTTGAGCTGGTTCGGGTTGTTCAGCGGGCCGTACAGCACGTCCTCGTCGTCCGGCGCGCCGGTCCTGGTGTCCGCGGCGGCCTTGGCCAGCGCGGCGACGAACTCGTCGTGGATCGACTCGTGCACGAGCACGCGGGTGGCGGCGGTGCAGTCCTGGCCGGCGTTGAAGTAGCCGGCGACCGCGATGTCCTCGACGGCCTTGGGGATGTCGGCGTCCTCGAAGACGACGACCGGGGCCTTGCCGCCGAGCTCCAGGTGGACGCGCTTGACGTCCTTGGAGGCGCTTTCGGCGACCTGCATGCCCGCACGCACCGAGCCGGTGATCGAGGCCATGGCCGGGGTCGAGTGCTCGACCATCGCCCGGCCGGTCTCGCGGTCACCGCAGATGACGTTGAAGACGCCCTTGGGCAGGACCGAGTCGATGATCTCCGCCATCAGCACGGTGGAGGCCGGGGTGGTGTCGGAGGGCTTGAGCACGACCGTGTTGCCCGCCGCGATGGCCGGGGCGAACTTCCAGACGGCCATCATCATCGGGTAGTTCCACGGCGCGACCTGGGCGCACACGCCGACCGGCTCGCGGCGGATGATCGAGGTCATCCCGTCCATGTACTCGCCGGCCGAGCGGCCCTCCAGCAGGCGGGCGGCGCCCGCGAAGAAGCGGATCTGGTCCACCATCGGCGGCAGCTCCTCGCTGGCCGTGAGGCCCAGCGGCTTGCCGGTGTTCTCCGACTCCGCGGCGACGAGCTCGTCCGCGCGCGCCTCGAAGGCGTCGGCGATCTTCAGCAGCGCCTTCTGGCGCTCGGCGGGGGTGGTGTCGCGCCAGCCCGGGAACGCGGCCGCGGCGGCGGCCATGGCGGCGTCGACGTCGGCCTGGCCCGAGAGCGGCGCGGTCGCGTACACCTCTCCGGTGGCCGGGTTGACCACCTCGGTGGTGCGCCCGTCGGCGGCGTCCTTGAACTCCCCGCCGATGTAGTTGCGCAGACGACGCAGTTCGGTGGTCACTACAGCCACACTCCTGATCACATGTCCAACGATTGAGACGAATACCAAGCCTAGCCCCTGGGCGGAGGCTTTCGACAGACCCGAAGGCCACCACCTACGAAATCGGTGAGATCAGAGTCGCCAAACAACGGATTTCATCGATTCCGTCTTGCGGAACAGACGACTCCTCGTGCACAGTGGGCTCGTGGCCAGTCGAAGCGCAGATTCCAGGAACAGACAACCGTCCCCTTCGGTCGATGCTGTGTCCCTGGCGATCATCGAGCAACTGCAGGAGGACGGCCGCCGTCCTTACGCCTCGATCGGCAAGGCCGTCGGCCTGTCGGAGGCGGCTGTGCGCCAGCGCGTGCAGAAGCTGCTCGACCAGGGCGTCATGCAGATCGTCGCCGTCACCGACCCGCTCACCGTGGGCCTGCGGCGTCAGGCCATGGTCGGCATCAACGTCGAGGGCGACCTCGACCCGGTGGCCGACGCGCTGACCGCCATGGCCGAGTGCGAGTACGTGGTGATGACCGCCGGCTCGTTCGACCTGATGGTGGAGATCGTCTGCGAGGACGACGACCACCTGCTGGAAACGATCAACAAGAGGATCCGCACGCTCCCCGGCGTGCGATCTACCGAAAGCTTCGTTTACCTGAAGCTGAAGAAGCAGACCTACATGTGGGGAACCCGATAACCGTGACCCAGGACCTCTCCAAGACCGCGTACGACCACCTGTGGATGCACTTCACCCGCATGTCGTCCTACGAGAACTCCCCCGTCCCCACCATCGTCCGCGGTGAGGGCACGTACATCTTCGACGACAAGGGCAAGCGCTACCTCGACGGTCTCGCCGGCCTGTTCGTGGTCAACGCCGGTCACGGCCGCAAGGAGCTGGCCGAGGTCGCCTACAAGCAGGCGCAGGAACTGGCCTTCTTCCCCGTGTGGTCCTACGCCCACCCCAAGGCCGTCGAGCTCGCCGAGCGCCTGGCGCACTACGCCCCGGGCGACCTGAACAAGGTCTTCTTCACCACCGGCGGCGGCGAGGCCGTCGAGACCGCCTGGAAGCTGGCCAAGCAGTTCTTCAAGCTGCAGGGCAAGCCCACCAAGTACAAGGTCATCTCGCGTGCGGTCGCCTACCACGGCACCCCGCAGGGCGCCCTGTCGATCACGGGTCTGCCGGCCCTCAAGGCTCCCTTCGAGCCGCTGGTGCCGGGTGCGCACAAGGTCCCGAACACCAACATCTACCGCGCCCCGATCTACGGCGACGACCCCGAGGCCTTCGGCCGCTGGTGCGCCGACCAGATCGAGCAGCAGATCCTCTTCGAGGGCGCCGACACCGTCGCCGCCGTCTTCCTGGAGCCGGTGCAGAACGCCGGCGGCTGCTTCCCGCCGCCGCCCGGCTACTTCCAGCGGGTCCGCGAGATCTGCGACGCGTACGACGTGCTCCTCGTCTCCGACGAGACGATCTGCGCCTTCGGCCGCCTCGGCACGATGTTCGCCTGTGACAAGTTCGACTACGTACCGGACATGATCACCTGCGCCAAGGGCATGACCTCGGGCTACTCCCCGATCGGCGCCTGCATCGTCTCGGACCGCATCGCGGAGCCGTTCTACAAGGGCGACAACACCTTCCTGCACGGCTACACCTTCGGCGGACACCCGGTGTCCTCCGCCGTGGCCCTCGCCAACCTCGACATCTTCGACAAGGAAGGCCTCAACCAGCACGTGCTGGACAACGAGGGCGCCTTCCTCAAGACGCTGCAGAAGCTGCACGACCTGCCGATCGTCGGCGACGTCCGCGGCAACGGCTACTTCTACGGCATCGAGCTCGTCAAGGACAAGGTCACCAAGGAGTCCTTCACGGACGAGGAGACCGAGCGCGTGCTCTACGGCTTCCTGTCCAAGGCGCTCTTCGAGAACGGCCTGTACTGCCGGGCCGACGACCGCGGCGACCCGGTCATCCAGCTGGCGCCGCCGCTGACCGCGGACCAGGGGACCTTCGACGAGATCGAAGGCATCCTGCGCACGGTGCTCACCGAGGCGTGGACGAAGCTCTGACCAGGCCTCGGACGGTCTGACAGACCGACGGTGCGATGGTCCGATCACACGGCCCGGATCCCTCGTTCGAGTGAGAACGCGGGGGTCCGGGCCGTGTGCTGTCAGCATCCAAGCGGTTCATCTCCTTACATCTGACTACGGCGCCAGTGACCGGAAGGGCTCCGTTTCGTTCCCTCGGACGGAGGTGTACGCCATGGTGGCCCCACCGGACAATGCCCCGCCGGACAACGACGTGCTGTGGGCGCGGTCCCTGCACTACGCGCACGACGGTGCCCCCGCCCTCGTCGATGTCTCGCTCGGAGTCCGCGAGGGCGAGATCGTGGCCCTGACGGGAGCCCGGGGCAGCGGCAAGACGACCCTGCTGCGGTGCCTGTCCGGGCAGCTGCTCCCCTCCGAGGGCGAGGTCTGGTTCAACAGCGTCCCCGTGCACACCATGGGAGACCTGTCCCGCGAACGGCTGCGCCGCGACCGCTTCGGCTGGCTCGGCCCCGAGCCCCAGCTGCTGCCCGAACTGAAGGTCTGGGAGAACGCCGCGCTGCCGCTGCTGCTCACCGGGGCCTCCCACCGCGTCGCCAAGCACGCCGCCTGCGAATGGCTCGACCGCCTCGACATCGGCGCCTTCGCCCGCAAGCGGCCCGCCGCGCTCAGCCGCGCGGAGTGCCAGCGCGTCGCCCTGGCCCGGTCCCTGGTCACCGTGCCGTCCGTGCTCTACGCCGACGAGCCCACGGCCCCGCTGCACCGGGCCGACCGGGCCCTGCTGCTGCGGACCCTGACCACCGCGGCCCGCTCCCACGGCATCACCGTGCTGCTGGCCACCGACGACGAGGCCACCGCCGCCGCCGCGGACCGCCGCCTGCCCCTGGTCGACGGCCGCCTCTCGGTGACCGCCGGCACCTCCCCTCTCCCCGACACCCCGGAGGGCCAGGCCGCGTGCTCGCTCTCCGCCTAGCCCGCGGCGCCCGGCCCGCCGTGCAGCTGCGCAGGCTGCTCGTCGCCGCCGCCTCCGCCGGGACCGGCTTCCTGCTGCTGTACGTACTCGCCGCCGCCGTGGACCGGCCTGCCGGATCGTTCCCTCGCCTGCTGTGGGCGCTGGTCCCGCTGGCCGCGACGGTCCACTTCGCCGTCGCCGTGGCCCGCGCCGACCCCGCGCCCCGGCCCCGCGAGGGGCTGGACGCCGCCGGGCTGGGGCCCGTACGGCTGTCCCTGGCCGCCGCGATCTCCACGGCCGTCGCCTGCACCCTGGGCAGCGCCCTCGCCCTGGCCGTCTTCCTCCACCTGCGCGGGGACCTCGCCGGGCTGCCGTTCGACGGCACCGGTGCCCGGCTGCTCCACGCCGAGCAGCCGCTGCCCCTGGCGGCCGCCCTGACCCTGCTGGGCCTCGTACCGGTGACCGCGTCGGCCGCCACCGTGCTCGCGCTGCGTCCGCGCCGGCCGCTGGCTCCGCAGACCGCCCTGCCCTGGGGCATCGCGCTGACCGCCTGCGGGCTCGCCGTCGAGGCCTACGCCGGCCGGGACGGCGGCGGGGTCCTCGCGGGCTGGGTACTGACCGCCGTCGGACTCGCCCTGGCCGGACCGGGTCTGGCCTACGCCTGCGGCAGCCTGGTCCAGGCCGTGCGCCCGGGCGCGCTCCGGCTGCTGGCCGGGCGGTACCTGCAGGAGCAGGCCCCCCGGATCGGGCCGCCGCTGGGCGTGCTGTGCTCAGTGGCCGCCGGAGCCCTGACCGCCCTCGCCCTGCGGGACCGGGGCGGGCTGCACGTTCCGCTGGGGCCGCTGGCCTGGCCGGCCGCCGCGCTGGTCGCGCTGTGCGCCACCGCGACCCTTCTCACATCCGCGGCGGAGGGCCGCCGTACGGGGGCCGCCGGACGCGAGGCCATGCTCGATCTCGCAGCCCCCGCACGGGTCCTGCGCACGGCGGCGGGTCTGCGGGCCACCGCGCTCGTGGCCGTGTGCGTACCCCTCAGCTGGGGTGTGGCACAGCTGACGTCGCTGGCGCTGACCCGCTGAGGCAGACAGCCCTTAGGGTGGGCCGAATGGTCAACGCAGACATCGAGATCGAGACGCTCGCCGAATTCGACCAGGTCGTGGCACGCGGCTCGCTCAGCGGCTACCGCATCCAGTCGGTCAACCTGCTGGAGCGGACCTTCGCGCTGCTGGCCGCCGACACCTCGGCGGCCGTCTTCCTGGGCTGCGCGATGGAGCCCGATGCCTCGGCGAAGGTCCGCGCGGACGGCGCGCTGGTCTTCCCGCCCGTTCCGGACCTGCCCTTCAACCCGTACCGGGGCCTGCTCTACACCCCGGAGGAGCTGTTCGCCGGTCTGCCCGACGGCTACGAAGCCACCCCGGACGCCGGGGCGTACGCCTGGTTCCAGGAGACCGCGGGCGACGGCGACGTCTTCTCCTCGATGCTGCGCTCGGTGCACGACGACGCCATCTCCGACGCCCTCGACGAACACCTCGCCGCGGCCCGCGTGGTGGGCGTGATGGGCGGCCACGCCATGGCCCGCGACAGTGCCGGCTACCGCGGTGCGGTGGAGCTCGGGCGGGCGCTGACCCGGTCCGGGCTGACCGTGGCCACGGGCGGCGGCCCCGGTGCGATGGAGGCCGCCAACCTCGGCGCCTACCTGGCGCCGGCCCCGGACGAGGCCCTGGAGGAGGCCCTGGAGCTGCTGGCCAAGGCCCCCTCCTTCGAGCCGTCCGTGTCCGACTGGGCGCACGCGGCCTTCGCCGTACGGGAGCGCTGGCCCGGCGGCGGCGACTCGGTGGGCATCCCCACCTGGTTCTACGGCCACGAGCCGCCGAACGCCTTCGCCGCGCACATCGCGAAGTACTTCGCGAACGCCACCCGCGAGGACGGTCTCCTGGCCCGGTCCACCGCGGGCGTGGTCTTCCTGCCCGGGGCGGCAGGCACCGTGCAGGAGGTGTTCGACGCCGCGACCCCCAACTACTACGGCTCCCGGGGCGAGCCGGCACCGATGGTCCTGGTCGACCGCGCCCACTGGACCGAGCACCTCCCGGTCTGGCCGCTGCTGCGGGCGCTGGCCCGGGGCCGGGCGATGGAGTCGCGGATCGCGCTCGTCGACTCGGTGGACGAGGTCCCCGGCGTGCTCGCGTCGATGCGCTGAGCCGGGCTTCCTCGACAAGTCGGGCTCCACAGGCAACTTCCGGGCCGATTCCGGCGTCTGGCAGAGGTACCGCAATACCTGCCAGACGTGAACGGAGCCATCGGTGCTCATAGGCCTGCTGACCGCTGTCGCGGCATCCATCTGCTACGGCACGGGATCCGTGCTGCAAGCCGTCGGATCGCGCCGCGCCGCCCGGATGTCCCCGACGGCGGCCGGGGTGACCGCCCACGGCGGCCCCAACCTCTCGTCCACCGCGAAGGCGGCGATGACGTGGGAGTTCATCGTCGGCACGATCCTGGACTTCGTCGGCTTCGGCCTCGGCGCCCTGGCCGCCCGCCTCCTCCCGCTCTTCCTGTCCCAGACGGTGATCAGCGCCAACCTGGTGATCACGGCCGTGCTGAGCGTGAAGATGCTGGGCATCAGGCTGAGCCGCAAGGAGTGGGCGTCGATCGGGGTCGTCTGCACCGCCCTGGTGCTGCTGGCGACGGCGGCGGGCCACGAGGGCGGCCATCACGCGCCGATGTCCACGCACTGGTGGCTGCTGGGGATCACCACGCTGCTGATGGTCGGCGGCACGGTGGCCGTCCGCCTCCTCGGCGGCGGCGCCGCGATCCTGGCGGGCCTGCTGTCGGGCCTGGGCTTCGGCGCGCTCGGCGTCGGCGTGCGGATCCTGGACGGCGTCGACCCGTTGGACCTGGGCACCCTGCTCACCGACCCGGCCCTCTACGCCATCCTGCTGGCCGGCATCGGCGGCATGTACCTGCACACCGTCGCCCTGCAGATCGGCTCGGTCAACGGAGCCACCGCGGCCCTCGTCGTCGGCGAGACGGTGCTGCCCGGCGCGATCGGGGTGCTCTGGCTCGGAGACGCGTCCCGCCCCGGCCTCGCCTGGCTGGCGGTCACCGGCTTCGTCATGGCGGTGGCCGGCGCGGTGGCGGTCGCCTGGTACGGCAAGCACGAGGGAGCCGAGGAGGAGACGGCGGCCCCGGTGCCGCAGCCGGTCGGCTGACCCCGGCCGTGCGGGCGGCGACCGGCACCGGTACCAGTACCGCGGCCGGCGCCGCCCCCGCTCCCTCACCCGGTCGGCCGCCCCCGGTGGTGGCGCGGCGGCGGCTGTCGCTTGCTGGACCGGGGGAGAGAGCGAGGGGTCCATGGAGCCCACGACCGACCGGCTGAAGACGCCGCGCGCGGCCGGCCTGGCCGGTGTCGCCTTCGCCCTGCTGCTCGGTGCGGCGATCGTCCTGATGCGGATCTCCGTTCCGGCCGGCGACGCCGCCGACGCGGCCATCGACCCTGACCGCCGCTGGGCGGTCCAGACGGCGCTGCAGATCGTGCCGTTCGCCGGCATCTTCTTCCTCTGGTTCATGGGGGCCCTGCGCGCTCACACCGGCGCGGCCGAGGACCGGTTCATCGCGACCGTGTTCCTCGGCAGCGGCTTCGTGTTCGTGGCGGCCCTCTTCGCGGCCGCCGCGGCGGCCGGCACCGTACTGGACGAGCAGACGCCCTCCGACTTCGGGCGCCACTACGCCTACACCCTGCTCGCGACGTACGCGATGCGCATGGCCGCCGTGTTCGTGCTGGCGACCTCGATGATCGGGCGGAAGCTCGGCGTCTTCCCCCGGCCCCTGGCCCTGCTGGGCACCCTCGTCGGCCTGGTGCTGATCGTGGTGGGAGCCGGCGTGCCCTGGTCGGAGCTGCTGTTCCCGGCCTGGGCGCTGGTCCTCAGCGTCCACATCCTGCGCGTCCGGCGCCAAGCAGCGCCCACGGACCGCTCCGGGCCAGCCGTGAACCCGTCCTGACCAGGTGGTCCGTGCTCCGGCAGGCGGCGTACGGGCGCCGCATGCATGCTGGTGGACAGAGGGAGGGACCGGGGGTAGCCGGGGGGCGACGGGGATCAACAGCCGAGGGAAGGGCCGATCCGTCATGAGGCTTGTCGTCGACCTCAACCGCTGCCAGGGATACGCCCAGTGCGCCTTCCTCGCTCCCGACGTCTTCGCCATGCACGGCGACGAGTCGCTCCTCTACAACCCCGAGGCGGCCGCCGAGCAGCGTGAGAACGTCGCCCGCGCCGTGGCCGCCTGCCCCGTCGGCGCGATCCTCCTCGAACTCACCGACGAGGACATGGCGGGCGTGGTGCCCCAGGAGGCCGGGGCGGGCGCCGGTTCCGGAGGTTCACGGTGAGCGGTGGAGGCACACGCGACGGATCCCTGGAGCAGCTCAAGCGCGAGGGCCGAATCGTCGTCGTCGGCGCTTCGCTCGCGGGTCTGCGGGCCGCCGAGACCATGCGCGACAAGGGGTTCACCGGGTCGCTCACGATGATCGGCGACGAGCCCCACGAGCCGTACGACCGGCCGCCGCTGTCCAAGCAGGTCCTGCTGGGCAACGCGGCGGCGGACCACACCGCACTCCCCCGCCGCCGGGCGATCGACGCCGACTGGCGCCTCGGAGTGCCCGCGACGGGCCTGGACATGGCCGCCCGCCGGGTCCGGCTCGGCAACGGCGACGAGGTCGAGTACGACCGGCTGCTGATCGCCACCGGCGTCCGGGCCCGGCCCTGGCCCAACCCGGAGGAGGGCGAACTCGCAGGGGTCTTCGTCCTGCGCACCCGCGACGACGGCGAAGGACTGCAACGGGCCCTCGCCGCCCGTCCCCGCCGGGTCCTCGTCATCGGAGCCGGGTTCACCGGGTCGGAGATCGCCTCCGCCTGCCGGGAACGCGGCCTGAAGGTGACCGTCGCCGAACGCGGCTCGGCCCCGCTGGTCGGCGCGCTCGGCGCGGTGATCGGTGAAGTCGCGGCCGAGATGCACCGGGAGCACGAGGTCGACCTGCGCACCGGCGTCATGGTCACCGCGCTGGAGGGCGATCCCGCCGGCCGGGTCCGCGCCGCCCACCTCTCCGACGGCTCCACCGTGGAGGCGGACGTGGTGGTCGTCTCCCTCGGCGCGCAGCGCAACACCGAGTGGCTGGCGGGGTCGGGCCTGGGCGCCGGGCCCCGGGGCATCGCCTGCGACGCGGGCTGCCGGGCCTTCGACGTCCGGGGCATCGTCACCGACGACATCTACGTCGCGGGTGACGTGGCGCGTTCGCCGCACGCCCTGTTCGGCTACCAGTTCCTGTCCCTGGAGCACTGGGGCAACGCCGTCGCGCAGGCCGAGACCGCCGCGCACAACATGCTCAGCGAGAGCACGGACCGCCGCCCGCACCTGTGGGTGCCGGCCTTCTGGTCCTCGCAGTTCGGTGTGAACATCAAGTCGGTCGGGGTGCCGCCGATGGGGACCGAGATCATCGTCACCCAGGGCTCGCTGGCCGAGCGCCGGTTCGCGGCCGTCTACGGCTACCAGGGGCGGGTGATCGCCGCCGTGACCTTCGACAACTGCCGCTGGCTGCCGTTCTACGAGCAGCAGATCGAGGGCACGGCGCCGTTCCCGCCGCCGTTCACCACGGTGGACCGCAGGCCGGAGGGGAACAAGCCGGTGCCGGCCGACTTCCCGGACCCCTCGGTACCCACCCACGGCCCGACCATCACCCTCAGCGGCTACTCGCCGGCCGACCGGAAGATGACCTTCACCCCCGGGCACTGACCCCGCCGCGCCCGCCCCCGAGGACCACGAGGACCCGCCATGACACAAGCCCTCCTGCGGGAGATCATCGACTACGCGAACCGGGCCAATCCGTACCCGCTGTACGAGGAGCTGCGCCGGACGCCGGTGTCCCACGAGGGGAACGGCCCGTACGTGGTCAGCACGTACCACGAGATCCAGAGCCTGCTGCACGACCCGCGGATCAGCTCCGACTCGCGCAACCTGAAGGCGACCGGCGACGATCCGCTGGGGCAGTCCGCCGACGACGAGGGGACGGCCCTGCCGCCCTCCTTCCTCAAGCTCGATCCGCCGGACCACGACCGCCTGCGGCGCATGACGAACCGGCCGTTCGGGCCGCCGCACTCCCCGCGCCGGGTGCACGACATGCGCGGCGAGCTGCACGGCCTCGTCGACGGGCTCATCGACGGCATCGCCACCTCCGGCGACCTGGACCGGGTCGACCTGGTCGACCAGTTCGCCTACCCCTTCCCGGTCACGGTGATCTGCCGGCTGCTCGGGGTCCCCCACGAGGACGAACCGCGCTTCCACGTGTGGGCGGAGACCCTGGCCGCCAGCCTGGACCCCGACCCGGACGCGGACCCCGCCCAGCGGGGCAAGGGCACCATGGACGCCCGGATGGAGCTGGGCATGTACCTGGCCGGGCTGATCGAGGAGCGGCGCAAGAACCCCGGCGACGACATGCTGTCGCAGCTGGCGACCGCGGACGGCCCGGACGGTGCGATGACCACCATGGAGGCGCTCAGCACCTCCGCGCTGCTGCTCATCGCGGGCCACGAGACGACGGTCAACCTGATCACCAACGGCATGCTGACGCTGCTGCGCCACCCCGACGTGCTCAAGCGGCTGCGCGAGGACCCGGGCCTGGCGATCCCGATCGTGGAGGAGCTGCTGCGGTACGAGCCGCCGGTGCAGCTGCTGCCGCAGCGCACCACGCTGTGCGACATCGAGGTCGCGGGGGTCGCCATCCCCAAGGGGGCGTCCCTGTGGCTGATGCTGGCGTCCGGCAACCGCGACCCCAAGCGGTTCGAGAACCCGGACCGCTTCGACCCGGACCGCAAGGACATCCAGCACCTGGGGCTCGGCAGCGGCATCCACAGCTGCTTCGGAGCGCCGCTGGCCCGGCAGGAGGCGCAGCTGGCGCTGAGCGAGCTGGCCCGCCGGCTGGTGAACCCGCGGCTGCTCCAGGACCCGCCGCAGTACCGACAGAACGCGGTGCTGCGTGGGCCCCGGCACCTGCCGATCGCCTGCGACGGCGTCCTGCCGAAGGCCGGATGACGTCCGGCTGACGTCAGGCCCGGGCCGTACGTCAGGGGAGGACGACGACCTCGGCGGGGCTGAACGCCGCGGCGACCCGGTCGCCGACGGCCGGGGCCCCCGCCAGGCCGCACTCGGCCTCCAGCAGCGGGCCGCCCTCCGGCCGCAGCAGCAGGGCGACGTGGGTACCGCGGAAGGTCCGCGACACCACCTCGCACCGCAGGCCCTCGTCGCGGAGCAGCACCCCCGCCGGGCGGACCAGGAGGCGCTGCTTCCCCTGGGGGGAGCCGGCCGGGACCGGGACGCTGCCCCAGGCGGTCGCCGCGACCGCTCCCGTCACCGTCGCCGGGACGACGTTCTCGAAGCCGAGGAAGCGCGCCACGAACTCCGACGCGGGCCGCTGCCACACCTCCAGCGGGGTCCCGGCCTGCGCGATCCGGCCGTCCCGCATCACCACGACCCGGTCGGCGAGGGCGAAGGCCTCCCCCTGGTCGTGCGTGACGGCCAGGACCGTCGTCCCCAGCCGCGAGAACAGCTCCCGCAGCTCGACCACGAGCCGTTCCCGCAGCCCCCGGTCCAGCTGGCCGAGCGGTTCGTCGAGCATCAGCAGCCGCGGTGACGGCGCCAGCGCCCGGGCCAGCGCCACCCGCTGCTGCTCGCCGCCGGACAGGGAGGCCACCGCCCGGCCCTGGGCCCCGGGGAGCCCGACCAGCTCCAGCAGCTCCGCGACCGGGGCGGCGTACGAGGCGCGGCCGCGGCCGCGCATCCGCAGGCCGAAGGAGACGTTCGCGCCGACGTCGCGGTGCGGGAAGAGCTGGTGGTCCTGGAACATCAGGCCCACACCCCGCCGGTGCACGGGGACACCGGCCTGGTCGGCGCCGCCCAGCAGCACGCGCCCTGCGGACACCTGCTGGAGGCCGGCGACGACCCGCAGCAGCGTGGACTTCCCGCTGCCGCTCGGGCCCAGGACGCACACGATCTCGTGCTCGGCGACCTCCAGGTCCACGGAGTCGACGACCGCGCGCTCACCGAAGCGGACCGACACCCCTTCCAGCTGAAGCAGTGTCATCAGAACTCTCCGGAGGTCTTGTCGGGTCGCAGTCGCTCCAGCACCAGCAGGGACACCGCGCACACCAGCATCAGGATCGTGCTCAGGGCCATCGCCTGCCCGTAGTTCAGCTCACCGGCCCGCCCCAGCAGCCGCGCCACGGCCACCGGCAGCGTCGGCCGGTCCGCCCGGGCGATGAAGACGGTCGCGCCGAACTCCCCCAGCGACACGGCGAAGGCGAACCCGGCCGCGATCAGCAGCGCCCTGCGCACCAGCGGCAGGTCCACCTCCCGCCAGGCGCGCAGCGGTGACGCGCCGAGCACCGCTGCGGCCTCCCGGAGCCGCCCGTCGACGGCGCGCAGGACGGGCAGCATGGTCCGTACGACGAACGGCACGCCCACCAGCGCCTGAGCCAGCGGCACCAGGATCCACGAGGTCCGCAGGTCCAGCGGCGGCTCGTCCAGGGTGATCAGGAAGCCGAAGCCGACGGTGACGGCGGACACCCCGAGCGGGAGCATCAGCATCGCGTCGAAGCCCCGTACGAAGCGGCCCCCGCGCCGGGTCAGGGCGGCGGCCGCGAGACCGCCGACGAGCAGGGCGATCGCGGTGGCGGCGAGCGCGTACCGCAGGGAGTTCCCGACCGCTTCCAGCGGCGGCACCAGGAAGGTGCCGCCACCGGCGCCGGTGTCCTGCAGGGCCCGGTAGAAGCCGAGGCCGTAGCCGCCGGGGGTGTCGAAGGAGCGCTCGACGAGCACGGCCAGCGGCGCCACGATCAGCAGCCCGACGGTCAGCAGGACCCCGCCCAGCAGGGTGCGCTGGGCCCAGCCGCGCGGTCGGTGCGCGGTGCGGCCCGGGTCGACCAGGCGCAGCGCGGTCTCGCGCCGGCGCACGGTCCAGGCGTGCAGGGCGAGGATCGCGCCGATCGCGGCGAACTGCACCATCGTCAGCACGGCGGCCGTCGACAGGTCCAGGAGCTGCGCGGTCTGCCGGTAGACCTCCACCTCCAGGGTGGAGTAGGCGGGTCCGCCCAGGATCAGGACGACGCCGAAGGAGCTGAAGGTGAAGAGGAACACCATCAGGGAGGCCGCCGCCACGGCCGGGGCCAGCGCGGGCAGGATCACCCTGCGCCAGGCGGCGAACCGGCCGGCGCCCAGCACCCGCGCGGCCTCCTCCTGGCGTGGGTCGAGCTGGGACCACAGCCCGCCGACCGTGCGGACGACGACGGCGTAGTTGAAGAAGACGTGCGCGAGGAGGATCGCCCAGACGGTGGTGTCGAGGCGGACGCCGGCCAGTTCGTCCAGCAGTCCGCCGCGTCCGAGCAGCGCCAGGAAGGCGGTGCCGACGACCACGGTCGGCAGCACGAAGGGAACGGTCACCACGGCCCGCAGCAGCTGCTTTCCGGGGAACTCCAGGCGCGCGAAGACGTAGGCGCCGGGGAGGGCGATCAGCAGGGTGAGCGCGGTGGAGGCGAGCGCCTGCCAGGTGGTGAACCACAGCACGTCGGCGATGTCGGGCCGCGCGAGCACCTCGCCGAGGCGGCCGAACTGCCAGCCGGTGTCGGTCTTGAGGCCGCGGCCGACGATCGCGGCGACGGGGTAGGCGAAGAACAGCCCGAAGAAGGCGAGGGGGACGGCCATCAGGGCGAGGCGGACGGCGGTGGCCCGCCCGCTCTCGCTCTCGCCCTGCCCGCGCCCCCGCCCCGGTCCGTGAACCGGGGCGGGCGGGCCGGGGACCGGGGCGGGGGCCTGGGCGCGGCCGGCCGGCGCCGCGCCCGGCTCCTTCGTACCGCCTACTTCACGACGAGCGCGGTCCATGCCTTGACCCACTGCTCACGGTTCTTGGCGATGGTCTCCGGAGTGACGTTCTCCGGCTTCTCGACCACCACACCGTGCTTGGTGAACAGCTCCGGCAGCGCGGCGTCCTTGGTGACGGGGTTGACGAACATCTGGAGCGGCATGTCCTCCTGGAACTTCTTGCTGATCAGGAAGTCCACCAGGGCCTTGCCGCCCTCCTCGTTCTTCGCGCCCTTGAGCAGGCCCGCGAACTCGATCTGACGGAAGCAGGTGCCGGTGGCGACGCCCGTCGGGGCCTCGGCCGGCTGCGGCTCGCCGTACAGCACCTCGACCGGCGGGCTGGAGGCGTAGGAGACGACGAGCGGGCGGTCGCCCTTGGCCTTCTTGCCGCCCGCCGAGGCCGAGAAGCGCTCGTTGTAGGCCTGCTCCCAGCCGTCGACGACCTCGACGCCGTTGGCCTTCAGCTTGCTCCAGTAGTCCTTCCAGCCCTCCTCGCCGTACTTGCCGACGGTGGCGAGCATGAAGCCGAGGCCGGGAGAGGAGGTCGCGGCGTTCTCGACCACCAGCAGGTCCTTGTACTCCGGCTTGACCAGGTCGTCCAGGGTCTGCGGCGGGGCGATCTTCCTGTCCGCGAAGTACGCCTTGTCATAGTTGACGCAGATGTCGCCGGAGTCGACCGGGGTGACCCGGTGCTCCTTGTCGAGCACGTACTCGGGCTTCACCTCGCCCAGGCCCTTGGCCTCGTAGGGGGTGAAGATGCCGTTGTCGAGGGCGCGCGAGAGCAGCGTGTTGTCCACGCCGAAGAAGACGTCGCCGCGCGGGGTGCCCTTGGTGAGGATCTCCTGGTTGAGGGCGGCGCCCGCGTCCCCGGACTTCAGGACCTTGACGGTGTAGCCGCTCTGCTGCTCGAACTCCTTCAGGACCGAATCGGTCACGTTGAAGGAGTCGTGGGAGACCAGCGTGACGGTCCTGGACTTCGGGACGTCGCCCCCGCCGGCGGGCTTGTCCTCGGCGTCGCCGCCGCAGGCGCTGAGCGTGGTGACGCCCAGCGCGGCCGCGAGCGCGGCGCCCGCGATCTTCCTGGTGGTGCTCATCGGTGAATTCCTCCTGGGATGTCCAGGAGAAGACGCGGCCCCGCCCGGCGCTCTGTCGGAGCGGACGCCGGGCAGGGCGCAACAGCAAGAGTGGTGACCGAACTTCCTACCCCGAATGACCGGGGCGAGGTTCAGAGGGTCTGCGGATGACGGATACCGCACTCTCAGCGCTGTGGCGCTCCCCTGTCGGAATATGCAATTGGTTCGGCCACAGGGTACCCCGTGGCCGAATGGGGCCGGCCGGAAGTGGAGGTCAGCGCTCCGAGGCGGCCAGCTGGCCGCACGCGCCGTCGATCTCCTGGCCGCGGGTGTCACGCACGGTCACCGGCACACCGTGGCGCGCGATGGCCTCGACGAAGGCCTTCTCGTCCTCGGGCCGCGAGGCGGTCCACTTCGAGCCGGGCGTCGGGTTCAGCGGGATCAGGTTGACGTGTACCCGCTTGCCCTTGAGCAGTCGGCCCAGGAGGTCGCCGCGCCAGGCCTGGTCGTTGATGTCGCGGATCAGGGCGTACTCGATCGAGATCCGGCGGCCGGACTTCTCGGCGTACTCCCACGCGGCGTCCAGGACCTCGCGGACCTTCCAGCGGGTGTTCACCGGCACCAGGGTGTCGCGCAGCTCGTCGTCCGGGGCGTGCAGCGAGACGGCCAGACGGCACTTGAAGCCCTCGTCGGCGAACCGCAGCATGGCCGGGACCAGGCCGACGGTGGAGACGGTGATGCCGCGCTGGGACAGGCCCAGGCCGTCTGGCTCGGGGTCGGTGAGCCGGCGGATGGCGCCGACGACGCGGTTGTAGTTGGCCAGCGGCTCGCCCATGCCCATGAAGACGATGTTCGACAGCCGGGCGGGGCCGCCGGGGACCTCCCCGTCGCGCAGCGCGCGCATGCCGTCGACGATCTGGTGCACGATCTCGGCGGTGGAGAGGTTGCGGTCCAGACCCGCCTGGCCGGTGGCGCAGAACGGGCAGTTCATGCCGCAGCCCGCCTGCGAGGAGATGCACATGGTCACCCGGTCGGGGTAACGCATCAGCACGGACTCCACGAGCGTGCCGTCGTGCAGCTTCCACAGCGTCTTGCGGGTGGTGTCGTTGTCGCAGCTGATGTGCCGGACGACGTTCATCAGGTCCGGCAGGAGCTCCTGCTGGAGCTTCTCGCGGGAGCCGGCGGGGATGTCCGTCCACTCCGCCGGGTCGTGCGCGTAGCGGGCGAAGTAGTGCTGGGAGAGCTGCTTGGCCCGGAAGGGCTTCTCACCGATCGCGGCGACCGCCTCGCGGCGCTCGGCCGGAGTCATGTCGGCGAGGTGCCGGGGCGGCTTCTTGGCCCCGCGGGGAGCGACGAAGGTGAGCTCACCCGGAGCGGGACGGGGGGCCATGCGGTACTCCTCAGTACGACGAGGTGGGGTCACCCCGCGCGTGCAGGGCCGGGTCCGCGGCTCGGCCGCTGGACGGAAAAGGCGCGCCGCGTACCCGCGGCGCGCCCTCCAGGATAACCCGGCCCGGCCGGTCAGCCGGTGCCGACGAAGGCCGCGAGCAGCAGCCACACCACCGGGGCGGTGGGCAGCAGCGAGTCCAGCCGGTCCATGATGCCGCCGTGTCCCGGCAGCAGGGTGCCCATGTCCTTGATGCCCAGGTCCCTCTTGATCATCGACTCGCCCAGGTCGCCCAGGGTGGCGCTGACCGCGACCGCGAGGCCGAGCAGCAGGCCCTGCCACCAGGCTCCGCCGTCGATCAGGAACTCCATGCAGAGCGCGCCGGCTCCCATGGCGAACGCCACGGCGCCGAACAGCCCCTCGCGGGTCTTGCCGGGGCTGATGCGCGGCGCGAGCTTGGTCTTGCCGAAGCGCCAGCCCACGGCGTACGCCCCGGTGTCGCTGACCACGGTCAGCAGCAGGAAGGTGATCACGCGCTGCGGCCCGTCGTCGGCTGTGAGCAGCATCGCGACGAAGGTGGCCAGGAAGGGCACGTAGAACGCCGCGAAGGCGCCCGCCGTGACGTCCTTCAGGTAGTCCTCGGGCGGTTCGGTCATCCGCCACACCAGGAGCGCCAGCACCGTCAGCGCCATGGCGACCCAGGCGCCCTCGGCCCCCCGGACGTATCCGGCGATGACCATGGCAGCGCCACCGACCGCGAGCGGGACCAGAGGGGCCTTGATGCCCTTCTTCTCCTGGAGCCGCGAGGTGAGCTCCCACAGGCCGACGACGACCGCGACGACGATGACGCCGACGAAGACCGCCTTGACGATCAGCAGCGAGGCGAAGATCACCGCGCCGAGGCCGACGCCCACCCCTATGGCGGCGCGCAGGTCCCGCCCCGCGCGCTTCTTCTGCGGCGGAGGTGAGGAGTCCTGCGGGTGCTCGGCATGCGGGGGCGGGGGGCTGGGCATGGGCTCCTGCGGCGGCGTATCGGCGCGGAAGAGGGGACCGCCGTCCGAGGCGGCCCCCCGATCGCGTGCTTCCCGGTCGTCGAAGTCACGGCCGGCGGCATCGGGCACGATGGGCATGGGCCGAGTGTGCGGGCCCACCTGCGCATCGTATGCGGGACCCGCCGGAACCGGCTCCGGCTGCCAGGAAGAGTCGTTCATCAGACTTCGAGGAGCTCGGCTTCCTTGTGCTTCAGGAGCTCGTCCACCTGCGCGACGTACTTCGCGGTGGTGTCGTCGAGCTCCTTCTCGGCGCGGCGGACCTCGTCCTCGCCGGCCTCCTTGTCCTTGACGAGCTTGTCGAGGGCGTCCTTGGCCTTGCGGCGCACGGAGCGGATGGAGACCTTGGAGTCCTCGGCCTTGTTCTTGGCGACCTTGATGTACTCCTTGCGGCGCTCACCGGTCAGCTCGGGGAAGGTCACCCGGATGATCCGGCCGTCGTTGCTCGGGTTGACACCGAGGTCGGAGTCGCGGATGGCCTGCTCGATGTTGCGCAGCGCGGACGCGTCGAAGGGCGTCACGATGGCCATGCGCGGCTCGGGAACCGCGAACGAGGCGAGCTGGTTGATGGGCGTGATGGCGCCGTAGTAGTCGGCGACGATCTTGTTGAACATCGCCGGGTGCGCACGGCCGGTACGGATCGCGGCGAAGTCCTCCTTCGCGACGACGACGGCCTTCTCCATCTTCTCCTCGGCTTCGAGGAGGATTTCTTCGATCACCACGTGCTCCTGCATGTCTTGAATGGATGGTTCAGGCGGGCGGGCCGGGCCGGGCCGCCCGGACCGGCAGCGGACTGCTCAGGCCCGGGTTTCCTGGTCGCTGACGAGCGTGCCGATCTTCTCACCCTTGACGGCGCGGGCGATATTGCCCTCGGCGAGCAGTTCGAAGACGAGGATCGGCAGCTTGTTGTCACGGCAGAGGGTGATCGCGGTGGCGTCGGCGACCTTGAGGTCGCGCGAGAGGACCTCTCCGTACTCCAGGGCGTCGAACTTCACCGCGTCCGGGTTCTTCTTCGGGTCGGAGTCGTAGACCCCGTCGACACCGTTCTTGCCCATGAGGAGGGCTTCGGCGTCGATCTCCAGGGCGCGCTGGGCGGCCGTGGTGTCGGTGGAGAAGTAGGGCATGCCCATGCCCGCGCCGAAGATGACGACGCGGCCCTTCTCCAGGTGGCGCACGGCACGCAGCGGGATGTACGGCTCCGCGACCTGGCCCATGGTGATGGCGGTCTGCACGCGGGAGTCGATGCCCTCCTTCTCCAGGAAGTCCTGGAGCGCGAGGCAGTTCATGACCGTTCCGAGCATGCCCATGTAGTCGGACCGGGCCCGGTCCATGCCGCGCTGCTGGAGCTCGGCGCCTCGGAAGAAGTTGCCGCCGCCGATCACGACGGCGATCTCCGCGCCGTCGCGGACCACCGCGGCGATCTCACGCGCGATGGCGTGGACGACGTCGGGATCGACGCCCAGTCCTCCGCCACCGGAGAAGGCCTCGCCCGACAGCTTCAGCATGAAGCGGCGGCCCTTCTTGAACTGGTCGCTCTTGTCGTCGGAAGCGGTGTGGGGGTCCACGCCCTGATTCATGGAGATCTCCTCGTGCACATACGAAGAAGGCCATTGCCGGTGGGTCCTTGCGGTTCCCTCTACGGCAATGGCCTCCTCGTCAGATCTGCGGTCGCCTCGCGCAAGCGCGGACGACTGCTTCAGACCCTACCGGGGTCCGGTGTCCGTCGCGTACGGACGGACTCAGATGCCGACCTTGATGCGGGTGAAGCGCTTCAGGGTGACACCGGCCTCGTCCAGAACCTTCTGGACGGACTTCTTGTTGTCCAGGGCGTAGGCCTGGCCGAGCAGCGTGGCGTCCTTGAAGAAGCCGTTGACGCGACCCTCGACGATCTTGGCGATGGCAGCCTCGGGCTTGCCCTCCGCGCGGGTGACCTCTTCGGCGATGCGGCGCTCGGACTCGACCTTCTCGGCCGGGACGTCCTCGGCGGACAGCCACTGCGGCGCGAACGCGGCGATGTGCTGCGCGACGCCGCGGGCGACCTCGGCGTTCTCCTTGTCGAGCTCGACCAGGACGCCGATCTGGTACGGCAGGTCGGGCATCGTGCGGTGCATGTACGCGGTCACGTAGCCGCCGGTGAACTGCGCGAAGCGGTCCAGGACGATCTTCTCGCCGAGGTTGGCGTTGGCCTCGTCGACGAAAGCGGTGACGGTCTGACCGGGCTTGATCTCGGACGCGAGCAGCGCCTCGATGTCGGCCGGGGAGGTGGCGGCGACGTGCGCGGCCAGCTCGTTGGCGACGGCCAGGAACTTCTCGCCCTTGGCGACGAAGTCGGTCTCGCACTTCAGCTCGACGAGGACACCGGAGGTGTTGTCGTCGGCGATGAGGGAGACGACGGCACCGTTCTCGGCAGAACGGCCCTCGCGCTTGGCGACGCCCTTCTGGCCCTTGATGCGGAGCGCTTCCTGGGCCTTCTCGACGTCACCGTCGGCGTCCACGAGCGCGTTCTTGCAGTCCAGCATGCCGGCGCCGGTGAGCTCGCGGAGCTTCTTGACGTCAGCGGCGGTGTAGTTCGCCATGAGTCTGTGATTCTCTCTCGAAGTCGTAGATCTACGGGTGAACGGCGGAGGCCCCGCGCTCGTGGCGCGGCTCCCCCGCCGTCATCGTCCGTGCTGTGAGTGCCCGGCGCGTGAACGCCGGGCGCTCTCAGTGGGTCAGGCCTGCTCGGCGTCGGCGGCCGGGGCCTCGACAGCCTCGGCGGCCGGGGCCTCGGCGGCCGGAGCGGCGGCCTCGGCGTCGTCGGCCTTCTTGTCGCCCTCAAGCAGGTCGCGCTCCCACTCGGCGAGCGGCTCGGCGGCGGCCTTCTCGCCCGGCTTCGAGTCACCGGTCGCAGCGCCGGAGCGGGCGATGAGGCCCTCGGCGACGGCGTCGGCGATCACGCGGGTGAGCAGGGTGACGGAACGGATCGCGTCGTCGTTGCCCGGGATCTTGTAGTCGACCTCGTCGGGGTCGCAGTTGGTGTCGAGGATCGCGACGACCGGGATGTGGAGCTTGCGCGCCTCACCGACGGCGATGTGCTCCTTCTTGGTGTCGACGATCCAGACGGCGCTGGGAACCTTCGACATCTCGCGGATACCACCGAGGGTCTTCTCCAGCTTGGCCTTCTCGCGGGAGAGGACCAGGAGCTCCTTCTTGGTGAGACCCGAGGCGGCGACGTCCTCAAAGTCGATCGCCTCAAGCTCCTTCAGACGCTGGAGGCGCTTGTAGACGGTGGAGAAGTTGGTGAGCATGCCACCGAGCCAGCGCTGGTTGACGTACGGCATGCCGACGCGCGTCGCCTGCTCGGCGATGGCCTCCTGCGCCTGCTTCTTGGTACCGACGAACATGATGGAGCCACCGTGCGCGACGGTCTCCTTCACGAACTCGTAGGCGCGGTCGATGTACGACAGCGACTGCAGCAGGTCGATGATGTAGATGCCGTTGCGCTCCGTGAAGATGAAGCGCTTCATCTTCGGGTTCCAACGGCGGGTCTGGTGACCGAAGTGGACGCCGCTTTCCAGCAGCTCCCGCATCGTGACGACGGCCATGGCCATCTCCTTGGTTTCTCGGTTTGATTCCTGACGCCCCGCCGCGCCCTGCCCCCATGAGGGGACCGAGAGACGCTGCCACCTGGCCGTTTCGGGCTGGTGCCGGGGCGTGCGAAGTCGACCCGGTGACCCGGATCGCCACAAGAAGTGTACGGGACCCGGCGGTATGCGGGTGACGCCGTTGTCCACAGCGCCCGGGTCGTCCACAGGCCGGCCCGCCCCGGCCGGGTGCCGCGGGACGCTGGCCCGCATGACGACACTGCTGCTCAGCCTTCTCCTGGTGCTGGCCCGGACCGCCCTGCCCACGGCACCGCCCGCGCCACCGCCCCCTCCGCCGGCGGCGCCGTCGCCTGCGCCACCGCCCGCATCGTCGCCGGCGGCACCGGCCGCGGTGCCGCCCGGGGTCCGGCCGCTGCCCGCGCCGCTGTCGGTGGCCCGGTGGTGGGACCCGCCCCCGACCCCGTACGCCGCCGGCCACCGAGGGGTGGACCTGGCGGCCCCGGTGGGGGCCAGGCTGCGCGCCGTCGCCGCCGGCCGGGTCCACCACGCCGGGCAGGTCGCGGGCCGCGGGGTCCTCTCGCTCGCGCTGCCGAACGGCCTGCGTACGACGTACGAGCCGGTCCGGCCGCTGGTGGCGGAGGGGGAGGAGGTGGCCGCGGGGCAGGTGGTGGCGGTGCTCACGGAGGGGTCCCACTGCCCGGCGCCGTGCCTGCACTGGGGGCTGCTGTCGGGCGAGGCGTACCTCAACCCGCTGGCGCTCCTGGCGCGGCCCTCGCCGCGCCTGCTGCCGCAGCAGCGTCCGGAGGGCGCGTGAAGCGGGGCGGAGGCCACCGGCCGGAGGGGGCGGTCAGCCCCGGACGCCCCGCAGGGCGATGGCCAGCGCGGTCTCCGTGATGACCTCGGGATCCTCCGCGGCGCCGAGCTCGATACGGCGCACGGCGGCGTCCACGACGCCCTGCAGGAGCATCGCGGCCAGTCTGGGCTGCTCCTGCCCGAGTGCGGCCAGCGCCTCGACGATCATCGCGATCAGCCCGCCGTGCGCGGCCCGGATCTTCTCCCGGGCTCCGGCGTCCAGCTCGCCGGCCGAGATCGCCACGACCGCCCGGTGCCTGCGGTCCCCCACCAGCGCCAGCTGGCTGCGCACGTAGGCCTCGACCTTGGCTTCGGGCGATTCGGCCCGCTCCATCGCCGCCTCGATCTCGGCGGCCCACACGGGGAAGTCCACGGCGCACAGCTCTTCGACCACGGCCGCGCGGGAGCGGAAGTACTCGTACACGGAGGACCGGGCGAGACCGGTCCGCTCCGCCAGGGCGGGGAAGGTCAGCGCCTCCGTACCGCCTTCGGACAGCAGGGAACGCGCCGCGTCCAAGAGGGCGCCGCGCTGCATCGACCGGTGCTCGGCCACGGAGGCCGCTCGAATCCTGGGCACACGTCCACTCTACGGAGGTACCGCAGGCTCATCGCCCCACATCTGCCAACTTCGCGCGCAGTTGCAGCACGGACTTGGTGTGGATCTGGCTGACCCGGCTCTCGGTGACCCCCAGCACGTTGCCGATCTCGGCCAGGGTGAGGCCCTCGTAGTAGTAGAGGGTGACGACGGTCTTCTCGCGCTCCGGCAGCGTGTTGATGGCCCGTGCCAGCAGGCGCCGCAGTTCGCGGTCCTCCGCCACCTCCACCGGGTTGTCCGCGGCGGTGTCCTCCAGCGTGTCCATCAGCGAGAGGCGGTCGCCGCCGTCGCCGCCGACGTGCAGCAACTCCTCCAGGGCGACCACGTTCGCCAGCGACAACTGGCTGAAGACGGCGTGCAGGTCCTCCACGCCGATCCCCATCTCGCCGGCGACCTCGGCCTCCGTCGGGGTGCGCCTCAGCTGGGCCTCCAGCGTGGCGTAGGCCCGCTCCACGGCGCGCGCCTTCTGCCGGACGGATCGGGGGATCCAGTCCAGCGCCCGCAGTTCGTCGATCATCGCCCCGCGGATCCGGGTGATCGCGTAGGTCTCGAACTTGATCGAGCGGTCGATGTCGAACTTCTCGATGGCGTCGATCAGCCCGAAGACGCCGGAGGAGACGAAGTCGGCCTGCTCGACGTTGGGCGGCAGGCCCACGCTGACCCGGCCGGCCACGTACTTCACCAGGGGCGAGTAGTGCAGGATCAGCTGCTCCCGCAGCCGTTCGTCACCCGAGTCCTTGTACGAGCGCCACAGCCCCTCCAGGGACGAGGGCGCGGTGGACCGCACGCTGCCGCGGGCAGCGGGAGGCACCGCAGCGCGGTCGGACCCTGAGGTGTGTTGGGGCATGCTTCGCCTTTGCCGGAGCCGGATTCCTTGGGAGCGTAGCGTGACGAAAGTGTCGCGGTGCGCGAAGAGTACGGGATGGCGCGGGGGCCGAGGGGCGCCCCGGCTCGCGCGGGCGGCCCGGGACCGGCGCCTGGCGCACGGTCCCGGCGACTGCCACCGGGAGGACCGCGTCTCTCATCTCTTTCACTCTTCCACCGGAAGTGCCCAGGTCAACGACCGCCTCGCCGGGTGGCGCGGGTTTGTGTGCCCCCTCCGTCCTTTCATCCGCTCAACTGCCAGCCGTCGCCCTGCCGTTCGACGAACCCCAGAGAGTGAAGTTCGTACAGTCTGCCGATGACTTCATCGGTGCCGGTGCCGGAGGCAAGTGCCAGCTCGGCCGCGGTCGCCGGGCGTCCGGCCGGCAGGGCTTCGAGTACACGGGCCGTGTCGCGGTCCAGCAGGTCACGGGCGAGCACGGGGCCGCGCCGCTCGGGGGCCAGCTCCCCCATGGAGCCGACGAGTTCGACCACTTCCGCCGCGTCGGTCACCAGCAGGGCCTCGCCCCTGAGCAGTTCGTGCACGCCGCCGGAGAGGCCGCTGGTGGCGGGTCCCGGGACGCCCATGGTGACCCGCCCGAGCCGCTGGGCGCGCCGGGCGGTGACCAGGGAGCCGCTGCGGTGGGCGGCCTCGACGACGACGGTGCCGCGGGTGAGGGCGGCGATGACCCGGTTGCGCAGGACGAAGCGGCTGGGTGTGGGGTGGCTGCCCGGCGGCAGCTCCCCGAGGACGAGTCCCTGGCCGGCGATCCGGCCGAGCAGCCCGGCGTGTCCGCGGGGATAGGCGACGTCCACTCCGCAGGCGAGCACCGCCGCGGTCGCCCCGGCGGAGGCGAGGGCTCCGCGGTGCGCGGCACCGTCGATGCCGAAGGCCGCCCCGGAGACGACGACCCACCCCCGCTCGGCGAGCCCGGCGGCCAGTGTCTGCGCCATGTGGGCGCCGTACGGGGTACAGGCCCGGGCCCCGACCACGGCGACCGAACGCAGCGCCCACGTACGCAGGTTGGGCCGGCCCCGCAGCCAGAGGCCGACGGGCCGTTCGTCACCGAGGTCGTCCAGCTGCGTCGGCCACTCCGCCGACCCGGGGAAGACGAACCGGCCTCCCGACCCGGCGGCCAGTTCGAGGTCGCGCCGGGGGTCGGCCAGCGCCGCCCGTCTGCGGTAGGCGTCGAGCCGTTCCGGCGCGACCCCGGGCGGGGCCCCCCACGGCTCCCGCGGGTCGGACAGCAGCCTCAACAGCCGTACGGCGCCGTGCTCCCTGATCCAGCGTCCGCCGTGCGCGTCCCCGGGCTCCAACACCCGTGTCAACGCCGCCCGCGCCAGCAGCTCCTCGTCCTGCGCGCCGGTCATGTCGCGGCCCCCGGCACCGACATGGCCCCACGGGCGACTCCGGTCCGCAGCTCCAGCGCCACGGCCACGTCCAGCGCCTCGGGCCGGTCCCGCCCCCGCAGGTCGGCGACGGTCCAGGCGACCCGCAGGACGCGGTCCAGCCCGCGCGCGGTGAGCAGCCCCCGTTCCAGTTCCCGCTCGGCCTGTGCCAGAGCCCCCGGCGCCGCCTGCCAACGGGTTCTCAGTTCCTGCCCGGGCACTTCGGAGTTGAGCCTCCAGGCCGTCCCGGCGAGCCGCGCCCCGGCGCGCTCCCGGGCCTCCCGCACCCGGTCGGCGACCACTGCGGTGGGCTCCCCCCGGCCGCCGCGGCCGAGCAGGTCGCCGCGGGTCACGGGCTCCGCCTCCACCCTCAGGTCGACCCGGTCCAGCAGCGGCCCGGACAGCCTGGCCTGGTAGCGCCGGATCACCGAGGGCGGGCATTCGCAGCCGGCGCCGTGCAGGGTGTGCCGTCCGCACGGGCAGGGGTTCGCGGCGAGGACCATGAGGAACCTGGCGGGCAGCCGTACCACCCCGGCGGCGCGGGCGATGACCACGTGCCCCGATTCCAGCGGCTGGCGCAGCGCGTCCAGCGCCCGGCTGTGGAACTCCGCGGCCTCGTCCAGGAAGAGCACCCCCCGGTGGGCGAGGGAGACCGCTCCGGGCCTGGGTACCCCGGTCCCGCCACCCACCAGGGACTGCATGGTCGCCGAGTGGTGCGGGGCGCAGTAGGGCGGCCGGGAGACGAGGGGTTCGCCGGGCGGCAGGATTCCCGCGACCGAGTGGACCGCGGTGACCTCCACGGAGTCCTGGCGGGTGAGCGGCGGCAGGATCCAGGGCAGCCGCTCGGCCAGCATCGTCTTCCCGGCGCCGGGCGGTCCGCTGAGGAACAGGTGGTGGCCTCCGGCGGCGGCCACTTCGAGGGCGCGGCGCGCCGTGTGCTGCCCGGCCACGTCCGCCAGGTCGGGGAAGTCGGCGCAGTCCCCGCCCGGGCGGCCGGGGGCGAGCCCGGTGCCCAGGCCCGCCCCGGGGACGAGCAGTCCGGCGAGCATCGGGTCCGGGCGGTCCGGCGCTTCCCCGGGCTCCTCGTCGGGCACCTCCCCGTCGGTCAGGACGGCGATCAGCTGGCGCAGGCTGCGCACGCCGAGCACCGAGACGTCCGGGACGAGCGCGGCCTCGGCGGCGCACTGCCGGGGCACGACCACCTGCCGGTAGCCGGCTTCGGCCGCGGCGAGGACGGCGGGCAGGATCCCCCGGACCGGACGCACCCGCCCGTCCAGCCCCAGCTCGCCGATCAGCACGAGGTCGGCGATGGCCGCCGGGTCGACCACCTCGGCCGCGCCGAGCACGGCCGCCGCCACCGCCATGTCGAATCCGGCGCCGGACTTGGGCACCGAGGCCGGGCTCAGCCCGACGGTGAGCTTCTTCTGCGGCCAGGCCGCCCCGGAGTTGACCACGGCCGCACGCACCCGGTCCCGGCTCTCGACGAGGGTCTTGTCCGGCAGTCCCACCAGGGTGAAGGCCGCGACTCCGGGCTCCAGGTCGGCCTGGACCTCCACCACCACGCCGTCGACGCCGACGAGGGCCACGGAGCAGGCTCGCGCGAACCCCATCAGGCCACCCCCCTGACGTGTTCCACCAGGGGCGCGCCGCGCCGTGGGAGCAGGACTCCCACGAGGTCGATACGGACCCCGCCCGGGGGTGGTCCGCCGTGATCGGCGAGCCAGCGCCCGGCGAGGTTCCTCAACCGGTCCGCCTTGGCGGTCCGTACGGCCGCCATCGGGTGCTCGAAGCCCCCTGTGCGACGGGTCTTGACCTCGCACACGACGAGGGCGTCCCCGTCGCGCGCGACGATGTCGATCTCCCCACCGCGGCACCGCCAGTTCCGCGCGATCACGGTCATGCCGGCCTCGGTCAGCCGCCGTGCCGCGAGATCCTCGCCGTACCGCCCCATCGCCTGCCGTGCCACGCTCTTCGCGTCCATCGGGCACCACCTCCGGCACCGACGGTCCCGCGTCCCCGCCCACCTTGTGGATCTTGGTGGACAACCCGGCCGCTGTGGACAGAGCCGTCACCCTCCCGGGTGAGGTGATCAGCTGCCCGGCAGTTCGAGATCGCTCTTGTTGAGCTCCTCGATGTTCACGTCCTTGAAGGTCAGCACCCGGACCTGCTTGACGAAGCGGGCCGGCCGGTACATGTCCCAGACCCAGGCGTCGGCCATGGAGACCTCGAAGAAGACCTCGCCCTGGACGGAGTGCACCTGCATCTCGTAGTCGTTGGTGAGGTAGAAACGGCGTTCGGTCTCGATCACGTACTTGAACAGCCCGACGACGTCGCGGTACTCCCGATAGAGCTTCAGCTCCATCTCGGTCTCGTACTTTTCGAGGTCCTCGGCACTCATGGCATGTTCCCCTTCAGCCGTGCGTCCCCCTATTGTGCGCCAGCGCCGTGCGCCCCTAGACGATTTCCGGGGCCAGGACCACCGGGGCACCCGGAGGACCCTCGTCGAGCAGCGTGCGGAGCAGCTCGGCGAGCTTGGTCGGGTACACCGTCTCACGTGCCGTGAGAAGTTCCTCGGAGGTCCACCACCTGGCTCCGGTGACGCTGCGCCGCTCCAGCTCGGTCAGGCCGCCCATCCAGGTCGTGGTCCGGCTGGTCCGGGCCAGGAAGTACCACTCGTCCTGCTCCCAGCGCCGGCCGTCGAAGGGGAAGGAGCAGTAGCGGTGCCACAGCACCGGCCCCAGCTCCACCTCGGTGATCCCGGTCTCTTCGGCCAGCTCGCGCAGCGCGGCCTGCTCCCGGGTCTCCGTCCCCTCCAGTCCGCCGCCGGGGGTGAACCACCAGTCGTCCGAGGGGTCGGCCGGTTCGAAGCCGTGCAGCAGCAGGATCCGGTCCGCCGGATCGAGCAGGATCACCCGGGACACCTGGCGGGGGCGGCGCCCGGCCGCCGGGTCAGGCGACACCGGCCCGCTCCCGCCGTCCGCGGCCGAGGACCCGCGCGACGGGCCCGTAGGCGGCTCCCAGCACCACCAGGGCGGCTCCGGCGACCACGGCCGCCACCTGGAGCCGCAGCGGCCCGTGCCCCGAGGTCCCGCCGGGCAGGGCGGCGTACGTCCGCGGCCGCTCCAGCATCGCCATGTCCGGCCAGGCGAGGGCGTCGACGCGGGCGCTGACGGCGGAGCGCGGCACGGTGCCCTGGCCGGCCTCCTGCAGGTGGGACCGTGAGTCCAGCGAGGCGGCGCGCCGGTCGCCGAGCAGGAAGAGGTTGCCCTCGGGGACGGTCACCTCGAAGGGGGTTCCGGACGGCGGGGCCTGCCCGGGCGGCATGGCCAGACCCGTGTCCGGCCGGCTGGTGTCGGCGTAGGGCTCGTCCAGCGGGACACCGTTCACGGTCAGCTCGCCGCCCGCACCGCAGCACTTCACGGTGTCGCCGCCGACGCCGACGACACGCTTGACCATGGGTGAGTCGCTCCACATGGCATCAGTGAAGACGACCACGTCCCCGCGGCGCACCTCGCCGCCGTCGATGCGCTGGGCCAGCAGCCGATCGCCGGGCCGCACCGTCGGCATCATCGAGTCCGTCGGGACCGTGTAGGGCCGGTAGACGAGCGCCCCCCACACGAAGCCGCCCAGGAAGAGCGCAAAGCCGATGGCCACGACGATGCCCGACAACACGTTGCCGAGACCGCCGCGGCCGTCCTTGCCACTGCGTATCGCTTCAGTTCCGCCCATTCCAGCGCCCCCGCATCGGGATCGTCGTCCTGGGCGGCACCCTACCCGTCGGTACGGCCGCTGGTCAGCTTCCTGCGGCGCCACATGACGAGCGGAACCGCTCCGGCGAGCCCCAGCGCGCCCGGGCCGAGCCCGACCGGCGCCAGTCCGGCGGCGCCGAGGCCGAGCGCGGTGGCCGCGGCCTGGTTCCCGATGCCGGGCTGGTCGAAGGTGTCCGGGATCGGAAGCGTGGACCAGCGGGTCACCGGCCACGCGATCACGACGGCCCGTCCGACGACCTTGTCGACCGGCACGAAGCCCTGCGTGGAGTCCTCCATGTGGTAGCGGGAGTCCTGGGAGTTCTGCCGGTGGTCGCCCATCACCCAGATCTTGCCCTCGGGCACCTTGAGCGGGCCGAAGGGGTGGTCGTCGCACGCGGTGTCACCGGGGAAGATGTACGGCTCGTCGAGCGCCTTGCCGTTGACGACGACCGGTCGCCCCTTCTTGCACTCGACCGTGTCACCGCCGATGGCGATGGTCCGCTTGATCAGGTCCTTGTCCTCGGCGGACGGCATCAGGCCGATCCAGCTGAGGACCTTCTGCGCGATGTTCGGCTCCGGTGTGGGCTCACCCGACAGCCAGTCGGCCGGGTCGTGGAAGACCACGACCTCGCCGCGCTCCGGCTCGGAGCCGAACCACGGGGTGAGCTTGTCGACCAGCACCCGGTCCCCGCGCTGCAGGGTGTCCTGCATCGAGTCCGAGGGGATCGAGAACGCCTGGACCAGGAAGGTCTTGATCAGCAGGGCCAGCAGCAGGGCGATGCCGATGAGGAGCGGGAGCTCCTTCCAGAACGAGCGGTGCGGCTTCTCCAGGGCGCCGTCCTCCTCGGCCTCGCGCGCGACGGCGTCGTCCGGCCGCTCCTCGCCCTCGTCGCGTCCGGACCGCGCGCCTACCGCCACGTCCCCCACATCCACTCCTCACTCACGATCGCCGCCCGCACCGAGCCGGACACGGGTCCTCCCCTCCCTTAACGAGCGGGAGTTCCCTAGGGCTCGGGAGACGCAGGACACACTATGCGAACGGCGCGCCCGGGCGGCGCCGCCTGGGGCCGCGTCCGGCACGTCGTGCCTGATCGGGCACCATGCGGAAGGTCGCCGGCTGTTCCAGACGGGCCCAGTGCCCGAACGGCCACGCGATCACCACGGCCTCCCCCACGACCCCGTTCTCGTCGATGGTGCCCTCGAAGGCCTCGTCGAGGTGGAAGCGGGAATCGGCCGAATTCGCCCGGTGGTCGCCCATCACGAACAGCCGTCCGGCCGGCACCTCCACCTCGAAGGGGATGTCGGAGGGGGTGTTGCCCGGCTTCACGTACGGCTCGTCGAGCGGCGAGCCGTTGACGGTGACCCGGCCCTTGGCGTCACAGCACTTGACGGTGTCGCCGCCCACGCCGATGACGCGCTTGATCAGGTCCTGCTCGTCGGCCGAGGGCAGCAGGCCGATGAAGGTCAGGGCCTGTTTGACCTGCTTGACCACGATCGGGTCCGGGGCCGGCCGGGCCGACTCGCCCCTGAGCCAGCCGCCCGGGTCCTTGAACACGACGACGTCCCCGCGTTCGACCTTGGAGCCGAACCACGGGGTCAGCTTGTCCACCAGGACCCGGTCGCCGATCCGGATGGTCTGCTCCATCGAGCCCGACGGGATGAAGAAGGCCTGTACCAGGAAGGTCTTGAGCAGCAGGGCTATGCACAGCGCCACCACCACGAGCAGGGGCAGCTCGCCCGCCCGGCGGGTCCGGCGGCGCCGCCGGACCTTTCGGGCCAGGCGGCGCCGATGGGCCCTGCCCCCCTCCGCCGGAACCGGCTCCGGCTCCGGTCGCGCCTCGCGCCGGCCTCTCGGCCCCGCGCGCGGCCCCGGCTCGGGCTCGGGCTCGTCATCCAGCCAGTCCCGCCGGCCGCGCGGCCGCGCGCGCGACTGCGGCGCCGGCGCGATCCGGTCCCCCCGGCTCCGCGACCTGCCGCGCGGCTCCGGCTCGGGTTCCCGCTCCCGTCGGCCCTTCGGCCGCCCGCGGCTACCCATGGCCGCCGCCGAGGGCGCCCCACCGCGAGACCGGCCAGCCGATCCAGTCGGCTCGCCCGATCACTTTCTCCACCGGCACCATCCCCCCGCCCGGTTCCCCCAGGTGGTCCCGCGAGTCCCGGGACTGGGAACGATGATCACCCATCACCCACAGGGTCCCCAGGGGCACGACGATCCGGAAGGGCACCGCCGAGGGCGCGTCCCCCGGGTACAGGTACGGCTCGTCCAGCGGAACGCCGTTCACCGCGACCCGGCCGTCCGCGTCGCAGCAGACCACGTCGTCACCGCCCACGCCCACCACCCGCTTCACGAAGTCGGTGTCGGAGGGCTCAGCGAGCCCGAGCGCCGAGGCCGCGCCGTGCACGAGGCCGCCGACCGGGTTGCCGTCCGCGCGCTCCCGCACGAAGGATCCCGTGCCGTCGAAGACCACCAGGTCCCCGCGGCGCGGCTGATCACCGAAACGGTACGCCAGCTTGTTCACCAGCAGCCGGTCCCCGACCTTCAGCGTCGGCTCCATGGAGCGGCTGGGGATCAGGAACGGCTGGACGACGAAGTTGCTGAGCAGCAGCAGGAAGAGCGTGCAGGCGACGCCGATCATCCCCGCCCGGCGCCACGTCAGCTGCCGCTGCGGGACCGGCCGTCCGGGTCCGGCCTCGCCGGTCCCGGAGAACGCAGAACGCGGCCGCCCTTGCCCCTCGCCGGGGGAAGAGTGGCCGCGCTGCGTGTGAGGTGCTTCGGTGTCCATCGGGGGCGAGCCTATCCGGCCGCCCCCGGACACCGGTGGCGACCTTACTTGTCGCGCTTCTCCTTGATCTTCGCGGCCTTGCCGCGGAGCTCACGGAGGTAGTACAGCTTCGCACGGCGTACGTCACCGCGGGTGACGAGCTCGATCTTCTCGAAGATCGGGGAGTGGACCGGGAAGGTACGCTCCACGCCGACGCTGAAGGAGACCTTGCGAACGGTGAAGGTCTCGGAGACGCCCGAGCCCTGGCGGCGGATGACGACACCCTTGAACTGCTGGATACGGGAGCGGTTGCCCTCGATCACGCGGACGTGCACGTTGATCGTGTCACCCGGGCGGAAGGCCGGGACGTCCGAGCGGAGCGCGGCGGCGTTGACGCCATCGAGCAGGTGAGACATGTTCTTCGTCTGCTTTCTTCGCATGACGCCACAGGTCGCCGATGCGGGTTTCCGTAGAGAATTCGGGAGCTGTGACACTCGGCGGCCGACGGTCCCCCTGTGGCAGGGGCGTCCGGCGAGCACACAGCAGCCGCCTATTCTTCCACGGCCTGCGGCCTGCGCCAAAATCGGCCGTCAGGCGTCGGTTGCCAGCCCAGGATGGAGAGGATCTCGCGGTCCTTCTTGTCGAAGGCGGAGGCCTCGCAGCGCTCGATCAGGTCGGGCCGGTTGCTCGCCGTCCGGCGGAAGGCCTCGTCCCGGCGCCACCGGGCGATCTTCCCGTGGTGGCCGCTGAGCAGCACCTCGGGGATGTCCCGGCCGCGCCACACCGGCGGCTTGGTGTAGACGGGCCCCTCCAGCAGGTTCGCCATCTCGCCGGGCGCGAAGGAGTCGTCCCGGTGCGACTCGGCGTTGCCCAGGACGCCGGGCAGCAGCCGCGCCACGGCCTCGGTGACGACCAGGACGGCCGCCTCGCCGCCGGCCAGGACGTAGTCACCGATGGAGACCTCGTACACCGGCATGCGCGTGGCGTACTCGTCCATCACACGGCGGTCGATGCCCTCGTAGCGGGCGGGCGTGAAGATCAGCCAGGGCCGCTCGGAGAGCTCGACGGCCAGTTCCTGGGTGAACGGGCGGCCGCTGGGCGTGGGGACCACCATGACGGGGCCGTGCGCGCCCGCCTCGTAGCCGTCGGCCAGCGCCTCGTCCAGCGCCTCGCCCCACGGGCCGGTCTTCATGACCATGCCGGGGCCGCCGCCGTAGGGGGTGTCGTCGACCGTGTTGTGCCGGTCGTGGGTCCAGTCCCGCAGGTCGTGGACGTGGACGTCGAGCTGGCCGCGCGCGCGGGCCTTGCCGACGAGGGAGACGTTGAGCGGTTCCAGGTACTCGGGGAAGATCGTGACGACGTCGAGACGCATCAGGCGTCGCCCTCGGAGCTCGCGGCCTCGGCGTCCCGGGTGGAGACGATCTCGGCCCGGTCGTCGATCAGACCGGGCGGCGGCGTGATGACGCAGCGCTGCTCCTCCAGGTCGATCTCGGCGACGATCTCCTCGACGAAGGGGATCATCACCTCGGTGCCGTCGGGGCGCTCGACGATGAAGAGGTCCTGCGAGGGCAGGTGGGAGATCTCGGTGATGCGGCCGATCTCGGTGCCGTCCTCCAGCACCACGTCCAGGTCCATCAGCTGGTGGTCGTAGTACTCGTCCTCCTCCTCGGGCAGCTCCGCCGGGTCCACGTCGGCGATGAGGAGGGTGTTGCGCAGCGACTCCGCGGCGGTGCGGTCCTTGACGCCGGCGAAGCGCAGCATCAGCCGGCCGCTGTGCACCCGGCCCGTCTCGATGGTCAGCGGGCCGACCGAAGCCGGTTCGGTGCGCAGCACGGCGCCGGGGCTGAGCCGCAGTTCCGGCTCGTCCGTGCGCACCTCGACGGTGACCTCACCCTTGATGCCGTGGGCGCGGCCGATCCGCGCGACTACCAGCTCCACTGTCTGTGCCTCTCCTGTTCAGACGACGACGGGCCGGGGCGGGCACGTATGCCCTCCCCGGCCCGTGCCGGTGATTCAACTGCTCAGCGGACCTGGTCCACGTCGACGAGGTCGACGCGGATCCCGCGGCCGCCGATGGCGCCCACGACGGTACGCAGGGCACGTGCGGTGCGGCCGTTGCGGCCGATCACCTTGCCGAGGTCGTCGGGGTGGACCCGGACCTCCAGCACCTGCCCGCGGCGCAGGTTGCGCGAGGCGACCTGCACTTCGTCGGGGTTGTCCACAATGCCCTTTACGAGGTGCTCAAGAGCCTCCTCGAGCATGCTCAGGCCTCGGTCGACTCGGCGGCGGCCTCAGCCTCGTCCGCCTTCTTGTCGGCCTTCTTCTTCTGCGTGATGGCCTCGCCCTTGCCCTCGCCGATGCCCTCAAGGGCCTTGGCGAACTCGTCGAAGGAGCGACGCTTGTCTTCCTTCGTGGCCGGCTGCAGCAGCGGCGCGGGGGCCGGGAGGCCCTTGTGCGCCTGCCAGTCACCGGTGAGCTTCAGGATGGCGAGAACGGCCTCGGTCGGCTGGGCGCCGACAGAGAGCCAGTACTGGGCGCGCTCACCGTTGACCTCGATGCGCGACGGGTTGTAGGTCGGCTGGTAGATGCCGATCTCCTCGATCGCGCGGCCGTCCCGGCGGGTGCGGGCGTCGGCGACGACGATGCGGTAGTGGGGAGAGCGGATCTTACCGAGGCGCTTGAGCTTGATCTTGACTGCCACTGGAGTGGTGTCTCCTGAACTTGACGTGGTTGGGCACATGAGATGCCACGTGGGGTTGCGGTACTCGGGTGCCCGATGGACGCGTCAGCCGGAGGAGAGAGGGGTCCTGTGCGACTGTCGAGTACAGCTAGCCATTGTGCCATACGCCTGCGGCGCACTCGGCCGGGCGGGCAGGGCGGACCGGCGCCGACGGTACGGCGCTGCCGCGCGGGCGCGGACCCGGCCGCCCCGGTGGGGGCGGGGGCCCGGCGGCCGCGATGCCGTGGGGCGGTGGCCCCGCCGGCGGGCGGGGGCGGTCAGGAGGCCGCCGCGATCGCCACCTCGGGGATGCGGAAGGGCTTCATGCAGCCGCCGCACACGATCGGCGCCTGGGCGAGCACGGAGGGGACGACGCGTACGTTGCGCCCGCAGTCGCAGACCGCCTTGACGCGCACGCCGCCGCCCGAGGAGCCGTGCCGGGCGGCGGGTCCGCGGAAGGTGCGCTTGGTGTCGGCGGCGGTGGCGGCGGTGTGGGCCTTGAGGGCGCGCTGCAGCCGCTCCATGGTGGGGCGGTAGCGCCGCTTGGCCTCGGGATTGAGCGTGACCAGCGAGAAGCCGCTGCTGGCGTGCGGCTCGTCGGAGTGGTCCAGCCCCATCTCCTCGGCGATCGCGAGGAATCTGCGGTTGTGGTAGCGGCCTGCGCGCGAGGTGTCACGCACACCGCGGGCGGCCGCGATGCCGTGGACTGCCTCGTGCAGCAGTCGCTCGAAGGAGAGTTCGGCGCCGCAGGCGGACGAGGACTCTCCGATCAGGGACTCGGGCGCGGCAAGGTCGGGCAGCTCGGGGTGGTACCGCTGAATGTCGGCCCACGCCTGCGCCAGCTCTGCGGCGAGAACAGGTGGTGTCGTGCTCACGTCGTGACAACGAGCCGGGGTGCCCGGGTGTTCCGATTCCGGGCCATTGCAAATTTTTTGCACGTACCAGTCAGTTCAGCCTCATGCGTCCCGACGAGGACGGGTGCGACGAACTCAGGAGGAGTCGGTACGTAACGTCGACCGGAAGTCCTCGGCCCCGGCGCGCGGCACCCGCCGCACGCCGGGGCCCGGAAGCCTCGACGGCGTGATCAGTACGAGCGCGCCACGATCGCGAGGGTACCGGGAGCGTCGTCGGCGTCCGGCACGGACCCGTCCTCGGCCACGAGGCAGCGCACGGAGACGGCCTGCTCGGCCAGCTTGGCCTCGCCCTCGGGGCCGAGGTCGGCCCACGGGATCCGCGCCCAGCCGCCGGCGACGGCGGCCTCGGCGGCCTCCTCGATGGTCGCGACGTCGGAGGTGCGGGACTCGCGGCGCTCGCGGGACTCGCGCAGCAGCTGCGCCTGGTCCTCGTCGAGCACCTTCGGCAGCAGGTCGGCGAGCGCGTCGATCTGCACCGGGGCCTTCCCGCCCGGGATCCGGCGGGCGAGCATCGCGGTGCCGGCCTCCAGGTCGCGGGGGCCGATCTCGACACGGACCGGTACGCCCTTGAGCTCCCAGTCCACGGCGCGGCGGCCGAAGGGGGTGTCGACGCGGTCGTCGACGTGCACACGGATGCCGGCGGCCTTCAGCCGGTCGCCCAGCTCGCGGACCTTGGCGACGGCCTCGTCACCCTTGATCGCCATGACGACGACCTGGACGTGCGCGAGGCGCGGCGGCACGCGCAGGCCGTTGTCGTCGCCGTGGGACATGATCAGGCCGCCGACCATGCGGGTCGAGACGCCCCACGAGGTCTGCCAGACGAGCTCCTGCTTGCCCTCCTTCGACAGGTACTGCGTGTTGAAGGCCTTCGCGAAGTTGGTGCCGAGCTCGTGGCTGGTGCCCATCTGCAGGGCCTTGCCGTCACCCATCATGCCTTCGAGGGTGAGGGTGTTGATGGCGCCGGCGAAGCGCTCCTTGGCGGTCTTGCGGCCGAGCACGACGTCGATGCCGAGCACGTTGGTCATGAAGTCGCCGTAGACGTCGCGGTGGATGCGGGCGGCGTAGTCGCGGGCGTCCTCGTAGGTGGCGTGGGCCGTGTGGCCCTCCTGCCAGAGGAACTCACTGGTGCGCAGGAAGACGCGGGGGCGCATCTCCCAGCGGACCACGTTGGCCCACTGGTTGATCAGCAGGGGCAGGTCGCGGTAGCTCTGGACCCACTTGGAGAAGTAGTCGTTGATGATCGTCTCGGACGTGGGCCGGACGACGACCGGCTCCTCCAGCTCCTTGCCGCCGCCGTGGGTGACGACCGCGAGCTCGGGGGCGAAGCCCTCGACGTGCTCGGCCTCGCGGGTGAGGTACGACTGCGGGATGAAGAGGGGGAAGTACGCGTTCTGGGCGCCCTGGTCCTTGATGCGGGCGTCCATCTCCTGCTGCATCCGCTCCCACAGGCCGTAGCCGTACGGTCGGATGACCATGGTGCCGCGGACCGGACCGTTGTCGGCCAGCTCGGCCTTGTTGATCAGATCCTGGTACCAGCGGGGGAAATCCTCCGCCTGAGGGGTGAGAACGGGTGCCTTTGCCATGCCGCGAATCGTACGGCGCCCGGCGCAGGATGCGTGAATCGGGTGGCGCGCTCCTCTGGACGCGGGGGCGAATGGGGAGTTCTCTGGCAACGGGGGCTGGGGGGCAGACGGAATCAGGAGCGCTTCTTCGATGACACCGACGCCGACCGCGACGCTCGTCGCCCGGGACTGGGCGGAGATCCAGGAACGGATGCTGGTACCGCTGTACGAGGCGGTCTACGACCGGCTGGAGGTCGGTCCGGGTGACCGGCTGCTGGGCCTCGACTGCGGGGCCGGCCTGGCCCTGCTGCTGGCGGCCGCGCGGGGAGCCGCGGCCACCGGTGTGGAGGCGGATCCGGCCCGGCGGGCGCTGGCCCGCGAACGGCTGCTGGAGGTGCTGGCGGCCCCGCCGGCGGTGCCCTCGCCGCCCCGCCCGTACGACGCCCTGCTGGCCTTCTCGCCCACCCCGGAGGCCCTGGCCTCGGCCCTGCCCGCGGTCAGACGCGGCGGCGCCGTGGTGCTGGCCGACTGGGGGCCCGCCGAGCGCTGCACGGTGCCCTCGGTGCTGGGCGGCGGTCCGGCGCCGGGCGACCTGGACGCGGTGGTGGAGCGCGCCGGGCTGCGTCCGGACGGTTCGGGGCGGGTGTTCTGCCCCTTCGGCTACGCGGACGTGGACAGCGCGGTACGGGGGCTCCTGTCGACCGGCCTCTACGACGGCGCGTCCGATGCGGCGCTCGCCGAGAAGGAGCTCGCCGAGGCGCTCCACCCCTTCGAGCGACCCGACGGGACCGTGTGGCTGCCGAACATCTTCCGGTACGTCATCGCCCGGGTAGAGTAGCGGCGGACATGCGAACGGAAGGGGCCCCGGCCGTGCGGGCTGCTGCTCGCACGGCCGGGGCCCCTTCGGCGGTCCGCGTCTACTTCATGAACTTCTTGAACTCGTCCGGGAGGTCGAAGTCCTGGCCGCCCTGACCGCCGGCGGGAAGGCCGAACGGGTTGGAGGCGGCTGCCGGGTCGACCGTCTGCGGGCCCTGCTCGCGGCGGGCCGCGGCTGCGGCCTCCTCCTGCTTGCGCTTCATCGGGTTGCCGCTCTTGCGCTTGCCCTTGGCCTGCTTGACCTGCTTCTTCTGCCGGCCGGGGCCGCCGCCCATCCCGGGGATGCCCGGCATGCCGGGCATGCCGCCGCCCTGGGCCATGCGGGACATCATCTTGCGGGCGTCGAAGAACCGCTCGACCAGCGCCTTGACGGCGCTGACCTCGGTGCCGGAGCCCTTGGCGATACGGGCGCGGCGCGAGCCGTTGATGATCGTCGGGTCCTGGCGCTCGGCCGGGGTCATCGACTTGATGATCGCGGCGGTGCGGTCGACGTCGCGCTCGTCGATGTTGTTGATCTGGTCCTTGATCTGCCCCATGCCGGGCAGCATGCCGAGCAGCTTGGAGATGGAGCCCATCTTGCGGACCTGCTCCATCTGGGCCAGGAAGTCGTCGAGCGTGAACTCCTTGGGGCCCTTGGCGAGCTTGGCCGCCATCTTCTCGGCCTCGGCCTGCGAGAAGGTCTTCTCGGCCTGCTCGATGAGGGTGAGCATGTCACCCATGTCGAGGATCCGGCCCGCCATGCGGTCGGGGTGGAAGGCGTCGAAGTCGTCGAGCTTCTCGCCGTTCGAGGCGAACATGATCTGCTTGCCGGTGACGTGCGCGATGGAGAGCGCGGCACCGCCCCGGGCGTCGCCGTCGAGCTTGGAGAGCACCACGCCGTCGAAGCCGACGCCGTCGCGGAAGGCCTCGGCGGTGTTGACCGCGTCCTGGCCGATCATGGCGTCGACGACGAAGAGGATCTCGTCCGGGCTGACGGCGTCGCGGATGTCCGCGGCCTGCTGCATCAGCTCGGCGTCGATGCCGAGGCGGCCGGCGGTGTCGACGATGACGATGTCGAACTGCTTGGTGCGCGCGTACTCGACCGAGTCCTTGGCGACCTGGACCGGGTCGCCGACGCCGTTGCCGGGCTGGGGCGCGTACACGGCCACGCCGGCGCGGTCGGCGACGACGCTCAGCTGGTTGACGGCGTTGGGGCGCTGGAGGTCGCAGGCGACGAGCAGCGGGGCGTGGCCCTGCCCCTTCAGCCAGAGGCCCAGCTTTCCGGCGAGGGTGGTCTTGCCCGCACCCTGGAGGCCGGCCAGCATGATCACGGTGGGGGCGGTCTTGGCGAAGCGCAGCCGCCGGGTCTCGCCGCCGAGGATGGTGATGAGCTCGTCGTTGACGATCTTCAGGACCTGCTGGCCCGGGTTCAGGGCCTTGCTGACCTCTTCACCGCGCGCGCGTTCCTTGACGTTCGCGATGAAGGAGCGGACGACCGGGAGGGCGACGTCGGCCTCAAGGAGCGCGATACGGATTTCCCGGGCCGCCGCGTCGATGTCAGCCTCGGACAGCCGGCCTTTGCCGCGCAGGCCCTTGAAGGTATTCGCCAAGCGGTCGGAGAGCGTATCGAACACGGTGGTCGCGATTCCTCGGGTCGGGGGCGTGTGGTCGTCCCCCAGGGTATCGGGCCCTTCCCCCGTCCGGGGACCTGCCTGCACCCGGTAGCGGTCCGCCGCTGCCCCGCAGGCCCGGGCAGCGGCGTCGCACCGGGCTGAGGGCAGTCCCGTGGGCGCTTTGCGACAACGCGGCGAGGCGCCGTAGCCGGCGCCGAGCGCCCGCCGGGGATCACGGGACAGCCCTTACGACAGGGCGGCCGCGACCGAGGCGGCGAGCGCTGCCGCGTCCGCGGGGTCCAGGGGTTTGCCCTCCGGGGTCGTCACGTACAGGGTGTCCACGGCGTTGGCGCCCAGCGTGGAGACGTGCGCGCTGCGCACCCGCACCCCGCCGGCCTCCAGCGCCCGCCCGATGCGGTGCAGCAGGCCGACGGCGTCGGGCGCGCGAACCTCCAGCACCGTGGCGAGCGAGGAGACGTCGGGGACCACCGCGACCCTGGGCGGCGGCGGGACGACCCCGCGGCGGCGCGGGTAGGCCGCCTCGCGGTCCGCGAGCTTCGCCGGGACGTCGAGGGTGCCGTCCAGGGCGCGCACCAGGTCGGCGCGCAGGCGGGCGGCCTCGGGCAGCGCCCCGTACTCGGCCGCCACCCGCCACCGCAGGACCAGGACCTCCCCCAGGCGGTCGGGGAGTTCCACGGAGCGCAGGTCGGCGGCCCGTACGGTGAGCCGGTGCAGGGCCAGTACCCCGGCCGCCGCGGGGAGGACCCCCGGCTGGTCGGGCACCGCCACCACGAGCTCCACCCCGACCGCGTCCGCCTCCTCCTGGCGGGACTGGAGCGCCACGACCGGTTCGCGCGTGCGCAGCGCCTCCACCGCCAGGCGCTCCTGCTCGGCGCCCGGGATCTCCGGCTCCCGTACGGCCGGGGCCGCGCCCCGCAGCACGGCGGCGACCCGGGCGACGAGGTCCGCGACGAGCGAGCCGCGCCAGGCGCTCCACGCGGCGGGCCCGGTGGCCAGGGCGTCCGCCTCGGTGAGGGCGTGCAGGATCTCCAGGGTGCCCACCGATCCGACGGCCTCGGCGACGGATCGGACGGTGGCCGGGTCGTCCAGGTCGCGCCGGGTCGCCGTGTCGATCAGCAGCAGGTGGTGCCGTACGAGGGCTCCCAGCACGGCGGTGTCGCCGGCGTCGAAGCCCACCCGGGCGGCGACGTCTCGGGCGATGGTCTCGCCGGCGACCGAGTGGTCTCCGGGCCAGCCCTTGCCGATGTCGTGAAGGAGCGCGGCCATCAGCAGCAGGTCGGGGCGGCCCACCCGGCGGGTGAGGGCCGCGGCGCGCACGGCCGTCTCGATCAGGTGCCGGTCGACGGTCCAGGTGTGGACGGGGTTGCGCTGGGGGCGGCAGCGCACCCGCTCCCAGTCGGGCAGGAGCCGGGTGATCAGCCCTTCGGCCTCCATGGCCTCCCAGACGGCCACCGTCGGCTCGCCGGCGCCCAGGAGGGTGAGCAGCTGCTCGCGTGCCTCGGCCGGCCAGGGCACCGGCAGCGGGCGGCCCTGCTGCGCGAGCCGGCGTACGGCGTGCGGTGAGACGGGGAGTCCCGCCTGCGCGGCGGCCGCGGCCAGCCGCAGGGGCAGTACCGCGTCGCGGTCGGGGCGGGCGGCCAGGGCCAGGACGGCCTCGCCGTCGGACTCCACCACGCCTTCGGCCAGAGGTGCCCGGGCTGCGGCGGCGGCGCCGCGGCCGCCCAGCAGCCCGCGGAGCCGGGGCCGGGCGGCGCGGGCCCGCAGTACTCGTCCGACCTCGCGCCAGGTCACGTCGCCGGCGTACGCGACGACGCGCGCGGCCTCGTACACCTCGCGCAGCAGCGCGTCGGCGTCGAGCAGGCCGAGCCGCTCCGCGACCTGGTCCTGTTCCTGGAGGGAGAGCCGGTCGGTGGCCCGGCCGGTGACCAGGTGGAGGGCGTCGCGGGCGTCCAGCAGCCGCCGGCGGGCCTCGGCGAGTCCTTCGCGCGGGGCGTCGGCGAGCCAGGAGGCGGCGACGGCGCGCAGCGCGGTGGCGTCGCGGAGGCCGCCGCGGGCCTCCTTGAGGTCGGGTTCGAGCAGGAAGCGGAGCTCTCCTGCCCGCTCGGCGCGCTCGCGGCACAGGGAGTGCAGCTCGGGGAGGCGGGCGGGGGCCTGGTTGCGCCAGTCGGCCAGGACGGCGGTGCGCAGGCCGGTGAGGAGGCCGGCGTCGCCCGCGACCGTGCGGGCGTCCAGCAGGCCGAGGTGGGCCTTGAGGTCCTCGGCGGCGGTCTTTCGGGCCTCGGCGGGGGTGCGTACCGAGTGGTCGAGGGCGACGCCGAGGTCCCACACCGGGTACCAGAGGCGGTCGGCGAGCGCGCCGAGCGCCTGGGGGTCGGCCTTGCCGTCGTGGAGCAGCAGGAGGTCGAGGTCGCTGCGCGGGGAGAGTTCGGCCCTGCCGTAGCCGCCCACGGCCACGAGGGTGGCGCCGCGGACTCCGGTCTCGCGTACGGCGGTGGCGAAGAGGGCGCTCAGCCAGGCGTCGGTGAGTGCGGCCAGGGCGGAACGCCGGGCGGGCCCGGACCGCGACTCCTCCTGGAGGAGTCGCAGCCGGGCCGCGGCGTATCCGCTGGGTCCCGAGTCGGCCGTGTGGTCGGTGGTGTCTTCGGTGCTCGTCACCCAGGGGCTCCCGTCAGCTGGGGCGTGTTGCGAAAGTGGCGTCGTCCGCCCGCGGGGCGGTGCTCGCGGTGTCTGGTGCGGTGCCCCGCAAGGCGGAGGGTCGGCCGCGTACCGGTCGTACGCGGGCGATCCCGACAGCGCGGCGAGGTGCCGTGCCAGGCGCCGCGAGCCAGACGGGGCTTTCGCAACATGCCCTGGGACCTGTCCGGTTCTAGAGCGCGTCGGCGCCGCGCTCGCCGGTGCGGACCCGGACGACCGAGTCCACGGGGACGCTCCACACCTTGCCGTCGCCGATCTTGCCGGTGGACGCCGCGCTCACGACGACCCGGATGACCTCTTCGGCGTCGGAGTCCTCGACCAGCACCTCGATGCGGATCTTGGGGACGAGGTCGACCTGGTACTCGGCGCCCCGGTAGACCTCGGTGTGGCCGCGCTGGCGGCCGTAGCCGCTGGCCTCGCTGACCGTGAGGCCCTGCACTCCGAAGGTCTGGAGGGCTTCCTTGATCTCGTCCAGCTTGTGCGGCTTGACGATCGCGGTGATCAGCTTCATGCGTCAACCTTCTTGCTCGCGGCGGAGGGGAGGGGGGCGGTGGTGTTCCGCGCGGCGGCTCCGCCACCGGCGCCGCTGAAGTCGTAGGCGGTCTCGGCGTGTTCGCTCTGGTCGATGCCGGCGACCTCGACGTCTTCGGCGACGCGCATCCCGATCGTCTTGTCGAGGAGGAAGGCGAGCACCGCGGATGCCACCAGAGAGTAGGCGAGGACGGAGAAGACTCCGATGGCCTGCTTGCCGAGCTGCTCCAGGCCGCCGCCGTAGAAGAGGCCGGCCGCGTCGGACTGGACCCCGCCGGTGGCGAAGAAGCCGACGAGCAGGGAGCCGGCGATGCCGCCGACGAGGTGGACGCCGACGACGTCGAGGGAGTCGTCGTATCCGAACCGGTACTTCAGGCCCACGGCCATGGCGCACAGCACACCGGCGATGGCGCCGACGGCGATCGCGCCGAGCGGGCTGACCGAGCCGCCGGCGGGGGTGATCGCGACGAGGCCGGCGACCGCGCCGGAGGCGGCGCCGAGGGTGGTGAAGGAGCCGTGGCGCAGCTTCTCGTAGGCGAGCCAGGCCAGCATGGCGGCGGCGGTGGCGACCTGGGTGTTGACGAACATGACCGCGCCGACGCCGTCGTCGTTGCCGAGCCAGGAGCCGGCGTTGAATCCGAACCAGCCGAACCAGAGGAGGCCGGCGCCCAGCATCACGAGGGGCAGGCTGTGCGGGCGCATCGGGTCCTTCTTGAAGCCGACGCGCTTGCCGACGACGAGGATGACGCCGAGGGCGGCGGCGCCGGCGTTGATGTGGACGGCGGTGCCGCCCGCGAAGTCGATGACGCCCATCTCGAAGAGCCAGCCGCCGGCGCCCCAGACCCAGTGGGCGACGGGGAAGTAGACGACGGTGACCCACAGCGCGGTGAAGAGGATCCAGGCGCTGAACTTCACGCGGTCGGCGAGGGCGCCGCTGATCAGGGCCGGGGTGATGACGGCGAACATCAGCTGGAAGACGGCGAAGACGTAGACCGGGATGGTGTAGCCGTCCCAGAGCTCGGTGATGCCGATGCCGCTGAGGCCCACGTAGTCGGAGTTCCAGCCGATGAGGGAGCCGGAGTCGGTGCCGAAGGCGAGGCTGAAGCCGTAGAGCACCCAGAGGATCGTGACGATCCCGAGGCTGACGAAGCTCATCATCAGCATGTTGAGGCTGCTCTTGACCCGGACCATGCCTCCGTAGAAGAAGGCGAGTCCCGGGGTCATCAGCATGACCAGGGCGGAGCAGATGAGCATGAACCCGGTGTTCGCGGCAGAAAGCGTCGGGGCGTCTGCAGCGAGGGTCGTGATGGCTGATGCCATCGGCGTCTCCTCGTCGTCGGTACGTTCGCGTGCGGGCGATCGTGGGAACCTGAGCGGCGGCCTGAGGAACTGGCCGGTTATTGGCCATGAGATTCGCGCAGGCCGGTTTCCGGCGGCGCCGCCCGATGTTTCGCGGCCGTGACGAAGAGGTCCGTGCTGTTACGCGGCGATGAACAGGGCGTCCGCCGATCGGGCGGCCCCGACGGCGGGCGACCCCCGCCGCGGGGGCGGCGGGGGTCGCAGGGTGCAGCCGACCGCGGCAGCACCCGGACGTCCTGGCTGGGGGAGCCTGATCGGGCTTCTCGGGGTGACTGCCGCGGCCGGGGCCTGGGGGACGGCCTCCGGGGCCGTCAGACGGCCTCCGCGGCTTCGGGGAGCCGGGAGGCGAGGTGGTCGGTGAGACGGACCACCTCGGCGACGTCGCCGTACTCGCGGGCGGCGCTGTCGACGGTCTTGCGCAGGCGGGTGTTGACCCGCTCGGAGCGCACCTTTCCCGCCACGTCGAGTGCCCGGTCGACGAGGGCTGCGGCCTGCTCGGGCTCGCGCTGGAGCAGGTGCACGGTGGCCATGCCGATGAGGTTGAGGGCGTAGGAGCGCTGGTGCTCCTGGTCCTTCTCGAAGAGCTCGACGGCCCGCTCCATGACCGGTTCGGCGAGGGAGGCGTACATGGGGCTGCGCCCGGCGACGTAGGCCAGGTCCCGGTAGGAGTGGGAGTTCTCGCCGTTCAGCTCGGCCTCGGAGAAGAAGCGGATCCAGTCCGGCTCCGGCTCGTCGGCGAAGCCGACGTCGGAGAAGGTGTCCTCGGCCATCCGCACGGCCCGCTTGCAGCGGCTGGGCTGGCCCATGTTGGCGTAGGCGCGGGCCTCCATCGCATACAGCATGGCCTGGGTGCGGGGGCCGGCGCAGTCACGGCTGCCGTACTGCGCGAGGTGGACGAGTTCGAGGGCGTCCTCGGGCCGGCCGAGGTGGATCATCTGGCGGCTCATGCCGGAGAGGATGTACGAGCCGAGCGGCTTGTCGCCGGCCTCCTTGGCGGCGTGCAGCGCGAGCACGAAGTACTTCTGCGCCGTTGGGTGCAGGCCGATGTCGTAGCTCATCCAGCCGGCCAGTTCGGCCAGCTCCGCGGCGACCTTGAAGAGCCGCTTCATGACGGGGGCGGGGTGGTTCTCCTGGAGCAGGTCGGTGACCTCGTGGAGCTGGCCCACGACGGCCTTGCGGCGCAGGCCGCCCCCGCACTGGGCGTCCCACTGGCGGAACATCACGGTGGTGGCGTCGAGGAGGTCGAGCTCCGGTTCGGAGAGCCGGGGCGGGCGGTGGCCGCCGAGGGCGCCCGTCGGCCCCGTCCCGCGCGGTCCCGTGTCGGCGGCGGGGGACGGGACGAGCCAGCGCTGCATGGGCTCGATGAGGGCGGGGCCGGCGGAGAGGGCGAGCGAGGTCCCGAGGAAGCCGCGGCGGGCCAGCATCAGGTCGCTGCGGGAGAACTCGCCGAGGAGTTCGACGGTCTGCGGGCCGGCCCAGGGCAGGTCGACCCCGGACACGGAGGGGGTCTGGTGGGCGGTGCGCAGGCCGAGCTGTTCGATGGCGACGACGGAGCCGAAACGCTCGGAGAACAGCTCGGACAGGATGCGCGGAACGGGCTCGCGGGGCTGTTCGCCGTCCAGCCAGCGGCGCACCCGGGAGGTGTCGGTGCTGATGTGGTGGGCGCCCACCTGCCGGGCTCTGCGGTTGACCTGTCGGGCGAGTTCGCCCTTCGACCATCCGCTGCGGACGAACCACGAGGTCAGCTGCTCGTTGCGCGCAGCCGCACCCTCGATCGTTCCGCCTGGCCCGTTGCCGCTCACTGGAACGCCCCCATCCGCTCAGCCTTTCCCGTACGAAACCCTGGCCGGTACGCCGAGCGTCACACGGACCTTCACAGGTCCTTCACGCATTGCCTCCGGCATACCCACGCACGGGCCCGCCTCAGGGTTCGTGTACCGAAAGTAATCCTACGATCACCCGTGCGGCGAGGTCGTTTCCAGAAACGCCACCATTCGCCACCCCTTCGAATGAACGCGCCACCGGCCAGGCGCGATTCACTTGACACCGAGGTGAAACGGACCGGTTGTACTGGAGTGCGCTCGGGGCGCGCGCGGCGAGGAGTGCGCCGGGCGGCAGCGGCGGGCACTCCCCCCGGCGGCTCCGCGGCGGACCGCCGTGCGGCCCCGGCGGCGGGTCCTCCGGCGTCCTCACCACGGCGTCGTAACCACCGGCGCGTCCGACCCGTTGGAGGGGGCATGGGCATGGGCATGGGCTTCACGATCGGCGGCAGCCGCGGTACCAGGGAGTTCCGTTCCGGCATCCGGCGCCGCGGCCGGACCTCGGAGTGCACGGCGGTGGCGGAGTACACCGGGCTGTGGGGCTGGGACGTGGTCCCCGGGGCCCGCGCCGCGGCCCCTTCCCGCGACTGCTCCTGCGGGGACGCCCGGTGCGTCGCGCCCGGCGCGCACCCCCTGGCCTTCGCACCGACGGTGCCGGCCGGCGCCACCCTGGACGAGGTCGCCGAGGCCTGGGGCGGCTACCCCGGGGCCGCGGTCCTGCTCCCGGTGGGCCGCGCCTTCGACGTCATCGAGGTCTCCGAGGAGGCGGGCCGGCGCGCGCTGGTGCGACTGGAGCGGATGGGCCTGCCGCTCGGCCCGGTCGTCGTCACCGCCGACGGCCGGGCGCAGTTCTTCGTGGCTCCCGGCGCGGCGGCGGAGCTGCCGCAGCTGCTGTACCGGATGGGCTGGGACGACGCCGACCTGGACCTGCGCGCCCTGGGCCCGGGTGCCTTCGTGACCGCCCCGCCCTCGGACCGGGCCGGTATCGGACAGGCCGGCTGGCTGCGGCCGCCCGCGCTCGACTCCGCGGCGTGCCCGCCGCAGGCCCGGCTGCTGCTGGGCACCCTGGCGTACATCTGCCACCGCTTCCGCCGCTGAGCGGCACGCACGAAGACCGGTGCCCCGCCTTCCGTACGGAAGGCGGGGCACCGGTCTTCGTGCGCAGGGGCCCTGCTCAGTCGCCGATCAGGGCGTCCACGAACGCCTCGGGCTCGAAGGGGGCCAGGTCGTCGGCGCCCTCGCCGAGGCCGACGAGCTTGACCGGGACGCCCAGCTCGCGCTGGACGGCGACGACGATGCCGCCCTTGGCCGTTCCGTCGAGCTTGGTCAGCACGATGCCGGTGATGTCCACGACCTCGGCGAAGACGCGCGCCTGGGTCAGGCCGTTCTGGCCGGTGGTGGCGTCCAGGACGAGCAGGATCTCGTCCAGCGGTCCGTGCTTCTCGACGACGCGCTTGACCTTGCCGAGCTCGTCCATGAGGCCGGTCTTGGTGTGCAGGCGGCCGGCGGTGTCGATGAGTACGACGTCGGCGCCCTCGGCGATGCCCTCCTTGACCGCGTCGTAGGCGATCGAGGCCGGGTCGCCGCCCTCGGGGCCGCGCACGGTACGGGCGCCGACGCGCTCACCCCAGGTCTGCAGCTGGTCGGCCGCGGCGGCGCGGAAGGTGTCGGCCGCGCCGAGCACCACACTGCGGCCGTCGGCGACAAGCACCCGGGCCAGCTTGCCGGTGGTGGTGGTCTTGCCGGTGCCGTTGACGCCGACGACCATGATCACGCCGGGGGTGTCCTCGCCGCTCTCCGTCTTCACGGCGCGGTCGAAGTCGGTGCCGACGAGGGTCAGCAGCTCCTCCTTGAGCAGGGCGCGCAGGTCCGCCGGGGTGCGGGTGCCGAGGACCTTGACCCGCTCACGGAGGCGCTCGACGAGCTCCTGGGTGGGTACGACGCCGACGTCGGCGACGAGGAGGGTCTCCTCGATCTCCTCCCAGGTGTCCTCGTCGAGGTGCTCGCGCGAGAGCAGCGTGAGCAGCCCCTTGCCGAGGGAGTTCTGCGACCGGGCGAGGCGGGCGCGCAGCCGGACCAGGCGGCCGGCGGTGGGCTCGGGCACCTCGATCTCGGGCGCGGCCGGGACCTCGGGCTCGACGACCACGGGCGCCGCGGCGGGAGCCTCGGCCTCCGGGAGTCCGACCTCCTCGATCGTGCGGCGCGGCTCTTCCGCCGTCTCTACGGCGTCCTCCCCCACCTGCGGTTCGGCAGGCGGGGCAGTGATGGTCGGCGTGCTCGGCGGTGCCGGGGGCGGCAGCTGCTTCTTCTTGCGGCTGCTGACCACGAGCCCGCTGATCGCACCGACCGCGACCAGGGCGATGACTACAGCAAGGATGAGGATGTCCATAACCCCACCAGTATCGGTTACGGGCACCTCGGAGCCGGGAACCCGGGCGTTCGGACCGGGGCGTGAGCCGCGACCTGTCGTCTCGGCGGCGGACCCCTGTCCAACTGACGCCACGTCAGCTAACGTCGCCCTTCGCCAGCCACCCCATCCGGCGAAGGGGGACCTCTCCATGCCCGTCACCGTGGCCCGGTTCAATCTCGTCGAACCCGGCGGAACCCCCGAGTCCCTGTCCGCCCGCTACAAGGCGGCGCTGGAGATGGCCCGCTACGCGGACGACCGGGGGATCGACACCGTCCAGACCGAGGAGCACCACGGCACGGACAACAACTGGCTGCCCTCCCCCTTCACCTTCGCGGGCGCGGTCCTCGGCGCGACCCGCCGGATCGCCGTCACCGTCTCGGCGGTCATCGGTCCGCTGTACGACCCGCTGCGGGCCGCCGAGGACATCGCCGTCCTCGACCTGCTGAGCGGCGGGCGCCTGGTCACCGTCGCCGGGATCGGCTACCGGCCCGAGGAGTACGAGCAGCACGGCGTGGAGTGGGGCCGGCGCGGCCGGCTCCAGGACGAGCTGCTGGAGACCCTGCTGAAGGCCTGGACCGGCGAGCCCTTCGAGTACCGCGGCCGCACGGTCCGGGTCACGCCCGCGCCCTTCACCCGCCCGCACCCGCTGCTGCTGGTCGGCGGCAGCTCCCGGGCGGCCGCGCGCCGCGCCGCCCGGCTCGGGCTGCCCTTCTTCCCCAGCGCGCACCTGCCGGAGCTGGAGGCGTACTACACGGCGCGGCTGGCGGAGTACGGCACGGAGGGCTTCTGCATGATGCCCGCGGCCGAGACCCCGCTGCTGCACGTCGCGGAGGACCCCGACCGGGTCTGGGCGCAGTACGGGGAGTGCTTCCTCCACGAGGCGGCGATGTACGCGTCCTGGCAGTCCAAGGACATCCGCAGCGCGGTCCGGTCGGCCGCGCGCTCGGTGGCGGAGCTGCGCGCGGAGGGCGTCTACCGGGTCCTGACCCCGGACGAGGCGGTGGCCTACGGCCGGGGCGCGGGCGCGGCCGGGAACCTGGTGCTGCACCCGCTGTGCGGCGGGATGCCGCTGGACGAGGGCTGGCGCAGCCTGCACCTGCTGTGCGAACGGGTACTGCCCCGGCTCAAGGGCTGAGCCGGGGCAGTACCGAGGAGAGGGGGTGGTGGCGGGGGATGGTTACCCCATCTCCTCCAGCGCCTTGCCCTTGGTCTCCGGTACCCACTTGAGGACGAACGGGATCGAGAGCAGTGCGAAGACGGTGTAGATCACATAGGCACCGGACAGGCTCCAGTCCGACAGGGACGGGAACGAGACGGTGATGACCCAGTTGGCGATCCACTGGGCCGAGGCGGCGACGCCGAGCGCCGCGGCCCGGATGCGGTTGGGGAACATCTCGCCGAGCAGCACCCAGACCACCACGCCCCAGGACAGGGCGAAGAAGAGCACGAAGGAGTGCGCGGCGACCAGGGCGACCGTGGCCTGGGCGTCGGGCAGGGTGATGTCCTCGCCGGTACCGGTCGTGAAGGAGAACGCCCAGGCACACAGGCCGAGGGAGATGGCCATCCCCGTGGAGCCGATGAGGGCGAGGGGCTTGCGGCCGATCCGGTCGACGAAGATCATCGCGATCACCGTGCCGACGATGTTGATGATCGACGTGGTGAAGGAGTACAGGAAGGAGCTGGTCGGGTCGATGCCGACGGACTGCCACAGCGAGGAGCTGTAGTAGAAGATCACGTTGATGCCGACGAGCTGCTGGAAGAGCGAGAGGCCGATGCCGATCCAGACGATGGGCAGGAAGCCGAAGCGGCCGCCGAGCAGGTCCCTGAAGGTGGACTTGGTCTCGGAGTGCATCGCGTGCTGGATCTCGCGGATCCGCCCGTCCAGGTCGACCTTGGAGCCCTCGACCTCGGCCAGCACCTTCTTGGCCTGGTCGGTTCGGCCGACGGAGACCAGGAAGCGCGGGGACTCCGGGATGACGAAGGACAGCAGCCCGTAGAGCACGGCCGGCACCACCATGACGCCCAGCATCCACTGCCAGGCCTCCAGGCCGCCGATCTCGCCGCGCTGGTCGCCGTCGGCGAGGTTGAGGATGCCCCAGTTGACGAGCTGGGACACGGCGATGCCGATGACGATGGCGGCCTGCTGGAAGGAGGCGAGCCGGCCGCGGTAGGCGGGCGGGGAGACCTCCGCGATGTAGGCGGGGCCGATGACGGAGGCCATGCCGATGCCGAAGCCGCCGATCACGCGCCACATGGCGAGGTCCCAGAGGGCGAAGGGCAGGGCCGAACCGATGGCGCTGGCGGTGAAGAGGACGGCCGCGATCTGCATGCAGCGGATTCGGCCGATCCGGTCGGCGAGCCGGCCCGCGGTCGCGGCGCCGATGGCGCAGCCGATCAGCGCCGCGGCGATCACCTGGGCGAGCGCCTCCGAGCCGACGTCGAACCGCTCGCGGATCGCGACGACGGCGCCGTTGATGACGGAGCTGTCGTACCCGAAGAGGAAGCCGCCCATGGCAGCGGCCGCCGTGATGAAGATGACGTGGCCGAGGTGGTCGGGCTGGGGCGAGGCTCCGCCGCCGGGCGCCGAGGCCCGCGATGTGCTGCTGGTCAAGGTGTGCTCCGTGGGGTTTCGTCCGTCTTCACAGTGGCGCACAGTTCAAGATCGGGCACCACTCGAAGCCGGGGGACAGCGGAGCGCGCCTATGCGTTCAGTTTCTGAAGTCAAGGCCTGGGGCTAAGTTCGCATACCGCAGAGACTGGCACCCTTGAATTCACTTCTTGAATTTATACGGCTCAGCGGAGACGTTGGCTGATGACCTTCGATACCCCGTCGCCCTGCATGGAAACGCCATAGAGGGCGTCCGCGACCTCCATGGTGCGCTTCTGGTGCGTGATCACGATCAGCTGCGAGCTCTCCTGGAGCTCCTCCATGATCCGGATCAGCCGCTGCAGGTTGGTGTCGTCGAGCGCGGCCTCGACCTCGTCCATCACGTAGAACGGACTGGGGCGGGCCTTGAAGATGGACACGAGCATGGCCACGGCGGTCAGCGAGCGCTCGCCGCCGGACAGCAGCGACAGCCGCTTGACCTTCTTGCCCGGCGGGCGCGCCTCGACGTCGACGCCGGTGGTGAGCATGTTGTCCGGGTCGGTCAGGACCAGGCGGCCCTCTCCACCGGGGAACAGCCGTGAGAAGACGCCCTCGAACTCCCGGGCCGTGTCCCGGTACGCCTCGGTGAACACCTGCTCGACGCGCTCGTCGACCTCCTTCACCACTTGAAGGAGGTCGGCTCGGGTCTTGCGAAGGTCCTCCAGCTGCTCGCTGAGGAACTTGTGGCGCTCTTCGAGGGCCGCGAACTCCTCCAGGGCGAGCGGGTTGACCTTGCCGAGCTGCTGGTAGGCCCGTTCGGCCGCCTTGAAGCGCTTCTCCTGCTGCGCACGGACGAAGGGGCCGGGCCGGTTGCGCGGGTGCTCGGGGTCCTGCGGCAGCTCCTCGCCGTCGGCCGGCGGTGACGGCGGCACCGGCTGGTCCGGGCCGTACTCGGCGACGAGCGCGCGGGGCTCCATGCCGAACTCCTCCAGCGCCTTGGCTTCCAGGGCCTCGATGCGCAGCCGCTGTTCGGCGCCGAGCACCTCGCCGCGGTGGACGGAGTCGGTGAGCTTGTCGAGCTCCCCCTTCAGGTCGCGGGCGCTGTTGCGCGCGTCGGCGAGCTCCCGCTCACGCAGGCCCTTGGCCCGCTCGGCCAGGACGCGCTCCTCGTCGGCCCGCAGGAGGGAGACCTCCACGTGCGCGAGGAGCTGGCGAGAGCCGTCGGCCACCGCACGGGCCACGTCCGCCTCGTGGCGCCGGCGCGTCCGGCGGCGCTCGGCGCGTGCCCGGGCCTCGCGCTCCGCCCGAGCGGCCCGGTCGAGGGAATCCGCCCGCCCGGCCAGCCCCTTGACCCGCTCCTCGTGGGTACGCAGCTGGAGCCGGGCCTCCATCTCGGTCTGGCGGGCGTTGGCCCCGTCGGCCGCGAGCCGGTCACGGCGGGAGCTGTCGGGCTCCTCCTCCACCGGCATCTCCTCGGCGACGGCCAGCCGCTCCGCGCACTCCTCGACCTCGGCCAGGGCCTGCTCCAGGGCGTCCTGGGCCTTGGCCGCGGCGGCGGCGGCGCGCTCGGCCTCACCGGCGGCCCCCTTCGCCTGGCCGGCCAGCCGGCCGAGCTGCTGGGCGACCCCGGCGCGGGCCTGCTCCTCGACGCGCCGCCGCTCGGCGAGCTCGTCCACCAGCGCCGCCGCGTCCTGCCGCCGGGCCTGCGCGGCCGCCTGCGCCTCGGCGAGTTCCCCGCACCGCACGCCCAGCCGGGCCAGCTCCGCCGCCGCCTCGTCCACGGCGGCCTGCACCTCGATCAGGCTGGGCGCCGAGGCGGATCCGCCGTGCGCGAGGTGCGCTCCGAGGACGTCGCCCTCGACGGTCACGGCCACCGCCTCCGGGCACCGTGCGACGAGCGCCTCGGCCTCGTCGAGCGTCCCGACGACGACGTGGTCGCGCAGCACCCACGCCAGGGCCCGCAGCACCTCGCCGTCCCCGGCCACCAGCGCCGTGACGGGTACGGGCCCGTCGGGTCCGGAGTCCGGTCGGGCCTCACCCTGTCCTGCCGGGGCGGCGGCCGCCGCGTCCGCGCTCCCGGCCGGCCCTGGCAGGAGCCGGCCCGCGAGGGCCTCGGCCGTCTGCGCGGTGCGGGCGGGCGGGACCGCCTCCGGCGCCGCCGCGGCCGTGGAGCTCGCGCCCGAGCCCGGCTGGGCGTCGTCCGCCGCAGTGGCCCCGACCCCGATCCCCTGCCCCGGCAGCCCCGCCGGACCACCCGCGTCCGCGGCGCGCCCCTCGGCAGCGGCGCCCGTTGCGGGCGCCGCACTGCGGCTCGGCACGGCCGGAGCAGGTCCGGAACCCTGGCCCGGCAAGGGCGCCGACATACCCGCACCCCCGCCGGAGAGGCCAGCACCCCCACCTGAAAGAGACCCGGCACCCCCACCAGAGAAGCCCGCAGCCCCACCCGGAAGGGACCCGGCACCCCCGCCGGAGAGGCCGGCACCCCCACCTGAAAGAGACCCGGCGCCCCCACCCGGAAGGGACCCGGCACCCCCACCCGGGAGGGAATCGGCAGCCCCGTCCGGGAGGGCGGTCGGCGGGGTGATCAGGAGGGTGGCCCGGCCGGCGTCCGCTGCGCGCAGGTGGCGGATGGCCCCGGCCGCCGCCGACGGAGAGGCCACCGCCAGCGCGTCCGCCGCCGAGCCCAGTGCGGCGGCCACGGCGGCTTCGTAGCCGGGGGTCACCGACAGGCGCTCCGCCGCCGGTCCGAGCACGCCGGCCAGCCGTTCGCGGGCCGCGAGCAGCGCCCCCGTACCGTCCTTGCGGCGCAGCCCCAGCGCCAGCGCGTCACGGCGGGCGGACACCGCGGCCCGCGCGCGCTCGGCCGCCGCCAGTGCCTCCCGCGCGGCGCCGAGGCCCGCCTCGGCCTCCCTCAGCTCCGCCCGCGCGGCTTCGTGGTCCGCCTCCGCCGAGTCGTCGTCGAGCCCGCCGACCTCCTCGGCCAGGGCCTCGTACTCGGCCTGCGCCGCCTCGGCCCGGGTCCGCGCCTCGTCCCGCGCCAGGGCGAGCCGGTCGATCTCCGCCTGGGCCGCACCGGCACGGGAGCGGGCCGCGCCGAGCCGTCCCGTCAGCCGGGCCAGACCCTCACGCCGGTCGGCGATGGCCCGCGCGGCGTCCCGGAGCCGCCGTTCCTCCTCGGCCAGTTCCCGCTCCAGCTCCGCGCGGTGTCCGGTGGTGTCCTCCAAGGCCCGGGTCGCCGCCTCCAGGGCCGCCGTCAGCTCCGCCTCCTGCTCGCGGATCCGCTCGGCCTCGCGCTCCATGTCCTCGGGGTCGCGGCCCCTGCGCTCCTCCTCGACGGGGGCGGTCGCGCTCTTGACCCTCGCCTCCGCCAGGGACGCGGTGCCCCGTACCCGCTCGGCGAGCTGCGACAGCTCGTACCAGGTCTGCTGCGCCCGCTGGAGCCGCGGCGTGAGTTCCCGTACGGCCTCCTCCAGCTCGGCCTCGCGCCGCAGCGCGCCGGCGAGCTGGGCCTCGGCGGCCTCCTTGCGTTCCTTCAGCGCGGCCTCGTCGGCGATCTCCGCGTCCAGGGCGCGGCGCAGGGCGACCAGGTCGTCGGCGAGCAGGCGCAGCCGCGCGTCGCGCAGGTCGGCCTGGATCACGGCCGCCCGCCGGGCGACCGCGGCCTGCCGGCCGAGGGGCTTGAGCTGCCGGCGCAGTTCGTCGCCGAGGTCCTGCACGCGGGCGAGGTTGGCCTGCATCGCGTCGAGCTTCCGCAGCGCCTTCTCCTTGCGCTTGCGGTGCTTCAGGACGCCGGCCGCCTCCTCGATGAAGGCGCGGCGGCCCATGGGGTCGGCGTGCAGGACGGAGTCCAGCTGGCCCTGCCCGACGATGACGTGCATCTCGCGGCCGATGCCGGAGTCGGAGAGCAGTTCCTGGATGTCGAGCAGCCGGCAGGTGTCGCCGTTGATCTGGTACTCGCTGCTGCCGCCGCGGAACATGATCCGGGTGATGGTGACTTCGGCGTAGTCGATGGGCAGCGCGCCGTCGGTGTTGTCGATCGTGAGGGAGACCTCTGCCCGCCCGAGCGGCGGACGTCCGGTGGTCCCGGCGAAGATGACGTCCTCCATCTTGCCGCCGCGCAGGGACTTGGCCCCCTGTTCGCCCATGACCCAGGACAGCGCGTCGACGACGTTGGACTTGCCCGAGCCGTTCGGACCCACGACGCAGGTGATGCCGGGCTCGAAGCGCAGGGTGGTCGCGGAGGCGAAGGACTTGAAGCCACGCAGGGTCAGGGACTTGAGGTGCACGCCGCCGGACTCTACCTTTCACGGTCGGTTTCACCCATGAAGGTGCAGGGCACGATCGACGTCGTAGGCATCAGGGCCCCCACCCGGCCCTGTGGTGCCTGGTGCGGAGTGCAAAGAAAGAAGGGACGCCGGAGCGTCCCTTGCAGATCATGCGGGGCTGGAATCGAGCGACGAGTGAGCGCGGATCAGGTGAGCGCAGGCTCCGCCTGGGGTACGTCGATGTCGATGCTGTCCAGCAGCGAGTCTCCGTCGTGCTGAGCGGCGGCCGCGTTCAGCGCGTCATTTTCGGACTGAATCCGTACGAGCTCGGACTCAAGGTCCTGGACGCGCTGCTGAAGCCGTCGCATCTCGGCGAGGAGTCGCGGGTCGGAACCGCCGACGTAACCGAGAAGCGCCTTTGCCATGATGGATGGTCCTCCACACTGAGTGACCGACCGAAGCGGTGTGGGTCGTGAGGGAATCGCACCCGCGGATGTCCGGCAGCGACTGTCAGTCACTGCGCTTACTACTGCCAGCACTGCCAAACAGCTCAGGTGCGCGGGGCTTCCAGCGTCTCACCAAAAAGTTTGACGGTCAACACGATCACGCCCCGTATCGGCGGGCGTCCCGGCCCCCACGAGGGGCGTGGAGATCATCCTCGTCTCCGAGCCTTCCACGGATCGCCCGCCGCGGCAACGCCTCGTCGACGAATGCCCAGTTCCGACCGGGTCCGGACGCTCAGAGATGTGATGAGTCCATGATCAGTCGATCGCTCATCGCATCCCGAAGCCCTCGTAGCCACCGCGCGGTGTCCCCCAGATCTCTGTCACTCCGTCCACCCGGCCGGGCGTGTCGGCGGACCTCAGCCAGTCGAGCAGCCGGTGGCAATTCTCACGTTGACCTTCGGCGACCACCTGCACTCGCCCGTCGTCGAGGTTGAGCGCGAAGCCGACCACCCCGCCGATCTCCAAGGCGTTCTCCCTGGTGAACCAGCGGAAGCCCACTCCCTGCACACGACCGCGCACCCAGGCGGTCAGACGGACGTCTTCGTTCATGCGTGAACGCTAACCGGGTCGCCACTTTCCGGTCACATCGCCCCCAGGGCCCCATGGCGTACAGTCGCGCACCAATGAACTCACCCATTTGGGTGGGTTAGGGATTTCTTGATCCATTCAGGAAGGCACGACACCGATGGGACGTCACCGGCTCCCCTCCCCGCCGCGCCGCGGCGGCCCGCACGGCACCGCCCTGCGCACCGGCCTGCTCGGGGTCTCGGCGGCCGTGGCCCTCGGCGCCGCGGCCGTCACCACCGGCACGGTGCCGGTCGGCGGCTCGTTCCCCTATGTGGGGGTCAGCGCCACGGAGAACACCGCCGCCAAGGCCGACGGGGCCAAGGCCGCGCCCGACGCCGGTGACTCCGTACTCCAGAGGCAGGGCGGCCTGGCGAGCCTGTCAGGCCGCGGCTCCGCGACGAGCGGGCCGCCCAGTGCCCCCGCGACCGCGCCGGCCTCGCCCACCGCACCGGCCTCCCGCACCCCGTCCGCCTCGCCCACCCCGTCGAGCCCGCCGTCCCCGTCGGCTTCACCGGCCCCCTCCACGCCGCCCGCCGCGCCGAAGGCGTCGCCGGACGCCGCTCTGCGGACGCCGGCCGCTCCCACCCCCTCCCCCGAGGCCCCGCGGAAGACCCGCACTCCGGCTCCCACCGTGCCCACTCCCGCCCAGCCGGCCCCGGTCAAGCCGGCCCCCACCACTCCGGCTCCGACCCCTCCGGCCCCCACCACTGCGGCCCCGTCCGCGTCCGCGACCCGGCCGAGCCTGGACGGCCACTCCGCGCAGGAGGCGGCCGTGGTCACCCTGGTGAACCAGGAGCGCGCCCAGGCGGGCTGCGGCCCGGTCCGCGCCAACCCGCCGCTGGCCGCGCTGGCCGGCGCCTTCAGCAAGGACATGGCCACCCGCGGCTTCTTCGGCCATGCCGACCCCGAGGGCAACACCCCCTGGGACCGCGCCGCCAAGGCCGGCCTCTCGGGCCTGGGCGGCGAGAACATCGCCCGCGGCCAGGGCGACGCCGCCTCCGTGATGAAGGCCTGGATGAACAGCCCCGGCCACAAGGCGAACATACTCAACTGCGAGTTCCGCACCCTGGGCGTCGGCGCCCACTTCGCGGCCGGCGGCCCCTGGTGGACGCAGGACTTCGGCTTCTGACGCCGCCGTCCTGAGCCGCCGCCGCTTCGAGCGGGCCGCCGCCGCGCGCGGCGGCCCGCGGGTCAGACCGCCGCGGCCGCCAGGGCGGCGCGGCCCGCCACGACGACGCGGGCGTGCTCGGCGACACGGCGGCCCAGGTGCTCGGCCGTCGCGATGTCGGCCTTGTGGACCGCGTCCGCGCCCTCGTCCGAGTTGGTCTGGGCGGCGGCGCCGGAGAAGAAGCCCAGGCGGTTGAGGTCGTTCTCGGAGGCCGTGCTGGAGTTCCAGCCGGGCTTCAGGCCCAGGTTGACCCAGTTCATGCCGTGCTGCGCGGCCAGCACCTGGAAGAACTGCAGCGTGTGCAGCTTGTCGCCGCTCTTGGAGGCGGAATTGGTGAAGCCGGCCGCGACCTTGTCCTGCCAGGCGTCGCCGAACCAGCGCTTCGAGGAGGCCTCGGCGAAGACGTGGAAGGCGCCCGAGGCGGTGCCCATGTACGTCGGGGAGCCGAAGACGATCGCGTCGGAGGCGTCGAGCAGTTCCCACTGGGCGTCGTCGATCTCGTCGACCTTGATCAGGTGGACGGTCGCCCCGGCGTCCACGGCGCCGCTGCGGACCGCCTCGGCGACGACGGCGGTGTGGCCGTAGCCGGAGTGGTAGGCGATCGAGACGACGGGGGTGTGCGTGATACCGGACAAGGCTGATCTCTCCCTCGGAAGGCTCCCGTCGCAGCACGGGGCCGTGGTGCGACGAGGAAAAGAGAATCACTAACTTTTCGAAAGCGCAAGCTCCAAGTTAGCGCTACCTGGGAGTACGCTTGTTCTATGGAGACTCCCGCCTGTACCGACGCCTGCGAGTCCGAGCAGCCCTTCGACGTCTTCGCGCGTGCCTGCCCGTCCCGCGAGACTCTGGAACACGTCACCGGCCGCTGGGGCAGCCTCACCGTGGGCGCCCTGCGCGAGGGCCCGTGCCGGTTCAACGAGCTGCGCCGCCGGGTGGAGGGCGTCAGCGAGAAGATGCTCTCCCAGACCCTGCACGCGCTGGAGCGCGACGGCATCGTCCACCGTGAGGCGCAGCCGACCAACCCGCCGCGCGTCGACTACGAGCTGACCCCGCTCGGCGTCGAGGTCGCGGACCGGCTCCTCGCGCTGATCCAGTACCTGGAGGGGAACATGCCGGCGGTCCTGACCGCCCGGGAGGCCTACGACGGGACGCGCGGCGGCCGCTGACAGCGCGGGCAGAAGTAGCTCGACCTGTTCATCCACGGCCGGCGCCGCATCGGCGTGCCGCAGCGCCGGCAGGGCTCGTCCTCGCGCCCGTAGGCGTCGAGCGAGCGGTCGAAGTAGCCCGACTCCCCGTTCACGTTGACGTACAGGCTGTCGAAGCTCGTGCCGCCCACGGCGAGGGCCGCGTTCATCACGTCCCGGACATGGCCGAGGAGTTCCGCGCTCCGGGGGCGCGTGAGATTGCCGGTGGGGCGCTCGTAGTGCAGCTTGGCCCGCCACAGGGCCTCGTCGGCGTAGATGTTCCCGACCCCGCTGATCAGGGACTGGTCGAGCAGTGCCCGCTTGACGGTGGTGCGCTTGGCGCGCAGCGCGAGGTGGTAGGCCGCCTCGTCGAACAGCGGGTCCAGGGGGTCGCGCGCGATGTGCGCGATGACGTCGGGCAGCGCTTCGGCGCTGTCGGGGACCGTCTCGTGCAGCGAGAGGCCGCCGAAGGTCCGCTGGTCCACGAAGCGCAGCTCCGTCCCGGTGTCGTCGCCGAAGCGCACCCGGATGCGCAGGTGCTTCTCGTCGGGGGCGCCTTCGGGCTGCACGAGCAGCTGTCCGCTCATGCCCAGGTGCCCCAGCACGGAGAGGTCCCTCCCTGCCAGGGGCAGCCACAGGTACTTCCCGCGCCGTTGCGGCACCCCGAGGGTCTCCCCCCGCAGCCGTGCGGCGAAATCGGCCCCGCCGCCCGGGTGGCGGCGCACCGCACGCGGGTGCAGGACCTCCACGGCCTCGACGGTCCGTCCGGCGACCCAGCGCTCCAGCCCCCGCCGTACGACTTCGACTTCGGGCAGCTCGGGCACAGGAAACCTCCGTCGGGTGCGGAACTGGGCGCTGCCGCGAGCGTACCGGCCGCCCGGAAACGACATCGCCCGCCCCTGCGGTGCAGGGGCGGGCGAGGAGTCAACCGAAGGAAGTCAGGCGTCCGGCGCCGGATCGGCGGGCGTCGGCACCCCGCCGTCCACGGCCTCGGCCGAAGCCGCGACCTCTGCCGGAGCGGCGGCCGCTGCTGCCGCCGCCGCGATCCGCTCGTCCGCCGCGGCGCGGATCCCGCGCCATGCGGACTCCGCGGCCTGCTGTTCCGCTTCCTTCTTGCTGCGGCCGGTGCCGGTGCCGTACGAGACACCACCGACGCGGGCGGCAGCGGTGAAGGTCTTCTCGTGGTCCGGACCGGTCTCGGTGACCAGGTATTCCGGTACGCCAAGACCTTCGGCGGCCGTGAGCTCCTGGAGGCTGGTCTTCCAGTCCAGGCCGGCCCCGAGGTTCGAGGACTTCTCGATGAGCGGGTCGAAGAGCCGGTGGACCAGCTCCGAGGCCGCGTCGAGGCCCTGGTCGAGGTAGACCGCGCCGATGACCGCTTCAAGGGTGTCGGCGAGGATGGAGGCCTTGTCCCGGCCGCCCGTGCCCTCTTCACCCCGGCCGAGCCGGATGAAGGAGCCCAGGTCGAGTCCGCGCCCGACCTCCGCCAGTGCGCGCGAGTTGACCACCGCGGCCCGAAGCTTGGCCAGCTGGCCTTCGGGGAGGTCCGGGTGGGTCGTGTACAGCGTGTCCGTGACCACCAGGCCCAGCACGGAGTCCCCGAGGAACTCCAGGCGTTCGTTGGTGGGCAGACCGCCGTTCTCGTACGCGTACGAGCGGTGGGTCAGTGCACGCACCAGAAGGGCGGACTCAAGTCGATACCCGAGCCGCCCTTCCAGAAGCGTGTGGGACGAGGCCGCGTTCTTACTGTCTGCCTGCTTCTCAGCGTTGGACAGCTCAGACATTGCGCCTCTCACCAGCCGCTCAGACCTCGAGGACCTGGCGCTTGTTGTAGGTGCCGCAGCTCGGGCACGCGATGTGCTGGAGCTTCGGCTCCTGGCAACGCTCACACGAAACCAGGGTGGGGACCGCAGCCTTCCACTGCGACCGGCGGTGGCGCGTGTTGCTGCGCGACATCTTCCGCTTCGGAACAGCCACGGCTACTTCTCCTGCTTCTCGGCGGCGCTCTGAACTCCGTCAGACGCAGTGCCGCTCATGTTGTCCTTCTCATCGCCCTGATCGGTGACGAGTCCCTGCAATGCCGCCCAACGGATGTCGACGGCGTCGTGGTGGTGGTCCGGGTCGTCGTTCAGACTGACTCCGCAATCGGGGCACAGTCCGAGACAGTCCTCCCGGCACACCGGCTGCATCGGCAGTGCGAGCACCACCGCATCCCGCAGCACGGGTTCGAGGTCGAACAAGCCGTCCTCAAGGAAAAGCGTGTCCTCGTCGTCCTCGGCGTCGTCGGCCGGCTCCGCCTTGGCGCGGCCCCGGTCGTCGGCGTCAGGGTACGAGAACAGCTCCTGGAAGTCCGCCTTGAGCTCACGCTCGACGGCCTCCAGACACCTTACGCACTCCCCCGTCGCCGATGCACGGACGGTGCCTGTGACAAGCACCCCTTCCATGACCGACTCCAGGCGGAGGTTGAGCTTCACCGGGGCGCCTTCCGGAACCCCGATCACGCCGGCGAGACCGAGGTCCGCCGGTGCGTCGATCTCGCGGGACAGCCGCTGCATGGCACCAGGACGCCGACCCAGCTCGTGCGTGTCGAACACGAGGGGGTTGCGGTGGTCGAGGCGGGTGTTCAGGGCCGTTCCTGCTTTCACAGATCGCTGAAGATCGAAGAATGGTGCATCGACGCCGCCCTTACGGGCAGCACGGATCGCGGTGCATACGCGCGACCGAACAGCCAGGATACCCGGCGCTTCGCTCTGAGCCCAATCCGGGCCCGGGCATCCGTCAGCGCCCTTGTTCGTACTGGCGCAGCTGGTCCAGGTTGATCATGCTCGTGTCGAAGAAGCTGGTCTCGTCGAGCGAGGGCTGCTGCGCGTGCTGCGGATGCTGGGCCTGCTGTGCGTGCTGCGTGTGCTGGGTCTGCTGCGGCTGCTGGTAGACCGCGTACGGATCGGGCTGCTGGTAGGCCCCGTAGGGGTCCGGCTGCTGCTGGTAGCCGGCGTACGGGTCCTGGTAGGCGTACGCGTCCGGCTGCCGGGCGGCGGGCTGCTGGTAGGCGTACGCGTCGTACTGCGGCTCCGGCTGCGGCTGGGCCGGGACCGGCGCCGGCCCGTGCGGGGGCTCCGGCTCCGCCAGGCCCGCCAGGAAGTCCGAGTCGCTCGCCGAGCGGGAGCCCTGGCCCGCGGCCGCGTCCTGGGCCGCCATGTGCACGCCCAGGTCGTCCGTCGGGACCCGGCCGAGCAGCTTCTGGCGGCCGCGGCCCACGGCCTCCAGGGTCTTGGAGAGCACCGCCTCGAAGGTCGCGAGCTTGGTGTCCACGTACGCGTCCGCCTGCTGCCGCTGCACCTCGGGGTCGTGGCTGCGCTCGGGGGCGTCCGCGTCCGGGTAGCCGTCCTCGTCCAGGCCCGGGCCGCGGCCCAGCAGCTTCTCCCGGCCGCGGTCCACCGAGCCGATCGTCTTGGTCAGCACGACCTCGAAGTTCGCGAGCTTGCTGTCGACGTAGTCGTCGGCCTCGGCCCGGATCTCCTCGGCCTCCCGGCGGGCGTCCTCCAGGATGCGGTCCGCCTCGGCCTGGGAGCGCCGCGCGATCTCGGTGTCGGCGATCAGCGAACCGCGCTGGTCGTGGGCGGCCCCGATGATCCGCTCGGCCTCCCGGCGGGCGTCCTCGACCATCTGCTCCCGGTCGCCGAGGAGCTCCTGGGCCTGCGCGAGCGAGCCGGGGAGCGCCTGGCGGACCTCTTCGAGCTGGGCGAGCAGCTCGGCGCGGTTGATCACGCAGGAGGCCGACATGGGCATGGACCGGGCGCCGCCGACGGCCGCGACGATCTCGTCGAGCTTCTTCTGCACGTCCATGGGGGCTCGCACTCTCTCGGCCTCAGGCGGGTCCTGAGACGGACGGGACGACTGTAAGGCCAGCGGGCGGGCCGCCGACACCGGCTGACGGTCCGTCAGGGGGTCAGCGCTCGCGCAGCCGCTCCAGCAGCGCCGCGTGCACGTGCGCGGGCAGCAGGTGGGCGACGTCGCCGCCCCAGGCGGCGACCTCCTTGACCAGCGAGGAGGACAGGAAGCTGTAGGTCGGGATGGTCGGCACGAACAGCGTCTCGACGCCCGACAGGCCCAGGTTCATCTGGGCCATCTGGAGTTCGTAGTCGAAGTCGCTGACCGCGCGCAGGCCCTTGACGATGGCCGGGATGTCCCGCTGCTTGCAGAAGTCGACGAGCAGTCCGCGGAAGGACTCGACGTGGACGTTGCCGTAGTCGGCCGTGGCCTCGCGGATCAGCTCGATCCGCTCCTCGACGGTGAAGAGGCCCTTCTTCGACTCGTTGATCCCCACGGCGACGTGCACCACGTCGTACAGCCTGGAGGCGCGTCCGATGATGTCGAGGTGTCCGTTGTGGATGGGGTCGAAGGACCCCGGACAGACCGCGCGGCGCAACTGGACTCCCTCGTTCATGACTCTTCGCCGGTGCTGGCGGCGCGGCCGTACCAAAGCGTGCCCTCGCCGTACTTGCGCGACCGGAGCGGCTCGAAGCCCTCGGGCCACGGAAAGGCGCCGCTCCTGGTGCTGCGCTCCACGGTGACGAGCGCGCCGTCCGCGATCCAGCCGTTGGACCGGAGTGTGAGGAGGATCTCCCGCAGGTCCGCGCCTTCCACGGCGTACGGCGGGTCCAGGAAGACGACGTCGTACGGCTCCCCGGCCGCGCGGGCGGCCACGATGTGCTCGGCCTTGCCGGCGCGGAACTCGGCGCCAGCAAGGCCCAGCGTCCTGATGTTGTCCCGGATCGCCTTGGCGGCCTTCGGGTCCGACTCGACCAGCAGGGCGTGGTCCGCGCCCCGGGAGAGGGCCTCCAGGCCGACGGCGCCGGAGCCGCCGTACAGGTCGAGCACCCGGGCCCCTTCGATCCCGTGCAGGGACTCCCAGGTGGAGAAGAGGCCTTCGCGCATCCGGTCCGAGGTCGGACGGGTGCCGGTGCCCGGGGGCACGGCCAGCCGTCGCCCGCCGGCGCTGCCGGCGATCACGCGGGTCATCTGGGTCCTTCGGTACGGCGGTAGGGGCGTGCGCGGCGGTCCGCCGCGGCACTCCAACGATAGGTCGTGCCCTTCAGCCCTTCTCCAGGTACTGCTCTCGCTCGGTGTCGAGCAGGGCGTCCAGCGCGGTCCGCAGGCCCGGCAGCCGCTCCAGCGCCGGGTCCTCGGCCACGACGCGGGTGGCCTCCTCCCGCGCCTGGGCGATGACCTCCTCGTCCTCGATGACGGCGAGCATGCGCAGCGAGGAGCGCACGCCGGACTGGGCCTGGCCCAGGACGTCGCCCTCGCGGCGCTGCTCCAGGTCGATCCGGGACAGCTCGAAGCCGTCGAGGGTGGCGGCGACCGCCGCGAGCCGGGCGCGGGCGGGGCTCGCCTCGTGCATCTCGCTGACCAGCAGGCACAGGCCGGGGGCGGAGCCGCGGCCGACGCGGCCGCGCAGCTGGTGGAGCTGGGAGACGCCGAACCGGTCCGCGTCCATGATCACAATGACGGTGGAGTTGGGGACGTTCACCCCGACCTCGATGACGGTGGTGGCGACCAACACCTTCACCTCGCCGGCCGCGAACCGGCGCATGACGTCGTCCTTGTCGGCCGGGTCCATCCGGCCGTGCAGCACCTCGACGCCCAGCCCGGCCAGCGGTCCGCGGCCCAGCTGCTCGGCGATCTCCAGGACGGCGAGCGGCGGCCGTCTGTCGGCCTCTTCCTCGGCCTGCTTCTTCTTGGGGTCGTCCTCCCCGTCGCCGATGCGCGGGCAGACCACGTACGCCTGGTGGCCCTTCTCCACCTCCTCGCGGACCCGCTCCCAGGCGCGGGCGAGGAAGTGCGGCTTGTCCTTGGCCGGCACCACGTGGGTGGCGATCGGCGAGCGGCCCGCGGGCAGCTGGTCCAGGACGGAGGTCTCCAGGTCGCCGAAGACGGTCATGGCGACGGTGCGCGGGATCGGGGTGGCGGTCATCACCAGCAGGTGCGGGGGCTGCCTGCCCTTGGAGCGCAGGGCGTCGCGCTGCTCCACGCCGAAGCGGTGCTGTTCGTCGACGACGACCAGGCCGAGGTCGTGGAACTGCACCTTGTCCTCGATCAGGGCGTGCGTGCCGATGACGATCCCGGCCTCCCCGGTGACCAGGTCCAGCAGGGCCTGCCGGCGTGCGGGCATCCCCATCGAGCCGGTGAGCAGCACGACCTTGGTGCCCTGGTCGGATCCGCCGAGCATGCCGCCCTCGGCCAGTTCGCCCATCATCTCGGTGACGGAGCGGTGGTGCTGCTGGGCGAGCACTTCGGTGGGGGCGAGCATCGCCGCCTGCCCGCCGGAGTCGACGACGGCCAGCATGGCCCGCAGGGCCACCAGCGTCTTGCCGCTGCCGACCTCGCCCTGGAGGAGGCGGTGCATGGGGTGGCTGGTGGCGAGGTCGTCGAAGATCTCCTTCGAGACCTTCTGCTGGCCGTCGGTGAGGGTGAAGGGGAGCTTGGCGTCGAAGGCGTCGAGGAGGCCGCCGGGGGCGGGGCGGCGGGGGACGGCCGGGAGCTGGGAGTCGGCGTGGCGGCGGCGGGCCAGGGCGACCTGGAGGACGAAGGCCTCGTCCCACTTCAGGCGTTGGCGGGCGTCCTCGATGTCGGCCTTGGTCGCCGGCCGGTGGATCTTCAGCAGGGCCTCGGTGAGCGGGAGCAGGCCGCGGCCCTCGCGCAGGGCGGGCGGCAGCGGGTCCACGGCCTCCTGGGCGCTGGGCAGTACGGCGTCCACGCACTTGGCGATCTTCCAGGACTCCAGTTTCGCGCAGGCCGGGTAGATCGGGATCAGCTGGTTGGCGAAGGCGGTGGCGGCGTCCCGGTCGGAGGCGTCCGCGCCGAGCGGCTCGTACGCCGGGTGGGCGAGCTGGAGCTTGTGGTTGAACCGGGAGACCTTGCCGGCGAACATCGCGCGGCTGCCGGGGAGCAGTTCCTTGTGCGGTTTGTGGACGCCGGCGCCGAAGAAGACCAGCTGGAGGCGGCCGCTGCCGTCGGTGATGGTCACCTCCAGCCGCTTGCCCCGGCCTCCGTTGAAGGTCAGGACGCGGGCGTCGGCCACCTGTGCGACGACGGTGACGTGCTCGTCGATCTGGTCGGCGAGCTCGGCCAGCGAGGTCAGCTCGCCGCGCTCGGCGTACCGCCTGGGGTAGTGGTGGAGCAGGTCCAGGGCCGTGTGCAGGCCGAGCTGCTCGGCCAGCACCTTGGCGGTGGCGGGTCCGAGCGTCTTCTTGAGGTCTTCGTCGAGCGCGGGCACGTGTTCCATTGCACACCATGGCGCTGACAAGGCGGCTATTCCACCCCGATGAGGAGCGGCGCCGAGTACCGGCCGCCCCGGTAGGTGACGGTGTCCACGGCCAGGTGGCCGGACTGGACGTACGCCTCCAGCCGTTCGGCGACGGCGTCCGGCACGTCCGGTCCGAGGACCAGGGTGACGAGTTCGCCGCCGGAGCCCAGCATGCGGTCCAGGACGGCCTCGGCGGTCTCGGGCAGGCCCGCGCCGATCACGGCGACGTCGCCGTCGATGAGGCCGAGCACGTCGCCGGCCTGGCAGATGCCGGCCGAGGTGAAGGACTGGCGTTCGGCGACGGCCAGTTCCCCGTAGCGGGTGGCGCCGGCCGCGGCGGTCATGGCCACCACGTCCTCGTCGAAGCTGCCGTCCGGGTCGTGGACTGCGAGGGCGGCCAGGCCCTGGACCGCGGACCGGGTGGGGATCACGGCCACCCGTACGCCCTCGGCGCGGGCCTGTTCGGCCGCGGTGGCCGCGGCGGCGCGCAGCTCGGTGTCGCCCGGCAGGAGCACCACCTCGCGGGCGTGGGCGCGGCGGACGGCGTCGAGGAGTTCGGCGGTGGCCGGGGCCTCGCCGGGGCGTACGAGCACGGGGGTCGCGCCGGCCTCGGCGCACAGGCCGGCCAGTCCCTCGCCGCGGACCACGGCGACCACGGCCCGCTGGGCGCGTTCGCCGCGGCCCCGGCGGCGCTCGTCGCCGAAGTGCGTGATCCGGATCCGGTAGGGCCGTCCGGCGACGACCCCCGCCTCCACCGCGGCGCCGGGGTCGTCGACGTGGACGTGGACGTTCCACAGCCCGTCGCCGCCGACCACGACCAGGGAGTCGCCGATCGGGTCGAGGGTTCCGCGCAGTTGCGCGACCGCCGCCTCCGAGGCCTCCAGCAGGTAGATCACCTCGTACGCGGGGCCCTCCTCGTGCTGTTCACAGGGGTCGGCGGGCCGTGGCGCGGGGGGCACGGCCCCGCCTGCCGGCGGTTCGGCGGGCGGCTCCTGGCCGGACAGGGTCTGCCGGAGGGCGCCGAGTACGGCGACCAGCCCGCAGCCGCCGGCGTCGACCACCCCGGCCCGGCCCAGCGCGGCCAGCTGCCCGGGGGTCTCGGCGAGTGCGGCGCGGGCGGCGTCGTGGGCGGCGCGGGCCACGTCGGCGGCGGTGCCCGCGTCCGCCGAGATCGCTGCCGCGGCACGGGCGGCGGCGGCCGCGACGGTGAGCATGGTGCCCTCCACCGGGTGTGCGACGGCCGCGTAGGCCTCCTCCGCGGCCCGGGTGAGGGCGTGCGCCAGCAGCCCGCCGGGGCCGGCCTGCGGGCCTTCGGGCTCGGCGCCGAGCACATCGGCCACGCCGCGCAGCAGCTGCGCGAGGATCGTCCCGGAGTTCCCGCGGGCGCCGAGGAGCGCGCCGTGCGCCCAGGCCCGTACCGCCTCGGGCAGGGAGGCCGGTGCCGCGGCGGCGCCGTCGAGGGTTTCGGCGAGTGCGCGGTCGGCGGACTCGGCGGTGAGGTAGAGGTTGGTGCCGGTGTCCGCGTCGGCGACGGGGTACACGTTGATCGCGTCGATGTCGTCGCGGGCCCGGCCCAGCGCGGCGAGGGCGAGCGAGCTCCAGATGCGCACGGTTTCGGCGTCGAGCTCGTCGGCGGGCTGCGGCTGGGCCTCGTGCGGCACCGGGCGTTCCTCCTTGTGCGGGCCAGGGTTCACCGCAGGGTAACGAAGGACCGCGTCCCCGGGGCCGGGACCGCGGGGCCGGGCCGCCGACCGCCATGGTAGTTTTCTAGGACGGGCGCAGTCGTTGTATGCTGCTCCGGTTGCCCGATGAAAGTCGGGCCATTTCCCCGGCAAACCACTTCAGACCTCTGAACCGGTGCGCCGGTTTCACTGTAATTGCATCTGAAGTCTTTGGAGTGACCTGTGGCTGCCAACTGCGACGTTTGCGCCAAGGGGCCGAGCTTCGGCAACAACATCTCCCACTCGCACCGCCGCACCTCGCGTCGCTGGAACCCGAACATCCAGCGCGTCCGTGCCGTGGTCAATGGGACGCCGAAGCGCCTCAACGCCTGCACCTCGTGCATCAAGGCCGGCAAGGTCTCGCGCTGACGCCCGTCGTAGCGCAGCCCCTTCCGGTTGCCAAGAAGGCCGGTCCACCTCTGGTGGGCCGGCCTTTTGCCTTGTCCGGGGGCGCCCGGCGGCCGGGGCGGCGTCAGCGCTGACGCCAGGCGTGGTCCACGGGGCCGATGCCCCCGCCGAGCGCGAAGCCGGCGGCGATGCCGCCCGTCACGTACTCCTTGGCGGCCGTGACGGCCTCCGGGACGGCCAGTCCCCTGGCCAGTCCGGCCGCGATCGCGCTGGCGAGGGTGCAGCCGGTGCCGTGGGTGTGCCGGTTGGAGTGGCGCGGGGCGCGCAGCCACCGCTCCTCGGTGCCGTCGGTGAGCAGGTCCACGGCCTCGTCGCCGTGCGCGGCCAGGTGGCCGCCCTTGATCAGCGCCCAGCGGGGGCCGTGGCCGAGGATCGCGTCGGCGGCCCGGCGCATGTCGTCCTCGTTCTCCACGACGACGCCGGTGAGCTGGGCGACCTCGTCCAGGTTGGGCGTGGCCACGGTGGCCCGCGGCAGGAGTTCGCCGCGTACGGCGTCCAGTGCGGAGGCGGCGAGCAGCGCGTCGCCGTGCTTGGAGACGCCGACGGGGTCGACGACGGCCGGGGCCGCGGTGTCGGCCAGCAGCGCGGCGACGGTCTCCACCAGTGCGGCGGAGGACAGCATGCCGGTCTTCACCGCGTGCACGCCGATGTCGTCCACGACGGCCCGGTACTGGGCCGTGACGGCCTCGGGGGGCAGTTCCCAGGCTCCCCGTACCCCGAGGGAGTTCTGCGCGGTCACGGCGGTCACCACGCTCATGCCGTGCACACCGAGGGCCAGCATGGTCTTGAGGTCGGCCTGGATGCCCGCGCCGCCGCCGGAGTCCGATCCGGCGACGGTCAGGCACAGCGGCGGCGCGGTGTTCACCGGGCGCGGCGGCGCGGTGTTCACTGCGCGCCGTCCTGGGCGGCCGGGTCGGCTCCGAAGTGGTCCCAGCCGCTGGTGCTGGTCCAGGGCGCGCCGTCCACGGTCACCTGGGGCAGCGCGGAGCGGTTGAGCACCTCGCCGATGACCTTCCAGCGGGCGGGCAGCTTCACGTCGGGCGGGAAGGTCGCCACGATCGCGTGGTCCTCTCCCCCGGTGAGCACCCACTGGAGCGGGTCCACGCCGACGGCCTGCCCGATGTCGTGCATCTGCGTCGGGATGTCCACGGCCGCCGAGCGCAGGTCGATCCGCACCTTGCTGGCCTCGGCGATGTGCCCGAGGTCGGCGATCAGGCCGTCGCTGACGTCGGTCATGGCGCTGGCGCCCAGCCCGGCGGCCGCGGGACCCGCGTGGTACGGCGGTTCGGGGCGCCGGTGGGCCTCCACGAACGCCCGCGGGGAGCGGAAGCCGCGTGAGAGCACGGCGAAGCCGGCCGCGGACCAGCCGAGCCAGCCGGTGACGGCGACGACGTCGCCGGGCTGGGCTCCGGAGCGCAGGACGGGTTCGTGGTTGCGCAGGTCGCCGAGGGCGGTGATGGACACGGTGATGGTGTCCCCGCGGACCACGTCGCCGCCGACCACCGCGGCCCCGGCGACCTGGCACTCGTCGCGGATGCCGTCCATCAGCTCGGTGGGCCAGGTGACCGGGAGTTCGGCGGGTACGACGAGGCCGAGGAGCAGCGCGGTCGGCACGGCTCCCATGGCGGCGATGTCCGCGAGGTTCTGCGCGGCGGCCTTGCGGCCTACGTCGTAGGCCGTGGACCAGTCGCGCCGGAAGTGCCGCCCCTCCAGCAGGATGTCGGTGCTCGCCACGACCCGCCGGTCGGGGGCCGAGACCACCGCGGCGTCGTCGCCGGGTCCGAGCCGGACCGCCGGGGTGGTGGTGAGCCGTGAGGTGAGCTCCCTGATCAGCCCGAACTCCCCCAGCTCGCCGACAGTGCCCTTCATCGCTGTGCCCCTTCTTGCCCAGTCCGCTTGCGGTCGCGAGCCGTCACAGCTCTGGGTACCGTCAACAGATACGTCAACTTCTGCTCTCCGTACGCCCCGCTGTGCGTGGCGCCGGGCCCGCAGGTCTCCCCGTGGCGCACGGCGACGCGGTACCGTGGCGTCCCTTCTTCCCCCGGCCCTATCCATCGTGTGGGGTCCACCCGAAGATTAGGGGAAATGACCCTCGTGGCCGCCCTGGAGGTTCCGTGGTACAGGCGTACATCCTCATCCAGACCGAAGTGGGCAAGGCGTCGTTCGTCGCCGAGTCCATCGGCCAGATCCCGGGGGTGATCCAGGCCGAGGACGTGACGGGTCCGTACGACGTGATCGTGCGCGCCCAGGCCGACACCGTGGACGAGCTCGGCCGCATGGTCGTCGCCAAGGTCCAGCAGGTGGAGGGGATCACCCGCACCCTGACCTGCCCGGTGGTCCATCTGTAGCCCCCGTCTACTCTTGGCCGGTGATGTCCCTCCACCGCCGGCCCCTGCGTGTCCTGGCCGTACCCGTCGTCCTGGCCTCGTCCGCCGTCCTGGCGGCGTGCTCCCCGGGCGGTTCCGAGGCCCGGGTGGAACCGCCGCCCGCGCCGCCGGCCGACGTCGCGGGGTTCTGTGCGGCACTGCACAAGGAACTCCCGGAGACGGTGGGCGGCCTGGCACGGACCCGGACCGAACCGGAGTCCGACCTGACCGCCTCGTGGGGCGGCTCGGCGATCGTACTGCGGTGCGGTATCCCCAAGCCCCCCGCGATGCTGGACGAGAAGCAGGAGGGCGTCCACGTGAACGACGTGGCCTGGCTGCTGGAGAAGACCGGCGACGGCGGATTCCGTTTCACCACCGGTATGCGGCTGGCTTATACGGAGGTCCTGGTCGACAAGGAGCATGCCACGGACGCGGGGATGCTCGTCGGCCTGTCCGCGGCGGTCGCCGCGACCGTGCCCGAGGGCATCTCCTCCTACTGAGCTCCGGCACACCGCCGCCCGCCGGCCGCCCCCGTGGAGGGCGGCCGGCGGGCGGCGGCCGTACGTGGTGCTAGGCCGTGTCCGACACATGGCGCCGCCCGCCCGCAGGGCGGGGCGCGCGGCGTCCGGTGCGTGCAATCGCAAGGCGGAGGATCATCCTCGTACCGGACGTACTCGGATGACTCCGACAACGCAGCGAGTGTGCGTGCCGGGCGTCGCGCGCCAGGCGGGATGTGTCGGACACGGCCTAGCGCAGGCCGGTGGAGCGGCGCAGGGCGGCCTGGATCAGCCGGTCCACCAGCTCCGGGTAGGCGATGCCGGTCTTCTCCCACATGAGCGGGTACATCGAGATCGGCGTGAAACCGGGCATGGTGTTGATCTCGTTGATGACGAACTCGCCGTCCTCGGTGAGGAAGAAGTCGGCGCGCACGAGGCCCTCGCAGGACGCGGCCTCGAAGGCCTCGACCGCGAGCCGCTGCACCTCGGCGGTCTGCTCCGGGGTGAGGGGGGCCGGCACGATCCCGGAGGCGGAGTCGATGTACTTCGCCTCGAAGTCGTAGAAGTCGTGGCTGGACACCGGCGGGATCTCGGCGGGGACGCTGGCCCGCGGCCCGTCCTCGAACTCCAGGACGCCGCACTCGATCTCGCGGCCGCGCAGCAGCGCCTCCACGATGATCTTCGGGTCGTGGCGCCGGGCCTCCTTGACGGCGGCCTCCAGGCCGGAGGCGTCGTCGACCTTGGTGATGCCGATCGAGGAGCCGGCCCGGGCGGGCTTCACGAAGAGCGGCCAGCCGTGCTCGGCGGCGAAGTCCAGGATCCTGGCGGTGGCGGCGTCCCGGTCGGCCTCCCACTCGCGGGGGCGGATGGTCACGTACGGGCCGACACTCAGCCCGAAGGACGTGAACACCCGCTTCATGTAGTCCTTGTCCTGCCCGACGGCCGAGGCGAGGACGCCCGAGCCGACGTACGGGATGCCGGAGAGCTCCAGGAGGCCCTGGAGGGTGCCGTCCTCGCCGTAGGGGCCGTGCAGCACGGGGAAGACGACGTCGACCTCGCCCAGGGCCTTCGGGACGGCGCCCGGCTCGGTGTAGACGACCTGGCGGCTGGCCGGGTCGACCGAGAGCACCACGGCGCCGTCCTCGGACTCGGCGAGCTCCTCGACGCTCGGGAGCCTGCGGTCCGCGATGGCCATCCGCGCGGGCTCGTCGGCGGTCAGCGCCCACCGGCCGTCCGTGGTGATGCCGATGGGCAGCACCTCGTACTTGGACCGGTCGATGGAGCGCAGTACGGCGCCCGCCGTGACGACCGAGATGGCGTGTTCCGAGCTGCGGCCGCCGAACACGACGGCCACGCGGGGCTTGCGGCCCTGCTGCTCAGGGGTCTGGGGGAGGTTCTCGCTGCTCATATCGGCATGAGAGTACCCGCTCATGCGTCCGGAAAGGAGTCAGCGACGTTCCGGTTTGGCGCTTCGGCCCATCAGTTCCTTCAGGGCCACGAGGGTCGGCTTGCCGTGGTGGACGATGTCCACGACGGTCTCGGTGATCGGCATGTCGACCCCGTGCCGGCCCGCGAGATCGGCCACCGACTGGCAGGACTTGACCCCCTCGGCGGTCTGCCTGGTGACCGCGATGGTCTCCTCCAGCGTCATCCCGCGGCCGAGGTTGGTGCCGAAGGTGTGGTTCCGGGAGAGCGGCGAGGAGCAGGTGGCGACGAGGTCGCCGAGGCCCGCGAGGCCGGAGAAGGTCAGGGGGTCGGCGCCCATGGCCACGCCCAGGCGGGTCGCTTCGGCGAGTCCGCGGGTGATGAGCGAGCCCTTGGTGTTGTCGCCGAGGCCCATGCCGTCGGCGATGCCGACGGCGAGGCCGATGACGTTCTTGACGGCGCCGCCGAGCTCGCACCCGATGACGTCGGTGCTGGTGTACGGGCGGAAGTACGCGGTGTGGCAGGCGGCCTGGAGGCGCTGGGCGACGGCCTCGTCCACGCAGGCGACGACGGAGGCCGCGGGCTGGCGGGCGGCGATCTCGGCGGCCAGGTTGGGGCCGGTGACGACGGCGATGCGCTCGGCGGGGACCTTGGCCACCTCCTCGATGACCTCGCTCATCCGCTTGGCGGTGCCTAGTTCGATGCCCTTCATGAGGGAGACGAGCACCGTGTCGGGGGCCAGCAGCGGGGTCCAGGCGGCGAGGTTGTCGCGCAGGGTCTGGGAGGGGACGGCCAGGACGGTGAAGTCGGCGCCCGCCGCGGCCTCGGCCGGGTCGGCGGTGGCGCGGATGGTGGCGGGGAGTTCGACGTCGGGGAAGTAGTCCGGGTTGGTCCGGCCCGTGTTGATGGCGTCGACGACCTCGCTGCGGCGGCCCCAGAGGGTCACCTCGCAGCCGGCGTCGGCGAGCACGATGGCGAAGGCCGTGCCCCAGGAGCCTGTTCCGAAGACGGTCGCCTTCACGGGACGTGTCACTTCTTGCCCTCCCCTGCGGCCTTGCGCCGCTGTTCCGCCCTGGCGTTGCGATGGTCGTACGGCTGCTCGGGCGCGGTCTCCCCCCGCACCTCCTCCAGGAGGCCGGTGACGGCCGCCATGATCGCCTCGGTGGCCTCCTTGAGGACGTCCGGGGTGGGTTCCCGGTCGTAGTAGGCCGAGAGGTCCACGGGCGGTCCGGCGAGCACCTGGAGGGTCTTGCGCGGGAAGAGCCGGACCTTGTTCTCCCTGGCGTACGGCGGCATCGCGAGGTTGGCGCCCCACTGGGCCACCGGGATGACGGGCGCCCTGGTGATCAGCGCGACGCGGGCGACGCCGGTCTTGCCGGCCATCGGCCACATGTCGGGATCCCGGGTCAGGGTGCCCTCCGGGTAAAAGGCGACGCATTCGCCGCGCTCGATGGCGTCGACGGCGGCCCGGAATGCGTCCAGGGCGTTGGTGCTCTCCCGGTAGACGGGGATCTGCCCGCTGCCGCGGAGGATCGCGCCGACGAACGGGACCTTGAAGAGGGCGGCCTTGGCGAGCAATCGGGGCACGCGGCCGGTGTTGTACTGGAAGTGCGCGTACGAGAGCGGGTCCAGATACGAGTTGTGATTGACGGCGGTGATGAATCCGCCCTCGGCCGGAATGTGCTCCATTCCCCGCCAGTCCCGCTTGAACAGCACTACCAGCGGCGGTTTTGCGATGACCGCCGCCAGGCGGTACCAGAAGCCGATTCTGCGGCGGGACACTCGGACACCTTCCTCTAGGACCGGTGCGCGGCTGGGGCACCTCGTCGTCGGCCGGACAAGTGTCACCCCGGGCCCGGTCTCTGTCGAGAACACCGTACGCCCCGCTCAGGCCGCCGGACTCCCGGGCTGCCCGGGCGGGGGCGACAATGGGGCCACACATGACCGGGCCGTGACCCGGCCCTGGCCCGGGGAGGGGCCGGTGGGAACCGGAGGAGAGGGGTCCGTCACGAACGCCGTCTGGAGCCTGGTGGTCCCGCTGAAGCCCCTGTCGGTGGCCAAGAGCCGTCTCGCGCCGGCCGTGGGGGCCTCCCGTCCGGGGCTCGCCCTGGCCTTCGCCCAGGACACCGTCGCGGGGGCGCTGGCCTGCGCCGCGGTCGCGGATGTGGTGGTCGTCACGGACGACGCGGGGGCCGGTGCGGAACTGGCCGGGCTGGGTGCGCGGATCGTGCCCGACGCCCCGGCGGCCGGGCTCAACGCGGCGCTGGCGCACGGCGCGCGGGCGGCGCGCGAGGGGCGGCCCGCCGCGGCGGTCGCGGCGATGAACGCCGACCTGCCGGCGCTGCGGCCCCACGAATTGCTACGCGTGCTCGAAAACGCCTCGGCATTTCCGCGGGCATTTCTGGCGGATGCGGCCGGAATCGGGACGACCTTGCTTTCCGCCGCGCCTCACGTGGAATTGGCCCCGTCCTTCGGAGGGCCGTCGCGGGCCAGGCATTCCGCGTCGGGGGCGGTGGAAATCGCACTGGCGGACGTGGACAGCGTGCGCCGGGACGTGGACACCGCGGCCGACCTGCGGACGGCGCTCGCGCTCGGTGTGGGGCGTCACACGGCCCGATACAGTGCGGGTATGCAGGCGACCGCGTACACGTACGACTCCCAGACCCGCAGCGGCAGCGTGCTGCTGGACGACGGCACCCCGGTGCCCTTCGAGGCCCCGGCGTTCGACGCGGGCGGCCTGCGGCTGCTGCGCCCCGGACAGCGGGTCCGGATCGAGACCGCCGGCAAGGGCGCGGACCTGCGGATCACCCTGGTCACGCTGCAGACCTTCTGAACCGGGCGGCCGCGGCGCCCGCGAGGCGGCCGGCGGCCCCGGAACGCACCGCGGGCCGGCCTCCCCCAAGGGGGAAGCCGGCCCGGCGTGTGTGACTCGTGCCCCTACTTCTTGCGGGCGGTGGTCTTCTTCGCGGTGGCCTTGCGGGTCGTCGTCTTCTTGGCCGGGGCCTTCGTCGCCGCGGTGGCCTTCTTGGCCGCCGGGGCGGTCTTCTTCGCGGCGGCGGTGGTCTTCTTCGCGGCGGGCGCGGCCTTCTTGGCGGTGGTGGCCTTCTTGGCGGTGGACGTCGCCTTCTTCGCCGTGGCCGTGCTCTTCACGGCCGTCTTCTTGGCGGTCGCGGTGGTCTTCTTCGCCGTGGTCTTCTTGGCGACCGCGGTCTTCGCCGCGGCCTTCTTGGCGGTGGTCGCCTTCTTCGCGGCGGCCTTCTTGACCGTCGCGGAGGCACCGCCGCTGAGGCTGCCCTTCGGCGCCTTCTTCACCGACACCTCGCCGCCCTTGGGGAGCTTCTTGGTGCCGCTGACCAGGTCCTTGAAGCCCTGGCCGGCGCGGAAACGGGGCACGGAGGTCTTCTTGACCCGGACGCGCTCACCCGTCTGCGGGTTACGGGCGTAGCGGGCCGGGCGGTCGACCTTCTCGAACGAGCCGAAGCCCGTGACCGAGACCCGGTCGCCCGCGACGGTAGCGCGGACGATCGCGTCCAGTACCGCGTCGACAGCGTCCGCGGCCTGCTGGCGGCCGCCCAGCTTGTCGGCAATCGCTTCTACGAGCTGCGCCTTGTTCACGTCTTCCCCTTCGGAGACATCGCCAGAACGAATGTGTTCAAGCTTATTTCGCACGTTAGGCGGATATATACCGCAAATCAAACACGAAACGGGCTAATCACCCTAGTGCCGCAACGCCGGAGGCGGTTACGGAGTTCCTTCGCATCAGTCGCCTTCAGGGAATCGACCCTCGTCGAGGTCCTTCATCAACCTGTCCAGGCGCCTTGCCGCATCGGCGAGATCATGCTTCGACGCGGCCGTGACGACCAACAGCTTCCGGGACAGCGCCATCCTTACGCCCTCCGGGACTTGCAGTGAGCGCACCCGTGTGTGTGCTTCTTTCAGCCGGTCCGCGACGAGTTCGTAGAGGTCGAGTTGACTGTCGCGTTCCATGCACAGATTGTGCCATCTGGGGCGAGTTGTCGCCTCACGGGGCCTCAACAAACGGCTGTGCCCCCCGCCTTCCGGCGGGGGGCACAGTGTTGTCGACGTGATCACCCGAGGGTGAATAAGCGCTGATCAGGCAGGAATCAGGCCTGAATCGTGCGCGGCTTGAAGGCCGGGCGGGCGCTTTCGTACGTGGCGATGTCCGCTTCGTTCTGAAGGGTGAGCGAGATGTCGTCCAGGCCTTCCAGCAGGCGCCAGCGGGCGTTGTCGTCGAGTTCGAACTCGGCCACGACGCCTTCCGCGCGCACCTGGCGGTCGACCAGGTCGACGGTGATCTCGGCGGTGGGGTCGGCCTCGGTGAGCTTCCACAGCCGCTCGACGGTCTCCTGCGGGAGCACCACGGTCAGCAGGCCGTTCTTCAGCGAGTTCCCGCGGAAGATGTCGGCGAAGCGGGAGGAGACGACCGCCTTGAAGCCGAAGTTCTGCAGGGCCCATACGGCGTGCTCGCGCGAGGAGCCGGTGCCGAAGTCGGGTCCCGCGACGAGCACCGTCGCGCCGGCGCGCTCGGGGCGGTTGGTGACGAACTCCGGGTCCTTGCGCCAGGCCTCGAAGAGCCCGTCCTCGAACCCGTCACGGGTGATCTTCTTGAGCCAGTGGGCCGGGATGATCTGGTCGGTGTCGACGTTGCTGCGGCGCAGCGGGACGGCGCGGCCGGTGTGGACGGTGAAGGCTTCCATGGTTCAGACTCCGGCGGTCGCGTCGGCGGCGGACAGGTCGGCGGGCGAGGCCAGATGGCCCAGCACCGCGGTGGCGGCGGCCACCTGCGGGGAGACCAGGTGGGTGCGCCCGCCCTTGCCCTGCCGGCCCTCGAAGTTGCGGTTGGAGGTGGACGCGGAGCGTTCACCGGGCGCCAGTTGGTCGGGGTTCATGCCCAGGCACATCGAACAGCCCGCGTGCCGCCATTCGGCGCCGGCCTCCTTGAAGACCTTGTCCAGGCCCTCCTCCACGGCCTGGAGGGCGACGCGGACGGAGCCCGGGACGACCAGCATCCGTACGCCGTCGGCGACTTTGCGGCCCTCGATGATCCCGGCGACGGCGCGCAGGTCCTCGATGCGGCCGTTGGTGCAGGAGCCTACGAAGACGGTGTCGACCGTGATGTCGCGCAGCGGCTGCCCGGCGGTCAACCCCATGTACTCCAGGGCCTTTTCGGCCGCCAGGCGCTCCGAAGCGTCCTCGTACGAAGCCGGGTCGGGGACCTCCGCGGACAGCGGCGCGCCCTGGCCCGGGTTGGTGCCCCAGGTGACGAACGGCGACAGGGCGGAGCCGTCGATGACGACCTCGGCGTCGAAGACCGCGTCCTCGTCGGTGCGCAGGGTCTTCCAGTACGCGACGGCCGCGTCCCAGTCCTCGCCCACGGGCGCGTGGTCGCGGCCCTTGAGGTAGTCGAAGGTGGTCTGGTCGGGGGCGATCATGCCCGCCCGGGCGCCGGCCTCGATCGACATGTTGCAGATGGTCATGCGGGCTTCCATGGAGAGCCGCTCGACGGCCTCGCCGCGGTACTCCAGGATGTAGCCCTGCCCGCCGCCTGTGCCGATCTTGGCGATGATCGCCAGGATCAGGTCCTTGGCGGTGACACCCTCGGCCAGCTCCCCGGTGACGGTGATCGCCATCGTCTTCGGGCGGGCCAGCGGCAGCGTCTGGGTGGCCAGCACGTGCTCGACCTGGCTCGTGCCGATGCCGAAGGCCAGCGCGCCGAAGGCGCCGTGGGTGGAGGTGTGGGAGTCGCCGCAGACCACGGTGGTGCCGGGCTGGGTCAGGCCCAGCTGCGGTCCCACGACGTGGACGACGCCCTGCTCGACGTCGCCCAGCGAGTGCAGGCGGACGCCGAACTCGGCGCAGTTCGCCCGCAGCGTCTCCAGCTGGGCACGGGAGACCGGGTCGGCGATCGGCTTGTCGATGTCGAGGGTGGGGGTGTTGTGGTCCTCGGTCGCGATGGTGAGGTCGAGGCGTCGGACCTTGCGGCCGGCCTGGCGCAGTCCTTCGAAGGCCTGCGGGCTGGTCACCTCGTGCAGCAGGTGCAGATCGATGAAGAGGAGGTCGGGCTCGCCTTCGGCGCGCCGGACGACATGGTCGTCCCAGACCTTCTCCGCGAGTGTCCTACCCATCGCTTTCCCTCCGGCCGGCGGGTTGTGCCGGCGCTTCATAGAGATTCGTGCGCCTGTCGCCCGTACCCCACGTCCCGGACGACGGCTCGGACCCAGTGGTTCGTGGACCCGCACATACAGACTCGCTGGTTCTTGGAAAAATTGAACTTGCGTTTCACAGTGTGAGACGCGAATATCGTTTCATGGACAACTCTAGCGGCGTCGGCGTTCTCGACAAGGCAGCTCTGGTATTGAGCGCACTGGAGTCCGGTCCGGCCACCCTCGCCGGGCTGGTCGCGGCGACAGGGCTCGCACGACCCACGGCACATCGCCTTGCCGTGGCACTGGAACACCACCGGATGGTGGCGAGGGACATGCAGGGCCGGTTCATCCTCGGTCCGCGGCTGGCGGAGCTCGCCGCCGCGGCCGGCGAGGACCGCCTGCTGGCCACGGCGGGACCGGTACTCACCCACCTCCGTGACGTGACGGGCGAGAGCGCGCAGCTCTACCGCCGTCAGGGAGACATGCGCATCTGCGTGGCGGCCGCGGAGCGGCTGTCGGGCCTGCGGGACACCGTCCCGGTGGGCTCGACCCTGCCGATGAAGGCCGGTTCGGCCGCGCAGATCCTCATGGCCTGGGAGGAGCCCGAGCGGCTCCACCGCGGCCTCCAGGGCGCGCGCTTCACGGCGACGGCGCTCTCGGGTGTACGGCGCCGCGGCTGGGCGCAGTCGATCGGCGAGCGGGAGCCCGGCGTGGCGTCCGTCTCGGCGCCGGTACGCGGACCGTCGAACCGCGTGGTGGCCTCCGTTTCGGTCTCCGGTCCGATCGAGCGGCTGACCCGCCACCCGGGCCGGATGCACGCCCAGGCCGTCATCGACGCGGCCGCCCGGCTCACGGAGGCGCTGCGCCGTTCCGGCTGACGCCCCACCTCCATCCGCCCACCCCCGGGCCCGGGGGCGCGTTCGACGCCGCACACGTCCGAACACGCGCCGCCGGGCCCGTACTTACGCCGCCAGTGCTGTGGCCGGGCCGGCGCGGCCGTCGGCGCACGGCGAAGAGGCCCCCCGCGACGAACGCGGGGGGCCTCCTCCATGCGTACCCCCGACCGGATTCGAACCGGCGCTACCGCCTTGAGAGGGCGGCGTGCTAGGCCGCTACACAACGGGGGCTTGCTCTGTACTGCGCTGGGCTACCAGGACTCGAACCTAGAACAAAGGAACCAGAAACCTTCGTGTTGCCAATTACACCATAGCCCAATGTGGTCTATACCAGACCAGTACCCCCGACCGGATTCGAACCGGCGCTACCGCCTTGAGAGGGCGGCGTGCTAGGCCGCTACACAACGGGGGCCCTAGCGATCCTGCATCAAGACGTCCGGGAGCTACCCAATGGAGATCTTGCGGGAAGGATCTGTACCCCCGACCGGATTCGAACCGGCGCTACCGCCTTGAGAGGGCGGCGTGCTAGGCCGCTACACAACGGGGGCAAAGCACTGCGTTACTACTGCACTGCGCTGGGGTACCAGGACTCGAACCTAGAATAAGGGAACCAGAAACCCTCGTGTTGCCAATTACACTATACCCCACCGAAAGTCAAGACCCTGGGGGACTTTCTTTCGAGTGGCGCCTCCGTCCGGCCTTTCGGCCCGCTCCGGCGGCGCAGAAAGAACATTACCGGATGCCTGACCGTGCTCCAAAACGGGTATCCAGTGCCAGGAGCTCCGGCAGCCGGTCAAGGCCTTCGATCCGGTGCGCCCCCTCGGGGCCGGGCCCCCGGAGGCCGTCCCGGTCGATCCAGACGGCCAGCAGCCCCGCGTCGCGGGCGCCGCGGGCGTCGATCTCGGGCTGGTCCCCCACGTACGCCACCTCCCCTGGCGGCAGTCCGAGCGCGTCGCACGCGGCGAGGAACGCCTTCGCCTCGGGCTTGCTGACGCCGAGCTCCACGGCGCAGACCAGCACCTCGAAGCGCTCGCGCAGCCCGAGGTGGCGCAGCTTGGGGTCCTGGTTGGCGGTGGAGGAGTTGGAGAGCACCCCGTGGCGGTAGTCGGCCGCGAGGGCGTCGAGCGCCGGCACCACGTCGGGGAAGACGGTCCAGGCGGCCTTGTAGTGCTCGACGTAGCTGTCGAACCAGGCGTCGGCCTCGGCCGCGGTCATGCGGGGCTCGTCGAGGAACTCCCGTACGCGATCCTGGCGCTGCCCCTGGAAGGTGCCCACACCCGCGGCGAAGCGCGCCCAGTGGCGGTCGGTGATCTCCCGCCAGCGCGCGAGGGCCTGTACGGGGGTCCCGTACCGCTCCGCGAGCCGGACGGCCTCCAGTTGCGCCGCGAGTCCCGCCGCGTCGGCTCCCGTGTAGTCGAAGAGGGTGTCGTCGATGTCCCACAGCACGGCGCGGATCGGCATACGCCCGAGCCTACGCCGCGGGCAGCCGCCGGGTGGGCACGTCGGGGAAGTCCGTACCGGCCGGCCCCGCCGGCAACGCCGCAGGGGGCGGCGGCCCGGGTCGGGCGCCGCCCCCTGCGGGACGTACGGGTGGTGCCGCGGGTCAGCCGGCCAGCTTGGCCAGGGCGGCGTCGATGCGGGCCAGCGAGCGCTCCTTGCCCAGGATCTCCAGGGACTCGAAGAGCGGCAGGCCGACGGTACGGCCGGTGACGGCGACGCGGACCGGGGCCTGGGCCTTGCCGAGCTTGAGGCCGTGGGCCTCGCCGGCGGTCAGGACGGCCTGCTTGAGGGACTCGGGGTCGCTCCAGTCGGCACCGGCGAGCTTCTCGCGGGCGGTGGTCAGCAGGGCCGCGGGCTCGCCCTTCATCGCCTTGTCCCAGGAGGCCTGGTCCTCGACGGGCTCCTTGCGGAACAGGAAGTCGACGTTGGCGGTGATCTCCGACAGGACGCCGACGCGGGTCTGGGCGTACGGCGCGATGCGCTCCCAGGCCTCGGGGTCGAAGTCCTCGGGCTCCCAGTTGGCGTGCGGGGCCTGGAGCCACGGGGCGCAGCGGTCCGCGAAGACCTTGGGGTCGAGCAGGCGGATGTGGTCGCCGTTGATCGACTCGGCTTTCTTCAGGTCGAAGCGCGCCGGGTTGGCGTTCACGCCGTCGATGTCGAACTTCTGGACCATCTCCTCGATCGAGAAGACGTCCTGGTCCTTGGAGAAGGACCAGCCGAGGAGCGAGAGGTAGTTCAGCAGGCCCTCGGGCAGGAAGCCGCGCTCGCGGTACAGGTTGAGCGAGGCCTCGGGGTCGCGCTTGGAGAGCTTCTTGTTGCCCTCGCCCATCACGTACGGCAGGTGGCCGAAGGCGGGGGTGCCCTTGGCGACGCCCAGCTCGACGAGCGCCTTGTAGAGGGCGATCTGGCGGGGGGTCGAGGAGAGCAGGTCCTCGCCGCGCAGGACGTGGGTGATCTCCATCAGCGCGTCGTCGACCGGGTTGACCAGGGTGTAGAGCGGGGCGCCGTTGGCCCGGACGATGCCGAAGTCCGGCACGTTCTCCGGGGTGAAGGTCAGCTCGCCGCGGACCAGGTCGGTGAAGGTGATGGGCTCGTCGGGCATCCGGAAGCGGACGATCGCGGGCCGGTGCTCGCCCTGGTAGGCCTCGATCTGCACGGTGGAGAGCTCGCGGCAGTGGCCGTCGTAGCCGGAGGGCCTGCCGGCCGCGCGGGCGGCTGCACGGCGCGCGTCGAGCTCCTCGGTGGTGCAGTAGCAGTGGTAGGCGTAGCCGCCGTCGAGCAGCCGCCGCGCGACGTCCTTGTAGATGTCCATGCGCTCGGACTGGCGGTACGGGGCGTGCGGACCGCCGACCTCGGGGCCCTCGTCCCAGGTGAAGCCGAGCCAGCGCAGCGAGTCGAGCAGCTGCTCGTAGGACTCCTCGGAGTCGCGGGCGGCGTCGGTGTCCTCGATGCGGAAGACGAACGTGCCGCCGTGGTGGCGCGCGAACGCCCAGTTGAAGAGGGCGGTGCGGACCAGGCCCACGTGGGGGTTGCCGGTCGGGGAGGGACAGAAACGTACGCGGACAGGTCCGTTAACCACGCTTGATCACCTTGTTGGTGAGAGTGCCGATGCCTTCGATGGTGACGGCGACCTCGTCGCCGACGTTGAGGGGGCCGACTCCGGCCGGGGTCCCCGTGAGGATGACGTCGCCGGGGAGCAGCGTCATGGCCTCGGTGATGTGGACGACCAGGTCCTCGATGGAGCGGACCATGTCACTGGTGCGGCCGAGCTGGCGCTGCACGCCGTTGACCGTGCACTGGATGGTCAGGTCGCCCGGGTCCAGGTCGGTCTCGATCCAGGGGCCGAGGGGGCAGGAGCTGTCGAAGCCCTTGGCGCGGGCCCACTGCTTCTCCCGCTGCTGGACGTCGCGCGCGGTGACGTCGTTGGCGCAGGTGTAGCCGAGGATGACGTCCTTGACGCGCTCCCGGGGGACCTCGCGGCACATGCGGCCGATGACCACGGCGAGTTCCGCCTCGTGGTGGAGGTCCTGGGAGAAGGAGGGGTAGGTGATCGGGTCGCCCGGGCCGACCACGGAGGTGGACGGCTTGAAGAAGGTGATGGGGGCTTCCGGACGGCCTTGGTCGTCGAAGACGGTGTTGCCGAGCTCCGCCGCGTGCTCCGCGTAGTTGCGGCCGATGGCCACGACCTTGTTCGGGAGCACGGGCGGCAGGAGCCGGACCTTGCTGAGCGGGACCTTCGTACCCGAGAGCTCGAAGTCCGCGAACGGGATGCCCTTGATGATGTCGAGCACGAGCGACGCTTCGTTGCCGGGGGCGGCGTCGCCCTCGACCGCGCCGAACGCGACATTGCCGTCGATCGAGAACCTGGCGATGCGCACGTGTTGCGTCTGCCCCTCTGTATTTCCGCTGGCTGGAGTCTGCGGTCTCCAGGCTAACGCGGCGGGCAGCGGCGCTTCACGTTCCGTGCGGGGCGGCTTACTGCGCGGCGGCGGCGACCGGCGCGTCCATCAGGACCGTGCGCCGGGGGTTGGCGGTCTGCGTCGGCAGCTCGACGGCGTGCTCCGGGGTGGCCGGGGCCGCCTGCAGTTCCTCCGCGTCCTTGAGGTGCGCGAGGGTGGTGCGGCGGGGGTTGGCTATGTTGCGGAACATCGTCGTCGTCTTCATCGGAGTTCGGGGCCCTCGGTTCGGTCTGCGGATGTCGGCCGGCGCCCGCACCAGCCCTGGCGCCCAACCCTTCAAGGGGCAAGGCTAAACATCCGAATCCCCCGCTGAACCGGGAAGTAATGGCCATGGGTATGTGAGTTTGCTCACCCGTGACCAGACATTTCACGCAAATCAGGCAGTCGATCAGACCTACCGAAACGGACATTCCGCCACTGAATGCGGCATTCCGCTCCTGATCATGGCGACTGGGACACCTTGCCAGCCGTGTTGTTTGGATGGCGTAAGTCCGATTTCAACCGAATGCGGTCACACACCGCGTAGTTGGACGGCGACAAGCGGTTACCGACTCTCCGGGACGGCGCGCGCACCTTGTTGGAGATCCGCCACTGTGCTGGAATTCGCGGGACCGCCGCGGGACTCAGTCCGGCGCGCAGGTGGCGCGACTCAGCGCCGTGCGGCGGGAAGAAAGGGAGACGCGCCGGTCACCGACGACCACCATGGGGCCGAAAGCGCCCCACGACTCGACACCGTTCCGCCGGTCGCCCGGCGGGACGCCTGGTCCAGAGGTTGCGACGCTAGTGCAGGGACGATTCAAGAGGGATGGCAAGGGGTCTCCCCAGGCCCGCCAGGGCCGTGGGGAAGCTGCGGCGGAGCAGGAACCGCGCGGCGGGACCGACCGTGGCGCCTCGCCCCAGCACGCCCAGAACCGCGGGCCGGCTGTCGAAGGCGCGGGCCCCGATGCCTCCGCCGCGGTGAAGGCGAAGAGCCGCTCGAAGAGCCTGAAGGCCATGTCCAAGGACAAGGCCGGGCCCGCCGAGCAGGACTCGGCGATACCGAAGGCCCCCAGTGGGCCCGGATCCCGCCTCGCCATGCAGAACTGGCGCATCAGCACGCGACTGGTGTCGCTGCTGACCCTGCCGGTCGTCGCCGCCACCACGCTCGGTGGCTTCCGCATCAACGACTCGCTCAACGACATCGCGCAGCTTGAACACATGCAGCTGCTGACGACGATGACGCGACAGGCCACCAACCTGGCCGCCATGCTCCAGGAGGAGCGCGACCTCTCCGCGGGTCCGCTCACGATCTCCGGGGGCAAGAGCAACAGCCAGGTCGACAGCGTCCGCGCGCAGACCGACGTCGCCAAGAAGGCCTTCACCGCCGCGACCGACCGGGTCGACAGCACGGGCAAGAAGGACGACACCCTCAAGTCGATCCGCAACAACGTGCTGCAGATCGGCCGTCAGATCGCGAACCTCGACACGATCCGCAGCAAGGCGTACTCCACCGGCGCCCAGCAGACGGTCAGCGAGTACAACGCGATGATCGTCTCGCTGCTCTCGCTCTCCCAGGACATGGCGCAGGCCACGTCCAACCCGGAGATGATCAAGCGTACCCGTGCCCTGGCCGCGTTCTCCGCCGCCAAGGAGTACGCCTCCATCCAGCGCGCGATCATCGCCGCCTCGCTTCCCGACACCAACGAGAAGCAGGGCCAGCTCAAGGAGAACGACCGGCTCTACGCCCTCTCCGCGCAGAAGGGCGAGCAGCAGGCGAAGACCACCTTCGAGCTCGTCTACCAGGGCCGCACCGAGGAACTCCTCGCCGGTCTGGGCGACAGCAACTCCGAGATCTCCAGCGCCGACCACTACGCCCGCCGCGTGCTGACCAGCCAGGACGCCTTCCTCCGCGAGAAGAACCGGTCCTGGCTGGACTGGTACGACGCGGACGGCACCAAGATCCAGGCCATGAAGGTCATCGAGCTGACCCTGCTCGAAGAGATGGAGCAGAAGGCCCGCGAGCTGAAGAGCGCGGCCCAGCAGGACGCCATCATCAACGGTGCGCTGATCCTCCTCGTCCTCGGTGTCTCCCTCGTCGGCGCCTTCGTCATGGCCCGCTCCATGATCCGCTCGCTGCGCCGTCTGCAGGACACCGCGACGCGCGTCGCCCAGGACCGCCTGCCCGAGCTCGTCAAGCAGCTGTCCGAGTCCGACCCGCAGGACGTCGACACGTCCGTGGAGTCGGTCGGTGTGCACACCCGCGACGAGATCGGCCAGGTGGCCGCGGCGTTCGACGACGTGCACCGCGAGGCGGTCCGCCTCGCCGCCGAGCAGGCCCTCCTGCGAGGCAACGTCAACGCGATGTTCACCAACCTCTCGCGCCGCTCGCAGGGCCTCATCCAGCGCCAGCTCTCGCTCATCTCCGAGCTGGAGTCGCGCGAGGCCGACCCGGACCAGCTGTCCTCCCTCTTCAAGCTCGACCACCTCGCGACCCGCATGCGCCGCAACGGCGAAAACCTCCTCGTCCTCGCGGGCGAGGAGCCGGGCCGCCGGTGGACCCGCCCCGTCCCGCTGGTCGACGTACTCCGCGCCGCCGCGTCCGAGGTGGAGCAGTACGAGCGCGTCGAGCTGGCCTCGGTGCCCGGCACCGACGTCGCCGGCCGCGTCGTCAACGACCTCGTGCACGTCCTCGCCGAGCTGCTGGAGAACGCCACCTCGTTCTCCTCCCCGCAGACCAAGGTCAAGGTCACCGGTCACGCGCTGCCCGACGGCCGCGTGCTCGTCGAGATCCACGACACCGGCATCGGCCTCTCCCCGGAGGACCTCGCCGCGATCAACGAGCGGCTCGCGTCGCCGCCCACCGTGGACGTCTCCGTCTCCCGCCGCATGGGTCTCTTCGTGGTCGGCCGCCTGTCCCTGCGACACGGCATCCGCATCCAGCTGCGCCCCTCCGACTCGGGTGGTACGACGGCCCTCGTCATGCTGCCGGTGGACGTCGCCCAGGGCGGCAAGAAGCCGGGTCCGACACCGGGCCAGGGCGGCCAGGGTGGCCAGGGCGGTGCCCAGGGCGCTCCCGGTGCCCAGGCCTCGGTGCCCGGTCCGGGCGGACGTCCCTCCGTGGGCGCGGGCCCGCAGCGCGGCCAGGTCGCCGGAGGCGGCCAGCGTGCCGCCCTGCCGGGACGCGACGGAGCGCCCGGTCAGCAGCGTCCGCAGGGCGGACGGCCCCAGGCCGGCCCCGGGGCTCCCGGCGCCCGTCCGCAGCAGGGCGGTCCGACCACCGCGGGCCAGGGTCAGGGCGCTTTCGGCGCCGGCGGCCCGCTGCCGACCCGCGGTCCGGTCCCCAGCGTCGGCTTCGGCGGTGGCCAGCAGTCCCGTCCCGCGTCCGGCCAGCCCGGGTTCCCGCAGGGCAACGGCTTCGAGCGTCCGCAGCAGCCCCAGCCGCAGCAGGCTCAGCACCAGCAGCAGCCCGGCCCCGCCGGCCCGGCCCAGGGCGGTCCCCGGCCGCAGCCGTCGCCGCGCGACGGCGCCGGCGCCCGCCCCGAGCTGCCCGGCCCGCAGACCCCCAGCTGGGGCTCGGACCAGGCTCGCGGCCACGACGAGCTCTCGGGCCCCGGCTCGACCGCCGAGTTCGCGCGCCCCGACTTCAACGCGCCGATGCCCCAGGGCGACGGCATGGGCAGCACCACCGGCCAGTTCGAGCGTCCGGACGTACGGGGCCCCATCGACCCGTCCGCCACCGGCCAGTTCGAGCGCCCCGGCTACCAGCCCCAGCGGCCCGGCGGCCCCGGTGTCGGCGGGTTCGCCCGCCAGCCGCAGGCCCCGCAGCAGCCCCAGCCGCAGCACATGCAGCCGCAGGCCCCGCAGCAGGGCGGCGAGTACGCACCCGTACCGCCCGCACGGCCCGAGGCCCCGCGGCTGCCGCAGGCCCACCGGCCCGAGGCGCTGCCGCCGGCCCCGAGCTCGGGCGACGCCCGCAGCCCGATCTTCGACACCCTGGAGTCGAACTGGTTCCGCGAGGAGGGGCAGCAGCCCCCCGCGCAGACCCCGGCCGTACCCCGGCAGCCGCAGCAGTCCGCCCCGCAGCAGCAGCCGCTGCCGCAGCGCGGCCAGGAGCAGGCGGCCGAGCCCGCCGCGGCGACGACCGGCGCGATGCCGACCGTCAGCTGGAAGTCCTCGCCGAACGACGAGCTGATGCGGCAGGCCGAACGCGTGCGCCAGCCCGCCGCCGGCGGCATCACGACGTCGGGGCTGCCCCGCCGGGTCCCGCGGGCGAACCTCGTGGCCGGCACCGCGCAGCAGCAGGCCGACGCGCAGACGGGGCCGCAGGTCTCGCGGGCGCCGGACGACGTCCGCGGCCGTCTGACCAACCTCCGACGCGGTATCCAGCAGGGCCGTCAGGCTGGCAACAACAGCCAGACGACCGGCAGTTACCACATCGACCCCACTTACCAGCAGGAGCGATAGTTGAGTTCGATGAGCCAGGCGGCACAGAACCTGAACTGGTTGATCACCAACTTCGTGGACAACACCCCCGGGGTGTCGCACACGGTGGTGGTCTCCGCCGACGGCCTCCTTCTGGCGATGTCCGACGGGTTCCCCCGCGACCGCGCCGATCAGCTGGCGGCCGTGGCCTCCGGTCTGACCTCGCTGACCGCCGGTGCCTCCCGCATCTTCGAGGGCGGCGCCGTCAACCAGACCGTGGTCGAGATGGACCGGGGGTTCCTCTTCCTCATGTCCGTCTCGGACGGATCCTCGCTGGCCGTACTGGCGCACCCGGAGTGCGACATCGGCCTCGTGGGCTACGAGATGGCTCTTCTGGTGGATCGCGCGGGCAGTGTCCTGACCCCGGACCTGCGCGCCGAACTGCAGGGAAGCCTGCTCGGCTGACTTCCCAGCTCCCGGCCGGACGGTACTGCCGGCCGGGAGACCGGGGCCCCCGCGCCCCGGAATCCAGTACCACCGCCAGGCCGTCATACCGTTCCCCCCACCGGCCGCCCCGTCAGACGGCACGCTGACCACTGCTGTCCAGCCCGGAGGATCAATGACCCCGCCCCCCGCCTATCCCGATGCGTACGGAGACTCGTACTCGGAAGGCGATCAGCCGCTGGTGCGTCCTTACGCGATGACCGGCGGCCGGACCCGGCCCCGCTACCAGCTCGCCATAGAGGCCCTGGTCAGCACCACCGCCGATCCGATGCACCTGTCCGGCCTGCTCCCGGAGCACCAGCGCATCTGCACCCTGTGCCGCGAGGTCAAGTCGGTCGCCGAGGTCTCCGCGCTGCTCTCCATGCCGCTCGGCGTGGCACGCATCCTCGTCGCCGACCTGGCGGAGGCAGGCATGGTGGCCATCCACCAGCCGGGCAATGGAGAGGCCGGCGGCACGCCGGACGTAACGCTGCTCGAAAGGGTGCTCAGTGGCCTTCGGAACATCTAGCGGAGCGGCTCCCCGCTCCACCACCTCCGCGAAGATCGTGGTGGCGGGCGGCTTCGGCGTGGGCAAGACCACGTTCGTCGGAGCCGTGTCCGAGATCAACCCGCTGCGCACCGAAGCCGTCATGACGTCCGCGAGCGCGGGCATCGACGACCTCACCCACACCGGTGACAAGACGACCACCACGGTCGCCATGGACTTCGGCCGCATCACCCTCGACCAGGACCTGATCCTGTACCTGTTCGGTACGCCGGGCCAGGACCGCTTCTGGTTCATGTGGGACGACCTCGTCCGCGGCGCCATCGGTGCGATCGTGCTCGTCGACACCCGCCGCCTCGCCGACTGCTTCCCCGCCGTCGACTACTTCGAGAACAGCGGCCTGCCGTTCGTCGTGGCGCTCAACGGCTTCGAGGGGCACCAGCCGTACACGCCGGAGGAGGTCCGCGAGGCCCTGCAGATCGGCCCGGGCGCTCCCATCATCACCACGGACGCCCGCCACCGCGCGGACGCCAAGAGCGCGCTCATCACGCTCGTGGAGCACGCCCTCATGGCGCGGCTCAAGTAGCGCGGTGGCTCAACTGCCGCACGGGAGGGGCGGGCTGTGTCGTATGACACGGCCCGCCCCTGTCGTTCATAACGTTTCGACAGAGAATTGAAGCCGGTTGGCAACGGGATGCGTTCAGTCGGTACCGCTGTGCTCACAACCACCCCGGTTTTTGCAGGGGGACGCTCTTTATGTCCGATTTATGTGAGGCATAAGTCTCCAGGACAGGCGGATTTCAACTGTTTGGAACAGGGCCGTCAACCGTGCTGGAATTCAACGAACTAGCTAGTAGCACCGCCGAGAGGTTGTTGGTCGAGTGAGGCGAAGCAACGCAAGCCCCGCGGATGAACCCGCGCGCGGCAACTTCACCCCGCCGCCGCGAGCGGCCACGTCGCCCGCCGACGTGCCCGTGGAACCGCCTGTGAAGAGCGGGAGCACCAGCCGGTTCTCCCCGCGCAACTGGCGCGTGCCGACCCGCCTGAACGCCATCCTGCTCGTGCCGGCCCTCGTGGGCCTGGTCATGGGCGGGTTCCAGGTCAAGGGCTCCGTCGACACGTGGAACGAGGCCAAGGACGCCGAGCAGATAGCCCGGGTCGTCCAGGCGGCCTCGGAATACAGCCAGGCACTGCTCAACGAGCGTGACCTCACGGCCGAGCCCCTCCTGAACGGCCAGACCAAGGACGCGAAGGTCCTCGCGGCCTACGCCGCGACCACCGCGGCGAAGGAGAACTTCGACAAGGTCGTCCAGGACCTGCCCGAGAACCAGGGCATGGAACGGCGTCTGGAGCTCTTCCGCACGGAGGAGCCCAAGCTGACGGACGTCCGCCAGACCGCTTACCAGGCCGGGATCGAGAGCCCCAAGAAGAACCCGCCGACCTCCTTCGGTCCCATCCCGACCGAAGAGGGCTACGTAACGGTCCAGCACTACCTCATGCAGTTCGCCAACGAGCTCGGTCTCGGCACCGGCAACGTGACCTCGTACGGCCGCATGGTCTACGCGATCCAGCTCGCCAAGGCGGCGAACTCGCTCCAGCGCTCCGTCGGCACGCACCTCCTGGTGCGCCCGAGCGCCGACGAGAACACCCGCAAGGCCCAGCTCGTCGCCTTCTCCTCCTATGCCTACCTGGAGGAAATCGCCATCGGCGAGTACGTCGCGGCGGGCACCGAGGAGGACGTGACCCGTCTGAAGACGGTCATGGGCAAGAAGGCCGAAGAGGGCGCCGCCAAGCTCGCCGAGGCCAAGGGCGCCGCCGAACAGGCCGGCACCCCCTTCAAGTCCCCGCCGGTCTCGCCGATCAACAAGTCGATCCTGACCGGTATGACCGAGGCGATCGCCAGCGGCGATCCCAAGAAGAAGGTCATCGACGGCGGCACGACGCCGGCGGCCTGGCAGTTCGCCGCCACCTCGAAGTTCGACGGCTACCACGAGATCGAGAAGGAACTCCTGGAGAAGGCCGTCAACGACGCCGTCGCGGTCTCCGACGACGCCCGCACCGACGCCATCACCAACGGCGCCATCGTGGTCGTGGCCCTGCTCGCCGCCTTCATCCTGGCCGGCATGATGGCCCGCCAGATGGGCCGTGCGATGAGCCGCCTGCGGACCGGCGCCTTCGACATCGCCGAGCAGCGCCTGCCGTCGCTCGTCGACCAGCTCTCGCGCACGGACCCGGGCAAGGTCGACACCCGTGTCCAGCCGATCCCGATCGACTCCCAGGACGAGATCGGCGAGGTCGCCCGCGCGTTCGACCAGGTCCACCGGGAAGCGGTCCGGCTCGCCGCCGAGCAGGCGCTCCTGCGAGGGAACGTCAACGCGATCTTCACGAACCTCTCCATGCGCAACCAGTCGCTGATCGAGGGCCAGCTGACCCTCATCACCGACCTGGAGAACAACGAGGCCGACCCGGACCAGCTGGAGAACCTCTTCCGCCTGGACCACCTGGCCACCCGTATGCGCCGCAACGGCGAGAACCTCCTCATCCTCGCGGGTGAGGAGCCGGGCCGCCGCTGGGACCAGCCCGTGCCCCTCGTGGACGTGCTCCGCGCCGCCTCCTCCGAGGTGGAGCAGTACGAGCGCATCGAGCTCTCCGGCGTCTCCGAGGCCGAGATCCACGGCCAGGCCGTGACCGACCTCGTGCACCTGCTCGCCGAGCTGCTGGAGAACGCCACCACGTTCTCCTCCCCGCAGACCAAGGTCCGTGTCAACGCCACGCGTCTGCCCGACGGCCGCGTGATGGTCGAGATCCACGACAAGGGCATCGGCCTGACGGCCGAGGACTTCGCGGACATCAACCACAAGCTCGCCAACCCGCCGACCGTGGACGCCGCGATCTCGCAGCGCATGGGCCTCTTCGTGGTCGGCCGGCTTGCGGACCGCCACAACATCCGCGTCCAGCTCCGCCCGTCGGGCGAGGCGGCCGGTACCACGTCGCTGATCATGCTGCCCGACGCGATCACGCACGGTGGCGGTGGCGAGGGCATCCCGGACGACGACTTCACGGTCTCCCAGATCATTCCGGAGCAGAAGGCCCAGCAGGTCGCCCCGATGCGCACGGCGGCGGAGCTCGGCTTCGACGACTCGCGCTACGAGCAGGGCGGCGACGGGCCCGGCCTGGACCCGGTCGGCCGTTCCCTCGGCCGCGGCGAGCGCCGCGCGGCGCTGGAGGCCCAGGTCGGCTTCCCGCAGGAGCAGCAGGGCTACGCCGACCAGGGCGGCCAGGACTATCCGGAACCTCAGCCTGAGCACGGCTACCAGCAGTACCAGGGCTACGAGCAGCAGTCCGAGCAGGGTTACGAACCCGCGTACGACGGACAGCCCTCGGAGCAGGGGTACGAGGCGTACCCGCAGCAGGACTACGCCTATACGGAAGACGGCTACCCGGACCAGCAGTCGAGCACTCAGGGCTACGACAGCGGGTACGAAGCCCGGTCGGGGCAGGCCGAGTGGCCCGAGCAGAACACGTATCCGGCTGCCTACCAGCAGGATTACGGGACTGAATCGGAATCCCAGGCCGTCCCCGAACCGGCCGCGGAGCGCGTAGGCTTCGACCGTCCGGGCGCCGCTGCCGACACCGGTCACGAAATGACCGGAGCGGGCCTGCCGCGACGCGGCAGCCAGCAGCAGTGGCAGCCGGCACAGCAGGAAGCGGAGTCCCCCGGGTCCCTCTTCGAGCAGCGGCCGCAGCGTCAGCGGCAGGCCGCGGCGCCGGAGCAGGACCAGGACGGTGGCACGGCGTGGCGCTCGGGCAACGACGAGCGCTGGCAGCAGGCCGCCAAACTCCGTGAGCCGAAGGCGGGCGGGGTCACCCCGTCCGGTCTCCCTCGGCGCGTGCCCAAGGCCAACCTGGTCGAGGGCGCAGCGGAGACGACCCCGCAGGGCGGCCCCCAGGTCTCCCGCGCTCCGGAGGACGTCCGCGGCAGGTTGAGCAACCTGCGGCGCGGTGTCCAGCAGGGACGCAGCGCGGGTACTGAGCAGTCAAGTAACAGCTATGACCAGGAGCGTTAGTGTGAGCCCGATGAGCCAGGCGGCACAGAACCTGAACTGGTTGATCACCAACTTCGTGGACAACACCCCCGGGGTGTCGCACACGGTGGTGGTCTCCGCCGACGGCCTTCTTCTGGCGATGTCCGACGGATTTCCGCGCGACCGCGCCGATCAGCTGGCGGCCGTGGCCTCCGGTCTGACCTCGCTGACCGCCGGTGCCTCCCGCATCTTCGAGGGCGGCGCCGTCAACCAGACCGTGGTCGAGATGGACCGGGGATTCCTGTTCCTGATGTCCGTCTCGGACGGTTCGTCCCTCGCGGTGCTGGCGCACCCGGAGTGCGACATCGGCCTCGTGGGCTACGAGATGGCTCTTCTGGTGGATCGTGCGGGCAGTGTCCTGACCCCGGACCTGCGCGCCGAACTGCAGGGAAGCCTTCTCAACTAGCAAACAGGCAGTGCGTTTCGCGCCATCGCACCGTAGGGTGCGGTGGCGCGGTTCCACAGGGAGTACTGCGTTCTTGGAGTCGGAGGAGGAGACGTGACAACACCCGGAGGACATCCTTATGGCGGCGCGCAGCAGCCGCAGGGTGGGCACGACCAGAACCGCTTCAACTTCCCCTCCGCGCCGAGCCGGCCTGTGCCGGAGCAGAACCACTACCAGCAGTACGGACAGCCCCAGCAGCCCCAGATGCCCGCGCAGCCGCCTCCGCGCGCCGCGCGGCAGCCGGCCCCGAAGGCCCACAACCCGCTGGTGCGCCCGTACGCGATGACCGGCGGCCGTACTCGGCCGCGCTACCAGCTCGCCATCGAGGCGCTGGTCAGTACCACGGCGGATCCCGCGCGTCTGCAAGGGCAGTTGCCCGAGCACCAGCGCATCTGCCGCCTGTGCCAGGAGATCAAATCCGTCGCGGAGATCTCGGCACTTCTCTCCATTCCTCTTGGTGTCGCCCGCATTCTCGTCGCCGACCTGGCGGAGGCGGGCCTTGTCGCCATTCACCAGCCCGGCGGCGACGAGTCTGCCGGTGGCCAGCCAGACGTGACACTGCTCGAAAGGGTGCTCAGTGGACTTCGCAAGCTCTAACGGCGGAGCGGCTCCCCGCTCCACCACCTCCGCGAAGATCGTGGTGGCGGGCGGCTTCGGCGTGGGCAAGACCACGTTCGTCGGAGCCGTGTCCGAGATCAACCCGCTGCGCACCGAAGCCGTCATGACGTCCGCGAGCGCGGGCATCGACGACCTCACCCACACCGGTGACAAGACGACCACCACGGTCGCCATGGACTTCGGCCGCATCACCCTCGACCAGGACCTGATCCTGTACCTGTTCGGTACGCCGGGCCAGGACCGCTTCTGGTTCATGTGGGACGACCTCGTCCGCGGCGCCATCGGTGCCGTCGTGCTCGTCGACACCCGCCGCCTCGCCGACTGCTTCCCCGCCGTCGACTACTTCGAGAACAGCGGCCTGCCGTTCGTCATCGCCCTCAACGGCTTCGACGGGCACCAGCCGTACACGCCGGAGGAGGTCCGCGAGGCCCTGCAGATCGGCCCGGACGCTCCCATCATCACCACGGACGCCCGCCACCGCGCGGACGCCAAGAGCGCGCTCATCACGCTCGTCGAGCACGCCCTCATGGCGCGCCTGCGGTAGGAACCGGCGCCGCAGCCGCAACAGACAGGCCCCTGTGTCCAGGACGCGGGGGCCTTCGCCTTGTGCGGGGCGGTGCCGGACGCCGCCGGCGCCGGTACGTGGGACGGTACGCGCGAGGCCCCGCACCCTGGTCGGGTGCGGGGCCTTCGGGTCGTACGTGAGCTCGGGGCTCAGCCCTGCCAGCTGTGCGGGGCGCGGAAGCCCGGGGTGCGCTCCAGGCGGCGCCAGCCGGCCTGGCGCGGCAGGCGGGCCGCCGGCTGCTCGGGGGTGGCGGCGGCGCGGGCGAGCAGGATCGCGGTGATCGCGGCCAGCTCCTCGGGTGCTGCGGTGCCCTTCTCGACGCGGAGCAGGGTGTCAGAGGCGTTGGTCATGGGGTGGCAGATCTCCTTCGCGGTTACTGCGGCGGGTTGCCGTGCTTGCGGGACGGCAGATCGGCGTGCTTGTTGCGGAGCATCGCCAGGGCGCTGACGAGCACCTCGCGGGTCTCGGCGGGGTCGATGACGTCGTCGACGAGGCCGCGCTCGGCCGCGTAGTACGGGTGCATCAGCTCGGCCTTGTACTCCTTGACCATGCGCAGGCGCATGGCCTCGGGGTCCTCGGCGTCCGCGATCTGCTTGCGGAAGATGACGTTGGCAGCGCCCTCGGCGCCCATCACGGCGATCTCGTTGGTGGGCCAGGCGTAGGTGAGGTCGGCGCCAATGGACTGCGAGTCCATGACGATGTACGCGCCGCCGTAGGCCTTGCGCAGGATCAGCGAGATCCGCGGGACGGTGGCGTTGCAGTACGCGTACAGCAGCTTGGCACCGTGGCGGATGATGCCGCCGTGCTCCTGGTCGACGCCCGGCAGGAAGCCGGGGACGTCCAGCAGCGTGATGATCGGGATGTTGAAGGCGTCGCACATCTGGACGAAGCGCGCGGCCTTCTCGGAGGCCTCGATGTCGAGGACGCCGGCGAGGTGGGCGGGCTGGTTGGCGACGATGCCGACGACCTGTCCGTCCATGCGCGCCAGGGCGCAGATGATGTTGCGGGCCCAGCGCTCGTGGATCTCCAGGACGTCGCCGTCGTCGACGAGCTCCTCGATGACCTTGTGCATGTCGTACGGGCGGTTGCCGTCCGCGGGGACCAGGTCCAGGAGGACCTCGCTGCGGCGGTCCGCCGGGTCGCTCGTCTCGTGGACGGGCGGGTTCTCGCGGTTGTTGGAGGGCAGCATCGAGATGAGGTACCGCACCTCGGAGATGCAGGTCTCCTCGTCGTCGTACGCGAAGTGCGCGACGCCGGAGGTCTCGGCGTGCACGTCGGCGCCGCCGAGGCCGTTCTGGGTGATCTCCTCGCCCGTCACCGCGCGGACCACGTCCGGCCCGGTGATGAACATCTGCGAGGTGTCGCGGACCATGAAGACGAAGTCCGTGAGGGCCGGGGAGTAGGCGGCTCCGCCGGCGCACGGGCCGAGCATCACGGAGATCTGCGGGATGACGCCCGAGGCCTTGGTGTTGCGCTGGAAGATGCCGCCGTAACCGGCGAGGGCGGAGACGCCCTCCTGGATGCGGGCGCCGGCGCCGTCGTTGAGGGAGACCAGCGGGGCACCTGCCGCGATGGCCATGTCCATGATCTTGTGGATCTTCGTGGCGTGGGCCTCGCCCAGGGCGCCGCCGAAGATCCGGAAGTCGTGCGCGTAGACGAAGACCGTGCGGCCCTCGACCGTGCCCCAGCCGGTGATGACACCGTCGGTGTACGGCTTCTTGCTCTCCAGGCCGAAGCCGGTCGCGCGGTGGCGGCGCAGCTGCTCGACCTCCTTGAAGGAACCCTCGTCGAGGAGCAGTGCGATGCGCTCGCGCGCGGTCAGCTTGCCCTTCGCGTGCTGGGCCTCGGTCGCACGGTCACTCGGTCCACGCCGCGCCTGCTCGCGCAGGGAGTGCAGCTCGGCCACGCGCCCACGGGCGTCCGTCGGCTCGCTCGGGATCTGGTCCACAACGGTCATGTACCGACCTTACGAAGATCGTGATGAAAAACCTCCGTTCATTCCGCACAGTCTCAGGAGTCTTCCGCTGTCCGGCCCGCACAGAACCACCGGTGGAAGTAAGGACTCCGCCAGATGGGGTCATCGGTGGTTGTAGGACCCTGACAGAAATCGCCGACACGGCGAACGGTGGTTGAAATTTGAACAGAATGGTCCTAGTGTCGGTGGTGTCGAAATCGTTGAACGTTCAACAGCTTCGGCTTCCCGACACCGGACCCCCTACCGAGGAGCACGTCATGGGCCTCTTCAACCGCCGCACCGCCGAGAACACCGCCGCCGCCGTCGCCGTCCTGGACGTGGACCCGGCCCTCGCCGCCCTCACGGGCGACTACGTCATCGACGCCGCCCACAGCCGCATCGGCTTCACCGTCCGCCACGCCATGGTCACCAACGTCCGCGGCGCCTTCGAGGACCACGAGGGCACCCTGCACCTGGACGGCGCCGACCCGGCCCGCTCCACCGCGTCCATCGACGTGAAGATCGCCTCCGTGGACACCGGCATCGCCGACCGCGACGCCCACCTGCGCAGCGCCGACTTCTTCGACGCCGAGGCCTTCCCGCTGATGACCTTCCGCTCCACCGAGGCGGCGTTCCTCGGCGGCGACACCTACCGGATCACCGGCGACCTCACCATCAAGGACGTCACGCGGCCGCTCTCCGTCGACCTGGAGTTCAACGGCTCCGCCACCGACCCGTACGGCAACCAGCGCGTCGGCTTCGAGGGCAGCGCCGACATCCTGCGCTCGGACTGGGGCCTGACCTGGAACGCGGCCCTGGAGACCGGCGGCGTCGTGGTCAGCGACAAGGTGAAGCTGACCTTCGACATCTCCGCCATCAAGCAGGCCTGACCGGCCGCACGGCGACCCGGGGGCGGCAGGCACCGAGAGCTCCGCTCTAGGGTCTGTACCGAGTTGCTCCACGGGGCAACTCGATACAGACCCTAGAAGCCGCCCCCGTCGAAGCCGCCACCGCCGCCGAAGTCCCCGCCGCCGAAGTCGGACGGGTTGAAGTCGGCCCCGGAGACGTCCCCGCCCTCGAAGCCTGCGCCGTATCCGCCGCCGTAGTCCGCGGCGTAGGCGGGTGTGGACATCATCGAACCGAGCATCGTGCCCATGAGCAGGCCGGGCAGGATGCCGCCCCCGAAGTAGCCGCCGGCCCAGGGACCGTACGCCGGGCCGGCGTCGTAGTACGGCCGCGGGCCGCGCTCGGTGTCGACCGTGCGGACCGCCGGGTCGAGTCCGTCGCGCAGCCGGACCGCGTCCGCCGTGCAGACGGGCACGGTACGCGCCGCGCCGGCGGCCGGGGCCCAGGTCGCGTCCTCGGTGCTCGGCCCGTGGCGCGGGTCGAAGAAGCAGGGCGCGCGGCGCTCCGGCACCGGCCGGCCCTGCCGGCGCGCGTCCAGACAGGCCAGGGCGTACCGGCCGTCCTCCAGTGCCTGGGTCACCCCGGTGACCTCTTCCGGGTACCGCACGGAAGCCATGATCTGCTTGGCCTTCTCGTACGAGTCGAGCCCGCGCTCGTAGTCCGCGCGCATCGCGTCGTCGGCGCCGGGCTCGCCGGGGTGGAAGTCCAGACGCTCCAGCTCCTCGCCGAAGGCCGTGATGTCCTCGTCGACGACCACTGCGAGCCGCTCGACGGCCTCGCGCCTGGCCTCCTCCTTCTTCCTGCGGCTCCGGCGGACCAGCGCGTACGCACCGCCGCCGCCGATCGCGGCCACCGCGCCGAGGGTGATCAGGCCTCCGACCGGGACGCCGGTGTCGGCGCCGGTGGTTCCCCAGGAGGCGGGGGCGCTGCCCTTGGCCTGGGTCAGGGCCTGTTCCACGAAGTTGTCGAGCTGGGTGCCCGCGTCGACCGGGGCTCCGGTCTTGACCGCCTCGGTGAGGTTGCGTACGGCGTTGGCCGGCATGACCGCCCGGTCGGCGCCGGCGTTGAAGCCGTCGCCGAGCCGGATCGCGTACAGCCCGGTGATACCGGTCTGCGCCCGGACGGCGGCGAGCACCTTCTCCGGCGGGAACTCGTCCGTGGCAGGGAGCACGGCGACGAAGACCGGCTTCCCGGCGTCCTTGATCTTCTCGGCGAGCGCGTCGGCCTCGGCCTGCGGCAGCTGCGCCTCGGCCCGGGGGTCGACGTACACGGGCCCTTCCTTGAGGGCCTCCCCCACGGCGGCGACTCCGGTGTCGGCCGCCGCCTGCGGAGCGGCCGCCAGGGCGGTCGCGGACAGGGCCAGCAGCAGACCGGACAGCAACGATCCCCAACGCGTGGATATCAGCCTGGTCCTCATATCCACGACGCTACCCGAACCGGCACTTTCCCGTGTGAGACGGACATAAGGCCTCGGGCTGAGGGGCTGCGGCCTGCCTACTCCGCCGGTTCGACGCCCGCGTGGAGGAGGCCGTAGGTGAACGCGTCCTCCAGGGCCTGCCAGGAGGCGGCGATGACGTTCGGGGCCACACCCACCGTCGACCACTCCCGGACGCCGTCCGTCGTGGCGACGAGCACGCGGGTCGTGGACTCCGTGCCGTGCGTGCCCTCCAGGATGCGGACCTTGTAGTCGACCAGCTCGAACTTGGCGAGCTGCGGGTAGAACCGCTCCAGCGCCACCCGCAGCGCCCGGTCCAGCGCGTTGACCGGGCCGTTGCCCTCGGCCGTGGCGACGATCCGCTCGCCCTTCGCCCACAGCTTGACCGTGGCCTCGTTGGCGTGGGTGCCGTCCGGGCGGTCCTCGACGATGGCCCGCCAGGACTCGATGCGGAAGTACTTGCGGGCCCGCCCCTCGGCCTCGGCGCGCAGCAGCAGCTCGAAGGAGGCGTCGGCCGCCTCGTAGGTGTAGCCCTGCAGTTCGCGCTCCTTGACCCGTTCCACGACCCGGGAGATCAGCGCGCGGTCCCCGCCGAGCTCGACGCCGAGCTCCTTGCCCTTGAGCTCGATGGAGGCGCGGCCGGCCATGTCGGAGACGAGCATGCGCATGGTGTTGCCGACCCGCTCGGGGTCGATGTGCTGGTAGAGGTCCGGATCGACCTTGATCGCCGAGGCGTGCAGGCCGGCCTTGTGCGCGAAGGCGGAGACACCGACGTACGGCTGGTGGGTGGAGGGCGTGAGGTTGACGACCTCGGCGATGGCGTGGGAGATCCGGGTCATCTCGGCGAGCGCGCCGTCGGGGAGCACCTTGCGCCCGTACTTGATCTCCAGGGCGGCGACGACGGGGAACAGGTTGGCGTTGCCGACGCGCTCGCCGTAGCCGTTGGCGGTGCACTGGACGTGCGTGGCGCCGGCGTCGACGGCGGCCAGGGTGTTGGCGACGGCGCAGCCGGTGTCGTCCTGGGCGTGGATGCCGAGGCGGGCGCCGGTGTCGGCGAGGACGGTGGCGACGGTCGCGGACACCTGGGCGGGCAGCATGCCGCCGTTGGTGTCGCAGAGGATGACGACGTCGGCGCCGGCCTCGTGGGCGGTGCGTACGACGGACTTCGCGTACTCGGCGTTGGCGCGGTAGCCGTCGAAGAAGTGCTCGCAGTCGACGAAGACCCGGCGGCCCTGGGCGACGAGGTGGGAGACGGTGTCCCGGACCATCTCCAGGTTCTCGTCGAGGGTGGTGCGCAGGGCCAGTTCGACGTGGCGGTCGTGGGACTTGGCGACGAGGGTGATCACGGGGGCGCCGGACTCCAGCAGGGCCCGTACCTGCGGGTCCTGATCGGCTGAGCCGCCGGCCCGGCGGGTGGCACCGAAGGCGACCAGCTGGGCGTTCTTGAAGTCGATCTCCGCGCGGGCGCGGGCGAAGAACTCGGTGTCGCGGGGGTTGGCGCCGGGCCAGCCGCCCTCGATGAAGCCCACTCCGAAGTCGTCCAGATGACGGGCGATCGTCAGCTTGTCGGCGACCGTGAGGTTGATGCCCTCACGCTGGGCGCCGTCGCGCAGGGTGGTGTCGAAGACGTGGAAGCTGTCGTCGAGGACCGCTGCTGTCGCCTCTGGTGTCGTCGTCATGCTGATCTGACTCCTGTCGGATGAGTGGTTCCGGAAACCTGCCGATGGGGAAGGCCGCCGTCACTGCCCCCATCATCGCGCGCAGTGCGTCCCCGGCAGGGATGGGCCGGGAAACGAAAAAACCTCTCGCGGGTAGCGAGAGGTCTGCACGCGGGTCCGAGGCACGGTGGCCGCGTCCGCGGAGTTCTTCCACGGCTCAGCGGCCACTGGGGACCGGCGCGCTGCTGGCGATAATCATGAGCTGAGCAGGCACGCTGGCAGTGTGCCACACCGCTCACTGCCGATGGACAGCCATCTCACGATGCGGGCAGGGCTGGTCCGTCCGCGGTGGCGGCCGTGCCGCGGGCGCCGTCGGGGCCGAGGGTGTCGGTGAGGAACTCCCGCACGTGGGCCAGGATGGCGGTCCGGTCGAGGGTCGGCAGGCCCACCGCCAGCTGGATGCTGAAGCCGTCGAGGAGGGCCCGGATGCGGGTCGCCACACGGTCGGCGTCCACCGGCCGGAACTCCCCCCGTGAGATGCCCTCGGCGAGCAGGGCCACCAGGTCGCGGTGCCAGGCGCCCTCGATGGCCGCCTGCCGGTCGCGTTCCGAGGGGCCGGCGTTCTGGGAGCGGTTCCACACCTCCAGCCACAGCGTCCAGTGCGGGTCGCGGGGTTGCGTGGGCACGTACAGGTCGACGTACGCCCGCAGGCGCTCGGCCACCGGGCCGCGGCGGGCGAGCAGGGCCCGCCGTGCGCTGCCCAGCTCGGCCTCGCTCCACTCCAGGGTCTGCAGCAGGAGCTCGTCCTTGCTGCGGAAGTAGTAGAGGAGGTGGCCGCTGCTCATGCCGACCTCGCGGCCCAGGCCGGCCATGGTCAGGCCGTCCAGCCCGCGCTCGGCGATCGTGGCCATGGCGGCGACGAGTACGTCCTCGCGCGGGGGCGCGTTCTTGCGCGCCGCCCGTACCGGTACTCCGCCCGCCGCCGCCATGAGCCGCTCCTTCGTGGTTCGCCGTAGGTCAGGCCTTCGGCTGCTGCTGGGTGATGCAGTGGATGCCGCCACCCCCGGCGAAAATCGTACGTGCGTCAACGAGTGTCACGGTCCGATCGGGGAACAGGCCGCGGAAGATCTCGGCGGCCTCCTCGTCGCGCGGGTCGTCGAAGGAGCACAGCACGACGCCGCCGTTGCACAGGTAGTGGTTGATGTACGAGTAGTCCACCCACTCGCCGTCCTCCTCCAGCACGGTCGGCGCCGGGATCTCCACGACCTCCAGCTGCCGGCCCCGGGCGTCGGTGGACGCGCGGAGGATCGCCGCGATGGTCTTGCAGCGCTCGTGGTCCGGGTGGGACGGGTCGGGCTGGGTGTGCACCATGACCACACCCGGGCGGGCGAAGGCCGCGACGATGTCGACGTGGCCCTGGGTGCCGTAGGTGCCGTAGTCGCCGGCCAGGCCGTACGGCAGCCAGATCGCCTTGGTGGTGCCGAGGTGGGCGTGGATCTCGGCCTCGACCTGTTCGCGGGTCCAGTCGGGGTTGCGGCCCTTGCCCAGCTGGACGGTGTCGGTGAGCAGTACGGTGCCCTCGCCGTCGACGTGGATCGCGCCGCCCTCGTTGACCAGCGGGGTGCTGAACGTGCGGGTGCCGAGCACGTCCGAGACCTCCTGGGCGATCTTCGAGTCGTGGTCCCAGCGGGCCCACTCCTGGGCGCCCCACCCGTTGAAGGTCCAGTCGACCGCGGCGAGCCCGCCCCGGTCGTCGGTGACGAAGGTGGGGCCGATGTCGCGCATCCAGGCGTCGTCGAGCTCGCGCTCGACGATGTCGAGCGGGTGGCCGGCGCCGGCGCCGGCGATCGCCCGGGCAGTGCCGGCGTCGCCCGGGGAGACGACGAGGGTCACGGGCTCGTACGCGCGGACCGCGCGGGCGACGGCGCCCCACGCCTCGCGGGCCTCGGTGAGCTCCTGCTCGGTGGTGAAGGTCGGGTTCGGGCTGGGCCAGGCCATCCAGGTGCGCTCGTGGGGCGTCCACTCGGCGGGCATCCGGAATCCGTGGTGCACGGGCTTGGCGGTCATGGCAGGCAGGTCCTTACGGCTGTGCTGGCTACAGGCTGTGCTGGCTTACAAGAAGTACAGGCGGTTGAGGGAGACCGATTCGGCGGCTTCGGAGCGCAGGGGTTCGCCGTCCAGGGAGACCAGTCCGGTGCGGGCGTCGACGTCGACCGCGCCGACCCGGGAGTTGAGGAGCAGGTCGCCGGGTCCGATGCCGCGGGTGCCGCGGACGGCGACCCGGCGGCGGCGGGTCGGCATGGCGTCGCCGCCGAGGGCCGCCGCGGCGGCCGAGACGAAGGCGACGGAGATGTCGGCAGCGGTGGCGCCGTACGATCCGAACTGCGGTCCGAGGACGAGGGGTTCGCAGGTGTCGGTGGCGGCGTTGGGGTCGCCGGTGACGCCGTAGGCGGGGAAGCCGGACTTGAGGACCAGCTGGGGTTTGGCGCCGAAGAACTGCGGCCGCCAGAGCACGATGTCGGCGAGCTTGCCGACCTCGATCGAGCCGATCTCGTGCGCGAGGCCGTGCGCGATCGCCGGGTTGATGGTCAGCTTCGCCATGTAGCGCAGCACGCGGGCGTTGTCGTCGCCCTCGCCGTCGCCGTCCAGCGGCCCGAGTTCGCCCTTCATCTTCGCGGCCATCGCGAAGGTCCGGCGGATCGTCTCCCCGGCCCGGCCCATGCCCTGGGCGTCGGAGGAGGTGATACCGATCGCGCCCAGGTCGTGCAGGACGTCCTCGGCGCCCATCGTCCCGGCCCGGATACGGTCCCGGGCCATCGCGGCGTCCCCCGGCAGGTCGGGCTTGAGGTCGTGGACGGAGACGATCATGCCGTAGTGCTCGGCGACCGCGTCCCGGCCGAAGGGCAGCGTCGGGTTGGTGGAGGAGCCGATGACGTTCGGCACGCCCGCCATCTTCAGCACGTTCGGGACGTGTCCGCCGCCGCAGCCCTCGATGTGGAAGGCGTGGATGGTCCGGCCCTCCAGCACCCGCAGGGTGTCCTCGACGGAGAGGCATTCGTTGAGGCCGTCGGAGTGCAGGGCGACCTGTACGTCGTACTCCTCGGCCACCCGCAGCGCGGTGTCCAGGGCCCGGGTGTGGGCGCCCATGTCCTCGTGCACCTTGAAGCCGCTTGCGCCGCCCTCGGCGAGGGCCTCGACGAGGGGCGCGGCGTCGGAGGAGGAGCCGCGGGCGAGGAAGCCGATGTTCACCGGCCAGGCGTCGAAGGCGTTGAAGGCGTGCTTGAGGGCCCACGGGGAGTTGACCCCGACGCCCCAGACGGGTCCGAACTCCTGGCCGATGACGGTGGTGACGCCTGCGGCGAGGGAGGCCTCCATGATGCGCGGGGAGAGCAGGTGGACGTGGGTGTCCACGGCGCCGGCGGTGGCGATCAGGCCCTCGCCGGAGACGATCGAGGTTCCGGTGCCGACGACGACGTCGACGCCGTCGAGGGTGTCGGGGTTGCCGGCTCGGCCGATGGCGTGGATGCGGCCCTCGCGGATGCCGACGGAGACCTTGCGGATGCCGAGGACGGCGTCGATGACCAGGACGTTGCTGATCACGACGTCGCAGGTCTCGCGGACCGCGGCTGCCTTCAGGTGCAGGCCGTCGCGTGCGGTCTTGCCGAAGCCCGCCAGGAACTCGTCCCCCGGTTTCTGCGCGTCCGACTCAACCCGTACGGTCAGCCCGGAATCGCCCAGCCGCACCCGGTCGCCCACCCGGGGGCCGAACACGGCCGCGTACTCGTGGGGGTCGATGTGCCGGCTGCCCGGCGCGCAGTGCGCGCTGTGGTCGGTGTGCGGCGTCTGCCTGCTCATGCCGTCGTCCCTTCCGGGCGGTCGGTGGTGTCGGCCCGGCCGGCCCCGGCCGGGGTGGCGCCGAGGTAGCTGCAGGCCGCCGCGCGGCGCAGGGCCTCCTCCCGGGCTCCGGGGGCGTCGAGCGGGCCGTCCACCAGGCCCGCGAAGCCGATCGCGATGCGGTCGCCGCCGATGGGGACGAGGCCGACGTCGCCCTCGCCGTGCGGGTCGAACCGTACGGAGGAGCCCGCCGGCACGCACAGCCGCATCCCGTAGGCGGCGGCGCGGTCGAAGTCCAGGCGCGGGTTCGCCTCGAAGAAGTGGAAGTGCGAGGTCACGCTCACCGGCACGGCGGCGGTGTTGCGCACGCGCAGGTGCAGGACCGGCTCCGGCTGGGGGACGCCTGGGCCGGGGACGACGGCGCCCGGGGCGTCGTCGCCGAGCGGCACCGCGCCCCGGACGGGGGAGGAGACCACGGCCAGGCGGGATCCGTCGTCGAAGACGGCTTCGACGTGCACCTCGGTGACCACGTCGGCGACGCCCGGCAGGACGTCGTCGGGGCCCAGCACGCCGCGAGCCTCCTCGACGGCCTCGGCGAGCCGCTTGCCGTCGCGCGCGGCCTCGCAGACCGTGTCCGCGATCAGCGCGGTGGCTTCCGGGACGTTGAGCTTGAGTCCGCGGGCCCGCCGGGCCCTGGCCAGTTCCGCAGCGCTGCGGAGCAGCAGCCGGTCGCGCTCCGTAGGGGTCAGCCGCACGCCGATCCACCACCTCTTGAGTCGATTGGTTAGAGCATCACTCTAACTCTTCATTTCGTGGCCGGGAATCATTGACCTGAACGCACGGCCTGAGCGACATTGAGTGTCGCTCAAAAACAAGCGCAACCACCCCCCGCCCTGCCAAGGGAGTCCCCCATGCCCATCGAACAGCGCGGAGTCGACACCATTCCGGAGGAGGAGCGGACGAGCGGGCCCCGTGACCTGATCTCGATCCTCCTCGGCTCCAACCTCTGCCTCGGTGTGATCGTCTTCGGCTGGCTGCCCCCGTCCTTCGGACTGGGCCTGTGGCCCTCGGTCACGGCCATCGTGACCGGCACCCTCGTCGGCATCGCCTTCACCGCGCCGCTGGCACTCGTCTCCCTGCGCACCGCGACCAACCTCTCCACCTCCAGCGGCGCACAGTTCGGTGTGCGCGGGCGGCTCGTGGGGTCGGTGGTGGGCCTGCTGCTGTCGCTCGGCTACACGGCGCTCACGCTGTGGATCGGCGGCGATGTCATGGTCGGCACCCTCGCGCGGCTCACCGGGCTCCCGGACACCGGCCTCTCGCGGGCCGTCATGTACGGCCTGCTCGCCGCGTGCACCGTCGTCGCGGCCGTCTTCGGCTACCGGCTGCTGCTGCGCATGAGCAAGGTGCTGTCCGTCGCCATGGTGGTGCTGCTGGCGGCCGGCGTCGCCGCCTACGCCCCGGACTTCACCACCGCCGCGCCGCCCGAGACCCCGTACCTGCTCGGCTCCTTCTGGCCGACGTGGCTGCTGGCCGCCGTCGCCGCCGGGCTCAGCGGGCCCGTCGCCTTCATCACCCTGCTGGGCGACTACACGCGCTACATCTCCCCGCGCCGCCACGGCTCGCGCAAGGTCCTGTGGGCCACCGCCTTCGGCCTGCTGATCGGTCTGCTGGTCCCGCAGCTCTTCGGCACCTACACGGCCCTGGCCGCCCGGGCGGGCCTGGACTACGCCGGTCCCCTCGTCGAGGCGGCGCCGCTGTGGTACCTGGTCCCGCTGCTGGCGGCCGCCGCGGCCGGCTCGGTCGGCAACGCCGGGCTGATGCTCTACTCCATGGGCCTGGACCTCGACGCGATCGTCCCCCGCGCCACCCGCACCACGGCCACCGTGATCGCGGCGGCCGTCGCCACCGCCTTCGTCTTCTTCGGGTCCTTCGAGTGGGACGTGCAGTCGGCGATGACGTCCTTCGTGCTGCTGCTGACCGCGATCGGCACCCCGTGGGCCGTTATCACCCTGATCGGCCACGTCCGCTGCCGGGGCGTCTACGACGCCGACGCGCTGCAGGTCTTCAACCGCCGCTCGGTGGGCGGCGTCTACTGGTACCGCTCCGGCTGGAACGTCGCGGCCACCGCCTCCTGGGCGGTCGGCGCGGCCGTCGGCCTGCTCGCCGTGACCACTCCCTTCTACGAGGGCCCGCTGCTCGCTCTCACCGGCGGCGTGGACTGCTCCTTCGTCCTCTCCGGCCTCACCGGCGGGCTCGTGTACGCGGCGCTCACCGTCCGCCGCGCCGCTGCCCCAGCTCCGGCGCCGGCGGCCACGGCCGAGGAGCCCGCGAACGCCTGAGCCGCCTCGCCCGGTACGCGAGCGGGCCCGCACCCCGGAGATCCGGAGTGCGGGCCCGTCGGCGTGTGCGGGCTCAGCCCAGCGGGTGCATCCAGCCGTGGGTGTCGGCGGCGTGGCCGGTCTGGAGCTCCAGCAGGGCCTTGCGCAGGCGCATGGTGACCTGGCCCGGCTCGCCGTCGCCCTGGGTCCAGTCGGCGCGCTCGGACTTGACCGAGCCGACCGGGGTGATGACGGCGGCCGTACCGCAGGCGAACACCTCGGTGAGGGTGCCGTTGGCGTTGTCGCGCTGCCAGTCCTCGGTGGTCAGGCGGCCCTCCTCGGCGGTGTAGCCGAGGTCGCGGGCGATGGTGAGGAGGGAGTCGCGGGTGATGCCGGGGAGCAGCGAGCCGGTGAGCTCGGGGGTGACGATGCGGTCGCCGTACACGAAGTACAGGTTCATCCCGCCCATCTCCTCGATCCAGCGGTGCTCGACGGCGTCGAGCCAGACCACCTGGTCGCAGCCGTGCGAGGCGGCCTGGGCCTGCGCGACCAGCGAGGCCGCGTAGTTGCCGCCGGTCTTGGCGGCGCCGGTGCCGCCCTTGACCGCGCGGACGTAGTCCTCGGAGAGCCAGACGGAGACGGGCTTGACGCCGCCGGGGAAGTACGCGCCCGCGGGCGAGGCGATGACGATGAAGAGGAACTCGTTGGCGGGGCGGACACCGAGGCCGACCTCGGAGGCGAACATGAAGGGGCGCAGGTAGAGGGAGGCCTCGCCGGAGTCCGGGACCCAGGCGCGATCCTGCTTGATCAGGGCGTCGCAGGCCTCGATGAAGAGCTCGACCGGCAGTTCCGGCATCGCCATGCGGCGCGCCGAGGCCTGGAAGCGCTCGGCGTTGGCCTCGGGGCGGAAGGTGGCGATGGTGCCGTCGGGCTGGCGGTAGGCCTTGAGGCCCTCGAAGATCGTCTGCGCGTAGTGGAGGGTCATGTTCGCCGGGTCGATCGAGAGCGGCGCGTACGGGACCAGCTCGGCGTCGTGCCAGCCACGGCCCTCGGTCCACTTGATCGTCACCATGTGGTCGGTGAAGTGGCGGCCGAAGCCGGGGCTGGCCAGGATCGCCTCGCGCTCCGCGTCGGACAGCGGGTTCGAGGAGGGCTTGAGCTCGATCGTGGGCATCGTCATGAGTGCTTGTCCTTCACCGGTTGTGTATGGCGGACCGCGCTCACGGCGTACCAGGACGTCCGAGCTTCCCCGCATTCCGCGGCCTCGCGTTCGATTATCGCGCGCGGGCAGGCTTCGGAGAAGCGGAGGATTGCGGCCCAGGGGAGATGGTGGCACCCGGGGCCGCACAGGAAAAGCCGCCAGGTCCCATTGTGACCCGGCGGCTTCCTGGGGTGGAGCGGCCGGGTCAGCCGGCTACTCGCGCGGCGAGGGCGTCGCCGATCGCGTCGGTGGAGCGGAAGGTGCCGTCGCGCTCCGCGAGGTCGGCGGAGACCGCGTCCTCGATGCGGGCGGCCTCGGGCTCGTACCCCAGATGGCGCAGCAGGAGGGCGACGGAGAGGATCGTCGCGGTCGGGTCGGCCTTGCCGGTGCCGGCGATGTCCGGGGCCGAGCCGTGGACGGGCTCGAACATGGACGGGAAGGCGCCGGTCGGGTTGATGTTCCCGGAGGCGGCCAGGCCGATTCCGCCGGTCACGGCCGCGGCCAGGTCGGTGAGGATGTCACCGAAGAGGTTGTCCGTGACGATGACGTCGAAGCGCTCCGGCTGGGTGACGAAGAAGATCGTCGCCGCGTCGACGTGCAGGTAGTCGGTGGTGACCTCGGGGTACTCCTGGCCGACCTTGTCGAAGATGTTCTTCCACATGTGGCCGGCGTACACGAGGACGTTGTTCTTGTGGACCAGCGTCAGCTTCTTGCGGGGGCGGGAGTTGGCCCGCTCGTACGCGTCACGGACGACCCGCTCGACGCCGTACGCGGTGTTGACGCTGACCTCGGTGGCCACTTCGGCGGGGGTGCCGGTGCGCAGGCTGCCGCCGTTGCCGGTGTACGGGCCCTCGGTGCCCTCGCGGACGACGACGAAGTCGATGTCCGGGCGGCCGGCCAGCGGGGTGGCGGTGTTGGGGAACAGCTTCGACGGGCGCAGGTTGATGAAGTGGTCGAAGGCGAAGCGCAGCTTGAGCAGCAGCCCGCGCTCCAGCACGCCGGACGGGACCGAGGGGTCGCCGATGGCGCCCAGCAGGATCGCGTCGTGGTGCTTGAGGGCTTCGAGCTCCGCGTCCGGGAGGGTCTCACCGGTGCGGTGCCAGCGCTGGGCGCCGAGGTCGTATTGCCTGGTCTCCAGCTTCACGTCCTGGGGCAGGACCGCGGTAAGGACCTTGAGGCCCTGAGCCACGACTTCCTGGCCGATGCCATCACCGGGGATCACTGCGAGATTGATGCTGGTCGACATGGCGAAACCGTACTCCGTGTCCAGCCCTCAGACATTTCACGTCCACATGATGGACGAGAGATGTCTGAGGGGCCCGGCGTTGCCTTGCGTTGGGCGGCGTTGCCTGGCGTTGGCTGCGTTTTCCCGGGCCTCAGTGGCCGGTCGAGCCGCCGTTGTCGCGGCGGTCGAGGGCGCGCTGCAGGGCAGCGGCTGCGTTCTTGCGCTCGTCGGCCGAGGCGGAGGCGTGGCGGACACGGCGGGCGGTGACGGTTGCGGTCATGGTGATCGACTCCTTGAGATCACGGCGTGGCGAGGCCACGGATGAGGGGTTCCTTCAAGGCGCCGGAAGAGGCGGGGAGCGGCGCGCCGCAGGGGTTGCCTGCCAGGGGCACGCGCTCTCGACCGCCATTCGCCTGATCGGCGAGACGTTCGGCTTCTACAACGCTAGGCCAGGTCCCGCTGTATGTCTCGGCAATTACTCGGACTTCCTACTATCTGAGACGCGCAGCCCCTCGAAAAGGCTTGCCGCGGGGCTCCGTTTCAGCCCTTGTCGGAGCGGAGTTCCCTGATCAGAGCCCTGACGACGCGGGTTGCGGCGGCTTCCGCCGTAGTGACGTATCCCACCTGCCTCACCGGCCCCCGCGACCCCAGACCGGTGATCTCCACCGCCGCGGTCGCCTCCCGCAGGGACAGTTCGGGCATGATCGCCATGCCGAGCCCGCGGCCGACCATGGTCAGCACCATCGCGTCGTCCTCCGCCTTGACCGTGGCGCGCGGGATCCAGTCCTGGGCCCGCCACCAGGCGCGCGTGTAGGAGCCGCAGTTCTCGTCCCAGTCCATGAGCGGCAGCGACCTCGGGTCCGGATGCCCGGCCGGGTGGACGAGGCGGTACGCCTCCTGCGTGAGCACCCCGGTCAGCAGGCCGGGCGGCGCCGCGTCCTGCGCACCGCCGAGGGTGGCGATGCCCAGGTCCGCGCGGCCCGCCGCCACTTCCCCGGCCGTGCCCGCGCCGATCTCGCGCACCACGCGGACCTCGGGGCGGATCCCGGGGTGGCGGGCGGTCAGCCGTTCCAGGGCGGGGGGCAGCAGGTGCAGGGCGGCGCTGCGGAAGGCCGCGATCCGCAGAACGCCCTGAAGCGTGTCGCGGCCCCCGTCCCCGCCCGCGCCGCGCGTCTCCTGGCGCATGGCCTCGTACAGCCGCAGGATGCGGCGGGCGTGGCCGACCGCCCGCTCCCCCGCCGGTGTGGGCGACGCCCCGGAGCGCCCGCGCTCGAAGAGCACCGCGCCGAGCTTGGCCTCGCTGCCGCGCACCGAGTGCGACACGGCCGACTGGGTGAGGCCGAGCGCCGCGGCCGCGGCGGAGAAGCCGCCGGCTTCGGCGACGGCGACCAGGATCCGCAGTTCCTGCGGGAGGAGATCGGACACCGGGGCCCCCACCTCGTTGTATGAGTGCTGTTCATGGATGCGTGGCTTCCATGAGCCCAACCCCCTGCCCGGCTCGGGGATTCCTTCCTAGCGTCAGCTCCATGACCACGCACACCGCTCACGCCGTCCACCAGATCGCCCGCCCCGACGGCTTCCCCGCCGCCTCCGACTTCGCCTTCGTCGCCTCCCCGGTCCCCGACCCGCGGCCCGGCACCGCCCTGGTGGAGAACCTGCTGCTCTCCGTGGACCCCTACCACCGCGGCCTGATGGACGGCGGCGAGGACGGCTTCGAGCTGGACACCCCGCTGGAGGGCCGCTCGGTGGGCCGGGTGATCGCCTCCCGCGACCCGGGGCTGCGCGAGGGCGACCTGGTCTTCCACCGCGAGGGCTGGCGCACGCACGCCCTCGTCACCCTGGGCGAGGCCGGTACGCGCCGGCTGCGCGGCCACGAGGGCGTCCCGCTGGAGGCGTACCTCTCGATCCTGGGCGGCACCGGCCTGACGGCGTACGCCGCACTGACCCGGACGGCGGCGCTGCGGGAGGGCGAGGACCTGTTCGTCTCCGCCGCCGCGGGCGGGGTGGGCACCGCCACCGGGCACATCGCACGGCTGCTGGGCGCCCGGCGGATCGTCGGCAGCGCCGGCTCGGCGGCGAAGGTCCGCCACCTGACCGAAGTCCTCGGCTTCGACGCGGCGTTCGACTATCACGACGGCCCCGTGGGCGAGCAGCTCGCGAAGGCCGCCCCCGAGGGCATCGACGTGTACGTGGACAACGTGGGCGGGGAGCACCTGGAGGGGGCGATCGGGGCACTGCGCGAGTTCGGACGGATCGCCTGGGTCGGCGCCGTGTCGACCTACAACGGCGACCGCTCCCCCGCCGCGCCCCGCAACCTCTTCGAGGTCGTGCACAAGTCGCTGCGCCTGGAAGGTGTGCTGGTCCGCCACCACACCGGTCTGCAGGACGAGTTGGAGGACTTCCTCGTCCCCCATCTGCGCAGTGGCCGGATCGGCACCGACACCACCGTCGTGCAGGGGTTCGAGCGCACGGTGGACGCCTTCCGCGGCATGCTCCGCGGGGACAACGTGGGCAAGATGCTGGTCAGGATCGCCGACTGATCCCGTGACCGCCGGTGACGGGCGGGCGGGACGGCCCTCAGAGGACGTCCCCGTCGCGCCAGTCGAAGTCGAGCGGCGCGGCGGGGTCCAGCCGGACGCCTCCGGGCGGCGCCCACACGTAGGTGGAGCCCTCCTCCTCGGGCAGGCGCACCGGTCCCTGCGGGGAGAGCACCCCCAGCCGGCCGGGCCACACCGACCAGCCTCGGGCGAGGTAGAGCCCGGCCCCCTCCTCGGACGCCGAGAGCGCGCCGAGTTCGTAGGCCCCCGCCACGACCTCCTCCAGCCGGGCCATCACCTGCCGTCCGAGGCCGCGGCGCCGCAGGTCGGCCCGTACGGCCACGGCCTCGACGTATCCGGTGCGCAGGGCGCGGCCGCGGTGCACGACCCGCCGCTGCACCACGCTGCCGTGGGCGGCGAGCCGGCCGTCCACCCCGATCACGACGTGCATCCCGCCGAGCGCGTGCTCGAAGTCCTCGTCGGCGAAGTCCCCTTCGAAGGCGTCGTCGAGGAGGGACCGGATCGCGCGGAGCTCGTCGGCGGTCAGTTGCGAGGTGTGCGCGGTCAACGTGTCCATCTCTGCTCCAGCCAGTCGGTGTACCAGGTGCGGAAGTCCGGGCTCTCCGGCGCGTGGCAGCCGAAATCCTGGTCCACGTGCCAGACCTGGCCGGTCAGGGGCCCGTTGAGGACCAGTCTCAGGAATATGCCGCAACCCCCCTCGACCAGCATGAGCGTGCCCAGGGTCAGCCCGTCGGCCTCGTCGAACCGGCGGTTCTCGTCGAACGGACGGGGTGCGCGGATCGGGCAGGGTGCGGCCAGCCGGCCCGGGCGGCGGTCGTCCCGCCACTCGTCGTCCACCGCCCAGTCGTCGTCGGCCTCGGGGCGCGGGGTGATCAGCGGCATCAGCCCGTGCCGGGGGCCCGCCGGGCCGTCGCCGACCGTCGTGACGAACGTCCGGTACTCCTCGGGCAGCCGGATGCCGTGCTCCTCCTCGAAGCCCCGGACGTCCGCCTCCGGGAGCGGCGGCCTCAGCTCGTACCGGAAGGTCTTCGCGCGCAACCGCGCCCGGACGGCCCGCGCGTCCCAGTCACCCATCCCTCGAACGTATCAAGGACCGCATTGCGGACGCCGAACGCCGTACACCGGCCGCCATCGGCCGAAGCCTCTCTAGCGGTCTGGACCAATCCCTCGGCAGAATCGGGCCATGTCGCCCGATACCCAGCAGTGGACGCCCACCCACGGCCAGCCGTACCGTCCCACCGCCTACCGTCCGGAGCGGATGCCGCGGCACGAATCCCTCGCGCGGGCCGCCGAGTTGCGGGCCAGGATGGACGAGCGGCGCACCGTACGCCACTTCTCCGCCGACCCCGTGCCCGAGCAGGTCGTCCGCGACGCCATCGCCTGCGCGTCGACCGCGCCGTCCGGGGCGCACCAGCAGCCGTGGACCTTCGTCCTGGTCAAGGATCCGGCCGTGCGCGCCCAGATCCGCGCGGCCGCGGAGCAGGAGGAGGAGCTCTCCTACGACGGCCGCCTCGGCGACGAGTGGCTGGCGGCGCTGCGTCCGCTGGGCACGGATGCCGTGAAGACGCACCTGACGGACGCGCCCGCGCTGATCGTCGTCTTCCAGCAGCGGTACTGGCTCGGCCCGGACGGCACGAAGCGCAAGCACTACTACGTGGACGAGTCGGTCGGCATCGCGGTCGGCATGCTCCTGTCCGCCCTGCACCTGTCGGGGCTGGCCGCGCTGATCCACACGCCGAGCCCGATGCGCTTCCTGGGCCACGTCCTGAACCGCCCGGCGAACGAGAAGGCCTTCGCGGTCGTCCCCGTCGGCTACCCGGCGGACGACTGCGTGGTCCCGGACCTGGTCCGCAAGTCCCTGGACCAGGTCATCGTGGAGGTGTGACCCCCTCCCCGGCGGACGCCTCCGGGAGCCTTCGCCCGCCGCGTCCCGCCGGGCGGGAAATGGATACCGCCCCCGCTCCGGACTTGGGGGTACCGGAGCGGGGGCGGGGTTCAGCGGGGGCCGGGGGTCAGCCCATGTGGGGGTAGCCGTACTCGGTCGGCGGGACCAGGGTCTCCTTGATGGAGCGGGTCGAGGTCCAGCGGAGCAGGTTGGACGCGGCTCCGGCCTTGTCGTTGGTGCCCGAGGCGCGGCCGCCGCCGAAGGGCTGCTGGCCGACGACGGCGCCGGTGGACTTGTCGTTGATGTAGAAGTTGCCCGCCGCGAAGCGGAGCTTCTCCATCGCGTCCGCCGCCGCGTAGCGGTCCGAGGCGATGACCGAGCCGGTCAGGGCGTACGCCGAGACGGACTCCATCTGGGCCAGCATGGCGTCGTAGTTCTCGTCCTCGTAGACGTGCACGGCGAGGATCGGGCCGAAGTACTCCGTCGTGAAGACCTCGTTCTCCGGGTCGGTGCACACGATGACCGTCGGGCGGACGAAGTAGCCCTCGGAGTCGTCGTAGCGGCCGCCGGCGACGATCTCGCAGGTCGGGTCGGCCTTGGCGCGGTCGATGGCGGCCTTGTTCTTCGCGAAGGACCGCTCGTCGATGACGGCGCCGATGAAGTTGGACAGGTCGGTGACCGGGCCCATGGTGATGCCGTCGACCTCGGCCGCGAAGGCCTCCTTGAAGCCGTCGTTCCAGATCGAGGCGGGGATGTAGGCGCGCGAGGACGCCGAGCACTTCTGGCCCTGGAACTCGAAGGAGCCGCGGGTCAGGGCGGTCTTCAGGATCGCGCGGTCCGCGGACGGGTGCGCGACGACGAAGTCCTTGCCGCCGGTCTCGCCGACCAGGCGCGGGTAGGACTTGTACTTCTCGATGTTGTTGCCGACCGTCTTCCACAGGTGCTGGAAGGTCTTGGTCGAGCCGGTGAAGTGGATGCCGGCGAGCTCGGGGTGGTTCAGGGCCACCTCGGAGACGGCGATGCCGTCGCCCGTCAGCAGGTTGATGACGCCCTTGGGCAGGCCGGCCTCCTCCAGGAGCTCCATGAGGAGGACCGCGGAGTGGGTCTGCGTCGGGGACGGCTTCCACAGGACCACGTTGCCCATCAGGGCGGGAGCGGTCGGCAGGTTGCCGGCGATGGCCGTGAAGTTGAACGGCGTGATGGCGTAGACGAAGCCTTCGAGCGGGCGGTGGTCGCTGCGGTTCCACACGCCGGCGGAGTTCGCGACCGGCTGCTCGGCCAGGATCTGGCGGGCGAAGTGGACGTTGAAGCGCCAGAAGTCGACGAGCTCGCACGGGGTGTCGATCTCCGCCTGCTGGGCGGTCTTCGACTGGCCCAGCATGGTGGAGGCGGCGAGCTTCTCGCGCCACGGGCCGGACAGCAGCTCGGCGGCGCGCAGGATGATCGCGGCGCGGTCGTCGAAGGACATCGCGCGCCAGGCCGGGGCGGCGGCCAGGGCGGCGTCGATCGCCTCCTGGGCGTCGGCCTGGGTGGCGTTGGCGTAGGTGCCGAGCACCGACTTGTGGTCGTGCGGCTGGACCACGTCGAAGCGCTCACCGCCGCCCATCCGCTTGACGCCGTTGATCGTCATGGGGAGGTCGATCGGGTTCTCGGACAGCTGCTTGAGCTGCTCTTCGAGGCGCGTGCGCTCCGGGGTGCCGGGGGCGTACGAGTGGACCGGCTCGTTGACCGGAGCGGGGACCTGGGTCACAGCATCCATGGGGCTGGTAACTCCTTGACCTGGTTCGTGGCTAGTTCTTGGTGATCATCGAGCGGACGAAGAAGAGCAGGTTGGCCGGCTTCTCCGCGAGGCGGCGCATGAAGTAGCCGTACCAGTCCGTCCCGTACGCGGTGTAGACGCGCATCCGGTGGCCCTCGGCGGCGAGCCGCAGGTGCTCCTCGCTGCGGATGCCGTACAGCATCTGGAATTCGTACTCGTCCAGTTTGCGCCCGGCCTTGCGGGCGAGCTCCTGGCCGATGGCGATCAGGCGCGGGTCGTGGGACCCGATCATCGGGTAGCCCTCGCCGTCCATGAGGGTCTTCAGGATGCGGACGTACGCCTTGTCGATCTCCGCCTTGTCCTGGTAGGCGACCTCGGCGGGCTCCTTGTAGGCGCCCTTGACGATCCGCACGCGGCTGCCGTCGGCGGCCAGGCGGCGGGCGTCGGCCTCGGTGCGGAAGAGGTACGCCTGGATCACGCAGCCGGTCTGCGGGAAGTCCTTCCGCAGCTCCTCGTGGATGGCGAACATCGAGTCCAGGGTGGTGTGGTCCTCGGCGTCCAGCGTGACGGTGGTGCCGATGGCGGCGGCGGCCTCGACGACGGGGCGGACGTTGGCGAGCGCCAGTTCGTGGCCGCCCTCCAGCGCCTGGCCGAACATGGACAGCTTCACCGACATCTCGGCCTTCTCGCCGAGGCCGAGCTCCGCGAGGCGCTCGACGAGCCGGAGGTAGGCGTCGCGGGCGGCGTAGGACTGCTCCACCTCGGTGATGTCCTCACCGACGACGTCGAGGGTGACCTCCAGGCCGGCCCGCGTCAGGTCCTCCACGATCGGGATGACCTGGTCGACGGTCTCGCCGGGGATGAACCGGTTCACCACGGGCTTGGTCACCGGGGCGGCCGAGACGATACGACGCATCTTGTCGCTGCGCGAAGCGGCGAGGATCACGGGACCCAGCACGGGGCACCTCCAGCGGGTGGCAGAAGAAAAGCGCAAGTGAAACCACCGTGAAACCTAAGGATCGCTTTGATCCTCTGCCATCGACAGCTGTCACGCATCCGTGTCCGCGATCTCATACATCTGTCTGAAGAGGAGGGGCGGGAGTGGGAGAATGGGCGCGTGAAGGGCGATTACCAGGACCTGGTGGACGAGATCTCCGCGCTGCTCGGCGCCCCGGCGACCCTGGAGAACCGGGACTTCCGCCTCATCGCCTTCGGCGCCCACGACAGCGATGACGACCTCGCCATGGACCCGGTACGGACCCGCTCGATCCTGACCCGGCAGTCGACGGCGGCCGTCCGGTCGTGGTTCGAGGGCTTCGGCATCGCCCGTGCCACCGGCCCCGTCCGCATCCCGGCGGCGCCCGACGCGGGGGTGTTCCGGGGGCGGATCTGCCTGCCGGTGCGGTTCCGGACCATCGTGCAGGGCTACGTGTGGCTGCTCGACCAGGAGCCCGGCACCCCCGGCCCCGACCCGGCGGCGCTGGCCGCGGCCATGGAGGTGGCCCAGCGGATCGGGGTGCTGCTCGCCGAGGAGGCGAAGGCGGGCGCGGACCTGTCCCGGGAGTTCCAGGCGGTGCTGACGGCCGGGCGGGGGTGGCAGCAGGACATGGCCGTGGCCGCACTGCGGGCCGCCCTCGGGCCGGGCGGCGAGGGCCTGCACGCGGCGGTGTGCGTGGCGCCGTGGACGGGCGACGCCCCGGCGTCCGTGCCGGGCGCGGCGGCCGTGTGCGTCGTACCCCGGCGGGGCGGCGGCGCGGGCGAGCCGGACGGTGCGCCGGGGGCCGGGCCGGCGGGTGCGGGCCGGGCTCTGGCGGTACTGCTCCGGCTGCGGTCGCCGGACGGGCTGGCTCCGGCGCTCACGGCGGTGGCGCGGCTGCTGCCGCGCACGGCGGAACCGGCGGCGGCCACGGCGGCGGGCACGGGCGCGGGCACCGCCGGATCGCGGGCGAGGGCGGGGGCGGGGGCGACGGCCGCGCCCGGCGCGACGGCCGGCGCAACGGCCGGCGCGGCGGCCGGGCCAGCGGGCGGCGCGCACCGGATGACCGCGGGCGTCGCCGATCCCGTGCGCGGCCTCGCCGAACTGCCCGCCGCCTGGGAGCAGGCCGTCGCCGCGGCCCGCGCGGCGGCCGCCGAACCGCGGCTCGGCCCGGTCGTCCAGTGGTCGCAGATCGGCCCGTACCGGCTGCTGGCGACCCTGGCCGCCGACCCGGTGGACGATCCGGCGGCCCGGCCCCTGCTCGCCCCCGCCCACCGCGAACTCGCCCGCACCGCCGAGGTGTTCCTGGACTGCGCCGGCCAGGCGGGCCGCGCCGCCGCCGCCCTCGGCATCCACCGCCAGACCCTCTACTACCGCCTGGGCCGCGTGGAACAGCTCACCGGCCTCGACCTGGACGCGGGCGAGGACCGCCTGCTGCTCCACATGGCCCTGAAGGCTTCCCGCCTGGCCTGAGGGTAATCCCCGGGCCCCTCTCAGGGCTGTCCCCGATGCCCCGGCGGCGCCCGGCCCCTACCGTCGCGAACAGCGCCGGCCGCCCCGCCCGCGGATCCTTTCCGCACCGGCCGGTGCGCCACGGAGGCTCCGATGAAGGCGATCGTCCAGGACCGGTACGGCTCCCCGGACGTACTGGAGTTGAGGGAGGTCGAGCGGCCCTCGGCCGGCGACGGGGAGGTGCTCGTACGGGTCCGCGCGGCCGCGGTCAACGCGCGCGACTGGCACCTCATGCGGGGCGACCCGTACCTGGCGCGGCCGGTGCTGGGCCTGCGCGGCCCGAAGGCGCGCATCCGGGGAACCGACTTCGCGGGCCGGGTGGAGGCGGTGGGCAGGAACGTGACCCGGCTGCGCCCGGGGGACGAGGTGTTCGGCGAGGCCGACGGGGCCTTCGCCGAGTTCGTTTGCGCCCCGGCCGGCGCGGTCGGGCCGATGCCCGCGAACCTGACCTTCGAGCAGGCGGCCGCGGTTCCGCTGGCCGGGAACACCGCCCTCATGGGGGTGCGCGACCTGGGGCGCGTGCGGCCGGGACAGCGGGTCCTGGTCAACGGTGCGTCAGGCGGGGTGGGGACCTTCGCCGTTCAGATCGCCAAGGCGTTCGGGGCCGAGGTGACCGGCGTTTGCGGTCCGCGGAACACGGAGCTGGTGCGCTCGCTGGGCGCCGACCATGTCGTCGACCACTCCCGCGACGACTTCGCCCGGGCCGGCCGGCGCCACGACCTCGTCCTCGACCTGGTGGGCAACCGGTCGCTCACCGACTGCCGCCGCGCCCTGACGCCCGGGGGCACGCTGGTGCTCTCCGGCGGCGGTGTGTCCGAAGGGGGCAGCCTGATGGGGCCGATGGCCCTGCTGCTGAAGGGCGCGGCGCTGTCCCCCTTCGTCCGCCACCGGCTGCTCGTCCTCACGGCGGCGCCGGACCACCGGAACCTGGCGGCACTGCGCGAGCTCATCGAGTCCGGCCGCGTGGCCCCGGCCGTGGACCGGGCCTACCCCCTGCACGAGGTGCCCGAGGCGATCAGGTACGTGGAGGTGGAGCACGCGCGGGCCAAGGTGGTCATCACGCTGTAGCCGGCCGGGGCCCTGCGCCGCGCCGATCGCCGGCCGGCCGGGGCTACTGCCGCGGGCCGGTCATGGCCTCGGCGGCCCGGCGCATGCCCTCGGTGAACTCCTCGGCCGTGGCGGCCGACTCCGGGTCGAAGAGCCACTGGATCATCAGGCCGTTGAGCAGCGCCTGGTAGAAGGAGCCCAGGGTCCGCACGTCTCGCTCTTCGAGCTGGTCCTCAGGGGTTCCCGTCAGCATCGAGATCAGCCCGCGCCGCCCCTCGGCCTGGGAGGCCGCGAGCATCGCCCGCAGCTCGGGCCGCTGGTCCCGGCTCAGGGCCACTTCCAGGCTGGCCGCCCAGACCGGCGCGGACTTCTCGTGCTGCGCGAGGACGCCCTCCCAGAGCGCGCGGAAGCGCTCCAGCGACCCGCCCTCACCGTCCAGGCCTCCCTGGAACACCGCCCCCCACTCCTCGATCAGGCCGGTGAAGGCCTCCGTGAGCAGGGCGTCCTTGGAGCCGTAGTGGTAGCCGATGGAGGCCAGGTTCGTCCCCGAGGCACTGACGATGTCGCGGGCGGTGGTGCGGACGAACCCCTTCTCCACCAGGCACTTCTTGGCGCCTTCGAGCAGGTCTTCACGATGTCCCATGGCGCCACCGTAGCAAGACGACCGTCCTAGACGGCAGTGCGAGACGATCGTTCCATACAAGCGTCATAGACGATCGTGTAATACATGTGTATGTTTCCTGGCATGACGAACCCCGCCGCCACAGCGCGACTCGCCGGCCGCCGCGAGTGGACCGCCTTCACCGTCCTGTTGCTGCCCCTGCTCCTGGTCTCCATGGACGTCTCGGTCCTCTACTTCGCCATCCCGGCGATCACCGCACAGCTGGACCCGACCGCCACCCAGCAGCTCTGGATCTTCGACAGCTACGCCTTCGCCCTCTCCGGCCTGCTGATCACGATGGGTTCGCTCGGGGACCGGATCGGCCGCCGCAGGCTGCTGCTGATCGGCGCGGGCGCCTTCGGCCTCGCCTCGGCCGCCGCCGCGTACGCCACCAGCGCCGAGATGCTCATCGCGGCCCGCTTCCTGCTCGGCGTCGGCGGTGCGACCCTGATGCCGTCCACGCTCGCCCTCGTCCGCAACCTCTTCCGGGACGACAGGCAGCGCGGCAAGGCCATCGCCCTCTGGTCCGGGGCCATGACCGGCGGCGTCGCCCTCGGCTCCGTGCTGAGCGGCGTGATGCTGAACCACTTCTGGTGGGGCTCCGTCTTCCTGGTCAACGTGCCCGCGATGCTGCTCCTGCTGGCCCTCGTCCCGGCCTTGGTCCCGGAGTTCAAGGATCCCGCCCCCGGCCGCTTCGACCTGCTGTCGGTCCCGCTGTCCATGGCCGCCGTGCTGCCGGTCGTGTACGGCCTCAAGGAGATCGCCGCCGAGGGCGTCGAGCCCCGCTACCTGGGGTGCCTCGCCGTCGGACTGCTCCTCGGCCACGTCTTCGTCCGCCGCCAGCGCGGCCGTGACGACGCCATGGTCAGCCGCTCGCTGTTCCGGGGCCGCGGCTTCGGCGCCGGCGTCGCCCTGAACACCATCGCCGCCTTCGCCATGCTCGGCTCGGCCTACTTCACCACCCAGTACCTCCAGTCGGTGCTCGGCATGGGCACCCTGGAAGCCGCCCTGTGGAGCCTCGCCCCCTCCGTCGTCATCGGCGCGGCGGCTCCGGCCTCCGCGGCCCTGGCCCGCAAGACGGACCGCGCCCACGTCGTCGCCGGCGGGTTCGTCCTCGCCGCTGCCGGATTCACGCTGATCGGCCTCGTGGACACCGACTCGCTGTGGCTGATCCTGGCCGGCTCGGGCGTCCTGGCCTCGGGCGTCGTCACCGTGATGTCCCTGGTCTCCGACATGGCCCTGGGCGCGGCCCCCGCCGAGAAGGCCGGTTCCGCCGCCTCCCTGCTGGAGACCGGTACGGAGTTCGGCGGCGCCCTGGGCATGGCGGTCCTCGGCAGCCTGGGCACCGCGGTCTACCGCGGTGACCTCGCGGACGCCGAGCCCGCCGCCCGGGCGACCCTGGGCGGCGCCGTCGCCACCGCCCACCGGATCGGCGGGCCGGCCGGCGAAGAGGTCCTGGCCCTGGCCCGCGAGGCCTTCGTCCACGGGATGCGGTACGCGGCCTGGGGCGGTACGGCCCTGCTGCTCGTGGCGGCCGTGCTCGCCGCGGCCCTGCTGCGGGGCACCGGCACCGGCACCGGCACCCGCGCCCCGGACGCCGCGGCGCGCAAGCACGAGGCGGCGTACAACTGACCGGCGCGGCGTGGCCGGTGGAACGCGGAAGGGCCCGGGGTCTCCCCCGGGCCCTTCCGCGTTCCACTGCCGTGGCGGCGTCAGGCGAGGCTGACGGTGCGCGCCGAGACCGCGCCGATCTCGGCGGCGATGTCCGCGAGGACACCCGCCGGCACCTCGGCGTCGACGGTGAGGACCGCCAGGGCCTCGCCGTGCTCCTCCGCGCGGGCGACCTGCATGCCCGCGATGTTCAGGCCGCCCTCGCCGAGGACGCGGCCGACGGTGCCGACCACGCCGGGGCGGTCGGTGTAGCGCAGCACGACCATGTAGTCGGCGAGCGCCAGGTCCACGTCGTACTCTCCGATGCCGACGATCTTCTGAAGGTGCTTCGGGCCCGCGAGCGTGCCGGAGACCGACACCTCCTGGCCGTCCGACAGGGTGCCGCGGACGGTCACCACGTTGCGGTGGTCCGGGGACTCCGAGCTGGTGGTCAGGCGCACCTCGACACCGCGCTCCTGCGCGAACAGCGGGGCGTTGACGTAGGAGACCGTCTCGTCGACGACGTCCTCGAAGACACCCTTGAGCGCGGAGAGTTCGAGGACCTTGACGTCGTGCTGGGTGATCTCGCCGCAGACCTCGACGTCGAGGCGGACCGCGACCTCGCCCGCGAGGGCGGTGAAGATGCGGCCGAGCTTCTCGGCGAGCGGCAGGCCCGGACGGACGTCCTCGGCGATGACGCCGCCCTGGACGTTGACCGCGTCCGGTACGAGCTCACCGGCGAGGGCGAGGCGCACCGACTTGGCGACGGAGACACCGGCCTTCTCCTGGGCCTCGTCCGTGGACGCGCCGAGGTGCGGGGTGCAGACGACCTGGTCGAGCTCGAAGAGCGGGGAGTCCGTGCAGGGCTCCTTCGCGTACACGTCGAGGCCGGCGCCGGCGACGCGGCCCTCCTTGAGGGCCGTGTACAGGGCGGCCTCGTCGACGATGCCGCCGCGCGCGGCGTTGACGATGCGGACGGACGGCTTGACCTTGTGCAGAGCCTCGTCACCGATGAGGCCGAGGGTCTCCGGGGTCTTGGGCAGGTGCACGGTGATGAAGTCGGCGACCTCCAGGAGCTCGTCCAGCGTCAGCATCTTGACGCCCATCTGGGCGGCGCGCGCGGGCTGGACGTAGGGGTCGTACGCGACGATCTTCATCCCGAAGGCCGACATGCGCTGGGCGACCAGGACGCCGATGCGGCCGAGGCCGACGACGCCGAGGGTCTTCTCGCTGAGCTCGACACCCGTGTACTTGTTCCGCTTCCACTCGCCGTTCTTCAGGGCGGTGTTGGCCTGCGGGATGTTGCGGGCGGTGGCGACGAGCAGGCCGCAGGCGAGTTCGGCCGCGGTCACGATGTTCGAGGTCGGGGCGTTGACGACCATCACGCCGGCCTTGGTGGCGGCGGAGACGTCGACGTTGTCCAGACCGACGCCGGCGCGGGCGACGACCTTGAGCTTCTTCGCCGCGGCGATGGCCTCGGCGTCGACCTTGGTGGCCGAGCGGACCAGGATCGCGTCGACGTCGACGATCGCGGGGAGCAGTTCGGCGCGGTCGGCGCCGTTGCAGTGGCGGATCTCGAAGTCCGGGCCGAGCGCCTCGACGGTGGCGGGCGACAGCTCTTCGGCGATGAGTACGACAGGTTTCGAGCTCACGTGGGTCATCCTCACAAGTCCAGTGCGGACGGCCGTCCCGACGGCCGCAGGCGGTGGAGGGGGTAGCCGCGTGGAAGACGCACGACACTGTGGGCCTGACGCGTATGTGTTGAGCAGTGTAGTGGCGCGGACGGGCCGGTTTTCCGCCTGTCCGGAAGGATCACTCTTCCGTGGTTGGCCGGGTTGGACAAGCCGTGACCGCCGCGACGCCCCGAGGGCCCGTTCCCGGCGCTCCGGCCACCGGTGCGGCATGTGCCGTACCGCCCGGTGATGCGCGGTGGGGCCGGGATTACCCGTCCCGGCCCCACCGCCGCGAGATCAGCTCTCGTCGTTGTCGACCCAGCTCATCAGCTTGCGCAGCTTCTTGCCGGTGGTCTCCAGCAGGTGCTCCGAGTCGGCCTTCTTGTACTCGTTGTACTTGGGCAGACCGGCCTTGTACTCGGCCATCCACTCCTCGGCGAACTTGCCGCTCTGGATCTCCTCCAGGACCTTCTTCATCTCGGCCTTGGTGGCGTCGGTGATGACGCGCGGGCCGGTGATGTAGTCGCCCCACTCGGCGGTCTCGGAGACCGACCAGCGCATCTTCTCCAGGCCGCCCTCGTACATGAGGTCGACGATGAGCTTCAGCTCGTGCAGGCACTCGAAGTAGGCGATCTCCGGCTGGTAGCCCGCCTCGGTCAGGGTCTCGAAACCGGCCTTGACCAGCGCGGACGCACCACCGCAGAGGACGGCCTGCTCACCGAACAGGTCGGTCTCGGTCTCCTCGGTGAAGGTGGTCTTGATGACGCCGGCGCGGGTGCCGCCGATGCCGGCCGCGTAGGAGAGCGCCAGGTCGAAGGCCTTGCCGGTGGCGTCCTGCTCGACGGCGGCGATGCACGGGACGCCGCGGCCCTCCTCGTACTGGCGGCGGACCAGGTGGCCCGGGCCCTTCGGGGCGACCAGGGCGACGTCCACGTTGGTGGGGGGCTTGATGAAGCCGTAGCGGACGTTGAAGCCGTGGCCGAAGAAGAGCGCGTCGCCCTCCTTGAGGTGGTCCTTGACGGACTCCTCGTAGATCTCGGCCTGCAGCGGGTCCGGGGTGAGGATCATGATGACGTTCGCCCACTCGGCGGCCTCGGCCACGGGGACGACCTTCAGGCCCTGCTCCTCGGCCTTGGCCTTGGACTTCGAGCCCTCCTTCAGGCCGACGACGACGTCGACGCCGGAGTCACGGAGCGACAGCGCGTGGGCGTGGCCCTGGCTGCCGTAACCGATGACCGCGACCTTGCGGCCCTGGATGATGGACAGGTCGGCGTCGTTCTCGTAGAACAGCTCGGCCACTGGGATATCTCCTTGGTGCGCTGGTGTTGCTCCCACCGTACGGCGGGGAACGGAATCTGAGTCTGTCGGTCTCGCTATGCGGGCCGAGCGTGTCTGCCGGGGCCCTGGACCCGCGTTCGCGACATGGGGGCGGGGCCCCGGGGCCGGAGCCGGGCGGCTGTTGTGCCCCGGCCGGTCCGGCCGTCCGGATCAGGCGCTGCGGTCGAGCGCGCGCAGGCTGCGGTCCGTGATGGACCGTCCGCCGCGCCCTATGGCGATCGTGCCGGACTGCACGAGCTCCTTGATGCCGAAGGGCTCCAGCATCTTGAGCATGGCGCCGAGCTTGTCGGAACCGCCGGTCGCCTCGATGGTGACGGCCTCCGGGGAGACGTCGACGGTCTTGGCGCGGAAGAGCTGGACGATCTCGACGATCTGCGAGCGGGTCTCGTTGTCGGCGCGGACCTTCACCAGGACGAGTTCGCGCTCGATGGCGTTGTGCGGCTCCAGCTCGACGATCTTGAGCACGTTGACCAGCTTGTTCAGCTGCTTGGTCACCTGCTCCAGCGGGAGGTCCTCGACGTTGACGACGATGGTGATGCGGGAGATGTCGGGGTGCTCGGTGACGCCGACCGCGAGGGAGTCGATGTTGAACCCGCGGCGGGAGAACAGGGCGGCGATCCGGGCGAGGATGCCGGGCGTGTTCTCGACCAGGACGGAGAGCGTGTGCTTGGACATGTGAGGCGTTCTCTCTCTCAGGCTCTCTCGGCTCAGTCGTCTTCGTTGTCGCCGAAGTCGGGGCGGACGCCCCGCGCTGCCATGACCTCGTCGTTGGAGGTGCCGGCGGCGACCATCGGCCACACCATGGCGTCCTCGTGGACGATGAAGTCGATGACGACGGTGCGGTCGTTGATGGCGTTGGCCTCGGCGATGACCTTGTCCAGGTCGGCCGGGTCCTCGCAGCGCAGCGCCACGCAGCCCATGGCCTCCGACAGCTTGACGAAGTCCGGGACGCGCGTGCCCTTGCGGGGCGCGGTGGACTCGCCGAGCTGGGAGCCGACGGTGTCGTGTCCGGTCTCGTCGGCGTGCAGGACGGTGTTGGAGTACCGCTGGTTGTAGAACAGCGTCTGCCACTGGCGGACCATGCCCAGGGCGCCGTTGTTGATGATGGCGACCTTGATCGGGATGTTGTTCAGGGCGCAGGTGACCAGTTCCTGATTGGTCATCTGGAAGCAGCCGTCGCCGTCGATCGCCCAGACGGTGCGCTCGGGCATGCCGACCTTGGCGCCCATCGCGGCGGGGACCGCGTAGCCCATGGTCCCGGCGCCGCCGGAGTTCAGCCAGGTGCGGGGCTCCTCGTACTTGACGAAGTGCGAGGCCCACATCTGGTGCTGGCCGACACCGGCCGCGAAGACCGTGCCCTTCGGCGCGAGCGCGCCGATGCGCTCGATGACCTGCTGCGGCGAGAGGCTGCCGTCCGCGGGCAGGTCGTAGCCCAGCGGGTACGTCTCACGCCAGCGGTTGAGGTCGTTCCACCAGGCGGTGTAGTCGCCGGCGCCGCCTTCGGTGTGCTCGGCCTGGACGGCCTGGATCAGGTCGGCGATGACCTCGCGGGCGTCGCCGACGATCGGGACGTCGACGGCGCGGTTCTTGCCGATCTCGGCCGGGTCGATGTCCGCGTGGATGATCTTGGCGTAGGGGGCGAAGCTGTCCAGCTTGCCGGTGACGCGGTCGTCGAAGCGGGTGCCCAGCGCGATCAGCAGGTCCGACTTCTGCAGCGCGGTGACGCCGGTGACGCTGCCGTGCATGCCGGGCATGCCGACGTGCAGGGGGTGGCTGTCGGGGAAGGAGCCCAGCGCCATCAGGGTCGTGCAGACCGGGAGGCCGGTCAGCTCCGCCAGGACCTTCAGCTCGGCGGTGGCGCCGGACTTCATGACGCCGCCGCCGACGTACAGCACCGGGCGCTTGGCCTGGCAGATGAGCTTGGCGGCCTCGCGGATCTGCTTGGCGTGCGGCTTGGTGACCGGCCGGTAGCCGGGGAGGTCCTGGGAGGGCGGCCACGAGAAGGTGGTCTTCGCCTGGAGGGCGTCCTTGGCGATGTCGACGAGGACCGGTCCCGGGCGGCCGGTGGCGGCGATGTGGAACGCCTCGGCGATCGTCTTCGGGATGTCCTCGGCCCTGGTGACCAGGAAGTTGTGCTTGGTGATCGGCATGGTGATGCCGACGATGTCCGCCTCCTGGAAGGCGTCGGTGCCGATCGCCTTGGAGGAGACCTGGCCGGTGATCGCGACGAGCGGGACGGAGTCCATGTGCGCGTCGGCGATCGGGGTGACCAGGTTGGTGGCGCCCGGGCCGGACGTGGCCATACAGACGCCGACCTTGCCGGTGGCCTGGGCGTAGCCGGTGGCGGCGTGGCCGGCCCCCTGCTCGTGGCGGACCAGGATGTGACGGACCTTCTTGGAGTCCATCATCGGGTCGTACGCGGGGAGGATGGCGCCTCCCGGAATCCCGAAGACGGTGTCGCACCCCACCTCTTCGAGAGAGCGGATGAGGGACTGCGCACCCGTGACGTGCTCAACTGCGGCGGACTGCTGTCCGCCGGAACGGGGCCGCGGCTGCGGATGGTGGGCCCCGGTGGCCTGCTCGGTCATCGGCATTCTCTTCTCGAAGCTGAGGGTTTTACGCGGATTCGACTCTGTGCCAGTGCAACAAAAAACCCCTCGTGCCAGGAGGCAAGCGAGGGGAGCGCGTCGGGTGTGTTGAGCGGGGACATGCAGGCCCCAGCTTCAGCCGACGCGCTTTCCAAGTACGAGAATTCGGGTGCGCATGGCACTGACCCTCCCTCCGGCGGGAGGGTGATGTCAAGTAGGTGGGACGGGCGTCTCATTATGTGAGCCTCTACGGATGACCATCGAACCCCCGGAGGAGCCTCCCGCCAGTGCCGGCTGGGCCGCTCCGCCCGGTACTGGGAACGTACCGCGCACCAGCGCACGGCGCAGCCTGTACTCGTCGAGGGGGCCGGAAAAGGCCGCCCCCTGGCCGTGCGTGCACCCCATCGCGCGCAGCGCGGCCACCTGCTCGGGCAGGTCCACCCCGTCGGCCACGGACCGCATGCCGAGGTCGTTTGCGATCCGCAAGAGCCCGGCTGTGATCTTGTGCAGGCGGGCGGACTCGACCACTCCCTCCACCAGGCCCCGGTCCAGCTTGAGCATGTCCACGGGCAGGCGGCGCAGGGCGCTGATGGCGGCGTAGCCGCTGCCGAAGCCGTCCAGGGCGATTCCCACTCCGAGCCGGTGCAGGGCCGCCAGGCGGCGCTCCAGGTCGTCGAAGGGGACTCGGGGGTCCGAGACCGCGAGCTCCAGCACCAGGGCCCCGGAGCGCAGGCCGTGCCGGGTCAGCAACGCTTCCACCGTGCCGAGCGGCATGGCGTTGTCCAGGAGCCGCTGGGCGGTCATCCGCACGGCCACGGGTACGTCGTGCCCGGCCCGGTGCCGGTCGGCGGCCTGCTCGACGGCCTCCTCCAGCAGCCAGCGGCCCAGCTCGGCGGTGCGCGAGGCGTCCGGGCCGGCGCCGGAGCCGCCGCCCGCCGAGCCCTCGCTGTACTCGGCCACCCGGAGGAACTCCGCCGGTGTGAAGAGGATCCCCTGGGCCGAACGCCACCGGGCCTGGGCGGCGACGGCCGCGATCTCGCCGGTGGCCAGCGAGACCACGGGCTGGTGCAGCAGGGCGAACTCGCCCTCGTGCAGCGCGGTGCGCAGCCGGCCCGCCAGCTCGGCCTTGCGGACCACCTCGGCCTGCATCTGCGGGGCGTAGGTCTCGACGCGGTCCTTGCCGCCCGCCTTGGCCCGGTACATCGCCAGGTCGGCGTTGCGCATCAGGTCCGAGGGAGTGATGCCGGGGTCGGCGAAGGCCACGCCGATGCTGGCGGCCACCCGTACCTCGCTACCGCCGATCCGGTACGGCTGGGAGAGCCTGGTGCGCAGCCGGTCGGCGATCTCGCGGACCTGGTACTCGCGGGCGCTGCGGTCGCGGCCGCCGTCGCCCAGGATCAGCGCGGCGAACTCGTCGCCGCCGAGCCGGGCGGCGGTGTCCCCGGCGCGGACGGAATCATGGAGCCGGCGCGCGGCCTCGATGAGCAGTTCGTCGCCGGCCTGGTGGCCGATGGTGTCGTTGACCGCCTTGAAGCCGTCGAGGTCGATGAAGAGCACGGCGGTGCTGTGGTCGCCCGCGCGGCGCCCCGCCAGGGCCTGGCGCACACGCCGGGTGAACAGCGCCCGGTTGGGCAGGTCGGTCAGCGGGTCGTGTTCGGCACTGTGCTGGAGCTGGGCCTGGAGCCGGACACGCTCGGTGACGTCCCTGCTGTTGAGGATGAGTCCGCCCTGGTGGCGGTTGACGGTGGACTCCACGTTCAGCCACTCGCCGCCGCCCGACCTGAAGCGGCATTCGATGCGGGTGGTGGGCTCCTCGGCCGGCGGTGCGGCGAGGAAGCGGCGTACCTCGTGGACCACGCGGCCGAGGTCGTCGGGGTGGATCAGGGTGGCCAGCTCGGTGCCGACCAGCTCCTCGGCCTCGCGGCCGTACACCCCGGCGGCGGCCGGGCTGACGTAGCGCAGGGTCCCGGTGGGTGCGGCGATCATGATGACGTCGCTGGAGCCCTGGACGAGGGAGCGGAAGTGGTTCTCCTTCTGGGCCAGTTCCTGGGTCAGGGCGATGTTGTCGAGGAGCATGATGCCCTGCCGGATCACGAGGGCGAGCACGACGGTGCAGCCGGTGAACACGACCATCCTGTCCACCTTCCGGCCGTCCACGACGTTGTAGAGGATGCCGAGGGTGCACACGGCGGCCGCCAGGTACGGCGTGAGGGCGGGCAGGGATCCGGTGATCGGCCGGCTGTGCGGCCGGTCCCTGCGCGGGTGCCCCGGCGGCACCGGCCCGTGGTGGATGCGCCGGGCGCCCCAGGGGGCGTACGCGAGCAGCAGCGAGCCGGCGAACCAGCCGGCGTCCAGCAGCTGGCCGGACTGGTACTCGGCGCTCAGGAGAGGCGAGGTGAACAGGGCGTCGCTGAGGACGGTCAGCGCCAGCGCCGCGATGGCGGTGTTGACGGCGGAGCGGTTGGTCTCGCTCCGCCGGAAGTGCAGCACCAGGACCATCGAGACGAGCGCGATGTCCAGCAGGGGGTAGGCGAGGGAGAGCGCGGCGCGCGGGACGCTGCCGGGGGCGCCGGACTGGGCGGTCTTGGCCGCCTGGGCCAGGGCCAGGCTCCAGGACAGGGTCAGCAGGGAGCCGCCGATGAGCCAGGAGTCGAGGCCGAGGCACACCCAGCCGGCGCGGGTGACCGGGCGTTTGGCGAGGACGAGAAGGCCCACGATGGCGGGCGGGGCGAAGCAGAGGAAGGCGAAGTCGGCGAGCGAGGGCTTCGGTACGGATTCGCCGAGGATCACCTCGTACCAGCCCCAGACGGCGTTGCCGCAGGCGCCCATGAGGGAGGAGAAGGCGAAGAGCAGCCAGGCGGGGCGCTCCCGGCTGTCGATCGTGCGGGCGTAGGTGTAGCAGGAGACGGCGGCGAGCAGGCCGGCGGCGCTGAGCCCGAAGTCGCCCATGATCTCGGCCACTTCCTCGGACCCCCAGTTGAGGGCGGCGCCGACGGCGTACCCCCCGCTGACGACCGCGAGGATCAGCTGCATCGCCAGACCCCTGCCTCCGCCCGAGACGGAGGGGCGGTCCAGGAGCGCCGTCCCGGGGGTGTTCACCGGTCCCCCTCGCCGGCTGGTTCCGGCGCGGCCCAGTCCCGGCCGCGCCGCCTGCGGCGGCTGTGCCGCGTCGGGTCCTTCGTCCATTGGCCGTGCATCGCCCGTCGCCCCCCAAAGTGTCCGATCACTCCCCAGCGCCAGACGTTCCCGGCGCAGCCCCTTCTTCCGGACGATACACCACTTTCGTCACTCAGGGACATAGTTGCTCTACGCTCTGTTACCGAGCGGGGAGGTGTCGCAACCGATCGCGCACGGACGACTGCGGAGCGTACAGGGTTCGGAGGCTAGTCGGTGATCAGTACCGTGTGCTCCACGGGCTCCCCGGCGGCGAAGCGGGTGAGTTGGCGGGCCACCAGGCGCTTGGCGCGGGGCTCGAACGCGGAGCTGCTGCCGCCGACGTGAGGCGTGACCAGGACGTTGGGGGCGTGCCAGAGCGGGTGGCCCGCGGGCAGCGGTTCGGGGTCGGTGACGTCGAGGGCGGCACGCAGCCGGCCCGACTCCACCTCCGCCAGCAGGGCCCCGGTGTCGACGACCGGGCCCCGCGAGACGTTCACGAGCAGGGCCCCGTCCTTCATCCGGCCGAGGAACCCGGCGCCCGCCAGTCCCCGGGTTGCGTCGGTCAGGGGCGTCACGAGGATGACCACGTCGGCCTGCGGCAGGAGCCCGGGCAGGTCGGCGATGGCGTGCACCGGCCCGCGTGCCGCGGCCCGCGCCGAGCGCGCGACGCGTTCGATCCGCGCGCACTCGAAGGGCGCCAGGCGGTCCTCGACCGCCGAGCCGATGGATCCGTAGCCGATGATCAGAACTGACTTGTCGGCGAGGGCGTCGTAGAAGCCGGAGCGCCAGTCCTCGCGGTCCTGTCCGCGGACCATGCCGGGGATGCCGCGCAGGGAGGCGAGGGTCAGGGCGAGGGCCAGTTCGGCGGTGCTGGCCGTGTGGACCCCGGCTGCGTTGCACAGGCGCACTCCGGGACGCAGGTCTCCCAGTCGGCCCAGCACGTCGTCGATGCCGGCGGTCAGGGTCTGGACGACCCGGACGGCGGGCATCGCGGCGAGCGGGCGCACGGTGACCTCGGCGGCCTTCATGTAGGGGGCCACGTAGAAGACGCAGTCGGCCGGATCGGCAGGGAAGGCGTCCTCTCCGTCCCACTGGCGGTACCGGAAGGAGTCGGGGAGGCCGGCGACCTCTTCGGCGGGGAAGGGGAGCCAGACGTCCCGGGGCGCAGCAGTCATGATCACGAGGCTATGCCAAGCCGTCTTGATCAAGCCGCTAGTTTGGTGGCCGGAGCGGAGGGGGACGCAGGGGTGGAGCGCAGGTCGATCGGGGCGGGGGCGCTGAGCGTGGGCGCCGTCGGTCTCGGCTGTATGCCGATGAGCTGGGCGTACACGCCTTCGCGACGGCGGGGGCACGAGTCGCTGGCCGCCGTGCACGCCGCTCTGGACCTGGGGTCGAACCTGCTGGACACGGCCGACGTGTACGGGCCGTTCACCAACGAGCTGCTGCTCGGGCGGGTGCTGCGGGAGCGGCGGTCCGACGCGTTCGTCTCGGCCAAGGTGGGACTGCGGGCGGGCGACCAGCACGTGGTGGCCGACGGCCGCCCCGGCTACCTGCGGCGGGCGTGCGACGCCTCGCTGCGGCGGCTGCGCACCGATGTCATAGACCTCTACCAGCTGCACCGGGTGGACCCCGAGGTTCCGGTGGAGGAGACCTGGGGTGCCATGGCGGAGCTCGTGGGCGCGGGCAAGGTGCGGGCGCTCGGCTTCTGCGCGCTGGGTGCGGGGGCAGGCCCGGGTGCGGGGCGGCGCGGTGACCGCGGGTACCGGACGACGCTGCGGCACCTGGAGCGGCTGCAGCAGGTCTTTCCGGTGAGCGCGGTGCAGGCGGAGCTGTCGGTGTGGTCGCCGGAGGCGGCGTGGCAGCTGCTGCCGTGGTGTGCCGCGCGCGGGGTGGGATTCCTGGCCGCGATGCCGCTGGGCAGCGGGTTCCTGACGGGGACGCTCACACCGGGCGAGGGCTTCGAGCCGCAGGACGTCCGGGCCCGGCACCCGCGGTTCACGGCGGAGGCGATGGCTTCGAACCAGGTGCTGGTGGCAGGGCTGCGGCGGGTGGCGCGGCGGTACGGCCCCGAGGTCACGGTCGCTCAGGTGGCCCTGGCCTGGGTGCTGGCCCAGGGGCCGCAGGTGGTGCCGGTGCCCGGCGCGGACCGGGCGCACTGGGCGGTGGAGAACGCCGGGGCGGCGCGGCTGCGGCTCACGGCCGCGGACCTGGCCGAGATCGCGGGGCTTCCGGTCGACGTGGGAGCCTGGGACTGACCGCCACCCACAACCACTCGATCGGGTGTACGAGTGGTGGAACTTCGAGAACTGCCCCGGCTGTTGAGACGGGTGAAGGGCAGGATCGTCGGGACCGGAAGGGAGCAGGGCGATGCGGTACGGAAGTTCTGGCGGGCAGGCGGGGTGCGAGGGGCCGGAGCCTCAGGGGCAGAGATCTTCAGGCCCGGGCGCGCGGCGCCGGGGTGTGCTGGCGGCGGTCGCGCTGGCCGGGTGCGGTGCGCTGCTGGTGGCGGGCTGCTCCCCGCAGGGCGGTCCGGACCCCGGGCGGGGCGGTTCCCCACCGGGTGCGACGGCGGCGGGGGCCGGGTCACCGGGCCCTTCGGGGAGCGGGTCCGCTTCGCCGTCCGCGTCGGGGCCTCCCGCGAAGGGGGCGGTGACGGTCACCGGTGAGGCGGCCAAGGGTCTGGAGTCGCCCTGGGGCGTGGCCCCCCTTCCGGGAGGTGACCTGCTGGTCGCCTCCCGCGACAAGGGGACGATCAGCCGGGTCGCGGCGGGGTCGGGTGCGGTGACGCGGATCGGTGAGGTTCCGGGCGTGGATCCGGGAGGTGAGGGCGGGCTGCTGGGCCTCGCGCTGTCGCCGGACTTCGCCTCGGACCGGCTGGTGTACGTCTACTTCACGACCGCGTCGGACAACCGGATCGCTCGGCTTCGCTATGACGAGAACAGACCCTCCGGGCAGCAACTGGGGGCGCCGGACACCGTGTTCCGGGGTATACCCAAGGGGCTGATCCACAACGGCGGGCGGATCGCCTTCGGGCCGGACAGGATGCTGTATGCCGGGACGGGCGAGACGGGTGTCACCGGGCTCGCGCAGGACCGGAAGTCGCTCGGCGGCAAGATCCTGCGGATGACTCCGGACGGGGATCCGGTGCACGGCAATCCGGAAGCCGATTCCGTCGTCTACTCCTATGGACACCGCAATGTGCAGGGCCTCGCTTGGGACAAGGACAAGCGCCTGTGGGCGGCGGAGTTCGGCCAGAACACCTGGGACGAGCTGAACCTGATCGAGCCCGGCGCGAACTACGGCTGGCCTGAGGCCGAGGGGAAGGCGGGCAAGCCCGGACTGCGGGATCCGGTGGCCGTGTGGCGGACCGACGAGGCCTCACCGAGCGGGATCGCCTGGGCGGAGGGGTCGGTGTGGATGGCCGGGCTGAAGGGGCAGCGGCTGTGGCGGATCCCCTTGGCCGGGACGCAGCCGGCGGCCGAGCCCGAGGCCTTCCTTCAGGACGAGTACGGGCGGCTGCGGACGGTGATCGCTCTCGGGGGTGACCGGCTGCTGCTGGTCACGAGTGAGACGGACGGGCGCGGGTCGCCGGAGGCGGGCGACGACAGGATCCTGACACTGACGGTGCGATGACCGGCGGCCCCGGACGGGGCGGAGGGTGCGTGGGCACGGTGTTCAACATGATCGAGGAACTGTTCAACCCGGGACGCAAGCACACGGACGACGAGCAGAAGCGGCTGGAGCTGTCCCGGACCGACGTGGGTGACGCCGATCCGGGACGGGGCCCCATAGACCTCGACTCCGGCCGGGTGCTCATACGCCTGGACGAGGAGCTCGCGGACGGGCGCCTACCGGAGGGGCGCCGGCGGGACGGGCGGGGCGAAGAGCCGTAGCCGGCGAGCCCGGGTGGCGGGTGCTGCCGGCCGCGGCTGGGCACTGCTCAGGAGGCTGCCTTCGGGATGGCCAGGAGAAGGTCGAAGTACATGAGGACGAAGAGGAGTACGCCGAGGGCACCGAGGCCGATGCCCGCCCAGGAGACCGACCGGACCCAGGTGGGGAGGATGCGTTCGGGAGTGCTGAAGGCGGGGAGGGCCAGCACGAAGGTCGCGATGATCAGGGCGAGGGCGGAGAAGACGCCGTTCACCATGGCGGTCGTGTGCCACGGGTCGACGAACTGGGCGGCGATCTGCGCGTCGGCGCCGGCGGCCTGGCTCAGTTCCAGACGGGCGGCGACGCTCGCTCGCTCGGACACGATGCCGGCGACCCAGCTCCCGCTGAGGGCGACGACGGAGAGGCCGGCGGAGACGATCGCGAAGGCCGCGGAGCCGACGTGGCTCGGCTGCTGCTCCTCGTCGGCCAGGTCCTCGGTGAAGTCGTCGGCGCCAAGGTCCGCGTCCGCCGCGGCGTCGAGGTCGGCGGTCTCGGCCCGGGCCTCGGCCGCGGTGTCCTGGGTGGCTTCGGTCTTCGCGAGGTCGACCGGGGTGGTGTCCGCCTGGGCGGCGTTCGGGGCGGGGGGCTTCGTGGTGTCCATGCGGCGCACCGTAGGGGCAGCGTCTGAGAGTTCTCTGAGGATCCGGGACCCGGCTGTTCCGGGCCCCGGGGGCGGGGCCCGGACGGCCTGTCTCAGGAGGTGCGGGCGGCGGCCCACTCGTGGGCGAGGATCGACCAGGCCTCGGTGTCCCGGCGGACGCCGCGGTGGAGGTAGTTCTCCCGCATGACGCCCTCGCGGGTCATGCCGAGGCGTTCGGCGACGGCGAGGCTCTTCTTGTTGCCGGTGTCGGCATGCCACTCGACGCGGTGCATGCCGCGCTCGCCGAACGCGTAGTCGATCAGGACGCGGCAGGCCTTGGTCACCAGGCCGCGGCCGGCCGCGGCGGGCTCCAGCCAGCAGCCGATCTCACAGTTGCCGCTGTCGGCGTCGAAGCTGGGGAAGAGGACGCCGCCCACGAGGGTGCCGTCGAGGCGGATGCCGAAGAAGCGGGCGCCGTCCTCACCGGCCTTCACCGCGTACTCGGCGAGGAAGGCCCGGGCGGAGTCGACGTCCGGGGACCGGTCCGGGAATCGCACGTACTGGCCGATGAACTCGCGTCCGCGTTCGATGTGCGCGAAGAACTCCTCGGCGTGCCGGACTTCCAGCGGGAACAGCTGGGCGCCTTCGGCGAGGTCTATCGAGAACATGCGGCTTCTTCCTTGGGTCTCGGGCGGCGGTCGGCCGGATCACCGGGAGGCTGTGGCGGGTTCGGCACCGTCCTCGCTCGTGGCGGGGGCCGCGCCGGACTGCTGTGCCGGAAGTTTCGCATGCGGGCGGCGTTCGGGGGGTTCGATGCTGATCCTGGGGAGCCTGCGGTCGAGCCATGCGGGAAGCCACCAGTTGGCGCCGCCGAGCAGGTGCATCAGGGCGGGGACGAGGAGGGTGCGCAGGACGAAGGCGTCGAGGGCCACGGCCGCGGCGAGCGCGATGCCGAACATCGCGATGATCCGGTCGCCGCTGAGGACGAAGGCGAGGAAGACGGAGATCATGATGACGGCGGCGGAGTTGATGACCCGGCTGGTCTCGGCGAGCCCGACCCGCACGGCCCGCCGGTTGTCGCCGGTCTCCAGCCACTCCTCGTACATGCGGCTGACGAGGAAGACCTGGTAGTCCATCGACAGCCCGAAGAGCACGGACACCATGATGACGGGCAGGAAGGGTTCGATCGGGCCGGCGCTGCCCAGGCCCAGCCGTTCGCTGCCCCAGCCCCACTGGAAGATCGCGACCACGACGCCGAAGGAGGAGGCGACGGCGGCGACGTTCATGGCCGCCGCCTTCAGCGGGATGCCGATGGACCGGAAGGCCAGCAGCAGGAGCGCGCAGCCGAGGGCGACGACCACCGCGACGAAGAGCGGCAGTTTCCCGACGACGACCTCGGCGAAGTCGTCGTAGGCGGCCGTCACGCCGCCGACGTGGACCTGCATGGAGTTGCCCTGGCCGGCGCGCGGGATGACGTCCTCGCGGAGCCTGTCGACGAGGTCGCTGGTGGCCCGGGACTGCGGGGCGGAGTCCGGTACGACGGTCAGGACGGCCGTGTCGCCGCTGTGGTTGAGGACGGCGGGGCCGGTGGAGGCGACGCCCGGCGTCGTCCGCAGGGCCTGCGCCAGCTGGTCCACGGCGAGCCGGTCCCCGGCGCCGTCCAGGCGGGCGACGACGGCGAGCGGGCCGTTCGCGCCGGGCCCGAAGCCCTCCGCGAGCAGGTCGTAGGCCTGCCTGGTGGTGTAGGTGGCGGGGTTGTTGCCCTGGTCGGAGGTGCCCAGGTGGAGGGAGAGGGTGGGCAGGGCCAGCACGACCATGACAGCGGTGGCGACGGCGCCGAGCAGCTTGGGGTGGCGCTCGACGAAGGCGGACCAGCGGGCGGCGAAGCCGGAGGTCCGCTCGGGCTGCGGGCCCTCGGCGGCGAGCCTGCGGCGCTCGCGGCGGGAGAGAGCCCGCAGGCCGATGGAGGAGAGGAGGGCGGGCAGCAGGGTGACGGAGGCTGCGACGGTCAGGACGACGGTCACACAGGCGGCGATGGCGACGCCGTTGAGGAAGTTCAGCCGCAGCACCAGCATGCCGAGCAGCGCGATGCAGACGGTGAGGCCCGCGAAGACGACGGCCCGGCCGGTGGTGGCGACCGCCCCGGCGGCGGCCTCCTCCACGGGCAGGCCGCGCATCAGGCCCTTGCGGTGGCGGGTGACGATGAACAGCGCGTAGTCGATGCCGACGCCCAGGCCGATCAGGGTTCCGAGCATGGGGGCGAAGTCGGCGACCGGCATCGCATGCCCGAGCAGGGTGATGCCGAAGTAGGCGGTGCCCACGCTGACGAGGGCGGTCGCGATGGGCAGCAGGCTCGCCGCGAGGGAGCCGAAGGCGAGGAAGAGGACGAGCGCGGCGACGGCCACGCCGATGACCTCGGCGAGGTGCGCGGTGGGTGCTTCGGTGAGCTGGATGGCGCGGCCGCCCAGTTCGACCTGGAGTCCGCCGGCCTCGGTGGCGGGGTTCTTCGCGGCCTCGACGACCGCCTTCGCCTGGGCCTTGGGCACGGAGTCGGCCGGCCGGTCGAAGGTCACCACGGCGTAGGCGGTGCGCCCGTCGGGGCTGATCCGAGCGGCGCTCTCGGGGCCGGGTCCGTAGGGCCCGGCGACCGATCCGACGCCGGGCAGGGCGGCGACGGTGTCGAGCGCCCGTGTCATGCGCTGCTCGATGTCCGGGGTGCGCGCGCTCTGGTGGTCCGGGGCCCGCCAGACGATGGTGTCGGTGTCGCCGCCCTGTCCGTGGAAGCCTTCGCGCAGGAGGTCGTCGGCCTTGCCGGACTCGGTGCCGGGGACCTCGTAGTCACTGGAGAACGCAGCTCCGGCGGTCACCGCGGCCGAGGCGGTCCCACCGAGGGCGAGCAGCCAGATCAGGACGGCGAGGAGGCGGTGGCGCATGCACCACCGCGCGAGGACTGCCAACGGACGTGCTCCCTGGTGGGTTCGGATCTTTAGCGGGAGACAGCCCGTCGCAAAGAACGCGTGAACTCGTGAAGGCCCGGCCGAAGGCCCGGGGGATCGCCCCAGGTTCGGCCCAGATGGTCTGCGACCTCCACGATCCCAGCGTTTCGTGATCGTTGGCCCGTTTCGTGTGCATCATCACAGCAGGCCGGGGAGGCGTTCGGGAACTCAGGTCCCGGCGGTGCTCCCGATGGGGCTTGCGACGGCGCTCCCGACGGGCGCCGCCGAGGTGGCGGAGTGGGCGCCGGCCCGGTCTTCGGGCTCGTCCACCCGGTAGCCGGGGATCGAGGGCCAGCGGACGGTGAGGACGACGGCGTCCTCCTCCGCGTACCAGGAGTGGTCGACGCCGCGGCCCCAGAGCACGTAGTCGCCCTGCTCGGCGAGGACGACGGTCCGGCCCGGGAACTCCAGCCGGAAGCGTCCGCTGATCAGGACCAGCAGCGCGGTGCGCCTCTCGGCGGTGGCCCAGCGCTCCCGTTCGTCGCCCTTCGGGTGGACACCCCATTTGATCTCCACGTCCTCGCTGTGACGGGGATCGGCCGGGTCCTTGAAGTGGCCGAGGAGCCAGCCGCGGTCGGCGGCGGCGTCGGGGGCGGCCTTGCCGGTGTAGATGGTGAGGTCGTCGTTCACGGGGGTGAGGCTAATGCAGTTGTGCGGGCCGCCCGCACCCTGGTGAGCTGGCCCGATGACGATGGATCCCGATGAGCTGCTGAAGGTGCGCGCCCGGTACGACGCCGAGGTGCGCGAGGGCGCGCGCCCGGACGGCGCGGACGCCCGCGTGGAGCGGGTGGGAGGGGTCGTCCGGCAGAGCGCGCCCGGCCTCGGATGGAACGGCGTCCTCTGGTCCGATCTCGACGAGGGGACGGCGGACGGGCAGATCGCGGCGCAGGTGGCGTTCTTCGCGGAGCACGGCTGCCCGGACTTCGAGTGGAAGCTGTACCGCCACGACCGGCCGGCGGACCTCGGGGACCGGCTGCGGGCGGCGGGCTTCGTACCGGATCCGCCGGAGACGCTGATGGTGGGGCGGACGGCCGACCTCGCGCGGCTTCCGGTGGAGCCGCCGGAGGGCGTCGCCCTGCGTGTGGTGACGGACGAGGCCGGCGTCGACCTGATGATGCGGGTCCACGCGGGGGCATTCGGTACGGAGCGGCCCCGCATCCGGGAGGCGCTGCTGGGACGGCTTCGCGACGAGCCGGAGACCATCGCCGCGGTCGTCGCGATGGCGGGCGGCGTCCCGGTGAGCGCGGCCCGGATGGAGATGCGGCCGGGCACGGCCTTCGCCGGCCTGTGGGGCGGCGGCACGCTCCCGCAGTGGCGCGGCCGGGGCATCTACCGTGCGCTGGTCGCGCACCGGGCCCGTGTCGCGGCGGAGCTCGGCATCCCCTACCTCCAGGTGGACGCATCCGAGGACAGCCGTCCGATCCTGGAGCGGCTGGGCTTCGGGGTGGCGGGGGTGACGGTGCCGTATGTCTGGACGCGGCCGGCGGAGTCGACGCGGGCCCGGCCGTAGGACGTAGGCCGTTGACCGCGTCTCACGGATGACGCGAGGCTCCACCCGGTCATGGTCCACCCGATCCTGGTCCACCCGGTCCTGGCTCCGTCGGATCCGGCCACGGCCTGGGGGTTCCCGCGGGAGGAGGCGGCGCGGCATGATCATCTGCATGGAACGCATCAGCCCGCCCCTCACCGGCGATGAGCGCGAGACGCTACGGATCTTCCTCGACTACCACCGCGCCACTCTCGCCTGGAAGTGCGAGGGCCTCGACGACGAGCAGTTGCGCCGCGCCTCGATGCCTCCGTCCACCCTGTCGCTGCTGGGCCTGGTCCGGCACATGGGCGAGGTCGAGCGGCACTGGTTCCGGCGGGTCCTGGGCGGCGAGGAGCTTCCGCACCTGTGGTCCGACACCCACGACTTCCAGGCCGCCTACGACGCCTCCGGGTGCACCCGCGCCGAGGCCTTCACCGCGTGGCAGGAGGAGGTCGCGCACGCCCGCCGCATCGAGGCCGCGGCCGAGTCCCTGGAGGTGACGGCGTACGTGCCGAGTTGGAAGGAGGAGGCCTCGCTGCGCCTGGTCATGCTGCACCTCATCCACGAGTACGCGCGGCACAACGGCCACGCCGACCTCCTGCGAGAGGCGATCGACGGGGCGACCGGCGCCTGAGGACCGTCCCGTGATCCCGGCGGGCGCTGGTCCGCCGGGAATTACGGAACAGGCCTCAGACGTCCGCCCGCCAGTAGCCCAGGCCGTTCACCCTCTGCTTCGGCAGGCCGAGGTCCTTGCGCAGGTAGGCCGTCAGCTCGCGCGTGGTCGCCGTGTCGCAGGCCAGCCAGACGTATGCCGCCGCGGGGTCGCCGAGCAGCTCCGGCAGTTCTGCCCGGACCCGGTCGGCCAGGGACGTACCGTCCCGCCGCACCCGGCGGATGTCGTGCCGGTCGGCGTCCAGGCGTACGGGCAGCTCCGCGTCCGAGGCGTGCTGGGTCTCGAACCAGATGGTGGCGGGCGTGGCGGGGAAGGCGTCCAGCAGCGAGTTGACCGCCGGGAGGGACGCGGGGTCGCCGATGACCAGCAGGCGTTCCGGGGCAGGCGCCGGGGCGGTGAAACCGGTGCCCTGGACGGTGGCCTCGATGGTGTCGCCCGGCTTGGCGCCGCGCGCCCAGTCGCTGGCGACGCCGTCGTGCAGCGCGAACTCGAAGCAGAAGGTGCCGGTCTGCGGATCCGGGTCGACGAGGGTGTACGCCCGCTGGTGCGGCCGGCCGGCGTTCTGGAACCAGACCCGCACCCACATCGTGGGGTGCAGCGACGCCCCAACCGCGGCCAGCAGTCCGCCGTCGGTGAAGGACACCCGGCGGTAGTGCTCCGTGACGTCCTCCGCCCCGGTCACCGTGAACGTGAAGTCCTTGCCCCGAAGGAGCTTGAGGACCACGCCTTCCCAACCCTTGCCGACCGCCATGTTCGAACCCTCCCCTGACACCTCTATAGTTAGGGCAGCCTAACCTAAATGCACATCGGGGAAGAGAGCAGCGTGAGCAGTGTGAGCAGCGGAAGCGACCCGGAGTCGAACACGGGTGCCCAGGGCGGGCCCCACGGGCAGACCCCGGCATCCTACGACGTCTTCCGCGACCCCTGGGGCATCCCCCACCTGCGCGCTGCGGACGAGCTCGGGCTCGCCCACGCCCAGGGCCGCGTCACGGCCTTCGACCGCGCCTGGCAGCTGGAGGTCGAACGGCACCGCGCCGAGGGCTCCAGCGCCTCCTTCCTCGGCCCGGACTCCGTCGTCTGGGACCGGTTCGCCCGCCAGAGCCGCCTCGGCGACACCGCCCGCCTCTGCTACGAGGCCATGGAGGCCGACGACCCCGCGACCGCCGCCTGGGTGCGCGCCTACGTCGACGGCGTCAACACCGGCCTGGCCTCCGGAGCCGCCCGCGACGAGCGCTTCGCCCGCACGGGCCTGGCGCCCTCGCCCTGGGAGCCGTGGGTACCGCTGGCGATCTGGATCTCGACGCACATCCTGTTCGCCGGCTTCCCGACCAAGCTGTGGCGCGAGCGGGTGGCCCGCGCCCTCGGCGACGAGGCGCTCACCCTCTTCGCCACCGACGGCCCCCGCATCGCCGGCAGCAACGGCTGGATGGTGCCGGGCGACCGCACCGCCACCGGGGCGGCGATCATCGCGGGCGACCCGCACCGGTTCATCGAGGACCCGGGCGTCTACCAGCAGATCCGCCTGTCCTGCCCGGACTACGACGTCCTCGGCCTCGCCGTCCCCGGTGTGCCCGGCCTCGCCCACTTCGGGCACACCGGCTCCGCCGCCTGGGCCATCACCAACGCGATGTCCGACTACCAGGACCTGTACGTCGAGCGGCTGCGCCGCGTCGAGGGCGGAGGCGAGGGCGAGGGCCGCGGCACCGCCGTCGAGGCGCTCGGCCCGGACGGCGTCTGGGAGCCGGTCGCACGCCACACCGAGACCATCGCCGTGGCAGGCGGCGACGACGTCGAGGTGGAGGTCCTGGAGACCTCCCGCGGCCCGGTGGTCGTCCACGCGGACGGCGACCCGGGCGCGGAGCCGGGCGACGCCGAGCCTGGCGCCGGCGGCGGCTCGCAGACGCTCTCCCTGCGCTACCCGCCCCGCGTGCGGCGCGACCTCGGCTTCGCCGCCCTGCCCGCCCTGCTGCGCGCCCGTACCGTCGCCGACATCGACCGCGCCCTCGACGGCTGGGCCGAGCCGGTCAACGTCGTGCACGCCGCCGACACCCAGGGCGGCCTGCTGCACCGCGTGGCGGGCGCCGTGCCGCTGCGCCACCCCGCCAACCGGCTGCGGCCCGTACCCGCGTGGGACCCGGGGCACGCCTGGCAGGGCTGGGCGCCGACGCCCGCCGAGCCGGTGCAGGGCTTCGCCGTGATGGCGAACGCGCGCGGCATCGCCTCTCCGCTCGGCGTGGAGTTCGCGCCACCGCACCGCGCCGACCGCATCCGCGAGCTGCTCAGCGGCTCCGCGGACTGGTCCCCCAAGGCGATGGCCGACGTACACCGGGACACCTATCTGGCCTCGGCCGAGCCGCTGCTCGCCCTGCTGCCCGGCTTCGAGGACCTGACGCCGGCCGCGCGGGAGCTGCGTGCCCGGCTGCTGGCCTGGGACCGGCGGATGGAGGCCGAGAGCACCGACGCCACCGTCTTCGCGGCCTTCCGGACCGCGACCGTACGGCGTTTCGCCGCCGACCCCGTCTTCGCGGACCTGGCGGGGGCGCCGTCCGGGCCGGCGGTGTTCCACCCGTGGCTGTACCTGCTTCCCAAGATCGGCTACGCGCTCGAAGGCCTGCTCACCACCTCCCTCGTACCGGAGCTGGACCGCGCCGCGCATGTCCGCGCCGCCCTGGAGGAGACGGCCGCGGCGGGCTCCGCCGACGCCGGCGTCCCGTGGTCGCAAGTCCACCGCCTGGCCCCCTGGCAGGCGGTTCCCACCCCGGACACCCCGGAGTGGCCCGGCCTCGGCGGTGACCACGACTGCGTGAACGCCACCTCCTCCGTGCCCGGTTTCACCGACCTCACCGCCCGCGCGTCGGCCGCCCGCTACGTCTGGGACCTGGCCCGCCGCGAGGACAGCCTCTGGGCGGTCCCGCTGGGCGCGGACGGCGTCACGGGAGCCCCCCACCACCGCGATCAGCTCCTGCTGTGGGCGCGCTGCGAACTCGTCCCCGTCGTCACCGACTGGGCCCGGCTCACCAAGGATTCGATATGACCTCCGCCAAGTCCCCCTCCGCCGCGTCGTCCTCCCCCGTGTCCCCCTCGCCCAGGCAGCCGGTCCACAGCCACTTCGCCGAGGGCTTCGGGACCGTCACCGTCACCCCGGTCGACCCGGCCGCCGACGCCGGGCTGATCCACCGCTGGGTCACGCAGGAACGGGCCCGCTTCTGGGGCATGGGCGGCGCCAGTCGCGAACTGGTCCGGGAGATCTACGAGGACGTCGACCGCCGCACCACCCACCACGCCTTCATCGTGGCCCTGGAGGGCGCGCCGGCCGGGCTGTTCCAGACGTACGAGTGCGAGGCGGACCGGGTCAGCGAGTGCTACGACGTCCAGCCCGGCGATGTAGGCCTGCACCTGCTGATCGCCCCCGGCGAGGGCGCGCCGCGGCCCGGCTTCAGCGCGGCGCTGCTGACGGCCTTCCTCTCCTTCGTGTTCTCCGACCCGGCCGCGCGGCGCCTGGTCGCCGAGCCGGACGCCCGCAACGCCAAGGCCATCGCACGGCTGGAGCGCACCGGGTTCGTGCTCGGCCCGGAGGTCGTGCTCCCCGAGATCGACCTGCCGGAGATCTACCTCCCGGCGAAGCCGGCCCGCCTCGCCTTCCTCGGCGCTCCGGCGGCGCCGTCCGCGGGAAGTCGCTGACCAGCGCCGCCCGTTCGGCCGGGCGCTCGGCGAACGGAGGCTGCCCGGTGGGCAGTTCCGTCGGCCGGGCGCCCGGCGCGCGCCCCTCCGCGTCGGCGGCGGCCACCAGGGCACCAGTTTCGGCCGTGGCAAACCGATCGTTCCGATTGACCGGGTGATTCGGGCCACGAAAGACTGATGCCCCTTCACCAACGTGGCGCTGGGGGGAAATTGACCAGCCAGAATCTGCACATCGGGCCGGACGCGGCAGCGGACCGCTATCGCCTGCTCAGGTCCATCGGGCGCGGCGGGGAGGCCGTGCTCTACCTCGCGGAGATCGAACTCGCGGGCGGGTCGGAGCCCGTGGTCGTCAAGGTGCTCGACTCCAAGACCACCATCACGCCCGAGGTCTTCGACCGCATCAGCCAGAAGTGGAACGAGCAGGCCGAACTGCTGAGATTCGTCCACCGCCCCGGAGTCGTGGGGGTGCGGGAGCACTTCGAGGGACCGCCGATCCACCGGGCCGGGGAGTCGTCCACCCTGACCGGACGGGCGCTCGTGCTCGTCATGAACCACGTCGACGGGCTCGACCTGCGGGACTGGCGGGCCGAGCGCACCCTCACCACGGCCGCCGAGCGGCGCGAGGTCATGCGGACCCTGGAGCAGCTGGCCGAGGTACTGGACTGGCTGCACTCGGGGAAGGCCACGCCGTCGGGGCGCCAGGTGGTGCACGGCGACCTCTCCCCCGGCAATGTGATGGTCGACGCGCACGGCCAGGCCACGCTGGTGGACTTCGGCCTCAGCAAGCTGACCGCCGACCACCAGACTGCGGAGGTCTGGTTCACCCCCGGCTACGCGGCACCCGAGGTGTTCGAAGGCAAGCGGACGCCGGGCACCGACCGGTACGCCTTCGGGGCGATCGCGTACTTCCTGCTCAGCGGGGAGTCGCCGCCCGCCTCTCCGCAGCAGCTGGCCCGGGCGATGGCCGAGCTGCCGCAGATCGCGGTACTGGACGCCGAGCAGCGGGCGCGGATCACCGCACTCTACGCGGAGGAGCCCACCCGGCGGCCGGTGAACCTCGCCGGATGGATGAAGGACCTGCGCCGCGCGGTGGTGTCCACGACCGCCTCCACGACGTCGCGGCGGTCCGCCCTCCAGGACTCCCCGCCGAAGCCCGCGGCGCCTCCGCCGCCCGTCGTACCGCCCCAGCCGGCCGCGCTGCCGGCCCAGCCCGCCGAGGCGCCGTCCCAGCCGCCGCCGTACGTGGCGACCGCGCCGGCGACGGCGCCCGACCCGGCGGCAGCGCCCGACCCGGCCGCGACCGCGGCGCCGCCCGCCGGCGTGCCCGACGCGGTGCCCGCCGGCTACGGCCCGGCGGCGTACCAACCGGCCCCGGGAGCGCCGGGAACCGGCACCGCCCCGGAGCCGCCGCCCGCCGGCGAGGTGAAGAGGAAGCGGACCGGGGTGATCCTGGGCTCGGCGGCCGCCGTGGTGGTCCTGGCCGTACTCGCGGTGATCGGCGTACAGCTCCTGGGGAACAGGGACAAGGCCGGCGCCGCCGGGGACGGCAAGGCCGGCGGGGACGGCACCCCGGCGGCCGCGGCCCCTGTGTCACCGACGCCCTCGCCACCGCAGGAGACCGACGCGTCCACACCCGAGGCCTCCGCGAGCCCGGACGGATCCTCCACCCCCAATGCCCCGGGGGCGGTCAAGGACAGCAACGTCGCCGACCTGACCGTACTGGCCTCGGTGGGCAACGGCGACCACTTCGAGGTCGGCTCCGCCAAGCTGAACACCACCGAGTACGGGGCGGCGCTGCTCGGCAGCTGCTACTACGGCGCGGCCATCGAGTACGACGTCAACAGGGCCTGGTCCACGCTGGAGTTCACCGCCGGGATCGACGACGGCTCGACCGTGGAGCAGGCACGGCTGACGATCTCGGTGGACGACAAGCCCGCGATCTTCTCCGAGCTGGTCCACCTGGGCAAGCCGGTCACCAAGTCCCTGGACGTCAAGGGCGCCCTGCGGCTGCGCATCAAGGTGGAAGAGGGCTGCAAGGGCCGTGGCAACGCCGTCCTGGCGGCCCCGGTCCTCAAGCGCTGACGAGACGACCGAGGCCCCGCACCTGTCGGTGCGGGGCCTCGGGGTGGTCCGGGCCGTCGGGGACGGCTCAGCCCTCGGAGACGCCCAGGCGCTCCAGGATGAGCTCCTTGACGCGCGCCGCGTCGGCCTGGCCGCGGGTGGTCTTCATGACCGCGCCGACCAGGGCGCCGACCGCGGCGATCTTGCCGCCGCGGATCTTGTCGGCGATGGCCGCGTTGCCCGCGATGGCCTCGTCGACGGCCGCGCCGAGCGCGCCCTCGTCCGAGACGACCTTCAGGCCGCGCTTCTCGACGACCTCGTCCGGGGTGCCCTCGCCGGCGAGGACGCCCTCGATGACCTGGCGGGCCAGCTTGTCGTTCAGGTCGCCGGCCGCGACCAGGGCCGCGACCCGCGCGACCTGCGCCGGGGTGATCGGCAGCTCGTCGACGGTGACGCCCCGCTCGTTGGCGTTGCGGGCCAGCTCGCCCATCCACCACTTGCGGGCGGCGGCCGAGTCGGCGCCCTCCTCGATGGTGGCGACGATGGAGTCCACCGCGCCCGCGTTGAGGATCGACTGCATGTCGTGCTCGTTGACGCCCCACTCCTCGCGGAGGCGGTTGCGGCGCACGCGCGGCATCTCGGGCAGACCGGCGCGCAGCTCCTCGACCCACTCACGGGCCGGGGCGACGGGGACCAGGTCGGGCTCGGGGAAGTACCGGTAGTCCTCGGCGTTGTCCTTGATGCGGCCGGCCGTGGTGGAGCCGTCCTCCTCGTGGAAGTGCCGGGTCTCCTGCACGATCGACCCGCCCGACGAGAGCACCGCCGCGTGGCGCTGGATCTCGAAGCGGGCGGCGCGCTCGACGGAGCGCAGCGAGTTGACGTTCTTGGTCTCGCTGCGGGTGCCGAACTCGGACTCGGGGGTCGGGCGCAGCGACAGGTTCACGTCGCAGCGCATCTGCCCCTTGTCCATGCGGGCCTCGGAGACGCCGAGCGCCTTGATGACCTCGCGCAGCTCGGCGACGTACGCCTTGGCGACCTCGGGGGCCCGTGCGCCCGCGCCCTCGATCGGCTTGGTGACGATCTCGATGAGCGGGATGCCGGCGCGGTTGTAGTCCAGCAGGGAGTGGGACGCTCCGTGGATACGGCCGGTGGCGCCGCCGACGTGCAGCGACTTGCCGGTGTCCTCCTCCATGTGGGCGCGCTCGATCTCCACGCGGAAGATCTCGCCGTCCTCCAGCTGGACGTCCAGGTAGCCGTTGAAGGCGATGGGCTCGTCGTACTGGGAGGTCTGGAAGTTCTTCGGCATGTCCGGATAGAAGTAGTTCTTCCGGGCGAAGCGGCACCACTCGGCGATCTCGCAGTTCAGCGCGAGACCGATCTTGACGGCGGACTCGACGCCGATGGCGTTGACGACCGGGAGGGAGCCGGGCAGGCCGAGGCAGGTGGGGCAGGTCTGCGAGTTGGGCTCGGCGCCGAGCTCGGTCGAGCAGCCGCAGAACATCTTGGTCCTGGTGCCGAGCTCGACATGGACCTCAAGGCCCATGACGGGGTCGTACGACGCCAGGGCGTCCTCGTACGACAGCAGTTCGGTGAAGGTGGTCACGGTGAAACTTTCCCTCTCAGCCCAGCAGGACGTCGTCGTCGCCCAGACGCTTGAGCTCGCGGTACAGGATCGCGAGGCCGGTGACGATGGCGGCGGCGGACACGGCGGCGTCGACCAGCTTCAGCATGTCGTGCTCGCTGCGGGCCTTCTTGACCTGCTTGAACACGCTGATGGCGCCGAACGCGGTGGTGCCGATCGACAGGTAGGTGCCGGTCTTGGACTTCTTGAAGCCCTTGGCCTTGGACAGTGCACTGGTGCTCACAGCGACGGTGCCTCCTCAAGCAGCGGGTGGCCCCAGCGTGCGACGAAGGCGGCCTCGACTGCCGCACCGACCTTGTAGAGGCGGTCGTCCTTCATCGCGGGGGCGATGATCTGCAGACCGACCGGGAGGCCGTCCTCCGGTGCCAGCCCGCACGGGAGCGACATGGCGGAGTTGCCGGCCAGGTTGGTCGGGATGGTGCACAGGTCCGCGAGGTACATGGCGAGCGGGTCGTCGGTGCGCTCGCCGATGGGGAAGGCGGTGGTCGGGGTCGTCGGGGAGACGATCACGTCGACCTGCTCGAAGGACTTCTCGAAGTCCTTCGAGATGAGCGTGCGGACCTTCTGGGCGGAGCCGTAGTACGCGTCGTAGTAGCCGGAGCTGAGCGCGTACGTACCGAGGATGACCCGGCGCTTGACCTCGTCGCCGAAGCCGGCTTCGCGGGTCAGGGCGGTGACGTCCTCGGCGGACTTGGTGCCGTCGTCGCCGACGCGCAGGCCGTAGCGCATGGCGTCGAAGCGGGCCAGGTTGGAGGAGCACTCGGACGGCGCGATCAGGTAGTACGCGGCCATCGCGAGGTCGAAGGACGGGCAGTCCAGCTCGACGATCTCGGCGCCGAGCTCCTTGAGGAGCTCCACCGACTCGTTGAAGCGCTGGACGACGCCGGCCTGGTAGCCCTCACCGGCGAACTGCTTGACGACGCCGACGCGCATGCCGGCGACCGAGCCGTTGCGGGCGGCCTCGACGACCGGCGGGACCGGGGCGTCGATGGAGGTGGAGTCGAGCGGGTCGTGCCCGGCGATCACCTCGTGCAGCAGGGCGGCGTCCAGGACCGTACGGGCGCAGGGACCGCCCTGGTCGAGGGAGGAGGAGAAGGCGACCATGCCGTAGCGGGAGACGCCGCCGTAGGTGGGCTTGACGCCGACCGTGCCGGTGACGGCCGCGGGCTGGCGGATGGAGCCGCCGGTGTCCGTGCCGATGGCGAGGGGCGCCTGGAAGGCGGCGAGGGCCGCCGCGGAGCCGCCGCCGGAGCCGCCGGGGATGCGGGTGAGGTCCCACGGGTTGCCGGTGGGGCCGTAGGCGCTGTTCTCGGTGGAGGACCCCATGGCGAACTCGTCCATGTTGGTCTTGCCGAGGATGACGACGTCGGCTTCCTTGAGCTTGCGCGTCAGGGTGGCGTCGTACGGCGGGATCCAGCCTTCGAGGATCTTCGATCCGACGGTGGTCGGGACCCCGACGGTGGTGAAGATGTCCTTGAGGGCGAGGGGTACGCCGGCCAGCGGGCCGAGCTTCTCGCCGGCCTCCCGCTTGGCGTCGACGGCGCGGGCCTGGGCGAGCGCGCCTTCGCGGTCCACGTGCAGGAAGGCGTGGACCTTCTCGTCGGTGGCGTCGATGCGGGCCAGGTGGGCCTCGGTCACCTGGACGGCCGTGAGCTCGCCGGAGGCGATCTTCTCGGCGGTCTCGGCGGCCGTGAGCTTGATGATGTCGACCATGGCTGTTAGTCCTCCCCCAGGATCTGCGGCACCTTGAAACGCTGCTGCTCCTGGGCGGGAGCACCGGAGAGCGCCTGCTCGGGGGTGAGCGACGGACGGACCTCGTCCGCGCGCATGACGTTGGTCAGCGGCAGCGGGTGGGAGGTCGGCGGGACGTCTTGGTCGGCGACCTCGGAGACACGGGCGACCGCGCCGATGATGTCGTCGAGCTGTCCGGCGAAGTGATCCAGCTCGTTGCTGGACAGCTCAAGGCGCGCCAGCCGTGCGAGGTGGACGACCTCCTCGCGCGTAATGCCAGGCATGCAGCGATCCTCTGGGGGTGGGTGGATGTTTCGTTTCGGACCCAATCCTATGGGTCCGGGCGCTCGGCCTGCGAAACGGTTTGGCCCGGGCCGCCGCGCGGGGCCGCCCGCCCGGACGCGGGCCCGGGGACCCCGCGCCTGTGAAGCCGTCGCGGCTCGGAGGGCGGGGCTCCGTCCCGGACCCCGCCCCGGGGCGCGCCGGCGGAGCCGGAACGCCGCCGGCGGGGGCGGTGCCGGAGGCGCGCCCGGGATCAGCCCGCGTCGGCCTCGGCCGCCGCCAGTTCCGCCGTGATGTCCGCCGGGCGGCGCCAGCCGCGCTCACCGCGGGCCAGCAGCCAGGCCGTGGCCTCCTGCGGCGGCATCGCGGCGGCCACCAGCCACCCCTGTACGGCGTCGCAGCCCAGGTCCCTCAGCCGCTCCCAGGTCTCGTCGTCCTCCACGCCCTCCGCCACGACGAGCAGGCCGAGGGAGTGCGCGAGGTCCACGGTGCAGCGGACGATCTCCGCGTCCTGTGTGTCGACGGCCAGCCGGCCCACGAACGACCGGTCGATCTTCAGCTCGCTGACCGGCAGCCGGCGCAGGTGGACGAGTGAGGAGTAGCCGGTGCCGAAGTCGTCCAGGGACATCTTCACGCCGTGCCCCGTGAGGCCGGCCATGGTGTCCGCCGCCCGCTGGGGGTCCTCCAGCAGGACGTGTTCCGTTATCTCCAGCTGCAGGCCGCTCGCCGGGACCCCGTGGCGGGCCAGCCGGGCGGCCACCGCGCCGGCGAAGCCGGGGGTGTGGACGTCGCGCGGCGAGACGTTGACGGCGACCGGGACCTTCAGGCCCTGCGCCCGCCAGCGGGCCACCTGGGCCAGGGCGGTCTCCAGCACGTACTCCGTCAGGTGCGGCATCAGCCCGGAGGTCTCGGCGATCGCGATGAACTCGTCCGGAGGTACCCGCCCGCGTTCCGGGTGGACCCACCGGACCAGTGCTTCGAGCCCTGCGACCTGTCCGTCGAACCGGACCTTCGGCTGGTAGTGCAGTTCCACTTCGCCCGCGTCGAGGGCTCTGCGGAGGTCTCCGAGGAGGCCCAGGCGGTCGGGGGTGTTGCTGTCGCGCTTGGACTCGTACACCTCCACGCCCGTGCGGTCCCGCTTGGCCTGGTACATCGCCACGTCGGCGCGTCGCAGCAGTCCCTCCGCGTCCAGGGCGTGGTCGGGGAAGACGGCGAGGCCGGCGCTGGCCTCCAGGACGAGCGTGAGGCCGTCCAGGTCGAGGGGGGAGCTGAGTGCGGCGACCAGGTGGCGGGCGACGCGCTGGGCGCTGGTGGTGGAGTCCGTGACGGGGAGCAGCACGGCGAACTCGTCGCCGCCGAGCCGGGCGGCCTCCGCCTCGTCGGGCAGGGCCTGGCGCAGCCGGTCGGCGATCTGGAGGAGCAGCCGGTCGCCCGCCAGGTGGCCCAGGGTGTCGTTGACGGCCCGGAAGCGGTCCAGGTCGATCAGGACGAGGGCCGCCCGGGTGCCCAGGCGTTCGGCCTCGTCCAGGGCGGACCAGGCCCGCTCCAGCAGCCACTGCCGGTTGGGCAGCCCGGTCAGGGGGTCCCTCAGCTGCTCCTCGGCGCGCGCCCGTGCGATCCAGAGGGTGGAGTCCAGGGCGATGAGGGGTACGGCGAACAGCGGCAGCAGCACCGGCCGGCTGACCGCGACGACGCAGATGAGGGGGGCGATGCCGAGCAGCGCGACCGCCACTAACGCCTGGCGGAGCAGGGCGGTGCGGGCCACGGTGGGCAGCCCGCCGCCGCGCGGGGCCAGTGCGATCCAGAGCAGGAGCCTGGTGGCCGCCAGGTAGGCGACGGCGACCAGGGCGATCTCGGGTACGGCGTCCAGCCCCCAGGTGGTGGGCAGCCAGGGGGTCTCGACGGAGGGCGTCTCGCCGAAGGCGGCGAGGACGAGGGCCCCGGCGCCGATGCCGAGGATGTCGACGGAGCCGTGGAGCAGTCCCTGCCGCCAGCGGTGCCGGCGTGCGGCGCCGACCAGGGAGACCACGGCCAGCGAGACCAGTCCGGCGGGCACCCAGCCGTAGAGGATGAGGACGCCGAGGGTGAGGGCGGCGCCGGATCCGGTGCCGCCCCACCAGCGGTCGCGGCCGAGGGCGACCAGGTGGCCGACGATGATGCCGGTGAGGAGGGCCAGGGCCCAGCCGACGGGGCCGCCGGGGAACAGGGCGTGACGGCCGCTCAGGGCGGTCGCGACGCCGGTGGTGAGGACCACGACCGCGAGACCCACGACGAGGAAGGGCAGCACGCCGCGCCGCCCCTGCCCGCCCTCACCGGTGTCGACCGGTCGGGTCTCCGGCGTCCTGACCCGCAGGACGCCGAGCCTGCCCGCCCGCATGGACGGGATTTCCCCGCCGAACTCAGGTGACGGGTCGGCGCTTTCGGTGGGTTTCATGCCCGTACCTCTCACAGCCGGCGATGCCGATGTCACGCGATGGCCCCGGTGTCGTGCCACCACGGCCGCGATCGCATCCCGCAGCCGTGCACGACAGGCGCACACCTCAACAGTAGGACGCGGGAGGCTCCCAGGGGCAGCGGTCGGCAGTGGTTGCCCGAATGCGACCCAGCCATCCTCATCAGTACGGTATCCGCCGAACGGGTGAGTTTGGACCGGGGCCCCAGTCACCCGTCCGATGATCCGACAGGTCACCGCCCTGCGACCAGCCTTGTACCGGCCGTTTGCCACCGCCGGCCGCGCCTGGCGTGCGCCCGCCCGTGCGGCCGCACGCCACGCATCCGTTCGCCGTCGCCACTCCCCCTCAGGGATTGCCGTGCGGGTGTCACTCCCCTGCGGCGGCGCCGTCCACCGGGAGCGCCGCTTCGCGTGCCGCGTCCGGGCCCTGCTCCAGCAGCACGGCGAAGCCGGCGTCGTCGAGGACGGGCAGCTTCAACTGGACGGCCTTGTCGTACTTCGAGCCGGGGTTGTCGCCGACCACGACGAAGGAGGTCTTCTTCGAGACGGAGCCGGTCACCTTGGCGCCGCGGCTCTGCAGGGCCTCCTTGGCGCCGTCCCGCGTGTGGCTCTGCAAAGTGCCCGTGACGACGACGGTCAGGCCCTCCAGGGGCCTGGGCCCCTCGTCCTCGGCGGAACCTTCCTCCTCCATCCGCACCCCGGCCTGGCGCCACTTGTTGAGGATCTCCTGGTGCCAGGGGACCTCGAACCACTCCTTGAGGGAGGCGGCGATGATCGCGCCGACGCCGTCGGTTGCGGTCAGCTGCTCCTGCGTCGCCGCCTCGATCGCGGCGATGGAGCGGAACTCGCGGGCGAGCGCCTCGGCCGCGACCGGTCCGACGTGGCGGATGGACAGGCCGTTGATGATGCGGGCGAGCGGCCGCTCCTTGGCCGCGGCGATGTTCTCCAGCATCGCCAGGGCGTTCTTCTTCGGCTCGCCCTTCTGGTTGGCGAAGACCGTGACGATCTTCTCCTCGCCCGTCTTCGGGTCGCGCTTGGGCAGCCCGCTGTCCTGGTCCAGGACGTACGCCTTGATGGGCAGCAGCTGCTCGATGGTCAGGTCGAAGAGGTCGCCCTCGTCGAGCAGCGGCGGCTGCGCCGGCTCCAGCGGGGCGGTGAGCGCGGCCGCCGCGACCATGCCGAAGTTCTCGATGTCCAGGGCCTGCCGGCCGCCCAGGTAGAAGAGCCGCTCGCGCAACTGGGCGGGGCAGGTCTGGGCGTTGGGGCACCGGACGTCGATGTCCCCCTCCTTCATGGGCCGCAGCGCGGTCCCGCAGGCGGGGCATTCGGCCGGCATCTCGAACTCCCGCTCGGTGCCGTCGCGCAGGTCCACCACCGGCCCGAGGATCTCGGGGATGACGTCGCCCGCCTTGCGCAGGACCACGGTGTCCCCGATGAGGACGCCCTTGGCCTTGACGACCTCCTGGTTGTGCAGGGTGGCGAACTCGACCTCGGAGCCCGCCACCGTCACCGGCTCCACCTGCGCGTACGGGGTGACGCGGCCGGTGCGCCCGACGCCGACCTTGATGTCGATCAGCTTGGTGTTGACCTCTTCGGGCGCGTACTTCCAGGCGATGGCCCAGCGCGGGGCGCGGGCGGTGGAGCCGAGGCGCCCCTGCAGGGCGATCTCGTCGAGCTTGACGACGACGCCGTCGATCTCGTGCTCCACCGAGTGCCGGTTCTCGCCGAACTCGCCGATGAACGCCCGGACCTCGGCGAGCGAGGAGAGCACCTTGTTGTGCCGGGCGGTGGGCAGGCCCCATTCGCGCAGCAGCTCGTACGCCTGCGACTGGCGCTCGATCTCGAAGCCCTCGCGGGCGCCGATGCCGTGGACGACCATGTGCAGCGGGCGGCTCGCGGTGACCTTCGGGTCCTTCTGGCGGAGCGATCCGGCCGCGGCGTTGCGCGGGTTGGCGAAGGGCTTGCCCTCCGCCGCGACGAGTCTCGCGTTGAGCTCCTCGAACTTCTCCATCGGGAAGTAGACCTCGCCGCGGATCTCGACGAGGGCCGGGATCCGGTCGCCGGACAGGCGGTCGGGGATGTCGGCGATGGTGCGGACGTTGGGTGTGATGTCCTCACCGGTGCGGCCGTCGCCGCGGGTGGCCGCCCGAGTGAGGCGGCCCTTCTCGTAGGTGAGGTTGACGGCGAGGCCGTCCACCTTCAGTTCGCACAGGTAGTGGTAGTCGGAGGTGCCCACGTCCCGGGCCACCCGCTCGGCCCAGGCGGACAGCTCCTCGTCGTCGAAGGCGTTGTCGAGGGAGAGCATGCGCTCGCGGTGCTCGACGGAGGCGAAGTCCGTCTCGTACGCCCCGGCCACCTTCTGGGTGGGCGAGTCCGGCGTGCGCAGCTCCGGATACTGCTCCTCCAGCGCCTCCAGCGAACGCAGCAGCTGGTCGAACTCGGCGTCGCTGACGACCGGCTGGTCGTTGACGTAGTACCGGAAGCGGTGCTCCTCGACCTGCTCGGCCAGCAGCTGGTGCTGCTCGCGCACCGCTGCCGGTACTGCCGTGTCCTGCTGTTCGGCTGCCATGCCGTGTCCTCCCGTGGCCCGTCTCGACCGTCACTCAGGGTTGTCGGCGAGCGACCTCGCCGCTCTGGCGCAATGCGCCTGCGCCGCGCGGGCGTAGGCGGGCGAGGCACCCGCGAGACCGCACGAGGGGGTGACCACGACGGACTCCGCGAGAGTCCCCGGGGCCAGCCCCAGCCTGCGCCAGAGCTTCCTGACACCCATGACGCTACCGCCCGGGTCCGACAACGGGCCGTCGGTGCCCGGGACCACTCCGGCGAACAGCTTGGTGCCGCCTTCGACGGCCTCCCCGACCGCGTCGTCCTCGCGCTCCGTGAGCAGGGAGAAATCGAACGACACTCCCGTGGCGCCCGCGCGCCGCAGCAGTCCGAAGGGGACCTCGGGAGCGCAGGAGTGGACGATCACCTCGCCGTCGTGGACGGCGAACAGGTCGCGCAGCGCGCCCTCGACGACCTGCCGGTCCACGGCGCGGTAGGTGCGGTAGCCGCTCGCGGAGCGGATCCGGCCCAGCAGTACGGCCGTCAGGGACGGCTCGTCGAGCTGGAGCACGATCTCGGCGCCGGGGATCCGCCTGCGTACGTCGGCCAGGTGCGCGCGCAGGCCCTCGGCGAGGGATCCGGCCAGGTCCCGGCAGGCGCCGGCGTCCTGCAGCATCGCCTCGCCGCCGTGCAGTTCGAGGGCGGCGGCCAGCGTCCACGGTCCGACGGCCTGGACCTTGAGCCTGCCGGTGTAGCCCTGGGTGAACTCCTCCAGGGCGTCCAGGTCCTCGCCCAGCCAGGACCGGGCCCGGCGGGTGTCGCGGCCGGGCCGGTCGCTGATCCGCCAGCCGCTGGGCTCCACGTGCGCGTACATGTCGACGAGCAGCCCGGTCGAGCGGCCGATCATGTCCGCGCCGGGGCCGCGGGCCGGCAGTTCGGGCAGGTACGGGAAGTCCTCGAAGGAGCCGGTCGCCGTCTTGGCGGCCTCGCGGGCGTCGCCGCCGGGCAGCGAGCCGACTCCGGTCGCGCCGGCGCTCATCGGCCCGGCCTCACGGACAGGTCGTTGACCTCGGCGTCGCGGGGCAGGTCGACGGCCATGACGATGGTGGTCGCCACCGACTCGGGATCGATCCAGGCGGCGGGGTCGTACTCCTTGCCCTCCTGGGAGTGCACCTTGGCCTGCATGGGGCTGGCGGTGCGGCCCGGGTAGACGGAGGTGACGCGGATGCCGTTGGCCCGCTCCTCGGCGCGCAGGGAGTCGGCGAGGGCCTTGAGGCCGTGCTTGGAGGCGGCGTACGCGCTCCAGTCGGCGTGGGCGTTGAGGCCGGCGCCGGAGTTCACGAAGACGACGGTGGCCTTGGAGGCGCGCAGGGTGGGCAGCAGCAGCCGGGTCACCTCGGCGGGGGCGACGAGGTTCACGTTGAGCTGCTGGTGCCAGGTCTTGGGGCGCAGCTCCCCCACCGGGCCGAGGTCCACGATGCCGGCGATGTGCAGCAGCGAGTCGATGCGCTCGGGGACCGCCTGCTTGGAGAAGGCCCAGGAGAGCCGGTCGGGGTCGGCGAGGTCGCCCACCAGGACCCGGGAGCCGGGGTAGCGCTCGACGAGCTGCTTGCCGCGGGCGGCGTCGCGGGCCAGGAGGACGAGGTCGTCGCCGCGGGCGTGCAGGCGGGTCGCGACGGCGGCGCCGATGCCGGAACCGGCACCGGTGATCAGGTGAGTAGGCATACCGCCCATGCTCGCAGGTCGCGCGGGCGGAGGCGGGCGAAGCCCCGGGGTGCCGGGCCCGGGGCCGGGCCGGGCGGCTCGGCCTGCCGCGGCGGCCCGCCGGGACGTACGAGGACGGCCCGCGCCCGGCCTCCCGCGGGCAGGCGACGGCGGGCGGGAATCCGGCCCGGACGGCCGTCCCGCGGGCGCGCGGGCGCGCGGGCGCGCGGGCCGGAAGATCGCGGTCAGATCCCGACGGCCGCCGCGTAGGCCCGCTCCACGGCGGCGCGGGCGGCGGCCGCCTGCCCCTCCGTGACGGCGGGGGCGAAGCCGTGGCCGACCGTGGCATGCGAAAGCCCGGCGGCGAGCCGTGCCCGCACGTCGGCCCGCGGCCCGGCCCAACGCCGGAGCGCCTGCGCCCGTACGTCGGCCAGTGCGGCGCCTCCAGTGCCACCGCGCCGTGGGAAGAGCGGTGGCGGGTGTACCCGTCGGGGCCCGCGATCACGAAGGCGGCCCGGTTGCCCGTCAGAGGCCGGCTTCGGCGCGCAGGGCCGCGGCCGTCTTCGAGGCGTCGTAGTCGGCGGGGACGCCCTCGACCAGGACGGCCTCGCCCGCTATGTGCCGCGTGCGCAGCGGGAGGATGGCCTGGTAGGCGTCGGAGGCGTACCAGGCGCGGGCCCGCTCGATGTCGGGGAAGCCGATGACGACGACCGTGCCGGGGAAGGGGCCCTCCAGGACCTCGACCTGCCTGCCGTGCACGAGGAAGCGGCCGCCGAAGGGGTCCATCGTGGACTGGATGGCCTCGATGTAGGTGAGGACGTCCTCGTGCACCGTCTCGGGCCGGAGGTGGGCGATGGCGTAGGCGGTCATGGTCTGCTCCCCTGTCGACGCGGACCGGCCCACCCGTGCGGGCCGTCGGTCCGATCCTGTCAGCGCCCGGCCGTGGCGGCGATTACCTCCGGGGTCATGCCGGGGTCGGCGGCCTGGAAGGTGCGGCGGTAGGCGATCGGGGAGACGCCGAGGGAGGCGCGCATGTGCTGGCGCAGGGAGCCCGCGGACCCGAAGCCGGACCGGTGGGCGACGAGGTCGACCGGGAGGTCGCTGGATTCGAGCAGGTGGCGGGCCGTCTCCAGGCGTTGGGCGGTGAGCCACTGCACCGGGGTCATGCCGACCTCGTCGCGGAAGCGGCGGGTGAAGGTGCGCAGGCTCATCCGGGCGTGGGCGGCGAGTTCGGCGAGGCTGACCGGTTCGGCGAGGCGTTCCAGGGCCCAGGCGCGGGTGGCGGTGGTGGTGGCGACGGTGGGTTCGGGGACGGGCCGGTCGATGAACTGGGCCTGGCCGCCGTCGCGCCAGGGCGGTACGACGCACATGCGGGCGGCCCGGTTGGTGACGGCGACGCCGTGGTCGCGGCGAATCAGGTGGAGGCAGAGGTCGACTCCGGCGGAGACTCCGGCGGAGGTCAGGACGTCGCCGTCGTCGACGAAGAGGACGTCCTCGTCGATGCGGACGCGGGGGTAGGCGCGGCGGAACTCGTCGGCGAGGTTCCAGTGGGTGGTCGCGGGGCGGTCGTCGAGGAGTCCGGCGGCGGCGAGTACGTAGGAGCCGGAGCAGATCGACACCAGCCGGGTGCCGGGGCGGATGCCGGCGATGGCGGCGGCGACGGCGGGCGGCAGCGGTCCGCCGCCGGCCAGTTCGGGCATGGCGTGGGTGGGCGGGACGATCACGGTGTCGGCGGCGGCGAGGGCCTCGGGGCCGGCGGCGGGCTGGAGGGTGAAGCCGGAGTCGCTGGCCACGGGGGCGCCGTCGGCGGTGCAGACGACGACCTCGTAGAGCTCTTCGCCGTCGTCGTCCACGGCGCTGCCGAAGACCCGGGAGGGGATGCCCAGCTCGAACGGCGGGAAGCCCGGCAGGGCCAGCACCGCCACCAGGTGCCGGCCGTCCGCGCCGCTCCCGCGAGGGGCCGTGTCCTGCGTGTACGCCTCGAAGTCACCCATGGCCAGATCCTGTCACATAGTGGCCAAACGGCCAACACCATGGGAGTGCGCGCTGCCCGAGTCTGGGACACGTCGCCGGGAAACGGCCCGGTGTCCGACGTAAACGGATGGAATGAGGCGGACTGAGATGCGCGCGATCGTCGTCGACGAGTGGGGCGGCCCGGAGAACCTGGTCGAGCGGGAGATCGAACGGCCGGAGCCGGGGCTGGGCGAGGTCCTGGTCCGGGTCCACGCGGCGGGCGTCAATCCGGTCGACTGGAAGACCCGGGCCAGTGGGGCCCTGATCGCCTGGGGCGAGACCCCCATCGTGGGCTGGGACGTCTCGGGCACCGTCGAGGCGGTCGGCCCCGGTGTGACCCTGTACGCTCCCGGCGACGAGGTGTACGGGATGCCGCACTTCCCGCGTCAGGCGGGCGGCTACGCCGAGTACGTGGTGGCTCCGGCGCGGCACTTCGCCCGCAAGCCCGCCTCCCTCGACCACGTACAGGCGGCGGCGCTGCCGCTGGCGGCGCTCACCGCGTGGCAGGCGCTGGTGGACACGGCCGGCGTCACGGCCGGCCAGCGGGTGCTCGTGCACGCGGCGGCCGGCGGCGTCGGCCACCTGGCGGTGCAGATCGCCAAGGCGCGCGGCGCGTACGTGATCGGTACGGCCAGCGCGGCCAAGCACGACGTGCTGCGCGAGCTGGGCGCCGACGAGCTGGTGGACTACCGCTCGGTGGACTTCGCCGAGGCGGTCTCGGACGTCGACGTCGTACTGGACGCGCTGGGCGGCGACACCGCCGGGCGCAGCCTGAAGGTCCTCAAGGCCGGCGGGCACCTCGTCTCACTGCCCGGCCCGGACTCCGTCCCGGCGGACGCCGGCGGGGTGAACGCGTCCTGGGTGCTGGTCGACCCGGACCTCAAGGGACTGGAGGCGATCGCGGACCTTGTGGACCGGGGCCTGCTGAAGCCGCTGGTCGAGACGGTGCTGCCGCTGGCGGAGGCCGCCCGGGCCCACGAGATCGGCGAGCAGGGCCGGACCACCGGCAAGATCGTCCTGACGGTGGTCTGACCGGGGCCGCTTCAGACGGCGGCGGTGGCCCGCGTCGTCGTGGCGATGGTGGCGGAGCCGACCACGCGGGTGCCGTCGTAGAGCACGATCGCCTGGCCGGGGGCCACGCCGCGGACGGGCTCGGTGAAGGAGACGCGCAGCTCGCCGTCCACGACCTCGGCGAAGACCTCGGTCTCGCCGCCGTGGGCGCGCAGCTGGGCGGTGTAGGTGCCCGGGGCGGCGGCCTCGGCGCCGCACCAGCGGGGGCGGATCGCGGTGAGGGCGCTGACGTCGAGCGCTTCGACGGGGCCGACGGTGACGGTGTTGTTCACCGGGGAGATGTCGAGGACGTAGCGCGGCTTGCCGTCGGGGGCCGGGTGGCCGATGCGCAGGCCCTTGCGCTGGCCGATGGTGAAGCCGAAGGCGCCCTCGTGGGTGCCGACCTTCTCGCCGGACTCGTCGACGATGTCGCCCTCGGCCTTGCCGAGGCGGTGCGCGAGGAAGCCCTGGGTGTCGCCGTCGGCGATGAAGCAGATGTCGTGGCTGTCGGGCTTCTTGGCGACGGCGAGGCCGCGGGCCTCCGCCTCGGCGCGGATCTCTTCCTTGGTGGTGAGGGTGTCGCCGAGCGGGAAGAGGGCGTGGGCGAGCTGCTTCTCGTCGAGGACGCCGAGGACGTAGGACTGGTCCTTGGCCATGTCGGAGGCGCGGTGCAGCTCGCGGGAGCCGTCCTCCTTCAGCACGACGGTGGCGTAGTGGCCGGTGCAGACGGCGTCGAAGCCGAGGGCGAGGGCCTTGTCGAGGAGCGCGGCGAACTTGATCTTCTCGTTGCAGCGCAGGCACGGGTTCGGGGTGCGGCCGGCCTCGTACTCGGAGATGAAGTCCTCGACGACGTCCTCGCGGAAGCGCTCGGCGAGGTCCCACACGTAGAAGGGGATGCCGATGACGTCGGCGGCGCGGCGGGCGTCGCGGGAGTCCTCGATGGTGCAGCAGCCGCGGGCGCCGGTCCGGAAGGACTGCGGGTTCGCGGACAGTGCGAGGTGGACGCCGGTCACGTCGTGCCCGGCTTCGACGGCGCGGGCGGCGGCGACGGCGGAGTCCACTCCGCCGGACATGGCGGCCAGGACGCGAAGGGGGCGGTCGGTGCGCGGCAGGTTCTCAGTCATAGCACCGTCCAGAGTACGGGGGAACCGAGCGGGGTCCCAGCGCGTTGTCGGGTCAGGGGGGTGGATCACATGACCGAGCAGGGGAACGCGAGATCGAAGCCGAAGGGCCGCACGCGCAGGGCCGTGCTGTTCGGCGGGCTCGGAGTGGTCGCCGCGGCGGCGGTCGCGGGGCGGGACGAGATCAGCCGGGCGTGGTGGCTGATGCCGGGGGTGTCCAAGCCGCGCAAGGAGGGTGAGATCGACCACGCGGGTGCGGGGTGGACCGCGGCCTCCCCGGCGAACTGGCGGCTGGCGGACCGGCCCGACGACTACCGGGTGGACCGGATCGTCGTGCATGTCACGCAGGGCGGCTTCCGGTCGTCGGTGGACGCCTTCAGGAATCCGTGGCACAAGGCGTCGGCGCACTACATAGTCCGCGGTGACGGGCATGTGGAGCAGATGGTGCGCGAGCTGGACGTGGCGTTCCACGCCGGGAACCGCTCGATGAACGAGCGCAGCGTCGGTATCGAGCACGTGGGCTTCGTGGACCGGCCCAAGGACTTCACCGACGCCATGTACGCGGCCTCGGCGCGGCTGGCGGCCGACATCTGCCGGCGGTACGACTTCCCGGCGGACCGCAAGCACATCGTGGGGCACTCGGAAGTGCCCGGCGCCGATCACACGGACCCGGGCGACCACTGGGACTGGGACCGCTACATACGCATGGTCCGCGAGGCCCTGGCAGCCAAGGCCTGAGCCCTGGCCGTTTCGGCCCGAGCCTCGCGGACGCTCAGCTGAGGCCTGCCGTCCGGGCGCGTTCCACCGCGGGGCCGATGGCCGAGGCCAGGGCGGCGACGTCCTCCTTGGTGGAGGTGTGGCCGAGGGAGAAGCGCAGGGTGCCGCGGGCCAGCTGCGGGTCGGTGCCGGCCGCCAGCAGGACGTGGCTCGGCTGGGCCACGCCCGCGGTGCAGGCCGAGCCGGTGGAGCACTCGATGCCCTGGGCGTCGAGCAGGAGCAGCAGGGAGTCGCCCTCGCAGCCGGGGAAGCTGAAGTGCGCGTTGGCCGGAAGCCGTTCCTCGGGGTCCCCTCCGAGCACGGCGTCGGGCACGGCCGCGAGTACGGCTGCGACCAGCTCGTCGCGCAGGGCGCCGACCTCTGCGGCGAACTGCTCGCGCCGCTCGGCGGCGATGACGGCTGCCACCGCGAAGGCGGCGACGGCGGGCACGTCGAGGGTGCCGGAGCGGACGTGCCGCTCCTGCCCGCCGCCGTGCAGGACGGGTACGGGGCTCTGGTCCCGGCCGAGGAGCAGCGCTCCGATGCCGTAGGGGCCGCCGATCTTGTGGCCGCTGACGGTCATGGCGGCGAGGCCGCTGTCGCCGAAGTCGACGTCGAGCTGCCCGAAGGCCTGGACGGCGTCGGAGTGCAGCGGGATTCCGGCCTCACGGGCGATGTCGGCCAGTTCGCGGACCGGCATGACGGTGCCGATCTCGTTGTTGGCCCACATGACGGTGGCCAGGGCGACGTCGTCGGGGTTGCGCTCGACGGCTTCGCGGAAGGCGTCGGGGTGCACGCGCCCGTAGCGGTCGACGGGCAGGTAGTCGACCTGGGCGCCCTCGTGCTCGGCGAGCCAGTGCACGGCGTCGAGGACGGCGTGGTGCTCGACGGGGCTGGCGATGACCCGGGTCCGGGCGGGCTCGGCGTCGCGCCGGGCCCAGTAGAGGCCCTTGACGGCGAGGTTGTCGGCTTCCGTGCCGCCGGCGGTGAAGACCACCTCGCTGGGGCGGGCGCCGATCGCCTCGGCGAAGGCCTCGCGGGCCTCCTCGACGGTACGGCGGGCCCGGCGGCCGGCGGCGTGGAGGGAGGAGGCGTTCCCCGTGGCGGCGAACTGCGCGGTCATCGCCGCGGCGGCCTCCGGCAGCATGGGGGTGGTGGCGGCGTGGTCGAGGTAGGCCATGATCCCCCGATTCTACGAGCCCGCCCGGCCCCCTCCGCCCGGCGGGATCCCGATCCGGCCGGGAGCACGGGGCCCGGGCCGCCCCGCGCCCCCGCCGGGGCGCGGGGCGGCCCGGGGGTCACATGCGCAGGGCTCGCGCCAGTTGGCGGGACTGTGCGACGAGGTGGTCGGTGGAGTCCCAGACCTCGGCGTCCTCCTCCAGGAAGCCGCCGGCGAGGTTGCGGGTGGTGATGGCGATCCGCAGCGGGCCCGGGGCCGGTCGGCGGCGGATGTGCGTGGTGAGCTCCACGGTCGGGGTCCAGGCCACCAAACCGAGGTCGAAGGCGGTGGGGGGCAGTGCGTCCACCGCGAGGAGCAGGGAGAGCGGGTCGGCGTCGCGGCCGTCGGCCAGCTCGAACCAGGCCCGCATCTCGCCCTTGCCGGAGGGCGCGCCGACGGCCCAGCCCGCCGTCGCCGGGTCCAGGCGCAGCCGGAGCCGGTCCACGATGGCGGAGCTGCCGGGGATGGGCGCGGGGCCGGCCTCGGGGCCGATGCAGTTCTCGTAGGAGGGCATGAGCGGCGGTACCGCGACCGTCCGCACGTCGTCCGGGAGGGCGGCGAGGTCGCCGTAGGAGGCGAGGACGCGGATCCGCTCGACCTCGTTGCCGTGCTCGTCGTACTGGAGGAGCGAGGCCTGGCCGGTGGAGAGGGTGCGGCCGACCCGGACCACCTCGGTGCGGATGACGGCGGGGCCGGGCACGGAGGAGGTCAGGTAGTGCGCGGACACCGTGAAGGGGTCCGGGTGCGGGAGGGCCGCCGACAGGGCCCGGCCGACGAGGGCCAGCAGGTATCCGCCGTTGACGGCGGCGATGATCGTCCAGCCGGCGGAGAGCTCCGCGTCGTAGACACCGGGTTCGCCCGCACGCTCGGTGATCGCGGTGTCGCGGTCGAACTCGCTGTCGCCGATGGATGCCTGGGCAGCTGCATATGACATGGAACGACGGTACACCCGCTTGCTACTAAGCGGTAGCTTTCTCTAGGGCTCTTCGGCCACCGAGGAGCGCCGGTTCCAGGCCAGCGGCGCACGCCAGTGGTAGCGCATGGCGAGCAGCCGGAGGACGAACGTGGTGACGATCGCCAGGGCGGTGGTGACGGCGTTGAGGGAGTCCAGGGCGATGGAGACGGCGACCATGGCGGCGCCCACGGTGGCGGGCACGGCGTACATCTCGCGGTCGCGCAGCAGCGAGGGCACCTCGTTGACCAGCACGTCGCGCAGTACGCCGCCGCCGACGGCCGTGGCCAGGCCCAGGGCGGCGGACGCGGTCAGGCCGAGGCCGTACTCGTAGGCCTTGGTCGTGCCGGTCACGCAGAACAGCGCGAGGCCGGCGGCGTCGAAGACGTTGACGGCCCGGTTGATCCGCTGGACCTCGGGGTGCAGGAAGAAGACGAACGCGGCGGCGATGAGCGGCGTGACGAAGAAGCTGAGCTCGCCGAAGGCGGCCGGCGGGACGGCGCCGATGACCAGGTCGCGGAAGAGGCCGCCGCCGAGGGCCGTGACGAGGGCGAGGACGGCGATGCCGAAGACGTCGAAGTTCTTGCGGACGGCGAGCAGGGCGCCGGAGGTGGCGAAGACGAAGATGCCGGCGAGGTCCAAGGCATGCTGGACCCCGGGCGGGAAGAGATCGTGGAGCACGGGGTCATTGTCCCCTGCGGTGTCGCCTGCGGCGGGCTCGGTGGAATGCGGGGGTCCGCCGCCGCGGGCGGGTGCGGGTCCAAGACCCCGGGCTCGGCCCCGGACCCCGCGCCTCGAACGCCGGCGAGGCTGGATTCGCCCCGCGAGCCGGTTTGGCCGACGGGCTGGGTTTGGCGGGCGCCGGCGCCGCCGCCGGGTGCGGGACCAAGACCCCGGGGCTCGGCCCCGGACCCCGCGCCTCAAACGCCGGCGAGGCTGACTTTGCCCGCGAGCCGGGTTGGCCGACGGGCTGGGATTGGCCCCTGCGAGGCGGGTTGGGCGGCGTGCGCGCCGGGTGGGCTGGGGGCCCACCCGGCGGGTGGGTTACTCCGGGGTCTTCGTGACCGCGTCCGCCGCGCCCGGGAGGGGCTTGTCGCCCGGGGCCTGGTCGGGTGCGTTCTCCGGGTGGTGGCAGGCCACCTGGTGGCCGGTCTTCAGCGCCAGCAGCGGCGGCTCCTGCGTCGCGCAGATCTGCGTCGCCTTCCAGCACCGCGTGTGGAAGCGGCAGCCGCTCGGCGGCGAGATCGGGGACGGCACGTCGCCCTTGAGCAGGATGCGGCCGCTCTTGGCGCCCCGCCGCCTCGGGTCCGGCACCGGCACGGCCGACATCAGGGCCGCCGTGTACGGGTGCATCGGCTCGCCATAAAGCGACTTGTTGTCGGCGAGCTCGACGATCTTGCCGAGGTACATCACCGCGATCCGGTCCGAGACGTGCCGGATGACCGACAGGTCGTGCGCGATGATCACGTATGTGAGGCCGAGCTCCTCCTGGAGGTCGTCCAGCAGGTTGACCACCTGGGCCTGGATCGAGACGTCCAGCGCCGAGACGGGCTCGTCCGCGACCACCAGCTTCGGCTTCAGCGCCAGGGCCCGCGCGATGCCGATGCGCTGGCGCTGGCCGCCCGAGAACTCGTGCGGGTAGCGGTTGTAGTGCTCGGGGTTGAGACCGACGAGCGACAGCAGCCGCTGGACCTCCGCCTTGAGCCCGCCCTCCAGGGTGACGTTCTGGAGCTTGAAGGGGGCGCTGACGATGGTGCCCACCGTGTGGCGCGGGTTCAGCGAGCCGTAGGGGTCCTGGAAGATCATCTGCACGTCGCGGCGCAGCGGGCGCATGCCCGCCACCCCCAGGTGCGTGATGTCCTTGCCCTCGAACTCGATGGTTCCGCCGCTCGGTTCGAGCAGCCGCGTGATCAGCCGGCCCATGGTCGACTTGCCGCAGCCGGACTCCCCGACGATGCCGAGGGTCTCACCGCGCCGGACGTCGAAGTCGAGGCCGTCCACGGCCTTGACCGCGCCGGACTGCCTGCGCAGCAGCCCCTTGGTGATGGGGAAGTGCTTGGTCAGGCCGGTGACCTTGAGCAGCGGCTCGGGAGAGTCCGTGGCCTGCGCCGGAAGGGTGACGGCCGGATCCGTCTTCTTGGTGTCGGTCACAGCTTCGGCGCAATCTCTTCGGTCCAGATCCGGGTCCGCTCCTCCTGCGACATGTGACAGGCGGACCAGTGGCGGGTGCCGTCGGGGCCGGTGTCGTCCGTCGCCGTGAGCTCGGGGCGCACGGTGCGGGTGACGTCGCCCTTGGGTACGTCGGCATACGGGCAGCGCGGGTTGAAGGCACAGCCGCTCGGGATGTTGATGAGGCTGGGCGGCGAGCCCTTGACCGGGATGAGGCGCTCTGTCTGCTCCCGGTCGATGCGCGGCATCGAGCCCAGCAGCCCCCAGGTGTAGGGGTGCCGGGGCTCGTAGAAGACCTTCTCGGCGGTGCCCCGCTCGACGCATCGGCCGCCGTACATCACGAGGAGTTCGTCGGCCATCTCGGCGACCACGCCGAGGTCGTGCGTGATCATGATGACCGCGGAGCCGAACTCCTTCTGGAGGTCCCGGATCAGGTCGAGGATCTGGGCCTGGACGGTGACGTCCAGGGCCGTCGTCGGCTCGTCCGCGATGAGCAGTTCGGGGTTGTTGACCAGCGCCATCGCGATCATCGCGCGCTGGCGCATGCCGCCGGAGAACTCGTGCGGGTAGCTGTCGACCCGCTTGTGCGGCTCGGGGATGCCGACGCGGTCGAGGAGTTCGACGGCCCGCTTGCGGGCCGCCTTCTTGTCGACCTTGTGGTGGACCCGGTACGCCTCGGCGATCTGCTTGCCGACGGTGAAGTAGGGGTGCATCGCGGACAGCGGGTCCTGGAAGATCATCGCGATCTCGCGGCCGCGGAGCCTGCGCACCTCGTCCTCGTCCGCGGAGAGCAGTTCCTTGCCGTCGAGCCAGATCTCGCCGGAGATCCGGGCCCGCTGGCGGCCGTACTGGCCCACCCTGTGCAGGCCCATGATGCCGAGCGAGGTGACCGACTTGCCGGATCCGGACTCGCCCACGATGCCGAGGGTCTTGCCCTTCTCCAGGGTGAAGGAGAGCCCGTCGACCGACTTGACCAGGCCGTCCTCGGTCGGGAAGTGCACCTTGAGGTCGCGGACCTCCAGGAAGGCGGTGGAGGGCGGGGACCCGTCGTAGGGCTGGTGGGGCGCTGCGGCCTCTCCGGTCTTGGTGGTCCGGTCGGTCATGACAGCCTCACTCGGGGGTCGATCACCGCGTACAGGAGGTCAACGATGAGGTTCGCGGCGACGACGAAGAACGCGGAGATCAGGGTGATGCCCAGGATGACCGGGAGGTCGTGGTCGCTGATGGCGCGCACCGCGTTGTATCCCAGGCCGTGCAGCGAGAACGTGTACTCGGTCAGGACCGCGCCGCCCATCAGGGCGCCGAGGTCGAGGCCCAGGACGGTCAGGATCGGTGTCATCGTCGAGCGCATGGCGTGCTTGCCGATGACGACGGGTTCCGTGAGGCCCTTGGCGCGGGCGGTGCGGATGTAGTCCTCGCCCAGGACTTCGAGCATGGTCGCGCGGGTGAGCCTCGCGTACATCGCCGCGTAGAGGAAGGCGAGCGAGACCCACGGCAGGACCATGCCGTTGAACCACTTGGCCGGATCGTCGGCGAAGGACGCCTCCGGCCGTCCGAACCAGCCCAGCTGGTCGGAGAAGAGGGCGAGGACGAGCATGCCCGTGAAGTAGATGGGGAGGGAGACGCCGGCGAGGGCGACGCCCATGGCCGAGCGGTCCAGGACGCTGCCCCGCTTGAGGGCGGAGACGACGCCGGTGGCGACGCCGCCGGCGACCCAGAGGACCACGGCGCCCATGGCGAGGGAGAGGGTGACCGGCAGCCACTCCAGCAGCAGCGGCCAGACCTCCTGCTCGGTCTTGAAGGAGTAGCCGAAGCAGGGCGCGGCGCATTGCGTGACGTCGGAGCCGTTGGCGTACGTGCGACCCGCCACCAGCCCGACGACGAACTTGCCGAACTGGACGAGGACCGGGTCGTCGAGACCCATCTTCTGCCGGATGCCTTCGATGGCGGCGGGGTCGGACTGCTTGCCCACGAAGTACAGGGCAGGGTCCGTCCCGATCAGCTTCGGGAACAGGAAGAAGATTCCGAAGGTCACCAAGGTGATGACCAGCAGCATGACGAGGACGGCGAAGATCCGTCGGATGAGGTATGCAAGCACTGCGCTCGGCCTGGCTGCGGACCGGGGGCGCCCCCTTGCGGAGAGCGCCCCCAGGCCGTAGCCGCGGCCATCACCTGCCCTTCGTGCCTAGCGGGTGTGGCACTGGAACACTGGAACTGGACTGATGGACCGTTACTTCACGACACCGAGGGACGCGTAGTCGTAGCGGCCGTTGTAGGCGTCGGTGGTGTAGGCGTTCGTCAGCCGGGTGCTGCGCCAGGTGATCGTCTTGTCGTAGACGAAGGGCAGGTAGACCGCGGCCTCGGAGACCTTCTGGTTCATCTGCTTGTAGATGTCGCCGGCCTTGACCGGGTCGGTCTCCGCGATGGCCTGGTCGAACAGGGTGTTGATGGCCGGGTCGTTCAGCTCGGAGAAGTTGTTGTTGCCGCTCTGCAGGATGAAGCGGCCGTCGACCAGCGGCTGCGAGAAGCCCTGTCCGGTCGGGAAGTCGGCGCCCCAGCCCATGATGATGATGCCGTAGCCCTTCTCCTTGACGACCTTCGGCGAGCCGATGATGCCGGAGGTCTGGGCGCCGTCGAACTGGTCGACGTCGGCCTCGATGCCGACCTGCTTCAGGGCGTTCTGGAGGGAGACGGCCGTGGCGACCTCGACCGGCTTGTTGTTGCGGACGGCGATGGTGGTCTTGAAGCCGGCCTCCTTGCCGCAGGCCTTGAGGGCCTCCTTGGCCTTCTCCAGGTTCGGCTTGCCGTCGTTCTTCAGGACCTCGTACGGGTCGTACTTGGCGTCCGAGCCCTTGATGCCCAGCGGGAGCATGTTGGGGGCGATGTCGCCGCCGGCCTGCGGTCCGCCGCGGGCGGTCTGCAGGGACTTCTTGTCGGCGGCGTAGATGACGGCCTTGCGGCACTCGATGTTGTCGAACGGCGCGACGGTCTGCGGCATGACCGCGTACCGGATGAAGCCGGTCTGGCCGTTGTCGAGGTTGCCCTTGTGGTCCTTCAGCGCGGTGGCGCGGGCCGCCTGGCCGATGCCGGTCGCGTTGATGTCGAGGTCGAACTCGCCGTTCATCAGGCGCTTGTCCATGTCGTCCGCGTTCGCCATGAACGTGACCGAGATGGTGTCCGGGAGCGCCTTGCGGATGGTGTCCGACTCGGGCTTGTAGTTCTCGTTGCGCGAGAGCTTCATGCTCTTGTTCGGCTCGTACGAGTCGATCTTGTACGGGCCGTTGGAGAAGGGCTTGAGGCCGTACTTGGCGGCCGTGTCCTTGTCCTGCTTGACCGGGCTCGCCGCGGGCATCGCCAGCATCTGCTCGAAGTCGCCGTTGGGCGCGGGGAGCTTGAAGATGACGGTCTTCGCGTCCGGGGTCTCGATCGCCTTCAGGCCGAGCTTGTCCGGAGCGGTGTCCTTGTACGGGCCGGGGTACTCGTTCTTGGGGTCGAGGACCTGCTGGAGGTAGATCGGGCCGCCGGAGATGACGTCCTGCGCCCAGATGCGCTCGATGCCGTACTTGATGTCCTGGGCGGTGACGGGCGAGCCGTCCTCCCAGGTCACGTTGTCCTTGAGGGTGTACTTGTAGGTCTTGCCGCCGTCGCTGATCTCGGCCTTGGCGGTGGCGAGGTCCGGGACGAGCTCGGTGCTCTCCTTGCCGGGGCCGGGCTTGAAGCTGATCAGCTGGCGCGTGTAGTAGCGGGCGAAGTCCCACATGAAGCCGTAGTAGCCGCGCTGCGGGTCCCACGAGTCGGCGTCCTGGGTGCCGACGAACTTCAGTTCGCCGCCCTTCTTGTCCGACGCGTTGGCGACCTTCTCGATGCCCGCGTTGAAGCCGCCGCCCGAGGCGGTGCCCTTGTCGTCCTTCTTGTCGGCCCCGCCACAGGCGGTCGCGGTGAGCATGGCCGCGAGCACGACGGCGGTGCCGGCGGCAAGTCTGCGCTTCGACGTGCGATGGGTAGTCACGATGCTCGCAACCCTCCGTTGTAGTTCCGGTGTACGTACGGCACGAGGCCGGTCCTTGGTTTGCCCTGCGGTGGCTAGCGGGAGCCCTTCGGGTCGAGGGCGTCGCGGACGCCGTCGCCGAAGAGGTTGAAGGCCAGCACGGTGATGAAGATCGCCACGCCGGGGAAGATCATGAAGAGCGGATCGTCCTCGTAGGTGCGCACGGCCGTGGCGAGGGTCTCCCCCCAGGACGGCGTGGGCGGCTTGACGCCGACTCCGAGGAAGCTGAGGGCCGCCTCGGTCAGCACGTTGGTGGGGATCATCAGCGTCGCGTAGACGGTGATGGGCGCCACCAGGTTGGGGAGCAGTTCGCGGAAGAGGATGTAGAAGCGGCCCGCGCCGAGGCTGCGCGCGGCTTCGACGTACTCGCGCTCGCGCAGCGAGAGGGTCTGGCCGCGGACGATCCGGCCGATGTAGGGCCAGCCGAAGAAGCCGATCACCAGGACCAGTACGGCGATGCGCAGGCCCGAACCCTCGAAGCCCCAGAGCTTGCTGGGGATGACGGAGATCAGCGCGATGATGAAGAGCAGCTGCGGGAAGGCCAGCAGGAGGTCCATGACCCGGCTGATCGCCGCGTCGACCCAGCCGCCGAAGTAGCCGGCGATGATGCCGAAGAAGGTGCCCAGCGAGACCGCCACGAAGGCGGACAGGAAGGCCACCAGCAGCGAGATACGGGCGCCGTAGACGATGCGGCTGAAGACGTCGCGGCCGTTGACCGGCTCGACGCCGAGCAGGAAGTCGCCGCTCATGCCGCCCCAGTCGCCGAGCGGAAGGCCCAGCAGCGGGTCGAGCATGTCCTCGTGCAGTTCCTCCGGCGGATGCCCGAGGGCCTTGACGATCAGCGGCGCGAAGATCGCGACGATGATCAGCAGCAGCACGACGACACCGCCGGCCAGGGCGACCTTGTCGCGCTTGAGGCGCAGCCAGGCGATCTGCCACGGCGAGCGCCCCTCGATCGCCTTGTGCGGTACATCGGGGGCGGCCACGGCCGCGGGCTCGGCGGCGCTGGTGTCGTGCAGTGGTGCCGTCATCGTGGTGGGGACCCCTCTCGGCCGACGGTGGCCGGCCCATGCCCGCCGCTGTGGCGGCTTGGTTCAATCGGCGTCGCTGGTGGTGCGATTGGCGAGAAATGTGCCGGAAGTGCACGTGAAGAGCTGGCGCTTGCGAGATGGACCGGCCTTCGGTGGGGGGAGTCTTCAACGCCCTCTCAACCAGCCGCCAGACCCCCCGGGGATGTGATGCGCAACCGTGATCTGCGCCTACACCTTCCGTTATCCGAACCGCCAGACCTGTTGAGCGGTGAAACACCTCAGGTTCCTCGCGGAACGGACATCCGACCCAACTGCCCTGTCAGGCGCGGATCTTGGGTGTATTCAGCGGATATGACGAAGGCCGCACCGATGCGTCCGGTGCGGCCTTCGAGACGGATGTCTCAATATGCGGATGTAGTGGGGCAGGGGCCGGCAGCTCTGCGGCGGCGGGCCGGGTCAGTACGCCGGCGCCTGGCCCTCGCGGTCGTAGAAGGGGCGGGTCTGCGCGCGCAGCCACATCGCCACCGGATCGTGCTCGTCCGCCAGCGCGACCGTGCACACCGGTACGCCCTCGGGGACCGCCCCGACCGACTGGCGCATCATCTCCCGTACGGATTCCAGCGCGGGCGCGGAGGCGTCGTAGAGGTCGAGCCCGACCGCGAGATAGGGGGACCCGAGCGCCGGCTGCACCCAGGCGCGGCGTAGCGACCGTACGGCCGGGGTGCGGTGCGCGTGCTGGGTCAGCAGCCCGTAGAACTGGGGGAGCTCGATGCTGGGTTCGGACAGCCGCAGCGGGCCCGCCGGCATCCGGTCCAGGCCGGTCGCGACGCGGCGCAGGTCCGCCCACGGGATGCCGAGGCCGCCGCCCTGGGCGTGCGGGTTGAGCCACAGACCCCAGCGGTCCGGGTAGAGGGCGCGGGCGATGTCGCGCCCCGTGACGACCTCGTAGCCGCGGTTCCAGCCGCTGGCGGCCAGTTCCTGGGGTGAGGTGACGCAGGGCGCGTAGCCGAGGCCGTCGACCTCCATGCCGCCGTACTGGGCGTCCGGGGACCCCGGCTGCCCCTGCCAGAGCAGCAGCCACAGCCGGCCCTCGGAGAGGGCGTGCAGCAATGACTCGTAGCTCTCGTAGCGCCCGGGGGTCACCTGGCGCATCATGTGCTCGACCTGCCCGGCCGCGGCCGTGCCTGACGCACTCACCCGGTACCCCTCTTCGTCCGCCCGTCGCTCCACGCGTGCTTCACCCGGCCCTCGCTCAGAGGCGTGCGGCCGGGAATGTAACCAGCTTAAGCGGCCCTACGCGAGGTAGAAGGGGCGTACGCGCTCACGAATCCAGTCCGTGACCGGGTCCTGGGCCGCGTCCAGGAGGATCAACTGCACGGGCCACGGCGCCGGAACGCGGGCCAGCGCCCGCCCCAGGGCCTCCATCGGTACCTCCATCGGGGCCTCCCGCACCTGCGGCTCCCGTCCCACCAGGCGGACACCGATGAACAGTTCCGGGGCCCCTCCCTCGACGCTGGCGAGGCAGCGGTGCGCCGCCGCGACCACGCCGGTGGCCCGGAACTCCTCGCCGGCGGCGGCGAGGAGGTCCACCGGGTCGTCCTGCCAGTCGGGCTCGAAGAGCCGCACGCGGCCTCCGGTGGCGGGGCCGTCGAGCGGGCTGCGGCCGGCCCGGCAGAGCTCCGCGACGGCGGGCGGGGGCAGCGGGACGCCGACGGCGCCGTCCGGATTGAGCGCGATGCCGAGCTGCGGGGGCAGCCCGCGGGCGAACTCGACCGCCGGGGCCACCGCGAAGTCCATGCCGGGGCCGGCGCAGGCGAGGAACTGGGCCTCGGAGCTGTAGACGGGGACGTACGCCGCCCCGCCGATGTCCATGGTGGGCAGGTCCAGGCCGGCCGCGTCGGGGCCGCCGCCGCCGGGCAGGGGCACCCAGACCCGGCTGCGGCCGAGCACCTCCAGGATCCGGCCGCCGGCGTCCGGCTGCCCCAGCGCCGCCCCGAGCACCTGCTCCAGCTCATTGTCCGGCCAGCCGCTGCCCTGCATCTGCCCTTGCCTCCGTCGGTCTGCGGTGTGTGGTGCCGAGGCTATCCGTCCCCTGGCGGGCGCCGCTGCCGGGGCGCCGTATGCGGGCGGCCCGGCGGTCAGCCCTGGAAGCCGATCCCCGTCACGGCGGCGGCCGAGCGGCGGTCCAGGAGGGTCGCCGAGGCGCAGCCGGCGGGCGGGCGGCCCGCCTCCGCGTCGCGCAGCAGGCGGCCCACGGCGCCGCGGTGGCGGGCGAAGGCGTAGGCGGACACCCGGCGGCCCCGGGCGCGCTGGCCGGACAGGGCCTCCTCCGGGCTGCTGTCCAGGAGGAGGAGGTGCAGCGCCCGGCCCCGGCGGCGGGCGGCCGCGGCGAGCAGCCCGCGCACCCAGGTCTGGGTGCCGCAGTCGTGGACGACCACGGAGGCGCCGGAGCGCAGGATCCGGTACAGGCCCCAGTAGTGCGCGGCGCGCACCAGCGGGCGGTACACCGCGTACGGCAGGGCGGCGGGCATCCGGCGCTCCCAGCGCTCGCGGGTGTCCTGGGAGTCGACGGCCCCGCCCTCCGGCGCGGCCCGCTTGATCAGTGTGCTCTTGCCCCCGCCGGGGAGGCCGGAGACCACGACGATGTCGCCCTCGGCGAAGCCGAGCCGCCGCGGTCCGCGCCACGCCGGGCCGCGCAGGTCGCGTACGAGGCCGAGGCCGCCGTCCGCCGCCTTCCTGCGCACGCGCACGCGCACGCCGCGCCGCTGCGCCGGCACCGCCTCGACGGTTCCCGTCGTCGCCACCACTCCGAATCTCCGCACAGTGTTCGCCTCCCCCGAATCGGGCCGCAGGGACCCCCGCCCACTGAGTGTAAAGAGACGGCAATCGGTATGGACGGTTCCGTTCCGACCTCTCGGATGGGCGTACGAACTTTCGGACCCCCGACCCCGATCTCGGACATGGCGTGCAATGATGTGCGCCATCTGGACCAACTGCATACCGGCCGCTTGAATCCGCGCGGGAGAGTCCCGGCACGCCGCAAGGCCGTGCGCGGGCGCCGAAGGAGCAAGAACCTCCCTTGAATCTCTCAGGCCCCGTACCGCGTGGATGAGGCAGATCTGAAAAGCGAGCTGCCCGGCAGCTCCACCCAAGGTGCAAGTCGCGCATTCCGACGATCGGTGGATCGGTGGAACTCTCGGCGAACCTCTCAGGTTCCGATGACAGATGGGGAGGATCGTCCTCGTCATGTCATGTCGATGCCCTGGGACCCGGGAGCCACACCCATGAGCACTGCCCCCCGCCTGACCGCCCTCGATGCGCTGCACCGCTCGCTCGGTGCGACCATGACCGATTTCGCGGGCTGGGACATGCCGCTGCGGTACGCCAGCGAGCGCGACGAGCACAACGCCGTCCGCACCAAGGCCGGCCTGTTCGACCTCTCGCACATGGGCGAGATCACGCTGACCGGCCCTGAGGCCGTCAAGGCCCTGGACTACGCGCTGGTCGGCAACATCTCGACCGTCGGCGTCGGCCGTGCCCGCTACACGCACATCTGCCAGGAGGACGGCGGGATCCTCGACGACCTGATCGTCTACCGCCTCGGCGAGACCGAGTACATGGTCGTCGCCAACGCCTCCAACGCCCAGGTCGTCCTCGACGCCCTGACCGAGCGCGCCGCCGGCTTCGACACCGAGGTCCGCGACGACCGGGACGCCTACGCGCTGATCGCGGTGCAGGGCCCGGAGTCCCCCGGCATCCTGGCGTCGCTCACCGACGCCGACCTGGACGGCCTCAAGTACTACGCCGGCCTGCCGGGCACCGTCGCGGGCGTGCCCGCGCTGATCGCGCGTACGGGCTACACCGGCGAGGACGGCTTCGAGCTGTTCGTCGCCCCCGAGCACGCCGTGGAGCTGTGGCAGGCGCTGAGCAAGGCCGGCGAGGGCGTCGGCCTGGTCCCGGCCGGCCTGTCCTGCCGCGACACCTTGCGCCTGGAGGCGGGCATGCCGCTGTACGGGCACGAGCTGACCACGGCCCTGACCCCGTTCGACGCGGGTCTGGGCCGGGTCGTGAAGTTCGAGAAGGAGGGTGACTTCGTCGGCCGTGCCGCCCTGGAGGCCGCTGCCGAGAAGGCCGCGACCAAGGCTCCGCGCAAGCTGGTCGGCCTGATCGCCGAGGGCCGCCGCGTTCCGAGGGCCGGCTTCCCCGTCACGTTCGGCGGAGAGGTGGTCGGCGAGGTCACCTCGGGCGCCCCGTCCCCGACGCTGGGCAAGCCGATCGCGATGGCGTACGTGGACGCGGAGCACGCCGCGCCCGGCGCCTCCGGCGTCTGCATCGACATTCGCGGTACGCATGAGCCGTACGAGGTCGTGGCGCTGCCGTTCTACAAGCGGCGGAAGTAACCCTCCGCGTACGGCGTCCGCCGTCCGGGCACCGGAACGGCGCCGTCTCAGTACCCAAGACCGCAGTTCGTATCCACTCCCCCGCATCCAGGAGAATCAGGCCATGAGCACCCCCGAGAATCTGCGTTACACCAAGGAGCACGAGTGGCTGTCCGACGTCGTGGACGGCGTCGCGACGGTCGGCATCACGGAGTTCGCGGCCAACGCGCTCGGTGACGTCGTCTACGCGCAGCTCCCCGCGGTCGGCGACACCGTCACCGAGGGCGAGACCTGTGGCGAGCTGGAGTCGACCAAGTCGGTCTCCGACCTCTACTCCCCGGTATCCGGCGAGGTCGTCGAGGCCAACCAGGACGTCGTGGACGACCCGGCGCTCGTCAACAGCGCACCGTTCGAGGGCGGCTGGCTGTTCAAGGTGCGCATCTCGGAAGAGCCCAAGGACGTGCTCTCCGCCGACGAGTACACCGCACTCACCGCCGGTAACTGACACCCCAGGGGATCCTGATGTCCGTACTGAACACCCCTCTCCACGAACTCGACCCTGACGTCGCCGCAGCCGTCGACGCCGAGCTCGTGCGCCAGCAGTCGACCCTGGAAATGATCGCGTCGGAGAACTTCGCTCCGACCGCCGTCATGGAGGCCCAGGGCTCGGTCCTGACCAACAAGTACGCCGAGGGCTACCCGGGCCGCCGCTACTACGGCGGCTGCGAGCACGTCGACGTGGTCGAGCAGATCGCGATCGACCGCATCAAGGCGCTGTTCGGCGCCGAGGCCGCGAACGTCCAGCCGCACTCCGGTGCGCAGGCGAACGCCGCCGCGATGTTCGCGCTGCTCAAGCCGGGCGACACGATCATGGGCCTGAACCTGGCCCACGGCGGTCACCTGACCCACGGCATGAAGATCAACTTCTCCGGCAAGCTCTACAACGTGGTCCCCTACCACGTCGACGAGACCGGCGAGGTCGACATGGCCGAGGTCGAGCGCCTCGCCAAGGAGTCCAAGCCGCAGCTGATCGTCGCCGGCTGGTCCGCCTACCCGCGCCAGCTGGACTTCGCCGCCTTCCGCCGCATCGCGGACGAGGTCGGCGCGTACCTGATGGTCGACATGGCGCACTTCGCCGGCCTGGTGGCGGCGGGCCTGCACCCGAACCCGGTCCCGCACGCCCACGTCGTCACCACCACCACGCACAAGACCCTCGGCGGTCCGCGCGGCGGTGTCATCCTGTCGACGCAGGAGCTGGCCAAGAAGATCAACTCGGCGGTCTTCCCCGGCCAGCAGGGCGGCCCGCTGGAGCACGTGATCGCGGCCAAGGCCGTCTCCTTCAAGGTCGCGGCGTCGCCGGAGTTCAAGGAGCGCCAGGAGCGCACCCTGGAGGGCGCGAAGATCCTCGCGGCCCGTCTCGTCCAGGACGACGTCAAGGCCGTGGGCGTGGACGTCCTCACCGGCGGCACCGACGTGCACCTGGTCCTGGTGGACCTGCGCAACTCCGAGTTGGACGGGCAACAGGCCGAGGACCGCCTCCACGAGGTCGGCATCACGGTCAACCGCAACGCCATCCCGAACGACCCGCGGCCGCCGATGGTCACCTCGGGTCTGCGGATCGGTACGCCGGCCCTGGCCACCCGCGGTTTCGACGCCGAGGCCTTCACCGAGGTCGCCGAGATCATCGCGCAGGCGCTGAAGCCGACGTACGACGCCGAGGGCCTCAAGGCGCGCGTCTCGGCGCTCGCCGCGAAGTTCCCGCTGTACCCGTCGCTCTAGGTCAGACACGGCCTAGCGGTGGTTGTGGAAGGGCCCGGCTCCGTCTGTGCACGGGCCGGGCCCTTCCGTGTCCTCCCCCCTCCCCGGGCGCCCGGGGATGCAGGGCGACACCCGACCGGCCCGTACGCGTAATCCATCCCACGCCGGCCGGAAGCCAGGACTTCACCGCACCGCGCTAAGCTCGTCTGTCGGACAAAATCTGAAGAATCCACCTCTCCCACCCCCTCGCACCCCCTCCCACCCCACGAGCAGACAAGGGAGTCCGCCACCGTGGCCATCTCCGTCTTCGATCTCTTCTCCATCGGCATCGGTCCCTCCTCCTCCCACACGGTCGGTCCGATGCGCGCCGCCCGCATGTTCGTGACGCGGCTGAAGAAGGACGGTGTGCTCGCCCAGACGGCGTCCGTGCGGGCCGAGCTCTTCGGGTCCCTGGGCGCCACCGGCCACGGCCACGGCACCCCCAAGGCGGTGCTGCTGGGCCTGGAGGGCCACTCCCCCCGCACCGTGGACGTGGAGACGGCGGACGACGAGGTGGAGCGCATCCGCCGGAGCGGCCGCCTGCGGCTGCTGGGCGCGGAGATAGGCGATCTCCACGAGATCGCCTTCGACGAGCCGAACCAGCTGATCCTGCACCGCCGGCGCTCCCTGCCCTACCACGCGAACGGCATGACGCTCTTCGCGTACGACGACGCCGGCACCCCGCTGCTGGAGAAGACCTACTACTCGGTCGGCGGCGGCTTCGTCGTGGACGAGGACGCGGTCGGCGAGGACCGGATCAAGCTCGACGACACGGTGCTGAGGTACCCCTTCCGCTCCGGTGACGAGATGCTGCGCCTGGCGAACGAGACCGGCCTGTCGATCTCCTCCCTGATGCTGGAGAACGAGAAGGCCTGGCGCACGGAGGAGGAGATCCGCGAGGGCCTTCTGGAGATCTGGCGCGTCATGCAGTCCTGCGTCTCGCGCGGCATGTCCCGCGAGGGCATCCTCCCGGGCGGCCTGCGGGTCAAGCGCCGCGCCGCCTCCACGGCGCGCCAGCTGCGCACCGAGGGCGACCCGATGATGCACCGCAGCGAGTGGACGACGATCTACGCGATGGCGGTCAACGAGGAGAACGCGGCCGGCGGCCGTGTCGTCACCGCGCCCACCAACGGCGCGGCGGGTGTCCTCCCGGCGGTCCTGCACTACTACATGAACTTCGTGCCGGGCGCGGACGAGGACGGCGTGGTGCGCTTCCTGCTGGCGGCGGGCGCGATCGGCATGCTGTTCAAGGAGAACGCCTCGATCTCCGGTGCCGAGGTCGGCTGCCAGGGCGAGGTGGGCTCGGCCTGCTCGATGGCGGCCGGCGCCCTCGCCGAGGTCCTGGGCGGCACCCCGGAGCAGGTCGAGAACGCCGCCGAGATCGGCATGGAGCACAACCTGGGCCTGACCTGCGACCCGGTCGGCGGCCTGGTCCAGATCCCCTGCATCGAGCGCAACGGCATGGCCGCGGTCAAGGCGGTCACCGCCGCCAAGATGGCGATGCGCGGCGACGGATCGCACAAGGTCTCCCTCGACAAGGTCATCAAGACCATGAAGGAGACCGGCGCCGACATGAAGATCAAGTACAAGGAGACCGCCCGCGGCGGCCTCGCGGTCAACGTCATCGAGTGCTGACCGGCGAGCGCTGACCCGTCATCGACGGCCACCGAGCGGGCCCGGCGCGTGCGCCGGGCCCCGCTTCGTGCCCGCCGGCCGCAACCGCCCGATCCGGGCCGGCGTCCTAGGGTGTGCCACCTGTCCCCGTCTCTCGGAATCGAGGGGACGTCATGATCAACACCCGTATCCGGCAGTTCGTGGCTCTGACGACCGGCGCTCTGCTCGCCGCGTGCCTGTCCTTCGCCGCGCCCGCCTCGGCCTCCACCCTGTCCGCGGCCACCGCCGCCGCCCAGGCCCCGACCCCGCTCGTCGTGAACGCCCGCTGGGGCGGGCACGCCACCTTCGACCGGATCGTCATCGACCTGCAGGGGTACACCCCCACGGTGACCGTCACACCCGTCGCACAGCTCGTCTACGACGGCTCCGGAAAGCCCGTCCCGCTGGCCGGGAAGCACTTCCTGGAGATCCGCCTCAATCCCGCCGCCGCGCACGACGACGCGGGCGGGAGCGTCTACCAGGGCCCCAAGCTGCAGAAGATCTACCTGAGCAAGCTGAAGGGCCTCGCCATGACCGGCGACTACGAGGGGTACGTGACCTTCGGCGCCGCCTTCGACACCGTCCCCTACTACCGCGCCTACAGCCTCCACTCGCCCGAGCGGTTCGTCGTGGACATCGCCCACTGAACCGGTGCCGGGACGGCCTGCCCGGGGCGCACCACGCCCCGGGCAGGCCCGTGTGTCACCTGCGCCAGAAGAGGTGGTGCGTCACACCGCTGGGGCTGGGTACGACCTCCAGGTGGTAGCGGTCGAGCAGGTCCTCGGGAGATTCCCACAGCCGCACCCCGGAGCCGAGGTCCACGGGCGCCACCGCCACGTGCAGGGTGTCGACGAGACCGGCGTCCAGGAACTCCCGGACGGTGGTGGCTCCGCCGCCGAGCCGGACGTCCCTGCCCCGCGCCGCCTCCCTGGCCGTTTCCAGGACCGCCGCCGGTTCGCCGCCGACGAAGTGGAAGGTGGTGTCGGAGAGCGTGAACGAGGGCCGCGGGTGGTGGGTCATGACGAAGACCGGTGTGTGGAACGGGGGTTCGTCGCCCCACCAGCCCTTCCAGTCGTGGTCGGCCCAGGGCCCGCGCTGGGGCCCGAACTTGTTGCGGCCCATGATCTCGGCGCCGATGTTGTGCGTGAAGTCGCGGGTGAAGTAGTCGTCCAGGCCCCGGCTGCCGCCGGGATCCGTGCGGTTGGGCCAGCTCGCGGTGGCCCCGGCCCACGCGAACATGACCCCGGGGTCGGCGTGGCCGAACGGCCGCTCCAGGCTCTGGGGCTCACCGGCCCCGAATCCGTCGCGCGAGACGGTGAAGTTCTGGACTCTCAGCAGCTGCTCCACGGGCTTCCTCCAGTCGTGTCGTCCCCCATGGGACCGCCGGGGCGCGCGGAACTCATCGGTGCTCGGGGTTGGGGAAGTCGAAGCGGCAGCCGGCGTCCCACAGGGAGCGCTGGTTTCCGTGCGCCGGGATGCCGCCGGAGCGCTTGAGCAGGGCGGCCAGGTGCATGAGGTTCCAGGACATGAAGGCGGTGTTGCGGTTGGTGAAGTCGTTGTCGGGGCCGCCGGAACCGGGGTCGAGGTAGGAGGGGCCGGGGCCGGCCTCGCCGATCCAGCCCGCGTCGGCCTGCGGCGGGATCGCGTAGCCGAGGTGCTGGAGGCTGTAGAGGACGTTCATGGCGCAGTGTTTGACGCCGTCCTCGTTTCCGGTGATCAGCGCGCCGCCGACCCGGCCGTAGTAGGCGTACTGGCCGTGTTCGTTCAGCAGGGAGGAGCAGGCGTAGAGGCGCTCGATGACCTTCTTCATCACGGAGCTGTTGTCGCCGAGCCAGATGGGCCCGCACAGCACGAGGATGTCGGCGTCCATGATCTGGCTGTAGAGGACCGGCCACTGGTCGCTCTCCCAGCCGTGCTCGGTCATGTCCGGCCAGACGCCCGTCGCGATGTCGTGGTCGACGGCGCGGATGAGGGAGGTACGGGCGCCCGCGGACTCCATGACCGCCCGGCTCCGGTCGATCAGGCCTTCGGTGTTGCTGGTCTCGGGCGAGCGCTTGAGCGTGCAGTTCACGTAGAGGGCGGTCAGGTCGGTGTAGGGCGCGGGGGTCGCGGTGTTCTCGTCGGCAGCCACGCGTCCCAGCCTGTGCAGTGGGCGGGGAGGCCGCCACCGGGCCTGGCCCGTCCGGGGGCGGCCCCGGAGAGGCCGACCGCGGCGCCGGGCCGCCGCAAACCTAGGATGGCGGCATGTCCCTGCCGCACGCCATCCTCACCGCCCTGCTGGAGAAGCCCTCTTCCGGGCTGGAGCTGACCCGGCGGTTCGACAAGTCGATCGGGTACTTCTGGTCGGCGACGCACCAGCAGATCTACCGCGAGCTCGGGCGGCTGGAGGAGGCCGGCCTGATCCGGGCGCTGCCCAGCGAGGTGCCCGTGCGGGGGCAGAAGAAGGAGTACGAGGTCCTGCCGGCGGGCGGTGCGGAGCTGGCCCGGTGGGTCGCGCAGAGCCAGGACCCGAAGCCGATGCGCGATCCGCTGCTGCTGCGGATCCGGGCGGCGGGCGTGGTGGGACCGCAGGGGCTCGGCCCCGAGCTGCGGCGCCACCTGGACCTGCACCGCCGCCAGCTGGCGCAGTACGAGGCCATCGAGGAGAAGGACTTCCCGCCGGGGCGCGACGCCGTGGAGGACCGGCTGCGCCGGCTCGTCCTGCACGGGGGAATCGCCCTGGAGACGTTCTGGCTGGCCTGGCTGGAGGAGGCCCTCGGCGAGGTCGGGGACATGGAGGACACCTCCGGGCCGACCGCCTGACGCGTGCTTCCGCCCCGGCCCGCGGGCCGGGGCGGGGCGGAAGACCGCGGGGACTACTTGTCCAGGGCGGCCCAGAACTCGTCGAAGCTCAGCAGCTTGTCGCCGTTGGCGTCCTTGGAGGCGACGACGGAGTCCGCGACCGCCGGGGTCACGTAGGCGTCGCCCATGGCGCGCATCGCGGCGCTGTACTCGTCGGCCGTGATGAAGCCGTCACCGTTCACGTCGAACTTGTCGAACGTAGCTCGTGCGCTCTCGATGTCCGCCACTGGGTCCACCCCTTCTTGGTGCTTGTTGACCGGCCCAGGGTAGCGGCAGCCGGGGCGGCCTGGTCCCCCGGGTCCTGGGCGGCCCCGGGCGTCGGCGACCGACGACAACGCGGCGAGCGTGCGTGCCGGGCCCCGCCACCCGGACGGGACTTCGACGACACCGCCTAGCGGAAGATGCCGGTGTGGCCGAGCGAGTAGCGGCCGGGCTGCGGGTACACGGCGAGACCGTGCGGGCCGCCGCCCACCGGGATCCGGGCGAGCTGCTTGCCGGTGACGGTGTCGACGGCGTACACCTCGGAGTTGTAGCGGCCGGACAGCCACAGCACCTTGCCGTCGGCGGAGACGCCGCCCATGTCGGGGCTTCCGCCGTCGGGCAGCGTCCACTTCTTGGTGAGCTTCTTCTGCGGGAAGTTGTAGACCGAGATGGTGCCCTCGCCGCGGTTGGAGACGTACATCTCCTTGGAGTCGCGGCTCACGTAGAGGCCGTGGCAGCCCTTGCCGGTGGGCAGCAGCTTGGGCGTCTCGAAGGTGTCGCCGCTGAGCACCCACATGCCGTGGGCCATCATGTCGGCGACGTAGAAGGTCTTGCCGTCCGGGGAGACCTTGACGTCCTGGGGCATCGCCCCCTCGAAGGGCAGCTTCTGCTGGCCGACGACCTCCATCTTCTCGGTGTCCACCTTGAGGAGTTCGCCGGAGAACTCGCAGCTGACGATGAAGTAGCGGCCGTCGGCGGAGAAGTCGGCGTGGTTGACGCCGAAGCAGGTGACCGGGACGGTCTTCACGCGGTCCATGGTGTGCGGGTCGCGGAAGACCAGTTCCTTGTCCAGCGAGGCCATGACGATCGCGTACTTGCCGTTGGGCGTGAAGTACAGGTTGTAGGGGTCGTGGACCTCGACGGGCTCGCCGGCCTCGCCGGTGGCGGGGTTGATCGGGGTGAGCGTGTGGCCCCGGTTGTTGTTGACCCAGAGGGTCTTCAGGTCCCAGGAGGGGACGACGTGCTGGGGCTGGACCCCGACCGGGATGGTGTCGATGACCTGGTAGGTCTCCGGGTCGATGACGGACACCGTGTTGGAGTTGGTGTTCGGCACGTAGACGCGGGAGGGGAAGTCCTTGACCACCGGGGACAGCTTGCCCGGCCGGTCCGCCGCGTAGACGTCGTTGGGATCCAGCAGGGGCGGCATGCCGGGCAACCCGGGCGGCGCGGCCGGTACGGCCTTGGCGGGCTTGGCCGGGCCCTTGGTGCCGAGCGCCTCGGCGGGCCCCTTTCCGGCTGATCCGCAGCCGGCCAGGGCGGCGAGGACCAGACCGGCCAGCAGTACGCCGGCATTCCGGGGAAGGCGGGTGGTCTTCATGGCGTCAGCAGCTCCGTGGTGGTCACCGCGCGCAGCTTGCGGCGCGCGAGTTCTTCGAGGAGGGGAGGCATCGCGTCGACCGTGTCCGCGTAGCCGAAGTGCAGGCTCACCACGGATCCGGGCCGGATCGTCCCGGTGACGTTGCGGATGACGGCCGCGGCGCCGGGCGAGGTGAAGTCGAGGGAGTCGACGTCGTACGAGAGGACGTGCGGGTAGCCCGCCCGCCGGGCCAGCTTCTGGACGAGAGGTGTCGCGTACTGCGTCTGGGAGGGGCGGAACCAGGTGCCGATGGAGCCCGTGAGCCGTTTGAGGCGCTGGGCGCAGCCGGTGATCTCGGCGTAGGCCTCCGGCTCGGCCATGCCGTTGATCGCGAGGTGGCGCTGGGTGTGGTTGCCGAGTTCGTGGCCGCCGTCGAGGATGCGGCGGGCCATGTCCGGGTGGGCGTCCAGCCAGGCGCCGATCGCCAGTACGGTGACCCGCGCGCCGCCCTTCTCCGCCGCGGCCAGTACCGCGCGGGCGAGGGCGGGATCCCCGTTGCCGTGGAAGGTGAGGGCGACCCGGGCGCGGTCGCGCGGGCCGTGGCCGATCTCGACGGGCTGTCCGGCGAACCGGCGCGGGGCTGCGGCCGGGGCCGCCTGTGCGGGCCGGGCGGGGCGGGCGGGGCCGGAGGGCGGGGAGGGCGGGGAGGAGGGCCCGGCGGGCGGGCGGCCCGGGCCGCAGCCGGCGGTGAGGCCGGCTGCCGCGGCGCCGGCCACCCCGAGGCCGGTCGCACGCAGGGCCGCGCGCAGGGCCGCGCGGCGGCCTGGATGTGTGAGCACCTGCCCATTTAAGAGGCGGATAGCCTGGAAGGTAATGATTGACCCATTTCGGGACGCGCACCGAAGGGGGTGGATCGATGGCCCATCCGCCACGTGATCAACGATTTACTCAGAGCAGCCGATAGATATTCATCGATTGCGAGGTAGGTGGCCCACCTCACCTAGGATTTAGCTAGAAAGTCTTCCGATTTGCACACTTATGTCCAAGTAGGGACTTTTGGCGTTCGAGCCGACGTCTGTCATAGTCGAAACCACGACTTCCCATTGACCCGAGCGAAGTCGCCACGCCGAGGATCACACCCCCTTCGATCCTCGGCGCACCCATGAAGCCCCCACACCGCCCCACACGGCGAGCCGGGGGCTTCAGGCGTTCTGGCGGTCGGCGACCCGCATCTCGAACCAGGTGATCTTCCCCCGGGGCAGCAGGTCGGCGCCCCACCGGTCGGACAGCTTGTCGACCAGGAAGAGGCCGCGGCCGGTGGTGTCCAGTTCGTGCACCGGCATCAGGCAGGGCAGCCCGCGCGAGGGGTCGCGCACCTCCACCCGGATCCAGCCGCGCCGCCGCAGCATGCGCAGGCCGAAGGAGCGGGCCCCCGTGTGGCGGACCGCGTTGCCGACGAGTTCGGAGACCAGCAGGACCGCGTGCTCGGCGATCTGCGGCGAGAGGCCCCAGAGGCGGACCACCACGCACTGGGTGAGCCGGCGCGCGGCCCCGGCCGACTCCGGCATGGACGGCAGCGTCACTTCACCCTCGGCCGGATTCCCGTACGACTCAAGCGCCTTGAGGCCCTGCTCCTCCTCGACCGCCGCCGTGAGCCGTACCGCCGAAGCACCGCCGCGCTGCCGCGGCTGTTCCACACCCTCCAGGCCCGCCATGCACCCATCATGGCCGGGGGCCCGCCCCGCCGGGCCGTTCCACAGGAAAACGCCCCCCGGATTCAACGACTCCGAGGGGGTCTCCTGTCATATGCGGGAGGCAACGCGGGGGCCTTGGAACGGGCCTGACCTGGTGTGACCCACCGCACGGAAGCGATCACAGCGAGTTGATCACCGAAGCGCCTTAAGGCTGCGTTAAGGCCTGGCTAATCCACCCACAGGGAGGACCGGCCGGCCGGGGCTCTCAGACGAACTTCGCCTTGCCCGGGCCCTCTTCGACGAAGCTGCGCATGCCGCGCTCGCGGTCCTCGGTGGCGAACAGCCCGGCGAACCAGTTGCGTTCGATGGTCAGCCCGGTGTCGATGTCCGCCTCCAGGCCCGCGTCCACGCACTCCTTGGCGGCGCGCAGCGCGATCGCCGGCCCCTGCGCGAGCCTGGCGGCCCAGGCGTACGCCTGCTCGTAGACCTCGGCGGCGGGGACCACCCGGTCCACCAGACCCAGGGTCAGCGCCTCGTCGGCCTTGACCATGCGGCCGGTGAAGATCAGGTCCTTGGCCCGGGAGGGGCCGACCAGCCGGGACAGCCGCTGGGTGCCGCCCGCGCCGGGGATCAGACCGAGCAGGATCTCGGGCTGGCCGAGCTTGGCGTTGTCGGCGGCGATCCGGTAGTCGGCGCACAGCGCGAGCTCACAACCGCCGCCCAGCGCGTAGCCGGTGACGGCCGCGACGACCGGCTTGGGAATGCGGGCGACGGCGGTGAAGGCGTCCTGCAGCGCACGGGACCGGGCGACCATCGCCGCGTGGTCCATCGTCTGCATCTCCTTGATGTCCGCGCCCGCCGCGAACACCTTCTCGCCGCCGTAGATGACGACGGCGCGGACGTCGGCCCGGTCGGTCGCCTCCACGGCGAGCTCGCGCAGCCGGTCCTGGGTGGCGATGTCCAGGGCGTTCATGGGCGGCCGGTCCAGACGGACGGTGCCGACGCCTTCGGAGACTTCGAGAGAGATGGTCATACGGGTCAGGTTAGCGGCGGTTAACGCGAGGTGGCCCGGTGCTGTGTGTCACAGCACCGGGCCGCTTTCACCGCGTACGGGACGGATCTACTTGATCCACTCCGCCCAGTCCATGTTCCAGCCGTTGAGGCCGTTGTCCGGGGCGATCTGCTTGTCCTTGGAGTTCTTCACGATGACCACGTCGCCGATCAGCGACTCGTCGAAGAACCAGGCGGCGGGCTGCTTGGAGTCGCCCGCGCCGCGGACGTCCTTGAGGCCGATGCAGCCGTGGCTGACGTTGGCCGAGCCGAAGGTGCCGGAGGAGGCCCAGTAGTTGCCGTGCACGAAGGTGCCGGACTGCGAGAGGCGCATGGCGTGCGGGACGTCGGAGATGTCGTATTCGCCGCCGAAGCCGACGGTGGCGCCGTTCATCCGCGTGACCTTGTACTTCTCGCTGATGACCATCTGGCCGTTGTAGGTCGTGGTCGACGGGGCGCCCGCGGTGATCGGGACGTCCTTGATGACCTGGCCGTCCCGGACGACCTGCATCGTGTGCGCGGCCGCGTCGACCGTGGAGACCTGCGAGCGGCCGATCTTGAAGGTGACCGTACGGGTCTGCTTGCCGTAGACCCCCGGGCGTCCCTCGACGCCGTCCAGGGCGAGCTTCACGGTGACCGTCGTGCCCGCGGCCCAGTACTTCTCGGGGCGGAAGTCGAGGCGGTCGTTGCCGAACCAGTGGCCCTCGACCGGCACGGCCGGCTCGGCCGTCACCGTGATGGCCTTCTCGACGGCTTCGGGGTTGGTGATGCCGCGGGAGAAGTTGATCGAGACCGGCATGCCCACGCCGACGGTCGCGCCGTCCTCGGGGGTGTAGTGGCCCACGAAGGTGTTCTTCGGGGTCAGGGTCGTGAAGGAGGTGTCCTTGACGGACTCCCGGCCGGCCTCGTCCTTGGCGACCGCGTGCACCTTGTACTCGGTGGCCGAGGCCAGGTGGCGGGCCGGCTCCCAGCTCGCGCCGTCGTCGGAGACCTTGCCCTCGACCGTGTTGCCCTTGGTGTCGGCGACGGTCACCGTGCTGAGCTTGCCGCCGGTACTCGTGATCTTCAGGACGCCGCTGGTCGCGACCTCCTTCGCCCCGTCGTCGGGCTTGACGTTGACGACGGCCTTCGAAGCCTCGGTGCCGGTCTTGCCGCCACCACCGGCGTTGTCGCCTCCGCCGCCGCTGCCGTTGCCGCCGCCACCGCCGCTGCAGGCGGTGGTGAACAGCAGGGCCGCTCCCAGCAGAAGGGCCGGCAGGCCGGTCCGGGCGCGGCCGAGTATCGGCTGCACGTTCACTCGTGTTCTCCCCATGTCCCCCGCGCACGGACTGTCGCGCGCATGTCGACAGGAAATCACATGGGAGGATCACAATGAGCCACGGTCTTGTCACCGTTCCGTCCCAAGTGCCACGACACGGCGGGGACGGCTTGCGGTCAGTCCTCGGTGCCCGGCTTGGTGCCCCAGACGTAGACGGCGTCGCCCTCGGCGAGCAGGTCCCACAGGCGCTTCGCGTCCGCCTCGGTGAGGTTGACGCAGCCGGCGGAACCGCCGCCCTCGTAGAGGGTGCCGGGCGAGCCGTGCAGGGCCTGCCCCCCGTCGAAGAACTGCGCGTACGGCATGGGCGATCCGTACAGCGTGGAGACGTGGTCCTTGCTGCGCCAGTACACCTCGTGCCAGCCGGTCCGGGTCTCCTGGAAGTCGCGGCCGGTGCGGATGGGGACGGGCGGCAGGACCACGCCGCCGCCCTTCTGCACCCACAGCAGCTGGCGGTTCAGGTCGACGCAGGTGACGCGGTGGGTGCGTTCGGGGCAGTCGCCCGCGGCGTTGGGGTCGGGGCGCGCCGTGACGACGAGCATCGTGCGGTAGGTGGCGACGCCCGCGTAGCCGTCGGCGGGGCTGACGCCGTTCCTGCGCTGGAAGTCGCGGACCGCGCGGCAGTCCGCCGCGGACTGCACCCCGTCGACCGGGCGCCGCACGTGGTGCTCCAGCTCGCGCTGGTAGGGGCCGGTGCCGGCCGCGCACGCGCTCTCCGGCTCCGCCGGGGCGGCCGCGGCGAGGGACGGAGGCGGGCCCGCGAGTGCGAGCAGGGCGCCGAGTACGGCCGCCCGGGCCACCGGGCCTCTCCCCTGACATGCGGCCATGCGGGCCTCCTCGGTCTGCGAGCGCGGACGGTCGTACCCCAGCCAAGCCGGATGGCCGGGGTACGGCTCGTGCTGCTGCGCCGCCGGGGTGAGGAGGTCACTCCGGCGGCGCACCCGGCCGCGCCGACCGGTTCCCGCGGCCCCTGTCCCGGGCGCCCGCGGCCGCGGACCCGGCCTTCTCGTCCAGGGGGATCGGCTCGGCGCGCTTGCCGTGGACGGTGAGCACGAGCTGCCGGCCGCTCGCCGCGTCCAGCGGGTAGGGGCCGGTCACCGGGCTCTTCGGCAGGACATAGCCCTCGGGGACGTCCTTCTCGACCAGGAAGTACCCGCCGTCGGCGAGACCGTCGAACTCGCAGGTCCCGTCGGCGTCGGTGGCGCAGCCGGGCCTGACGCGCTGGTCCGCGTCGAGGCCCGCGGTCTTGAGGCCGGCGGTGCCGTTGGTCTCCTTCCACAGTTCGAACACCGGTCCGTGCAGGGGTGTGCCGGTCTTCGCGTCCTTGGTGCGGACGAGGATCCAGCCGTCGTACGCGGCGCCGGTGCGCCGGTTCGGGACGCCCAGGACGAGGCCGTCCCGTGCCGCGGCCTCGGCCAGGTCGAATCCGGTCGCCGCCTCGTCCGGCCACTCGTAGCCGGCCGGGGCCTCGACCTGGAGGGCGTAGTACGTCTCGCCGGTCGCGAGCTCGACCGCGCAGAGGCCCTTGGCGTCGGTCGTGCAGACGCCGCCCGGCTGCCTTTCGTCGGCGCCCGGGCCGGTGCTCTGGAGCCCTTCCCGGTCGTTGGTCTCGCGCCACAGCTCGAACCGGGCCCCGGGCAGCGGTGCGCCGGTGTCCAGGTCGGTGGTGCGCAGTACGACCCTGGCGCCGCCGGCCGCCGCCGGGGGCGGTGCGGCGAGGGCCGGCGCCGCCGCGGTGAGCACCACCGCGGCGGCGAGGCCGACGGGCCACACCTTCGTCGTCCTGGCTGTCATGCCGCTCCGTCCGTCGTCCGTCGTAGGGGGCCGGGGATCAGCCGGGGATCAGATCGGGACCGGATCCCCGGGTCAGGCCCGGGGGCCCTTGGCGTCCTTCGGGTACCGGGCGTCCTCGGGGTGCTTGGGGTGCCCGCCCTTGCCCTTGCCGTGGTCGCCCTTGCCGTGGTCGCCCTTGCCCTTGCCGTGGCGGTCCCGCTCGTTGCGGAGCGTGACCACGAGCCGCCCGTCCGGGGTGGCGGCGTCCAGCCGCAGCGGTCCGGTCACCCGGTCCGCGGGCAGCGCGTACCCCTCGGGCACGGCCGTCTCGACGAGGTAGTACGAGCCCTCCGGCAGCGGGCCGAAGTCGCAGACTCCGCCGCGGTCCGTGGCGCAGCCGTCCGCCGCCCGGCGGTCGGCGTTGATTCCGCGCGTCTGGAGTCCGGCGGTGCCGTTGGTCTCCTGCCACACCTCGAACACGGCGCCGCGCAGGGGCCGTCCGGTCTTGGCGTCCTGCTTGAGGATCCGGATGGCGCCCTCGTACCGCTCGCTCCTGGTGTTGGGCACGGAGACGGCGATGCCGCCGGACACGTCGCCCTCGGTCAGGTCGAAGCGCGTGACCGGGTCCGCCGGCGGTTCGTATCCGGCCGGGACGGCGGTCTCCCGCCAGTAGTAGGTCTGGCCGACCGGCAGTTCGACCGTGCAGGTGCCGTCGGCGGCGGTGACACAGGCGCCGTCCAGCCGGGAGTCGCCGCCCGGGGCGGAGGTCTGGAGGCCGGCGGTGCCGTTGCTCTCCCGCCACAGCTCGAACTCCGCGCCGGCCAGCGGAAGGCCCGTCGCCGCGTCCGTCTTGCGCAGCACCACGCGGGCGGAGTCCGGCGGTTCGGGGCCGCGCCGGTTGTCCGCCTCGTACCGGACGCCGGCCTGCGCGTTCTCGGCGGTCAGCGTCAGGGTGCCGACCGGCTGGGGCGGGAGTTCGTACCCGGGGGGCGCCTGGGTCTCGCGCCAGTAGTACGTGCCGAGCACGGTCGTGGTCTCGCACAGGCCGGTGGCGGGGGTGGTGCACTCGGTGACGCGGGTGTCGGCGTCCGGGCCGGTGCTCTGGAGGCCGGCGGTGCCGTTGGTCTCCCGCCACAGCTCGAACCGTGCGCCCGCCAGCGCCGCTCCCGTCGCCGCGTCGCGCTTGAGGACGGAGACCGAGCCGGTCACCGGGGCCGGGCCGGCGCAGTCGGGGAGGTCTCCGTTGAAGGGGTAGGCGTGGAACTCCTGGCCGCCGCCCCCGGTGGTCTCGCTGCCGTGGGTGACGGAGCCGGCCGTGAAGAAGCGGCCGTTGATGCCGGGCAGGGTGACGGTGGTCTCGGAGGCCTGCTGCCCCATCAGGAAGCTGCCCTGGAACTGGCCGCCGCCGGTCAGCCGCACGGTGGTGGCGTCGGGGAAGTTCCACAGCAGCCGTTCGCGGTGGGCGTTGAGGGGGTCGGTGTCCTGGAGGCCGCCGCTGTAGGTGTTGATGGTCCGGTCGGCGCCCAGGACGTTGACCAGGATGGTGGCCCCGGCCGGGATCCGGTCGAAGCGGACGCCCTGCATGCCGCCGCCGTTGCCGACCATGTCCGCGTCCACGTTGAAGATCTGGAGGGCGGAGGTGCCGTCGCCGGTGAAGAGCGTCTCGTAGCCCCTGTTGGCGACGGTGCCGGTGGCCGGGCGGGGCTGCCCGCCGACCCGGGCGTAGCACTGGCTGGCGGCGCCGAGCCGCTCGCGCAGCCCGGCGTACGGGGCGACGGCGGCCGGGTCCTGTACCCGGGTGCCCCGCACGTCCCCGGTGAGGGGGCCCGCGTGCCGGACCACACCGCCCTCGGCGAGCAGGCGTTCACCCTGGGCGACGGTGACGCCGCCGCCGGTGGTGAGGAAGTCGGCGCCGTCGGGGGGCGGTACGAGCGATCCGGCGCCGACGATCCCGACGTTGTAGCGGCTGTCCCCGCCGGCCGCCTTGTCCTGGTCGAAGCCGCCGAGGACGACGAGGCGGCCCTCGGCCTCGGAGGCCCGTCCGCGGACCCGGAAGTCGCCGCCGGCGAAGATGTTGACACCGTTGTCCCGGCCGCGCAGGACGCCGTCGCTGTTGATCGGCGGGTACGGGTCCGGGCAGCGGCCCGGCACGCACGGACCGAGCCCGTCGGGCAGCGGCGCGCGGGCCGCCGCCGGCCGGTCGGCGGCGGGTCCGGCGGCGGCCGTGGGGGCGCCGGCGGCCAGCACCGCACCGATCGCGAGCCCGAGGGTCCAGTTCCTTGCTGACATGGTGCTCCGTCCGTTTCCCCTGTCGCCCTCATGTGCCCTGACAGGCTGGGGGCAGGGGTCGGCGGCGCGGGGCGCGGACACTCTCCGCTACGGCATTCCGATCACACAAGTCACTCGTGCGGGGGGCGGTGCGCCGTTCAGGCGATGGCGGAGCCGGCCACCCAGTCAGCCCAGGACATGTTCCAGCCGCCCAGCCCGTTGTCGGCCGCGACCGTCTTGTCCTGCGAGTTCACCACCTCCACCACGTCCCCGATGAGGGTCCGGTCGAAGAACCAGCCCGCCGGGGTGTCGGAGCCGCCGCCCTTGTCGTCGCGCAGGCCCACGCAGCCGTGGCTGACGTTGGTGGTGCCGAAGGTGTCGGGGCTGGACCAGTAGTTGCCGTGCAGGAAGGTCCCGGAGTTGGTGAGCCGCATGGCGTGCGGGACGTCGGGGATGTCGTACTCGCCGCCGAACCCGACGGTCTGGCCGTTCATCCGGGTGACGTCGAAGAGCTCCATCACCACCATCTTCCCGTTGTAGGTGGTGGTCTTGGGCGCGCCGGCGCTGATCGGCACGGTCGACAGCAGCTCGCCGTCCCGGCGGACCTCCATGGTGTGGGCGGCGGCGTCCACCGTGGAGATCTGGGAGCGCCCGACGGTGAAGGTGACGGTCTTGGCCTGGATCCCGTACGAGCCGGGAGCGCCCTCCACGTCGCGCAGGTCCATCCGCACGGTGACCTTGGTCCCCGGTTTCCAGTACTGCTTGGGCCGGAAGTCGAGGCGTTCCTTGCCGAACCAGTGGCCGGCCACCTCCACGGCCGGCTCGGAGGAGATCCGGATGGCGCGCTCCACGTCGGCGCGTCGTTCGATGGCCCGGCTGAACTTGAAGGAGACGATCATGCCGGTGCCGACGGTCGAGCGGTTCTCCGGTTTGAAGTAGCCGATGAACCGCTCCTCGGGAACGTAGGTGGTGAAGGTGGTGTGCCGGGCCTGGCGGCGGTTGTGCCCGTCGCGGGCGACCGCGTCCACGGTGTACTTCGCCGCGAGGGCGAGCCGGCCGGCCTGCGGGGCGGGGCTCCAGCTGAGGCCGTCGGCGGCGATGGCGCCGGGGACCTCCTCCTGCTGGGCGTCCTCCACCTTGGTCACCACGACCCGCTCCAGCCGGCCCTCGGGCACGGTGACCGTCAGCCGGCCGTCGGCGGGCACGTCCTTGGCGTTGTCTTCGGGGGTGATGCGGATGGCCTCGTCCGGCGAGCGGACCCTGCCGGGGAGCTGGATCTCGACGGGCGGCTTGCCGTCCTCGGTGCAGCCGGCCAGCCCGCCCAGCAGGCCCGCCCACGCCGCCACGGCGGCCAAGCCCGCCCCTGCCCGCCTTGTCAGAAGTGTCACGATCCCTCCAACGACCGGAGCCCTCCGGGGGAAACGTGAGGGCGGGCGACGTTCCGGGCAGAACAGTCCGGGCAGAACAGTGGGAAGGACCAGACGGGGGCGGGCCCGGGCCGGGACGCCGGGGCCACACACTCCCCTCCCCCCGCCGGTACCGAGGAGCCGTGGAGGCGGGCAGTGTCGAGCGCAGCCGAGCAGGAGGCGGTGGAAGCCGTCAGCAACGCCGTCGGAGCGGTACGGAGCGGGCAGGCCGCGCCCGTACCGCACGCCGACGGCCAACCGGCCGGCCCACTGGGCCACCAGCCGGACGGACGGCCGGACGGCCGGACGAACGGCCAGGTCAACGGCCAGACCAAGGGCCAGGTCAACGGCCAGGTGCCAGGTGCCCGCGGGCGCACGGCGCCGGCGGTGTGGCCGGGGTCCTCGCATCCCCTGGGGGCCCGCTTCCACCACGGTCCGGACGGGACCGCGGGCACCAACTTCGCGGTGTGGGCGCAGGGCGCGGAGTCGGTGGAGGTGTGCCTGTTCGACGAGGCCGGGGCCGAGACGCGCTGTGTACTGACGGAGCTCACGCACGAGATCTGGCACGGTTTCGTGCCGGGCGTGCGCCCGGGGCAGCGGTACGGCTTCCGGGTGCACGGCCGCTGGGATCCCTGGACGGGGCTGCGGCACAATCCGGCGAAGCTGCTGCTGGACCCGTACGCGCGGGCCGTGGACGGGGACTTCACGCTGCCGCCGGAGGTGTACGGGCACGTGCGGGACTGGCCGCAGCAGTACATCGCGGACACGGTGCGCGACGACCGGGACTCGGCGCCGTTCGTCCCCAAGGGCGTGGTCGTGCACGATGACGACGACTGGGCGGACGACGTCCGGCCGAAGACGCCCTGGGCCGATTCGGTGATCTACGAGCTGCACGTGCGCGGCTTCACGATGCGCCATCCGGGTGTTCCCGAGGAGCTGCGCGGCACGTACGCGGGCCTGGCCCATCCGGCGGCGGTCGAGCACCTCGTGAAGCTGGGCGTGACGGCGGTCGAGCTGCTGCCGGTGCACCAGTTCGCGCACGAGGACCACCTGCTGCGCAGGGGTCTGCGCAACTACTGGGGGTACAACTCGGTCGGGTACTTCGCCCCGCACGCCGGGTACTCCTCCAGCGGGACGGCCGGGCAGCAGGTCGGCGAGTTCAAGCGGATGGTCCGGGCGCTGCACGCGGCGGGGATCGAGGTCATCCTCGACGTGGTCTACAACCACACCGCGGAGGCGGGCGAGCTGGGGCCCACCCTGTCGTTGCGCGGCTTCGACAACCGGGGCTACTACCGGCTCCAGTCCGACCAGCGGCGATACGCCGACTACACGGGCTGCGGGAACACCCTGCACGCCGGGCGGCCGCACGTGCTGCGGCTGATCACGGACTCGCTGCGCTACTGGGTCACGGAGATGGGTGTGGACGGCTTCCGCTTCGACCTGGCGGCGGCGCTGGCCCGCTCGATGCACGACGTGGACATGCTGTCCCCGTTCCTGGCCGTGATCGCCCAGGACCCGGTGCTGCGGCGGGTGAAGCTGATCGCCGAACCGTGGGACGTGGGGTCGGGCGGCTACCAGGTGGGGGCGTTCCCGCCGCTGTGGACGGAGTGGAACGACCGCTACCGGGACGCCGTGCGGGACTTCTGGCGGGGCGCACTGCCCGACGTACGCGATCTCGGGTACCGGCTGTCGGGGTCGAGCGACCTGTACGCGTGGGGCGGGCGGCGGCCGTACGCCTCGGTGAACTTCGTCACCGCGCACGACGGATTCACCCTGCGGGACCTGGTGTCCTACGAGCGCAAGCACAACGACGCGAACGGGGAGGAGGGGCGGGACGGGACCAACGACAACCGTTCGTGGAACTGCGGGGCGGAGGGCGAGACGGACGACGTGGGCGTCGGGGTGCTGCGGCGCCGCCAGCTCCGCAACCTGCTGACCACGCTGCTGCTGTCGACCGGCGTGCCGATGCTCGTGGCGGGCGACGAGTTCGGGCGCACGCAGGGCGGCAACAACAACGCCTACTGCCAGGACAACGAGACGGGCTGGGTGGACTGGTCGCTGCTGGAGGATCCGGCGTGGCGGTCGCTGTTCGCCCTGGCGGCCCGGCTGATCGCGCTGCGCCACGCCCATCCGGTGCTGCGGCGGCGGGCGTTCTTCTCGGGCCGGCCGCAGGGGGCGGACGGGCTGCGGGACCTGGCCTGGTTCACCCCGGCGGGCGTGGAGATGACGGAGCGGGACTGGTACGCCCCGGCAGCCGCGCTGGGGATGTACCTGTCGGGGCGGGACATCCCGGGCCGGGACGGGCGGGGCCGGCAGGTGACGGACGACAGCTTCCTGGTGCTGCTGCACACCGGTGACCGGCCGGCGGCGTGGGCGCTGCCGGGGGCGCCGTGGGCCGAGGAGTACGAACTGGTCCTGGACACCTCGCTGGAGGAGCAGGCGGCCGTGCCGGGCACCCTGCACCGCGCCGGGGATACCCTGAGCGTGCCGGCCCGCTCGGTGCTGCTGCTGCGGGTCCACGGGCCCCGGCCGCCAGGAACACCGGCCTGAGGGGGACGGCGAGCGCGGCACGTCCGTCGTCACCGAGGAGCCCGATCGTGATCACCCCGATACGGCGGCTGCTCGTCGGACGTACCTGTGCCGCCTTCGCCTCCGCCCTCGTCCCGACCACCCTCACCCTGGCGCTGCTGCGGGCCGGCTCCTCCGGAGACCTGGGCCTCGTACTCGCCAGTGAGCTGCTTCCGATGCTGCTCCTGCTGCCCGTCGCCGGGGTGGCCGCCGACCGGTTCCCCGCCCGGCGGGTGGTGCTGGTGGCCGACCTGGTCCGGGCGGCGGCCCAACTCGCCATCGGGATCCTGCTCCTGACGGGGCTCGACGGCCGCGTCCCCGAACTGGCCGCGCTCGCGGCCGTGACGGGCGCCGCGGTGGCCTTCGGCACGCCCGCCGTCCGCACACTCGTCGCGGCCACGGTCCCCGAGGAGGGTCGGACGCGGGTCAACGCCCGGCTCGGGGTGGCCACCGGGCTCGCGAACGTCGCGGCCCCGGCCGCCGCCGGGTCGCTGGCGCTGACCGTCGGCGGGGGCTGGGCCTCCCTGCTGACCGCGGCGCTCTTCGTCCTCTCCGCGCTCACCCTCGGCGGGCTGCGTACCGCGGCGGTCCCGCGGACCGTGCCGCGCGCCGCCTTCGGAGCCGAACTGCGCGCGGGCTGGGCCGAGACCCGGCGCCACCCGTGGTTCCTCGCCAACGTGCTGGCCCACGGGGTCTGGCACCTGGCCGCCGGTCTGCTCCTCACCCTCGGACCGGTGATCGCCGCCGAGAGCCTGGGCGGCGAGGCCTCCTGGGTGGTGGTCGCCCAGACCGGCACGGTCGGCATGCTCGCCGGCGTATGGGCGGCGGGGCGGCTGCCGCTGCGCCGGCCGCTGTTCGGGGTGGCCTTCGGGGCGGCCGCCCAGGCCCTGCCCCTCACCGCCTTCGCCCTGCGGCTGCCGCTGCCCGCCACCGCCGCCGCGTTCGGCTGCGCCATGTTCGGCCTGGGGGTGCTGAGTCCGCTGTGGGAGACGGAGATGCAGCGCCGCATCCCGCTGGAGACCCTGGGCCGGGTCGGCTCCTTCGACACCCTCATCTCGTTCGCCTCGCGGCCCCTTGGGCTGGCGGTGGCCGCGCCGCTGGCCGCCGCCGTCGGGGCCACCGCTCCCCTGCTGGTCGCGGCCGTCCTCAGCGCGGCGGCGAATCTGTCCGTACTGCTCCTTCCGGACGTCCGCAGACATCCCGCACCGACTCGCTCAACCGTCCTGCGATGATGTGTTCGACATCGTCGCTGAGGGGAGCTCCTGCATGGGCAGAGTCGGGACCGCGCTGCAGGAACTGCGCGGGGCGCAGAAGTCGGCGAAGGGGGTGTCGCTCTACTCCCGGTTCGTCAACCGGCCCGCCGGGCGCTACCTGGCGGCCGGTTCGTACGCGCTCGGGCTCACGCCGAACCAGGTGACGCTGGTCAGTGCCGTCTTCAGCTTCGCCGCGGTGGCCGCGGTGGCGCTGACCGGGCCGTCCTGGGCGCTGGGGATCGCCGTGTGGGCCGCGCTCGCCGTCGGTTTCGCCTTCGACTCGGCCGACGGGCAGCTGGCCCGCCTGCGCGGCGGCGGCAGCGCGGCCGGCGAGTGGCTGGACCACGTCGTGGACGCCGCCAAGCTGACGGCCCTGCACTCGTGCGTACTGATCGCGTTCTACCGGTTCCCCGAGGAGTACGGGACGGCGGCCAACGGCTGGCTGCTGGTGCCGCTCGGCTTCCAGTTCGCCGCGGTCGTCACCTTCTTCGGCGGGCTGCTGACCGAGAAGCTCAAGCCCAGGCCGGCCCCGGGCAGCCCCGCCGCCGCGCCGTCGACGCTGCGCGCGGTGGCGCTGCTCCCCGTGGACTACGGGGTGTTCTGCCTGGTGTTCCTGCTGCTCGGCGGCGGGAGGCTGTTCGCCTGGGTCTACGCCGGACTGGGCGCGGTCGCCGCGCTGTTCCTGCTGGCCTTCCTCGCCAAGTGGTTCCGGGAGCTCAGCGCCGTTCGCCGGTGACGTGGCCCGGCGCCGCGGCCGGTTCGGCGAGCGCGTCCAGCGCCCGGCGCAGCTGGGTGCTGGAGGTGTGGACGGTGTAGGGGAAGTAGACGACGTCGACGCCGTGGGCGGCGAAGTCCTTCTCCAACTTGTCGCCCTTGGGGGTCCCGCGCCAGTCGTCGCCCTTGAAGATGACGTCGAAGCGGACCTGCTTCCAGGTCTCCACCTTGTCGGGCACCGTCTCGACGAAGGCGGCGTCGACGTACTTCACGCTGCGCACGATCTCCAGCCGCTCGACGAGCGGGATCATCGGGCGGCGGCCCTTGGCGAGTTCGGCCATCTCGTCGGAGACCACCCCGGCCACCAGGTAGTCGCACCGGCTCCGGGCGTGCCGAAGGATGTTGAGATGCCCGATGTGGAACAGATCGTAGGCTCCCGGCGCGTAACCGACTCGATACGGCCGACGCGAAGGCGCACCAATGTCCGACATGTACCGCTCCGTCATCTCTTTGTCCCCAGCGGCCACACCCCCCGGTGCAGCGGATTAGCAGACAATAGCGTGCACGTTCCGCAACACGCGGGTGAACGAACTAGGGTGACGTGCGCATCATCCAGGGGAAGAGGGGACGCTCGGTGTCCAGATCCGGTCAGCGGCGCTTGCTGCTGGTTTCCACCAATTACGCTCCGGAGCACGCGGGTATCGGCCCGTACGCGACGCAGATCGCGGAGCACTGGGCGGATCTCGGCCACGAGACGCACGTCCTCGCCGGCATGCCGCACTACCCGGCGTGGTCGCTCGAACCGGAGTACAAGGGGGCGCTCCGGCGCACGGAACAGCGCGCGGGAGTCACCGTGCACCGGCGCGCGCACACCGTTCCGCCGCGTCAGACCGCCCTGAAGCGGGCCCTGTTTGAAGGATCGATTCTGCTGCACGGCGCCGTGGCGCCGCCGCGGATGCCCAGACCGGACGCGGTGCTCGCCCAGATGCCCAGCCTGGCCGGCGGAGTGCTCGCCGCCCGGCTCGCGGCGCGCTGGAAGGTCCCCTACGTCCCGGTCGTCCAGGACCTCATGGGCGCCGCCGCCGCGCAGAGCGGGATCAGCGGCGGCGACAAGGCGGCCGCGCTCGCCGGCCGCGCCGAGGCGTACGCACTCAAGCGGGCCACCCTCGTCGGCGTCATCCACGAGACCTTCGTGGAGCGGGTCGTCGGCATGGGCGTGGACCCCGGCCGGATCCGCCTCGTCCCCAACTGGTCGCACGTGCCCAAGCCCACCAAGCCGCGCGGCGAGACCCGCCGCCACCTCGGCTGGGGCCCCGGCGAGACCGTCGTCCTGCACTCCGGGAACATGGGCCTCAAGCAGGGCCTCGAAGTCCTCGTGGGCGCCGCACGGCTGGACCCCGGGGTCCGTTTCGTCCTGATGGGCGACGGCAGTCAGCGCTCCGCGCTCGCCGACCTCTCCGCGGACGTGCCGAATCTGGACATCATCCCCCCTGCCGCTGACGGCGAGTTCCCGGATATCCTCGCCGCGGCGGACGTTCTCGCGGTCACACAGCACGCCGCCGTGCTGGACATGAGCGTCCCGTCGAAGCTCACCTCCTACTTCCAGACCGGCCGGCCCGTCGTCGCCTCAGTGGCGGCGGAGGGCGGGACCGCCCAGGAGGTGGAACGCTCGGGCGCAGGGGTGCTCGTACCGCCGGAGGACCCCGAGGCCCTGCTGAAGGCCGTACGGGCCCTGGCGGAGGACCCCGAGGGCGCGGACGCACTGGGAGCGGCCGGGCCCCGCCACGTGGCGGCCCACCTGAGCCGCGAAGCGGGCCTGGCCCGCATCGACGCACTGATAGACGAAGCACTTGGGGGACCCCGGCCGTGATCGAGACGAACCGCCCGGCAGCGGCACCGGTCGACGACGAACCCGACCTTCTCAGGGACCAGTTCCGGCAGCTCCTGCGCTACCGCAGGCTGATCGGCGGGGGCATCGCGGTCGGTCTGCTGGGCGGCGTCTACCTCGGCATATCCACGGCCGACACCTACGTGGCCACCGCCGACGTCGTGCTGCGCGCGCCCACCGACGACCCCTTCAACCCGAGCCTCGCCCCGGACAAGGCGATCAACGTCGGCTCCGAGCGCCAGGTCGCGCTCAGCTCCTCCATCGCCAACGAGGCGGCGAAGAAGCTCGGGGTGTCCGCCAAGGACTTCGCGGCCCTGCGCTCCGGTCTGCAGGTGACCAACCCGCCGCAGACCATGGTGCTGCGCTTCACCTACACCGCGGACTCCGCCAAGGAGGCCGCCAAGCGCGCCAACGCCATGAGCGAGGCCTACCTGCTCAAGCGCCAGGAGTCCCTCGACGCCACCCGCGACAAGATGGTCAAGGGCTACAAGGAGCAGCGCGACCCGGTCGCCAAGAACCTCGACGAGCTGTCCAAGGAGATCGCCCGGATGCCCGCCGGCGCCGGGCGCGACGCGGCCAGCTCCGCCAAGACCGACCTGCAGAGCGAGGTCGGCGGCTACAACAGCAAGATCACCAAGCTGGAAGCGCTCGACATGACCCCGGGCCGGGTCACCAGCGCCGCGACCGCACCCACCGCGACCGACGGCCCCGGCATCGTGATGTCCCTCGCGCTCGGCGCGGCCGTGGGCCTCGCCCTCGGCCTGCTGGCCGCCTGGGTCCGGCTGGTCTTCGACCCGGCGCCGCGCTCCGAGGGCGACGTGGCCCGGGCCCTGCGCGCTCCCGTACTGGGCTACCTGCCGCGCGACCGGACGGGCGGCGGGCCGCTGCTCGCCGCCGGCGAGGCCGACCCCAGGCTCGCCGAGGAGTACCGCTCGGTGGCCTTCCGTCTCGCCTACGACTCCCGCTTCGCCGACCGGCGCCGCCTCCTCGTCGTCGCACCGCGCGGCAGCAGCGAGACCGCGGCCGCGGTGGCCGTGAACATGGCCGCCTCCTTCGCGGAGACCGGCAAGGACGTGCTCCTCATCGAGGCCGACCTGCGCACCCCGGTGCTGGCCAGCCAGCTGCCGACCGACGCCGGCGGCCGGCCCCGCTGGAGCCAGGGCGGCGCGCCCGCGCCCGGCCGGCACGCCGACTCCGAGTGGCCCGACGGACGCCAGCTCGTCGTGGACGCCGGGGAGTCCGGCACCTTCGACCTCATCCCGGGCGACCGGGCGCGCAACGTGCCGCGCGCGCTGACCTCCGCCCGCGCCACCCGGCTGATCTCCGAGGCCGACGCCCCCAACTCCACGGTCGTCGTACTCGCACCGCCCGTGCTGTCCTACGCCGACGCCCTCGCCCTCGTCGACCGCGTCGACGGCGTCCTGGTCGTCTGCGACCCGCGCGCCATCCACCGCACCGACCTCATCCGGATCCGCGAACTCATCAGCGGCGCCGGCGGCACGGTGCTCGGCGCGGTGCTGCACGCACCGCTGCCCGGCGAGAAGCGCGGCAAGGGCAAGGACAAGGGCGGCACGGCCGCCGCCGGCCCGGCGGCCCCCGCGAAGTCGGGGAAGGCCGCGCCGCAGCCCCAGCCGATCCCCTACGAGGTGGCCGAGCCCGAGCAGCACATCCCGGGTGACGGCACGGACACCGTCGCGCTGCGCACCGTACGCATGGGCCGCAGATGAGCCGACGCGGCCTCGCCGCCGTCGCCTCGGTCCTGGACCAGGCCGCCTCCAGCGCCACCAACATCCTGGTGGTGGTGCTGGCCGCCCGGCTGTCCTCGGCGTCCGCCTTCGCCGACTTCTCCATGGTGTATGTGGCCTTCAGCGTGCTCCTCGGGCTGAACATGGCCTACGTCGGCCAGAGCCTGGTCCTGGAGAAGGGCGACCGGCTGGGTGCGGCCTGCCGCTCGGCCGCCGGCTTCACGACGGCGGCGTCGGCCGCCGTGGGCGTGCTGCTCGCGGTGGTGGGCCTCGCACTCCCCGGAGCCTCCGGACGGGCCTTCCTCGCCTTGGGCCTCGTCCTGCCGCTGGTACTCCTCCAGGACGGGCTGCGCTACTGCTTCTCGGCGCTGCGCGCCCCGGAGCGGGCACTGGCGGCGGACGCGCTGCGGCTGGTGTGCGTGGTCGCCGCGCTGGCCCTGCAGCCCGAAGGGGCGTCGGCGGGGCGGCTGGTGCTGGTGTGGGGGCTGTCGGCGCTGCCCGCGCTGGCGGTGGGCCTGTGGCTGCTGCGGCCGTACGTCCGCGGCTCCCGGGCCGACCTGCGACCGTATCTGCGGCGCGGGCACCTGGGGCAGCGGTTCGTGGTCGAGTTCGCGGTGGGCAACGGCTCCAGCCAGCTCGCCGTGCTGGGCCTCGGCGTCTTCGCGACGCCGCTGGCCGTCGGCGCGCTGCGGGGTGCGACCACCCTCTTCGGGCCGCTGAACGTGCTGTTCAACTCGGCGAACGCGTTCGGGCCGCCGGTGCTCGGACGGCTCGGCGGCAAGCGGGCGACCGTGCGGGTGACGGCGGCGCTGGGCCTGGTGCTGGCCGCGGTCGGCGCGGGATGGGCGACGGCGCTGTACCTGCTGCCGGACCGGCTGGGCCGCGAACTGCTGGGCGACACCTGGACGGCGGCGTCCGCGCTGCTCCCGGCGACGGGGGCGCAGTACGCCGTGATGGGGCTCGGGACGTGTGCGCTGCTGACCCTGCGGGTGCTCGCTCCGAAGGCCACGCTGTCCTTGCAGGTCGTCTTCTCGCTGCTGTCGGTGGGGCTGCTGCTGGGCGGGTACGCGGTGTGGGGGGTGGCGGGCGCCGCGTGGGGCCTCGCGGCCGGCTCCGCGCTCAAGGCTCTGGCCGCCTGGCTCCGGGTGGCCCGGCTGGCCCCCGATGCCGCGCGGGCCGACGAGCCGCGGCGGGCCGCCTCGCCCGCAGCCTGAGCCGCTGCGCGGAGCCTCTCCCCGCCCCGCCCTTTCTCCGTTTCCCGGGCTCCGCCCGGACCCGGTCCTCAAACGCCGGCGGGGCTGTGTTTCAGCCCCGCCGGCGTTTGAGGCGCGGGGTCTGGGGCGGAGCCCCAGCAGCGGTGCCGCGGCCAGGCGCGGAGGAGGCCCGGGTCGTGCTGAACCCAGCGGAGCGCTACCGCAGGGTGGTGGACTTGTCCGTGCGGTAGGTCGCGACCAGCGCCAGGCAGAGGGCCGCGATCGCGACGCGCCCCGACGCCTGGAGCAGCGGACCGCGCAGCAGGATGAAGGAGTAGCCCGCGACCAGCGGTACGACCACCGAGATCAGGCTGCCCGGTGGCGACCTGCGCGTGGCCCGTTTCGCGTAGCGCCGGTCGACGCGGGCCGAGGCGTACCCCATGCCCAGCAGCCCCGCCCCCATCCCAAGCGGCCCGAAGTCGAGCCACAGTTCCGCCCAGATCGGGGAGGAGAGGTTGGTGTTGACCGTGCCCATCCACTGGCCGACCATCACGCCCGTGTCCCTCGGCTTGCCCTCCCACACCGAGCGGGGTACCGCGAAGAAGACGGACCCGGCCAGCTGGCGCCCGTAGAAGTGCCCGGGGCCGGACTCCGAGTAGGTGATGGTGTTCGCGAACATGCCGATCTGGTCGTAGTCCTTGAGGGCCATCGGCTCCAAGAAGGACGTCGTCTCCACCGGCCGGTAGTTCTTCTCGTCGTAGCGGAAGCGGTCCGCGAACGGGAAGATCAGCAGGGCGACGACCACGGCCATCGACAGCGCCACCCGGTACATCGCCGCGCTCACCGGGAAGACGGTGAAGAGCAGCGCGAACATGACCGTCAGGAACCAGTACCGAGGGTTCGAGATCGGGTTGTTGACGATCAGGTTGAGGCAGGCGAGCGCCGCCCACGTGACGATGATCGACACCTTGCGGCGGGCGAACTTCGAGGTGATGAGCCAGCGCGTGTACAGGAGCAGCGAGAGCAGGGCAGGCACGGTGCCGAAGCCGCGCAGCAGGGCCTGGCCGGCCTGGCCGTCGCCGTTGGAGACGCCCGCCTCCTGGATGCCGGCGATGATCTCCTGGCGGCTGGAGAAGAAGACCGCGGGGCCGCCCAGCTTCATGACGAAGGCCGCGCTGCACAGGAACGACAGGGCCGTCAGCAGCTGGAGTCGGCGCCGGTGCGCCATCACGGGCCTGGACTCCTTCTGGGAGCCGCCCGCGCGCCCGGCCGGGCGGTGCCGGGCCAGCAGCACGCCGACGTCGAAGGCCGTGCAGCCGAGCAGCACCAGCCCGATCGCGGCGGTGAGGTCGGAGCGCGGGCCGACGACGGGCGTCGGGACCTGGCCGAGCACGGCCTGCGCGAGCGGGGCCACGCCCATGGCCATGTAGACGAAGAGCCAGAAGGAGCCCTGGAGCAGCTTGCGGCGGCTGGTGAGGACCATCGCGGAGAGCCGGGCGCCCGCGTACATGGTGAGCAGCAACTGCAGCCAAAAGGCCGCGTCGCGGACTCCGGCGCCGGTCTGGACGGCCACGAACAGCGGGAGGAAGACGGTGAATCCGAGCGCGAGCGGTACGGACAGCGCGCGCGAGAGCAGGGTGCGCGGCAGGGTGTCGCGGCCCCACATGCTCTCGTCCTCGAAGGGGGACGGGACGGCCGGCCTGGCGGGTGCCGCGGAGGGCTTGCGTATGTCCGTCGTCACTGCCGCCCCCGCCCGATGTGCCTGGTCCGCGCGCAGTCTAGTCTGAGCGGGCCGCGCCAGGGGAGGCCGTGGCCGAGAGCACGATGGGGGCTTGTGTTGCGTGATCTTCCGTCCTTCACGCTGGCCGGGTACGACAAGGGGCGCGGGCTGCTGACGCAGGCGCTCTGGTTCGCCGTGATGAACACGCTCTTCACGGCCTGGTTCTGTCCCGCCCGGCTGCGGGTGGCCCTGTTGCGGGCCTTCGGGGCGCAGATCGGCGAGGGGGTGCTGATCCGGCACCGGGTCCGCGTGCTGTGGCCGTGGAAGCTCACCGTCGGCGACCACGCCTGGATCGGCGAGGGCGTCTGGGTGCTGAACCTGGAGCCGGTGACGATCGGTTCGCACGTGTGCCTCTCGCAGGAGGCGATGCTGTGCACCGGCTCGCACGACCACCGGGCCGCCGACTTCCGCTACCGCAACGCCCCGATCACCGTCGAGGACGGCGCCTGGGTGGCGGTACGGGCGACCGTGCTGGCCGGGGTGACCGTCGGCCGGTGCGCCGTCGCCGGCGCGGGAGCCGTCGTGCACAAGGACCTGCCGGAACTGACCCTGCAGACGCAGGACGGGCGGCGCCGCCCGGTGGAGGAGCCCAAGTGAGTGCCGCGATGAGAGTCCTGCACGCCGTCACCCTGCACTCCCCCTCGCACGCCTTCGGCGGGCCGGTGCGGGTCGCGCTGAACCTGTCGAAGGGGCTGCGGGCCCGCGGCCACGAGGCGCGGCTGCTCGCCCTGGGCGAGGGCTTCGACGAGTGGCCGTCCTCCGTGGAGGGCGTACCGGCGAAGCTGTTCCCCGCCCGCCGGCTGCTGCCGCTCGGCTTCAGCGGGATGACCTCTCCGGCCCTGCTGGCCTCGGCGGGACGCCTGGTGCGCGAGGCCGACGTGGTGCACGTCCACCTGGCGCGTGACCTGGTGACCCTGCCCGTGGCGCTGGCGGCGCTGCGCGCGGGCAAGCCGCTGGTCCTCCAGACCCACGGCATGGTGGACCCGAGCGGGAGGCTCCTGGCGAAGGTGCTGGACGCGGTGGCGGTACGCCGGCTGCTGCGCGGCGCCGACGCTCTGCTGTATCTGACCCCGCACGAGCGGGAGGGCCTGGACGCCGTGGTCGGCGCACCGCTGGCGAACACGGTCCGGCTGGTCAACGGGACCCCGGCGCAGGAGGAGCGGCCCGCGCCGCAGGGGTCGCCGCGCATCCTGTACTCCGCGCGCCTGCAGGCCCGCAAGCGGCCGGTGGACTTCGTGGACGCGGCCCCGGCGGTGCTCGCGGAGCACCCGGACGCGCACTTCGTCGTCGCGGGCCCGGACGAGGGCGAACTGGGGGCCGTACGCGCCCGGATCGGGGAGCTGGGCCTGACGGACCGGTTCACGGTGCCCGGGGCGCTGTCCAGCGCGCAGGTGCTGGCGGAGCTGCGCCGGGCCCACGTCTACGTCCTGCCGTCCGTGGACGAGCCGTTCCCCATGTCCGTGCTGGAAGCCCTCGCCGTGGGCGTCCCGTCGGTGGTGACGCACTCCAACGGCCTGGCACGGGACATCGCGAAGGCCGGGGCCGGCCTCGCGGTCGACCCCGGTCCGGCGGGGGTCGCCGCGGCGGTCCTGGACCTGCTCGACCCGGAGGCGGGCCGCGAGGCCTCGCTCGCGGCGCGGAAGCTGGCCGCCGGCTCCTTCTCCATGGACGCCGTCCTCGACACGCTGCTGCCGGTGTACGAGGCCGCGCTGCGCGGGTGAGGCCCCCGCATCAGGTGCGCCCTGGGGTCAGATGACGTCCCGGCGGTGTTCCTCCACCACGGGGATCGCGCCCGCCGCCCTGCGCCGCTTGTAGATGCTGGTGTAGACGGCGAGGCCGATCCCGCCCACCGCCATCATGATCAGGCCGACCAGGTCGAGGTTGACGCTCTCCATCTCCCAGTCGCTGGCGAAGGTGAGGATGGCGCCCACCACGATCAGGCCTATGCATCCGCCGATGCCCATGGGTCCGCCTTCCGGTGTGGTGACTGTGACCGCGCGGCTACCCGGGTACCGGGAACGAAAACGCCCCGCGGGGCCGGAAGTCCGGTCCTGCGGGGCGTTTTCGCGACCGCGGCGCAGCGCGGTACGGGTGTTACGCGGGGATCCAGGCGTAGCAGCCGGAGGAGTTGAACTCCGCGGTGCCCGCCGGGATGGCGGCCGTGATCTTGTCGCCGGCCTTGGGCGGGGTCTCGGGGCCCGACGCGAGGACCGCGCCGTCCTTGCCCTTGGCCTCCCAGGTGCAGTTCGTGGCCTGGGTCAGCGCCCGGTAGTTGCCGGCGGCGGGCGACTGGCGGGGCCCCTCGGGGAAGCCCTTCTCCGCCGCGGCGAGGACCGGCTTCTGGTCCGGGCACAGGTGGGTGATCGCGTCCTTGGCGCCCGCGATCTCCCCGGTGATGACGGCGCCGGTCGCCGCGTCCTTGTCGCGCTTCGCCGTGCGCGCCACCCGCTGACAGGCCTCCTGGCCGGTCTGCAGGACGGCCGCCGGGTCCGTCTTCTCCGGGACGCGCCCGCTCAGGTACTTCTTCTCCTCCGCCGTGAAGCTGCCCGTCTTGGGAGTGATCTTGGCGTCGGGCAGGACCGGGCCGGTCGGCTTGGCGTCGGCGGCGGGCGCCGACGGGTCCGGGGTGTCCGCCGGGTCGGGGGCCGACGACGAGGCCGGCGGCTTCGCCTTGGCGTCTGCGTCGGCGTCGTCCCCGCCCGAACTGCAGGCGGTCAGCGTCAGGGCGGCGGCGAGCAGAACGGCGGCCGCTGCGGAGCGTCGGTACATCGGATGGCTCCCGTACTCAAAAGGATCTGCACAGGAATGCGGGGCCCGGCCACGCAGCCGGGCCCCGCATCCGTCAGGCGGTTGCTTCGGTGGTGCTACTTCGCCCCGAAGGTGAGGACCAGCTGCGGAGTGCCCTCCGCGGCGGTGGCCTCGGAGGACCAGAGCCACAGCGGGTCGCTGCCGTTGCTCGTCAGGCCCAGGCCGTAGCTGCTGCCCAGCACCGCGCTGACCGCGGCGGTGTCCAGCTCGACGTTGTGCACGGCCGAGCCGTCCGGTACGCCCGCGATGGTGCCGAGCGGGGTGGCGCCGAGAGCGGGCTTGGTCTTGAACGTCGTACCCGCACCGGTCCAGGCGCCGGTGACCGGGACCACGGAGACGGTGTCGGCGGTGCCGGCGCCCGTCTGCGTGGTGGTCTTGAACTGCAGCGAGGCGGACTTCAGGACCTGGCCGGCCGGGGCGGCCGGCAGGTTGAAGCGCATGTACGTCTCGTACAGCGATCCGCTGCCGCGCACGGCGAGGGAGGTGGACGTGCCGTAGGCGGTGCTCGGGGCGCCCTGGTTGATGTAGGTGTCCTCGGTCGTCTTCACCGCGGAGACCGTGTCGGTGGGCGCCTTGGCCAGGTCGAAGTGGTTCTTGACCTGGGCCTGGGTGAGCGCCGTCGGGTACACGGCGGTCTCGTCGAGCTGACCCGCGAAGAAGTTGCTCGTCGGACGGGTCGGCCAGCCGGAGAGGTTGTCGCCGCCCGCGTGCCAGTAGCCCGCGTAGGTGCCGTTGCTGGTGGCGTTCAGGGTGCCCTTGTTCTGGCCGTCGACGTACAGCGTGATGCCGCCGGGACCCTGGGTGCCGACCACGTGGTGCCACTTGTTGTCGTTGTACGTCTCGAACAGGCCGGTGGAGACCGTGCGGGCCGAGCCGTTGTAGACGCCGAACACCAGACGGCCGGTGTTGGTCATGTAGATGTGGCGGTCGTGCGAACCGCTGTTGCGGGTGGTGTTGTTGCCGAAGCCGATGAGCTTGCCGCCGCGCGTGGTGTTCGTCTTGAACCACGTCTCGATGGTGAAGGTGTTGCCGACCGACTGGCGGCGGTCGCTGTGCACCTTCTGGCTGGTGCCGTTGAAGCCCATGGCGTTGCTGCCGGGGACCGCGCCGGGGGACTGCTTCAGGGCGGGGGCGTTGACCTGGACACCGCTGCGGTTGCCGGACACCGAGGAGTCGGCGGCGTACGGGCTGACCACGTCGTCGTAGCGCCAGTACAGCTCGGCGCCGTCGGTACGGACCTGGTTCGGGTAGGACTGGACCGAGGTCGGGACGCTCACCGAGGCGGTCGCCGACAGGGCGCTGGTGTTGCCGGCGGCGTCGGTCGCGGTCACCCGGTAGGTGTACGACTGGCCGGCCTTGACGGTGGTGTCGTTCCAGGAGGCCTGCGGGCGCTCCCACTCCAGCGAGCCGGCGGTGACGGTGGCGGCCGGGGTGGCCGAGCCGTTGCGGTAGATGCGGTACGTCAGCTTGCTGTCGTCCGCGTCGTAGCTCGTACGCCAGCGGACCTGGACCTCGCCCGGCTTGACGCTGGAGGCGCTGGCCACCGGGGTGGTCGGGGCGCCGACGTCGCCGGTGGAGGCGAAGCGGGTCAGGGCCTGCTGCGCCTTGCCGTTGATGAGGGTGAACTCGCCGCCGACCCACATGTACTTGACGTCGTTCTTCTCGGCCACGGCCATCACGCGCGGGCCGATGCCCTCGCCGAGGCCGTCGTTGGCCGTGGGGTGCCAGCCGAGCTTGCCCGGGCCGCGCACGAACCCGTCCACGGGCGCGGGGGCGGCGCCTTCGTGGTTGGTCGGCTGGGCCAGCAGGAAGTGCCGCTTGCCGTCGGGGAACTCCAGCTCGGTGGAGCAGTCGTGCGCGTGCGAGGAGCTGTAGAGGACGCCCTCGTACGGCAGGACGAACTGGGTGGCGCCGAGGCAGCGGTCACGCCACTTCTCGGTGAAGTCGCTCAGGCGCAGGCCGATGCGGCCGTCGAAGACGCCGCCGCCGGAGCCCTCGTTGCCCGTGTAGAAGCCCGTGTCGTCGGTGGAGATGTCCTTGACGACCGAGTTCGACGGGATGTTGGTGTAGGTCTTCTTCACGGCGCCGGACGCGGCGTCGACGACGGCCAGCGCGTGGCTGTTGGCGTTGTTGACCGTGAAGAAGTCGCCGCCGAGGAGCACGTTCTTGCCGTCGGGGGTGACCTCGATCGCCCGGCCCGGCTCGTCGGCGTTGGCCTTGAAGGGCTTGAGCGCACCCGAGGACGCGTCCACGGCGGCGAACCGCTCGCGGCTCTGGCCCTCGACGGTGGTGAAGTCGCCGGCCGCGTAGAGGGTGTCGTCCGTGACGGCGAGTCCGCGCACCGTGGCGGGGAAGCCGGGGTGGAAGGCGGCCTTGGGGGTGCAGCTCGCGATGTCGATCGCCGCGACACTGGAGACCGGCGTGCCGTTGACAGCGCCGAAGTAGCCGCCCGCGTAGAGGGTCTTCTTGTCCTTCGAGACGACCAGGGTGCGCACCGTCGCGGTGCCCTCGCCGATGGTGAAGGCGAGCTTGCAGGAGGTCGGCTTGCCCGTCGCGGCGTCGAGCGCGACGAAGTTCACGGCTTCCTGCTCGGCACCCGCCACGCCCTCGGGCGGGCGGACGGCGGAGAAGGTGCCGCCCGCGAAGACGGTGCCTTCGGCCTGGGCCATCGCCCAGACGATGCCGTCGGGCTGCCAGGTGGGCAGTTCGTCGGCGGTGAATGCCACCGGTGCCGTGATGGCGGACGCCTGAGGCATCAACACCAGGCCTATACCGGTGCCCGCACCGGCCAGTGACAGTACGAGGGCGGCAGTCAGCCCTCTGGATCTACGCATGAGCCCCCCAGGGCAATCGCCCGGTTTGATGGCTGGAACTATCCGAACAGCCATATGTATCTGGCGCAGACTAGGGCTCACGCGGGGGCCTGGTCACCTCCCTTGACCCATTGCATACCAACTTGGAATCAAAGGTTCAGCATGGAGGGTGCACTAGGGACATACGGCACGTTTACCCCGGCCACACTGGCGCAGAACCGCCTGCATGACCGGAACACGGCAAATCGTAGGGGAAATATAAGCCCTCAGCGATCGATACGGACCGTCACGCCCGCCAGTTGGTCCTCCACCTGGCGAATGTCGGCGTCCACCATGATCTGGGCGAGTTCCTCGACCAGGACGGACGGCTTCCAGCCAAGCAGGTCATGGGCCTTGGAGGCGTCGCCGATGAGGGCGTCGACCTCGCTGGGGCGCTCGTACTTGGCGTCGTAGCGGACGTGCTCGGTCCAGTCGAGGCCGGCGTGCGAGAAGGACGACTCGACGAACTCGCGGACCGTGGCGGCCACACCGGTGGCGACGACGTAGTCGGTGGGCTCGTCCTGCTGCAGCATCCGCCACATGGCGTCGACGTACTCGGGGGCGTAGCCCCAGTCGCGCACCGCGTCGAGGTTGCCGAGGTAGAGGTGGTCCTGCAGGCCGGCCTTGATGCGGGCGACCGCGCGGGTGATCTTGCGGGTCACGAAGGTCTCGCCGCGGCGCGGGGACTCGTGGTTGAAGAGGATCCCGTTGACGGCGAACATGTCGTACGCCTCGCGGTAGTTCACCGTGGTCCAGTACGCGAACACCTTCGCCGCGCCGTACGGGCTGCGCGGGTGGAAGGGGGTCTGCTCGTTCTGCGGCGGCGGGGTGGACCCGAACATCTCGGAGGACGAGGCCTGGTAGATACGGGTGTCGACACCGCTGGCCCGGATGGCCTCCAGCAGCCGCAGCGCGCCGAGGCCGGTCACGTCACCCGTGTAGAGGGGGGCGTCGAAGGAGACGCGGACGTGGGACTGCGCGCCGAGGTTGTAGACCTCGTCGGGGCGTATGTCGCGGAGCAGGTTCACGAGCGCGACGCCGTCGGAGAGGTCGGCGTGGTGCAGGACGAAGGAGCGGTTCGCGGTCTGCGGGTCCTGGTAGATGTGGTCGACCCGCTCAGTGTTGAAGCTGGAGGACCGCCGCACGAGACCGTGCACCGTGTAGCCCTTGGAGAGCAGGAGCTCGGCGAGGTACGAGCCGTCCTGTCCGGTGACTCCGGTGATCAGTGCGGTCTTGCCCATGGGGTCCCCTTGTTGGTGGTTGCTGTGTGTCGTGGTGAGGCGTTGCCTCGGGGCGGGTGAGTGAGCCCTGCGGGACGGCGTGAGGAGCGGTCGGGCCGCGGCCCGGGGGCTGGATGCGTACCGTACACGGCCGGCCCTGCGCACCCCCCGCTGGGCGCCCACCCCCTGCGGGGCGCACGCCGCTTGATGGTGCGGACGCCGCCCGGCGCTGCCGCGGTTCCGGAGCCGGCGCCACCGGCCGCGTCGAGTGCCGACTCCCGGGCCTCGGCCGTGAGGTCTGCCGGTTCCGGGGCGGCGCCGGCGGGGCGGCCCCGGGCCGTGAACCACTGCGACCCGCGCCCGAGCGGACTGGCATCATCGGCGGTATGACAAGTTCGCTGCCGCTTCTGCCCCCGAACGCCCGTGTCTTCGTCGCGGGCCACCGCGGCCTCGTGGGGTCCGCGGTCGCCCGCCGGCTCACCGCCGACGGCCACCAGGTGCTCACCCGGGGCCGTGCCGACCTCGACCTGCGAGACGCCGCGGCCACCGGGGCGTACCTGAAGGACGTCCGTCCGGACGCCGTCGTGCTGGCCGCCGCCAAGGTCGGCGGCATCATGGCCAACAGCACGTACCCGGTGCAGTTCCTGGAGGAGAACCTGCAGATCCAGCTCAGCGTGATCGGCGGCGCCCACGCCGCCGGCGTGGGCCGGCTGCTGTTCCTCGGTTCGTCCTGCATCTACCCGAAGCTGGCGCCGCAGCCGATCCACGAGGACGCCCTGCTGACCGGCCCGCTGGAGCCGACCAACGAGGCCTACGCCCTCGCGAAGATCGCCGGCATCGTCCAGGTGCAGTCGTACCGCAAGCAGTACGGGGCCTCCTACATCTCGGCGATGCCGACGAACCTCTACGGGCCGGGGGACAACTTCGACCTGGAGTCCTCGCACGTCCTGCCCGCGCTCATCCGGCGCTTCCACGAGGCCGCCGCCGAGGGCCGCGAGGAGGTCACCCTGTGGGGATCCGGCACCCCGCGGCGGGAGTTCCTGCACGTGGACGACCTGGCCGCGGCCTGCGCGGTGTTGCTGAACACCTATGACGGCGACGAGCCGGTCAACATCGGCTGCGGCGAGGACCTGACGATCCGGGAGCTCGCGGAGACGGTCGCCGAAGTGACCGGCTTCCGGGGCCGGCTCGCCTGGGACACCTCCAAGCCCGACGGGACGCCGCGCAAGCTGCTGGACGTCGGCCGCCTGACCTCGCTCGGCTGGAAGCCCGGCATCCCGCTGCGGGAGGGCATCGCCTCCACGTACGCGTGGTGGCGCGAGCAGAGCTGATCGCACAGGCGGCCTCGGCCCTCAGTAGGCTCCGCGACCGTCGACGACGGCGCGGAGCGTACGGCCCATCACGTCGACGTCACTGGTGAAGGACCAGTTGTCGACGTACTGCAGATCCAGCTGGATCGTTTCGTCCCAGGACAGGTCCGACCTGCCGCTGATCTGCCACAGTCCCGTCATCCCGGGGCGCACGGTCAGCCGGCGCAGCTCGACCTCGTCGTACCGGGCCACCTCGTCCGGCAGCGGCGGACGCGGGCCGACCAGCGACATGTCGCCGAGCAGTACGTTGACCAGCTGCGGCAGTTCGTCCAGGGAGGTGCGGCGCAGCAGCCGGCCCACCCGGGTGACCCGGGGGTCGCGCCGCATCTTGAACATCAGGCCGTCGTTCTCGTTGGCCCCGGCCAGTTCGGCCTTGCGGGCGTCGGCGTCCACCACCATCGTGCGGAACTTCCACATGACGAAGGGGACCCCGTCGCGGCCGATGCGCCGCTGGCGGTAGAAGGCGGGGCCGCGCGAGCCGAGGCGGATGGCGAGCACGAGCCCGAGGAAGAGCGGGGAGAGCAGCACCAGCCCGACGGCGGCGCCCACCCGGTCCAGGGCCGACTTGAGCAGCGTCTGCACACCGCGGCTGACCGGCGGCGCGACGCGCAGGACGGCGAGTCCGCCGGCGGACAGGGTCTCCAGCCGCTTGACGGAGACCTCCACCAGCCCCGGGAAGACGGCGAGTTCCAGACGGGCGTCGTGCAGGGCCCAGGCGATGCGGCGCAGCCGCTCTCCCGTGATCCGTACCCCGGGGGCCACCAGCACCAGGTCGGCGTGGTGGCTGAGGACCGCGCCGAGCACGGCGGCGGAGTCGACGCCGGGGGCCTCGGGGGCGTCGGCGCCGAGCCGTGCGGCCACGGGGACGCCGCTGGCGAGCGGGCCCGTGCCGACGGGGACGACGCCGACGACCACGTACGGGTGGTCGGTGCGGGCGGCGAGGTGCGCGATGACGTCCTCGGCCGCGTCGGGTTCCCCTATGACGAGTACGCGGCTCACGGCCTGGGCCTCGCGGCGGGCGGCCGAGAGGTGACGGTAGGTCAGCTTGTGGCAGGCGATCGTGATCAGCAGGGCGGGCAGCAGGGCTCCGAGGGCGGACAGCCGGGGCGTGTCCTCCTCGGTCACCACGCGCGCCACGGCCAGGACGCCGATCAGAATCAGCCAGTCGTGGAGGACCGGCAGCACTCCGCGGGACTCTCCGAGGGCCCGGGTGGCGTACCGGCGGCGCAACGCCTGTATGCCGGTCCACGCCACGGCGGCGGCCAGCGCGCAGTAGACGGGCCGGACCTGCTGGGCGGCGTCGAAGACGAGTCCGACGGGGACGGCTGCGCCGAGGAAGTCGGCGGCTATCGCGGCCGGTCGGTACCAGCCGGCCTTGTCCCCGAGGCGCCGTGCGGGCACCAGGGACTCATGGGCCGCCCTGGCCACTCTTTGCGCAGGAAAATGAACATGCCTCATGGGCCCCCCTGGCACGTGGTCTATGACAAAGGCAAGTGTCCATGGCTTCCCCTGGCAACAGACACTGCCGCACCGGCAAACAGTACGACAAACACCCGTGCGGTAATCGCCGTTTCGGTCAACCGAGCCCCATGTTGCGCAAGTGTTAGCAACCGGTAGCTGACGTTCCGAATCCTGGGCGCCCTTCCGCGCACGCGAAGGCGAAGGGTCCGGATAGCGGATACGCATCTTCGGACAACGAACCGTTTCCGGCCAACCTTTTGACGCGGCCCTGACATCCAACGCGCCAAGTGGCAATCTTCGACCGTTCATCGCACCGCACCTGCTCTGCCCGGAGGCCCACCCAGCCATCCGGAACCCCCCTTGCAGAAGGAGTCTGCGTTGAGGTCCACCCCCCAGAGGCGTGCCACCGCGGCGGGCGCGCTCGTTGCCGCGGCAGCCCTGCTCGCCGTAGGTATACAGACCGGAACCGCCACCGCCGACGCCACCGCGTCACAGGCACCCAAGGCCGCCCAGTCCAATCCGGGCGCGGCCAACCGCGTACTCAGCGCATCGGAGCGTGCGACGCTCCTCGCCGAGGCCAACTCGACCACCGCGCAGGCCGCCAAGGCGCTCGGCCTCGGCAGTGGCGAGAAGCTCATCGTCCGTGACGTCGTCCAGGATGCGGACGGCACCACGCACACCACGTACGAGCGGACCTACGACGGCCTGCCCGTCCTCGGTGGCGACCTGACCGTTCACGCCAAGAACGGCGTCACCAAGAGCGTGACGAAGGCCACCCACCACGAGATCAAGGTCGCGACCACCGAGGCCTCGGTCACCCCGGCCGCCGCCGAGAGCCAGGCCGTCTCCGCCGCCAACGCCGAGGGCTCCAAGGAGGCCAAGGCCTCCAAGAACGCCCGCAAGGTGATCTGGGCGGCCGAGGGCGCTCCGCGGCTCGCGTTCGAGACGGTCGTCGGCGGACTCCAGCACGACGGCACTCCGAACGAGCTGCACGTGGTGACCGACGCCAAGACCGGCGCCAAGATCACCGAGTGGCAGGCCGTCGAGACCGGCACCGGCAACACGATGTACAGCGGCCAGGTGACCCTGGGGACCACGCAGTCGGGCAGCAGCTGGAACCTGACCGACGCCGCGCGCGGCAACCACAAGACCTACAACCTCAACCGCGGATCCTCCGGCACCGGCACGCTCTTCTCCGGCCCGGACGATGTCTGGGGCAACGGCCTGCCGTCCAACATGGAGACGGCCGGCGGTGACGCCCACTACGGCGCCGCGGTCACGTGGGACTACTTCAAGAACGTGCACGGCCGCAACGGTCTGCGCAACGACGGCGTCGCCCCGTACAGCCGGGTCCACTACGGCAACAACTACGTGAACGCCTTCTGGCAGGACTCCTGCTTCTGCATGACGTACGGCGACGGCGAGGGCAACAGCAAGCCCCTCACCTCCACCGACGTGGCCGCGCACGAGATGACCCACGGTCTGACCTCGGTCACCGGCAACATGACCTACAGCGGTGAGCCCGGCGGTCTGAACGAGGCCACCTCCGACATCATGGCGGCCGCGGTCGAGTTCTACGCCAACAACGCCCAGGACGTCGGCGACTACCTGGTCGGCGAGAAGATCGACATCAACGGCGACGGCACCCCGCTGCGCTACATGGACAAGCCGAGCAAGGACGGCGCGTCCAAGGACGCCTGGTACTCGGGCATCGGCTCGATCGACGTGCACTACTCCTCGGGCCCGGCCAACCACTGGTACTACCTGGCCTCCGAGGGCTCCGGCGCCAAGGTCGTCAACGGCGTGAGCTACGACTCGCCGACCTCCGACGGCCTCCCGGTCACGGCGATCGGCCGCGACGCCGCCTCGAAGATCTGGTTCCGCGCGCTGACCACCGGCCTGTTCAAGTCGAACACCAACTACGCGGCCGCCCGTACGGCGACCCTGCAGGCGGCGGCCGACCTGTACGGCGCCGGCTCGACCACCTACAACAACGCGGCGAACGCCTGGGCGGCCATCAACGTCGGCCCGCGCATCGTCAGCGGCGTCTCGGTCACCCCGATCGCCAATCAGAACACGCAGATCAACACCGCCGTGAGCCTGCAGGTCCAGGCCACCAGCACCAACCCGGGTGCGCTGAGCTACGCGGCGACCGGCCTGCCGGCCGGCCTGTCGATCAACTCCTCGACCGGTCTGATCTCCGGTACGGCCACCACCGCGGGCACGTCCAACGTGACCGTCACCGTGACCGACTCGCAGAGCAAGACCGGCACGGCGTCCTTCACCTGGACCGTCGGCACCGGCCAGCAGAACGTCTTCGAGAACACGGCCGACTACCAGATCAAGGACAACGCCACGGTCGAGTCCCCGATCAACGTGACCCGCTCGGGCAACGCCCCGAGCACGCTGAAGGTGGACGTCAACATCGTCCACACCTACGTCGGTGACCTGGTCGTCGACCTGGTCGCCCCCGACGGCAGCGTGTACAACCTGCGCAACCGCAGCGGCGGCAGCGCGGACAACATCGTCCAGACCTTCACGGTGAACGCCTCCTCCGAGGTCGCGAGCGGCACCTGGAAGCTCCGCGTCAGGGACGCGGCCTACCTGGACACCGGCTACATCAACAGCTGGAAGCTCACCTTCTGACCCCTCGGGGCAGCACGGGCCACAGCCGAAGCAGATGAAGCGAAAACCGATGGTCAGCTGAACAGCTGAACAGACACGGGGCCGCCCGGGAGAAGACCTCCCCGGGCGGCCCTGTCCCATGGACGGACTAGCGCAGCAGTACCCCGCCGCCGCCCTCCGCGGCCGCCGGAGCCGCGACCAGGCCCAGTTCGGCCGGGGTCGCCAGCAGCGGATGCGTCGGCAGGATGCGGACCGTGTAGCCGAACGGTCCCGTGCGGTCGAGCGCGAGCGGCCCCTCGTACACCCAGCGGCCCTCCATGTCGGGACCGGCGGACGGCTTGAGCGGGAAGGTCCGCGCGTCCCGGATCACGTCCTGCGGGTCGACCCGGCCCGCGACCGCCTGCACCTCCACGTCCTCGGGCGCGAGGGAGTCCAGGGACACCTGCACGCGCAGCGTGAGGGTGGCCCCCAGCTCGGCGGTGCCGTTCACGGGAGCCGCGGCCAGCGCCTCCACGTGCTCGACGCCGACCCGCGGCCACGCCGCACGGACCCGGCCCTTCCACCAGGCGAGGTCCCGCGCCGCGTCGGCGGTCAGGGCGCGGTGGGCGAGCGCGGCCGGCGCGTACAGCCGCTCCACGTACTCGCGCACCATCCGTCCGGCCAGGACCTTCGGCCCCAGCGACACCAGTGTGCGCCGGACCATCTCGATCCACCGCACCGGGAGTCCGGCGCGCCCCGCCCGGTCGTAGAACCGGGGCGCGACCCGCCCCTCGATCAACTCGTAGAGGGCGTTCGCCTCCAGGTGGTCGCGGCGGTCCTCGTCCGCGCCGAGCCCGTCGGCGGTGGGGATGGCCCAGCCGAAGTCCGGCTCGAACCACTCGTCCCACCAGCCGTCCAGGACGGAGAGGTTGAGGCAGCCGTTCAGCGCGGCCTTCATCCCGCTCGTGCCGCACGCCTCCAGCGGGCGCAGCGGGTTGTTCAGCCAGACGTCGCAGCCCGGGTAGAGCTTCTGTGCCATGGCCATGCCGTAGTCGGGCAGGAAGACGATGCGGTGGCGCACCCGCGGGTCGTCCGCGAAGCGCACCAGCTCCTGCACGAGCCGCTTCCCGCCGTCGTCGGCCGGGTGCGCCTTGCCCGCCACGACGATCTGCACGGGCCGCTCCGGGTCCAGCAGCAGCCTGCGCAGCCGGTCCGGGTCGCGCAGCATCAGCGTCAGCCGTTTGTACGAGGGCACGCGCCGGGCGAAGCCGATGGTCAGCACGTCCGGGTCGAGTACGGAGTCCACCCAGCCCAGTTCGGCGGCGGCGGCCCCGCGCTGGAGCCAGGAGGCCCGCAGCCGGTCCCGTACCTCCTGCACCAGCTGCTCGCGCAGCACCCGCCGCACGTCCCACACGTCCTGGTCGGGGATCTCGGCGACCGCGTCCCAGCGCCGGGACCCGCCGACCGACAGGGCGTCCTCGGTGCGGCCCGCGCCGATCTGGCGGGCGCCGAGCCGGACGACCTCGGGGGCCACCCAGGTCGGGGCGTGCACGCCGTTGGTCACGGAGGTGATGGGCACGTCGGCCGGGTCGAAGCCGGGCCACAGCCCGGCGAACATCTCCCGGCTGACCGCGCCGTGCAGGGTGGACACGCCGTTGGCCCGCTGGGCCAGCCGCAGCCCCATCACCGCCATGTTGAACACCCCGGGGTCGCCGCCGGGGAAGGACTCGGCGCCCAGTTCCAGGATCCGCTCGACCGGTACGCCGGCCAGCTCGCCGCCCTCGCCGAAGTGCCGGGCGACCAGGCTCCGCTCGAAGCGGTCGATGCCCGCCGGGACGGGCGTGTGCGTGGTGAACACGGTCCCGGCGCGCACCGCCTCGACGGCGGCGTCGAAGCCGAGGCCGCGCTCCCGCTCCAGTTCCCTCATGCGCTCAAGGCCCAGGAATCCGGCGTGGCCCTCGTTGGTGTGGAAGACCTCGGGCTCGGGGTGGCCGGTGATCCCGCAGTACGCGCGCACCGCGCGCACGCCGCCGATGCCGAGCAGCATCTCCTGCAGGAGCCGGTGGTCGCTGCCGCCGCCGTAGAGCCGGTCGGTCACCTCGCGGGCCGCGGCGTCGTTGTCCTCGACGTCGGAGTCCAGGAGCAGCAGGGGTACGCGCCCGACGCGCGCCTGCCAGATGTGGGCGTTCAGGGCGCGGCCGCCGGGCAGGGTCAGCGAGACGCGGGCGGGGGCGCCGTCGTCCTGGCGGAGCAGGCCGAGCGGGAGTTCGTTGGGGTCGAGGACGGGATAGTGCTCCTGCTGCCAGCCGTCGCGGGAGAGCGACTGGCGGAAGTAGCCGTGCCGGTAGAGGAGTCCCACGCCGATGAGCGGGACCCCGAGGTCGCTGGCGGCCTTGAGGTGGTCCCCGGCGAGGATGCCGAGGCCGCCGGAGTACTGGGGCAGGGCGGCGGTGATCCCGAATTCGGGGGAGAAGTAGGCGATGGCGGTGGGCAGTTCCGCGCCGTTCTCCTGGCTCTGGTACCACCTCCCGCCGTTGACGTAGTCATCGAGGTCGGCGGCGGCGACGGCCAGGCGCCGCAGGAAGCGGCGGTCCGCGGCCAGTGCCTCAAGCCTGGCGGCGGAGACCGTGCCGAGCAGCCGGACGGGATCCCCGCAGGCGGCCTGCCAGCCCTCGGGGTCGACGGATTGGAAGAGTTCGCGGGTCTCGGCATGCCACGACCAGCGCAGGTTGCGCGCGAGATCGGTCAGTGGCAGCAGGGGTTCCGGGAGGACGGGGCGCACGGTGAATCGACGGATAGCCTTCACACGTTCCACCTTCGCAGGGGATTGCGGATCGGAGCGGCCGCACCACGCTGTGCACCCGCGCATCACCCCGGGAAGGCTAGTGCGGTGACGGCCGGCGGGGCGCTCCTTCCCGCGAAACCTGCCCGGCACGCCCCCGGGGGATCATCTTCGGCCAGATCTCCCAAGCCCCCCTGCACCAGCGGTCACTCCCGCCCCGCGACGGGGTGAGCGGTCGTCTGCCGTACCCCCGCGCGGGTGGTTCTCGCGGGGCTCCGGAGGCCGGTGTGACCGGTGATTCGGGCTTCTAGGTCACCTAGTCCCAGCCGACTTGACGGAGCCCGGCCGGATGTCGAGCGGAGGCTTGGTGTTGCCCGTGCGACTACGTACGAGTAGTTAACCAAGTGCGCGGATTGGGCGGGAGGAGAGTGGGAAGGGCTCCCCGGGTACACGTCGTACACCCCCGGCGCGCCCGCCCACAAACCCTCTCCCCGCCACCCGAGTGAACGCGGACAGGAGCGGCCATGCCCGCAGCCCAGCCGTCTCTTGAGCGGCTAGAAACAGAGCGAACAGAGCGTGCACTACCAGTCGTGACACCGGCTGGACTGTTGTCACCGAGCCCTGCGAACTGCCCCCAGGTGATCCCATCATGATCGGTCGCATTCCCGTGCTGGACGTCCGCCCCGCCGTCGACTGCGGCGCCAGACCCGCCAAGGCGGTCGTGGACGAGGTCTTCGAGATCTCCGCCACCGTGTTCCGCGAAGGACACGACGCCCTCTCCGCCCACGTCGTCCTGCGTGATCCGAAGGGGCGGCTGCGGCCCCCTGTGCCGATGCGCGAGCTCGCTCCCGGCACCGACCGGTGGGGTGCCCGGGTGTCCACCGACGCCGAGGGGAGGTGGACGTACACCGTCGAGGCGTGGAGCGACCCGTTGGGCACCTGGCGGGCCCATGCCGCGATCAAGATCCCCGCCGGGATCGACACCGGGCTGGTGCTGCTGGAGGGTGCGGAGCTCTACGAGCGGGCCGGGGCCCGGATCCCCAAGCGCGACGGCCGCGAGGCCGTCATGGCCGCCGCCGAGATCATGCGGGACGAGGACCGGCCGGCCGCCGACCGGTACGAGGCCGCTCTCGCCCCCGCCGTGTCCGCCGCACTGGCCCGGCGCCCGCTGCGGGAGCTGGTCACCGCCTCCAAGCCGCTGCCCGTGGTCGTCGAGCGCAGGCGGGCCCTCTTCGGCTCCTGGTACGAGATGTTCCCGCGCTCCGAGGGAGCGGTGCTGGAGCCCGGCGAGGCCCCGGTCAGCGGCACCTTCCGGACCGCCGCCGAGCGGCTGCCCGCGATCGCCGCGATGGGCTTCGACGTGGTGTACCTGCCGCCCATCCACCCGATCGGCAGCACCTACCGCAAGGGTCCGAACAACACGCTCTCCGCGGGGAGTTGGGATCCGGGTGTGCCGTGGGCCATCGGGTCCACCGAGGGCGGGCACGAGGCGGTCCACCCGGAGCTGGGCACCATCGAGGACTTCGACGCCTTCGTCGCGCGCGCCCGCGACCTGCAGCTGGAGATCGCGCTGGACTTCGCCCTCCAGTGCTCCCCCGACCACCCGTGGGTGGAGAAGCACCCGGAGTGGTTCCGCCACCGCGCCGACGGGACGATCGCGTACGCCGAGAACCCGCCGAAGAAGTACCAGGACATCTACCCGGTCCACTTCGACACCGACATGGCCGGCATCGTCGAGGAGACCTGCCGGATCCTGCGGCACTGGATGGACCACGGGGTGCGCATCTTCCGGGTCGACAATCCGCACACCAAGCCGGTGGTCTTCTGGCAGAAGGTGATCGCGGACATCAACAAGTCCGACCCGGACGTGATCTTCCTGGCGGAGGCCTTCACCCGGCCGGCGATGATGCGCGCGCTCGCCTCCGTCGGCTTCCAGCAGTCGTACACGTACTTCACCTGGCGCAACACGAAGGCCGAGCTGACGGAGTACCTGACCGAGCTGTCGTCCACCGCGTCCGCCTCGGTGATGCGGCCGAACTTCTTCGTCAACACGCCCGACATCCTCCACGAGTACCTGCAGAAGGGCGGCCGTCCCGCCTTCGAGGTCCGTGCCGTCCTCGCCGCCACCATGTCGCCCACCTGGGGGATCTACTCCGGCTACGAGCTGTGCGAGAACACCCCGGTGCGTGAGGGCAGCGAGGAGTACCTGAACTCCGAGAAGTACGAGTTCCGGCCGCGGGACTGGGCCGCCGCCGACCGCGAGGGCCGCACCATCGCCCCGCTGATCACCGCCCTGAACCGGCTGCGCCGGCGCAATCCCGCACTCCAGCAGCTGCGGGACATCCACTTCCACTCGACCGACAACGAACAGGTGATCGCCTATTCGAAGCACGCGGGCGCCAATTCCGTACTGGTGGTCGTCAACCTCGATCCGCACCACACCCAGGAGGCGACGGTCTCGTTGGACATGCCGGTACTCGGCCTCGACTGGCACGGGTCCCTCGCGGTGCGCGACGAGCTCACCGGCGAGACCTATCACTGGGGCAGGGCGAACTACGTGCGCCTAGAGCCGGGCCGCACGCCCGCGCACGTTCTGGCCGCTCTGCGACCGTCCCCGCCCACCGGAGGGTCACCCACCACATGATGATCAACGACCCCGTCCACGACACCTTCGAGGACACCCCCGCCAAGGACCGCGATCCCGACTGGTTCAAGCGGGCCGTCTTCTACGAGGTCCTCGTCCGCTCCTTCCACGACAGCAACGGCGACGGCGTCGGGGACCTCAAGGGCCTCACCGCCAAACTGGACTACCTCCAGTGGCTCGGCGTCGACTGCCTGTGGCTGCCGCCGTTCTTCGCCTCCCCCCTGCGCGACGGGGGCTACGACGTCTCCGACTACACCTCGGTGTTGCCCGAGTTCGGCGACCTCGCCGACTTCGTGGAGTTCGTGGACGCCGCGCACACCCGCGGCATGCGGGTGATCATCGACTTCGTCATGAACCACACCAGCGACCAGCACGAGTGGTTCCAGCAGTCGCGCAAGGACCCGGAGGGTCCGTACGGCGACTACTACATGTGGGCCGACAACGACAAGCAGTACCAGGACGCCCGGATCATCTTCGTCGACACCGAGACCTCGAACTGGACGTACGACCCGGTCCGCAAGCAGTACTACTGGCACCGCTTCTTCTCCCACCAGCCGGACCTCAACTTCGAGAACCCGGCCGTCCAGGAGGAGATCATCTCCGCCCTGCGGTTCTGGCTGGACCTCGGCATCGACGGCTTCCGCCTCGACGCCGTGCCCTACCTGTACGCCGAGGAGGGCACCAACTGCGAGAACCTCCCGCGCACCCACCAGCTGCTGAAGAGGGTCCGGGCCGAGATCGACGCCCACTACCCGGACACGGTGCTGCTCGCCGAGGCGAACCAGTGGCCCGAGGACGTCGTCGACTACTTCGGGGACTTCGCCAAGGGCGGCGACGAGTGCCACATGGCCTTCCACTTCCCCGTCATGCCGCGCATCTTCATGGCGGTGCGAAGAGAGTCGCGCTACCCGGTCTCCGAGATCCTGGCCAAGACCCCGGCCATCCCGAAGAACTGCCAGTGGGGCATCTTCCTGCGCAACCACGACGAGCTCACCCTCGAAATGGTCACGGACGAAGAGCGCGACTACATGTACGCCGAGTACGCCAAGGACCCGCGGATGCGGGCCAACATCGGCATCCGGCGCCGCCTCGCCCCGCTCCTGGACAACGACCGCAACCAGATGGAGCTGTTCACGGCCCTGCTGCTGTCGCTGCCCGGCTCGCCGGTCCTCTACTACGGCGACGAGATCGGCATGGGCGACAACATCTGGCTGGGCGACCGCGACGGCGTCCGCACCCCCATGCAGTGGACCCCGGACCGCAACGCCGGTTTCTCCTCGTGCGATCCGGGCAGGCTGAACCTGCCGGTCATCATGGACCCGGTCCACGGGTACCAGGTCACCAACGTCGAGGCGGCCATGGCGTCGCCCTCCTCGCTGCTGCACTGGACCCGCCGGCTGATCGAGATCCGCAAGGCGAACCCGGCCTTCGGCCTCGGCTCGTACACCGAACTGCAGTCGTCCAACCCGGCGGTGCTCGCGTTCCTGCGCGAGTACGGCGACGACCTGGTGCTGTGCGTGCACAACTTCTCGCGCTTCGCGCAGCCCACCGAGCTGGAACTGCAGTCGTTCAACGGGCGGGTTCCGGTGGAGCTCACCGGTGACGTGCGCTTCCCGCCGATCGGCGAGTGGCCCTACCTGCTGACCCTGGCGGGGCACGGCTTCTACTGGTTCCGGCTGCGTGCCGAACAGCGCGGAGACCGCCGCGTGAAGTAGCCGCACGGCGGTTCACGGGCGAGTGAGTCGAAGGGGCGCGCCTGGGGAACAGGTCCGAACGCGCGGAGGAATCGCGAGGTACGAGCGATTCCGAGCACGTAGGGGCCTGTGAGCCAGGCAAAACGGCGCCCCGGAGGCGAACCGAGCCCGCAAAAGAGGGGCGGGCGGCTCGAATGGGTCAATCGCCCGCCCCTGTACGGATCATCCTGACCCGACACTCGCACATGCCGGAGAAGCAACTGCCGCGCATCCGGGACACTCTGCGCATTCTGTGACGGCCCGGGGAAAGGACGCGACGCCATGTCGGAGGCTGCATCCGCCCGGAGCCGGCTCACTGCCGACCGGGCCGCCGGGATCGCCCCGCTGGAACCGATGCTGCGGGCCTGGCTGCCCGCACAGCGCTGGTTCGCGGGCAAGGGGCGGGCCATCAGCAGACTCACGACCGTCTCGGCGGCCGACCTGCTGCCCCCCGGCTCCACCCCGGGACTGCTGCACGTGCTCCTCGACGTGGACGGGGACTGCTACCAGCTGCTGCTGGGCATCCGCCCGTCCCTGCCGCCCGCACTCGCACCGACCCTGATCGGGCACGCCGAGGAGGGGCCGTACGCCGGCCGGGCGGTCTACGAGGCGCTGGGCGACCCGCGGCTCGCGGCGATGCTGTTGGAGAGGCTGCGCTCCCCCGGCGCGCTCGGGCCGCTGCGCTTCGACCGGGACCCCGCCACGCCCATCCCGGCAGGACTCACTCCCCGGCCGCTGTCCGGGGAGCAGACGAACTCGTCCCTGATCTACGGAGATTCGTTCATCCTGAAGGTCTTCCGCCGGGTCGGCCCCGGCGTCAACCCGGACCTCGAACTGCCCCGGGCGCTGGCCGCCGCCGGCTGCACCCGGGTGCCGGCGCCGGTCGCCTGGTACGAGGCCGAGCCGCCCGGCGGTGAACCGCTGACCCTGGGGGTGCTCCAGCCGTACCTGCGCGGCTCCGACGACGGCTGGCAGCTCGCGCTGCGCCGGCTCGGCGCCGGTGAGGACTTCACCGCCGAGGCGCACGCGCTCGGCCGGGCCACCGCCGAGGTGCACAGCGCGCTCGCCTCGGCCCTGCCCACCGTCGCGCTCGACCCGGAGCAGACCGCCCGGCTGGCCGCCGGGATGACGGCGCGGCTGGCGGCCACCGCCCGGGAGGTGGCGGCGCTGCGGCCCTACGAGGCCGGGCTGCGGGGTGCCTTCGACGCGCTGGCCGCCTCCCGCGGGACGGGCGTGGCGGCCCAGCGCATCCACGGCGACCTCCATCTGGGTCAGACCCTGCGCACCCTCGACGGCAGCTGGTCGTTGATCGACTTCGAGGGCGAGCCGGCCCGGCCGCTGGCCGACCGGCGCCGTCCCGAACCGGCGGTGCGCGACATCGCCGGGATACTGCGCTCCTTCGACTACGCCGCCCGCTCGCACCGGCCGTTCGCCCCCGCCTGGGCGGACGACTGCCGGGCGGCCTTCTGCGAGGGCTACGCCCGTACCACCGGCCGTGACCCGCGCGAGGATCCCGTACTGCTGCGGGCGTACGAGACCGACAAGGCGGTGTACGAGGCCCGTTACGAGTCCCGGCACCGTCCCGACTGGCTGCACGTCCCGATGGCCGCGATCCGGCGGCTCTCGGAGCCCGCGCGGCCCGCCCACCGCATGCCGCCGACCCCGCCCGCCCTCTCCCCCCATCCGCACCCGCACCCGAAGCCCCCGAGGAGGCCGCTCGCGTGAGCGCCGCACGACAGCCGTCACCGACCGTCCGCGACGATGCCGCAGCCGCCCCGGCGGCGGCCGAGAAGCCCCGTACCCCCCGGGCCCGCCGTGCCGCCCCCGCGCACGGGGTCCGGCCCGCTCCGGCACTGGGCGCCGGGGAACGGGCCCGGCTGCTGGAGGGCCGCCACCACGACCCGCACGCGGTGCTGGGCGCGCGCACCCAGCGCGGCGGGGTGGCCTTCCGGGCGCTGCGCCCCCACGCCAAGGCGGTCACGGTCATCGCCAAGGGGCTGCGGGCCGAGCTCCACGACGACGGCGACGGGCTGTTCTCCGGGCTGCTGCCGCTGACCGCGGTGCCGGACTACCGGCTGCTGGTGGCGTACGAGGGCACCGAGATCGAGGTCCACGACCCCTACCGGTTCCTGCCCGCCCTCGGCGAGCTGGACCTGCACCTGATCGGCGAGGGCCGCCACGAGCAGCTGTGGACGGCGCTCGGCGCGCAGCCGATGGAGCACCAGGGCGTGGCGGGCACCCGGTTCACGGTGTGGGCGCCCAACGCGCAGGGGGTGCGGGTCACCGGGGACTTCTCGTACTGGGACGCCGTCGCCCATCCGATGCGCTCGCTCGGCGCGAGCGGCGTCTGGGAGCTGTTCCTGCCGGGGGTGGGCGCCGGCACGCTCTACAAGTACGACATCGCGCGTCCGGACGGCAGCCACACGCTGCGCGCCGACCCGATGGCCCGGGCGGCGGAGGTCCCGCCGGCGACCGCCTCGGTGGTCACGGCGTCGGAGTACGAGTGGCAGGACGCGGAGTGGATGGAGCGGCGCGGCGCCCGGCCCGTGCACCAGGCTCCCTTCTCGGTCTACGAGGTGCACCTGGCCTCCTGGCGTCCGGGGCTCTCCTACCGGCAGCTCGCCGAGCAGCTCCCCGCGTACGTCAAGGAGCTGGGCTTCACGCACGTGGAGATGATGCCGGTCGCCGAGCACCCCTTCGGTGGCTCGTGGGGTTACCAGGTGACCGGCTTCTACGCGCCGACCTCGCGGATGGGCACGCCGGACGACTTCCGCTTCCTGGTGGACTCGCTGCACCGGGCCGGGATCGGCGTGATCGTCGACTGGGTGCCGGCGCACTTCCCGCGGGACGAGTGGGCGCTCGCGGAGTTCGACGGGCGGCCGCTGTACGAGCACCATGACCCGCGGCGGGCCGCGCATCCGGACTGGGGGACGCTGGAGTTCGACTACGGGCGCAAGGAGGTCCGCAACTTCCTCGTCGCCAACGCCGTGTACTGGTGCGAGGAGTTCCACGTGGACGGGCTGCGCGTGGACGCGGTGGCCTCGATGCTCTACCTGGACTACTCGCGGGGTGAGGGCGAGTGGGCGCCCAACGAGCACGGCGGCCGGGAGAACCTGGACGCGGTGTCGTTCCTGCAGGAGATGAACGCCACCGTGTACCGGCGCTGCCCGGGGGTGGTGACCATCGCGGAGGAGTCCACCGCCTGGAACGGCGTCACCCGGCCGACGGACGGCGGCGGGCTGGGCTTCGGTCTGAAGTGGAACATGGGCTGGATGCACGACACCCTGCGCTACATGTCGAAGGAGCCGGTGCACCGCAAGTACCACCACCACGACATGACCTTCGGGATGATCTACGCCTTCAGCGAGAACTACGTGCTGCCGATCTCGCACGACGAGGTGGTGCACGGCAAGCGCGCGCTGGTGTCGAAGATCCCGGGTGGCGACTGGTGGCAGCAGCGGGCCTCGCACCGGGCGTACCTGGGCTTCATGTGGGCCCACCCGGGCAAGCAGCTGCTGTTCATGGGGCAGGAGTTCGCGCAGGGATCGGAGTGGTCGGAGAGCCACGGGCCGGACTGGTGGCTGCTCGACTCCTCCTACCCGGCGGCCGGCGACCACCGGGGCGTGCGCGACCTGGTGCGCGACCTGAACCGCGCCTACGCGGCGACTCCGGCGCTGTGGGAGCGCGACACCGTGCCGGAGGGCTTCGCCTGGGTGGAGGCGGACGCGGCGGAGGACAACGTCTTCGCCTTCCTGCGGTACGCGCAGGACGGCTCCCAGCTCCTGGCGGTGTCGAACTTCTCGCCCGTGGTCCGGCACGGCTACCGGATCGGAGTGCCGGAGGAGGTGCCGCAGTGGCGTGAGGTCCTCAACACCGACCGGGAGGTTTACGGCGGCAGCGGAGTGCACCACGGGCAGCCGCTGCGGTCCGAGCCGGTGCCGGCGCAGGGCCGCCCGGCCAGCCTGCGGCTGACGCTGCCGCCGCTGGCGACGATCTGGCTCAGGCCGTAGGCGCCGGGGCGAGCTGGTCCTCCAGTTCCTGGAGGAGGCGGCGCTTGGGCCGGGCGCCGACCATCTGGCGGACGGGTTCGCCGTCGCGGAAGACGAGCAGGGTCGGCATGGACAGCACCCCGTACCGGGTCACGGTCGCGGGGTTGCGGTCCGCGTCGATCTGCACGACCTTCAGGCGGTGGGACTCCTCGGCGGCGATCGCGGACAGCACCGGGGCGAGCTGGCGGCAGGGGCCGCACCACTGCGCCGTGAACTCGACGAGGACGGGCCTGCCGCGCTCGGCGAGTACCTCGGCCGCGAAGTCCGCGTCGGTCACCTCGGCCACCGCGTGGGTGTGCGCCATGTCGTTCTCTCCTTCTGCCGTTTCTTCCGTGGGGTCAGGGCGTCATCTCGCAGCGCGGGGCGGCGGCCTCGCCGGCCGCCTCCTCGGCGCCGGCGAGCTGCCGCGCGACGTGGTCCCGTACGTCTGCGAGCCGGCCGATCAGGTCGTCCAGCTCGGCGAGCTTGCGCCGGTAGACGGCGAGGGAGGCCGGGCAGGAGTCCCCTGCCGGGTGGCCGGCCCGCAGGCACTCCAGGAACGGCCGGGTCTCTTCGAGTTCGAAGCCGAAGTCCTGGAGGGTGCGGATCTCCCGCAGCAGCCGCAGGTCGTCCTCGTCGTAGGTCCGGTGTCCGTTGTCCGCACGCCGCGCGGGCAGCAGCCCGCGCGCCTCGTAGTACCTGAGCGTCCGGGTGCTGGTCCCGGCCCTTCTCGCCAGTTCGCCGATGCGCATGGCCCGACGGTATGGGTTGACGCCGACGTCAAGGCAAGGGGTGCGCGGGGCGGGGCCCTCGCCACCCCCGTATGCGAGGGCCCCACAGGAACCACGTACGGGAGGGGGTTCCGGTTCACATTCCGTGGAGGCCGTGTGAGGGGTCTTGCGTCGGGGGGCGTTGGCTGGAACCGTACCCAGTACTGGATCTTCGAGTGCCCCGATTACCGGACAGTCGCCGGAAAACTCGCCAAAAGCCCCTTACTTCATAGGACGTTCCTACGAGGTATGGGCTTGTTTGTTTGGTCTGTAGGCGGCGCAGCCCAGCCACTTCTACGGTGTGCGGTGTGCACTCCAGCCCGCCTTTCAATGCCCCCGCCGCGCGGCGCCTGCGCGCGGCCCTGGGCATGGCTCCCGGACATGTCGCCTACGGCCTGCGCGCCCAGTACGGCCTCGTCGTCGCGCCCGAGACGGTGATGGCCTGGGAGCGCGGGGAGATATCACCGTCGTCAGCCGAGCTCACGGCGCTCGCGGGCGTCCTGTGGTGCGCGCCGGGCGAACTGCTCGCCGAGCCGGTCACGTTGCGGGAGCACCGGATGACCCGCGGGCTGGCCGCGGACGAACTGGCCCGGCGGATCGGCCTGGAGACGAGCTCCTACCAGAAGATGGAGGACACCGGGCGCTGGAAGGGCAACGAGCGGCAGTCGGCCGCCCTCGCCACGGTGCTCGGGCTGACCCTGGCGCAGTTCGTGACGGCCACCGGCAAGCACGAGGAGCTGGCCGAGCTGCTGCGCAGTGCGGTCACCACGCGCTGGCAGGCGTACGTGAAGCCGCTCGGCAAGCTGCTGCCGATTCCCAGGCAGCACCTGGAGCGAGTGCTGGAGCAGCTGCACGGGGACTACCAGTCGCGGATGGTGGCGACGCTCAGCTGGGGCGGCGGCCAGGGCGGGGCCGCCAGCGGGGACGCGGGCCGCGAGTTCCTCACGGACATCGTGGACCGCTTCTGGCAGCTCGCGGGCGGCGCGGCGTAGCCCCGTGTCCGGGTCGGCCGGGCGGGTCAGAAGACCGACTCGGCCTCGTACATGCGGTCCTCGGGAACCGTCTTGAGCTCGGTCACCGCGTGGGCGAGGGGGGCCATCACGATGTCGGTGCCGCGCAGAGCGGTCATGTTGCCGAACTCGCCGCGGTGCACGGCCTCCACGGCGTGCCAGCCGAAGCGGGTCGCGAGGACGCGGTCGTAGGCGGTGGGGGTGCCGCCGCGCTGGACGTGGCCGAGGATGACCGGGCGGGCCTCCTTGCCCAGCCTGTGCTCCAGCTCGATGGCGAGGCGGTTGCCGATGCCGGCGAAGCGCTCGTGGCCGTAGGCGTCGATCGCGCCCTTCTCGTACGGCATGGAGCCCGCGGCCGGGTGCGCGCCCTCCGCGACGCAGACGACGGCGAACTTCTTGCCGCGGGCAAAGCGCTCCTCAACCATCTTGACCAGGGCGTCGACCTCGAAGGGGCGCTCCGGCAGGCAGATGCCGTGGGCGCCGCCGCCCATGCCGGACTCCAGGGCGATCCAGCCGGCGTGGCGGCCCATGACCTCGACGACCATCACGCGCTGGTGCGATTCGGCGGTGGTCTTGAGGCGGTCGATGGCCTCGGTGGCGACCATGACGGCGGTGTCGAAGCCGAAGGTGCGGTCGGTGGAGGAGATGTCGTTGTCGATGGTCTTCGGTACGCCGACGACCGGCATCCCGGCGTCGGACAGCATCCGGGAGGCGGTCAGGGTGCCTTCGCCGCCGATCGGGATGAGGGCGTCGATGCCGTAGCGGGTGGCCAGCTCCTGCGCGTTCTCGGCGGCCTCGTGGAGCCGGGCCCGCTCCATGCGCGCCGATCCGAGGATCGTGCCGCCGCGGGCGAGGATGCCGCTGACGGCGTTGATGTCGAGGGGCCGGAAGTGGCCGTCGAGGAGGCCCTTGAAGCCGTCCTCGAAGCCGATGACCTCGTCGCCGTGCCCGACGACCGCGCGGTGTACGACCGACCGGATGACAGCGTTGAGGCCCGGACAGTCGCCGCCCGCGGTGAGAACTCCGATACGCATCGTGCTGTGTCTCCTGCCTGTGGCCGGCCCGTCCGTGCGAGGGGCGTATGGGTGCCGCCTGTCCGATTGTTCCACGGGCGCCGGGCGGGGGCGCGCTCCGCGCCGGGCGGGGGCGCGTGCCTCCCGCGCCTCCCCGGAGGGCTTTGGCCCGTCGGGCGTCCTAGCCATTGGCGGAGGTATTGTCAAGAGGGCAAGCCATCCCAACCGGGTCGATCGACCACAGCAGAGACGGAGAGCACGCGTGACGCGCAGCGTGTACGTGACCGGTATCGAGCGGGGGGACGGCCGGCAGGTCGTCGAACTCGGGATCATGGAACTCCTGACCCGGCAGACGGGCCGCGTCGGCGTCTACCGCCCGCTGCTCCACGACGCACCGGACCGCCTCTTCGACCTCCTCAAGGCCCGCTACCGAATCGAGCAGGACGCCTCGACGGCCTACGGGATGGAGTACCGCGAGGCGTCGGCGATCCTCGCCGAGAAGGGCACCGACGAGCTGGTGTCCCAGCTGGTCGCCCGCTACCACCGGCTGGCCCGCGACTACGAGGTCGTGCTCGTCCTCGGCACCGACTACGCCGACACCAACCTCCCCGACGAGCTCGCGCTCAACGCCCGCATCGCCAACGAGCTGGGCGCGGTCGTCGTCCCCGTCGTGGGCGGCACCAAGCACCCCGCCGAGGAGGTGCGCGCCGAGGCCCGCAACGCCTACCGCGCGTACGAGAGCCTGGGCTGCCACGTCGTCGCGATGGTCGTCAACCGGGTGGCCGCGGAGGACCGCGACCTGATAGCGGAGCGGCTGGCCGCCCGCCTCCCCGTGCCCTGCTACGTGCTGCCGGACGACAAGTCGCTGTCCGCCCCGACCGTCGCCCAGATCACCCGGGCCCTGGGCGGCGAGGTGCTCCTCGGCGACGACGCGGGCCTGGCCCGCGACGCGCTGGACTTCGTGTTCGGCGGCGCCATGCTGCCGAACTTCCTGAACGCCCTGACCCCCGGCTGCCTGGTCGTGACCCCCGGCGACCGCTCCGACCTCGTCATCGGCGCGCTGGCCGCGCACGCCTCGGGCACCCCGCCGATCGCCGGCGTGCTGCTCACCCTGAACGAGCGCCCGGGCGAGGACATCCTGGCGCTGGCCTCGAAGCTGGCACCGGGTACCCCCGTGGTGTCGGTGGCCGGCAACAGCTTCCCGACCGCCGCCGAACTCTTCTCGCTGCAGAGCCGGTTGAACTCCGCCACCCCGCGCAAGCTGGAGACCGCGCTCGGCCTCTTCGAGCGGCACGTGGACACCGCCGAGCTGCGCGGCCTGCTCTCGGTGGCCCGCTCGGAGCGGGTCACCCCGATGATGTTCGAGAACGAGCTGCTGGAGCGGGCCCGCTCCGAGCGCCGCCGCGTCGTGCTGCCCGAGGGTTCCGAGGAGCGGGTGCTGCGCGCCGCGGACGTGGTGCTGCGCCGGGGCGTGTGCGACCTGACGCTGCTGGGCGACGAGCAGGCGATCCTGAAGAAGGCCGGCGACCTCGGCATCGACGTCTCGGGCGCGCAGCTCATCGACCCGGCGACCTCCCCGCTGCGGGAGGGTTTCGCCGAGTACTACGCGCAGGTCCGCGCCCACAAGGGGATGACGGTCGAGCTGGCCCACGACGTGGTGACCGACGTCAACTACTTCGGCACCCTGATGGTGCAGCGGGGTTTGGCCGACGGCATGGTCTCCGGCTCGGTGCACTCCACCGCCGCGACCATCCGCCCGGCCTTCGAGATCATCAAGACCGACGCAGCCGCGCGAAGCGCGTCGGACAGGGTGGTGGCGGGCGACGGGAGGGCCAAGCCCGAGGCGTCCATCGTCTCCTCGGTCTTCTTCATGTGCCTGGCCGACCGGGTCCTCGTGTACGGCGACTGCGCGGTCAACCCGGACCCGAACGCCGAGCAACTGGCGGACATCGCCGTCCAGTCGGCCGCGACCGCCGCCGCCTTCGGCGTCGAGCCGCGGATCGCGATGCTCTCGTACTCCACGGGCACCTCCGGCACGGGCGCGGACGTCGACAAGGTGCGCAAGGCCACCGAGATCGTCCGCGAGCGGCGCCCCGACCTGGCCGTCGAGGGCCCGATCCAGTACGACGCGGCCGTGGAGCCCTCGGTCGCCGCGACGAAGCTGCCGGGCTCGGAGGTGGCCGGCCGTGCGACGGTGCTGATCTTCCCCGACCTCAACACGGGCAACAACACCTACAAGGCCGTGCAGCGGTCGGCGGGCGCGGTCGCGGTCGGCCCGGTGCTCCAGGGTCTGCGCAAGCCCGTCAACGACCTCTCGCGCGGCGCGCTCGTCCAGGACATCGTGACCACCGTGGCCATCACCGCAATCCAGGCGCAGGGCGCGACGCCGGGCCCCGCCGCAACCGCCTGAGCCCTCCGCCCCGCCCTTCTTCCCCACCGCCCGCGACAAGGAAAGACCCGCACCGTGACCGCATCGCGCGTACTCGTCCTCAACTCCGGCTCCTCGTCCGTGAAGTACCAGCTCCTCGACATGGCGGACCGGTCGCGGCTGGCCGTCGGCCTGGTCGAGCGCATCGGCGAGGAGACCTCCCGGCTGGTGCACGAGCCGCTCACCGGCCCGGCCGCGGCCGGCGGCAGGCGCGAGCGGACCGGCCCGGTCGCGGACCACGCGGCGGCGCTGAAGGCCGTGGCCGCCGAGCTCGCGGCCGACGGGACCGGCCTGGACTCCCCCGAGCTGGTCGCGGTGGGGCACCGGGTGGTGCACGGCGGGACGAGGTTCACCCGGCCCACGGTGATCGACGACGAGGTGCTGGCGGAGATCCGCAAGCTGATCCCCCTGGCGCCGCTGCACAACCCGGCGAACGTCACGGGCATCGAGGTGGCGCGCTCGCTGCGCGCGGACGTCCCGCAGGTCGCCGTCTTCGACACCGCCTTCCACTCGACGATGCCGGAGTACGCGGCGCGGTACGCGATCGACGCCGCGACGGCGGACGCGTACTCCGTCCGGCGGTACGGCTTCCACGGCACCTCCCACGCGTACGTCTCCCGGGCGACGGCCGAACTGCTCGGCAGGCCGGTGGAGGACGTGAACGTGATCGTGCTGCACCTGGGCAACGGCGCCTCCGCCTCGGCGGTGCGGGGCGGGGTCTGCGTGGAGACGTCCATGGGCATGACCCCGCTGGAGGGGTTGGTCATGGGCACCCGCTCGGGCGATCTCGACCCGGCGGTCGTCTTCCACCTGGCGCGGGTGGGCGGCCTCTCGGTGGACGAGATCGATTCGCTCCTGAACAAGAAGAGCGGTCTGCTGGGCATGTGCGGCGACAACGACATGCGCGAGGTGCTGCGGCGGGCGGGCGAGGGCGACGGGACGGCCCGCCTGGCCTTCGACACGTACGTCCACCGGTTGAAGAAGTACATCGGGGCCTACTCGGCGGTGCTCGGGCGGGTGGACGCGGTGGCTTTCACGGCCGGGGTCGGCGAGAACGCCCACCAGGTCCGCGAAGCCGCGATCGACGGCCTGGCCGAGCTGGGCCTGGTGCTGGATCTCGATGCCAACGCGGCGCGTTCCCCGCGGCCGCGGCTGGTTTCGGCGGATCATGCCCGGGTGGCCGTGGCGGTGGTCCCCACGGATGAGGAACTGGAGATCGCCACCCAGGCGTACGCGCTGGTTACCCAGTAGTCACTTGGACTTTCCACCAGCCGGAATATTCCGCTACGAAACAAACCGATAGGATCCAGTCATGCGCCGTTCCAAAATCGTCTGCACGCTGGGCCCCGCCGTCGACTCGTATGAGCAGCTGAAAGCGCTCATCGAGGCTGGTATGAACGTGGCCCGATTCAACTTCAGCCACGGGTCCCAGGCAGAACACCAGGAGCGGTACGACCGCGTCCGGCAGGTCTCCGAGGACACCGGGCGCGCCGTCGGCGTCCTCGCCGACCTCCAGGGCCCGAAGATCCGTCTGGAGACCTTCGCGGAAGGTCCCGTCGAGCTGGTGCGCGGTGACGAGTTCACCATCACCACCGAGGACGTCCCGGGCGACAAGTCCATCTGCGGCACCACCTACAAGGGGCTCCCGGGCGACGTCGCCAAGGGTGACCAGGTCCTGATCAACGACGGCAACGTCGAGCTCCGGGTGACGGAGGTCGACGGCCCCCGGGTCAGGACCATCGTCATCGAGGGCGGTGTCATCTCGGACCACAAGGGCATCAACCTGCCGGGTGCCGCCGTGAACGTCCCCGCCCTGTCGGAGAAGGACGTCGACGACCTCCGCTTCGCCCTGCGGATGGGCTGCGACATGGTCGCCCTGTCCTTCGTCCGCGACGCCAACGACGTCAAGGACGTCCACCGGGTCATGGACGAGGAGGGCCGCCGGGTCCCCGTCATCGCCAAGGTGGAGAAGCCCCAGGCCGTCGAGAACATGGAGGCCGTGGTCGCCGCCTTCGACGCGGTCATGGTGGCCCGCGGCGACCTGGCCGTCGAGTACCCGCTCGAAAAGGTCCCGATGGTCCAGAAGCGGCTCATCGAGATGTGCCGCCGCAACGCCAAGCCGGTGATCGTCGCGACCCAGATGATGGAGTCGATGATCACCAACTCCCGCCCGACGCGCGCGGAGGCGTCCGACGTCGCCAACGCCATCCTCGACGGCGCGGACGCCGTCATGCTGTCGGCCGAGTCCTCGGTCGGCGCCTACCCGATCGAGACCGTCAAGACGATGTCGAAGATCGTCGCGGCGGCCGAGGAGGAGCTGCTCTCCAAGGGCCTGCAGCCCCTGGTGCCGGGCAAGAAGCCGCGCACCCAGGGCGGCTCGGTGGCCCGCGCCGCGTGCGAGATCGCGGACTTCCTGGGCGGGCAGGCGCTCATCGCCTTCACCCAGTCCGGTGACACCGCCCGCCGCCTGTCGCGCTACCGCGCCACGCAGCAGATCCTGGCCTTCACCACCGACGTCAACACCCGCAACCAGCTCACGCTGAGCTGGGGCGTCGAGTCGTACATCGTGCCGCACGTGGACACCACCGACGCGATGGTCGACCTGGTGGACGGCGAGGTGCACAAGCTGGGCCGCTTCAACGACGGCGACACCATGGTCATCACGGCCGGCTCGCCCCCCGGCGTCCCGGGCACCACCAACATGGTCCGGGTCCACCACCTGGGCGGCGTCGCCCGCGACTGACGGCCGCGCCGCGGGCGCCTGCGCCGCAGGCGCCCGTACCGCACGCGAGAACCGAGGGCGGCACCCCGCAGTGATGCGGGGTGCCGCCCTCGGTGTCACGGCGCGGCGGGGACTACTCCGGCGGGCCGATGTAGTTCTTCAGGCCCGGGACCGTGAGGGTCCCGCCGAACTGCGCGGCCTGGACGACCTTGACGTCCGTGAAGAACGCGAACGGGACGTTCAGCGGCGGCGGGCTGTTCGGGGTGAACTCGATCGGGATCAGACCGAAGAGGTTCCCCTTGAGGCTCTCGGTGTACATCGTCACCGTGCCGCCGCGGATCTTGGACGTGGAGCCCGGACGGGACTTCAGGTGTGCGACGTTCCCGTCCTTGCCGACCGTCTGGTAGAGGTCCTTGATGTCGAGCGAGCCCGCGGTGAACTTGAGGACCTTCTTGACCTTGCCGCCGGCCGTCTTCACCTCGACGATGCCGTGGTAGTCCAGGCCGTAGAGGGTCAGCAGGGAGCTGTCGAGGTACCAGGGCTCGTCCGGCAGCAGCGGGATGCCCTGCTCCAGCTCGGCGTTGGCGAGGGCTTCGGCGTCGTAGGTCGGGCAGGGGAAGGGTTCCTTCCCGTCCGGGTCCTTCTTCGCCTCGTCCTTGTCGGCGTCCTTGTCGTCCTTGCCGTCGCCGGCCTTGTCCTCGTCGTCCTCGTTCCCGGGCTTCTCGTCCTTGGGCTTTTTGACGGTGTCCTTGACCGCGTCGGGCAGTTCCTCGACGGTGGCACCCGCCTGCTTGGCGGCTTCCCGGATCGCGTCCGCGGCCGGGTCGGGAGCCGGGGCCGGCTCGGTCTTCGGGGACGGCGTGGCCGTGGGCTCCGGGGTCGCCCTGGTGTCCTTGAGCGGCTGGCCGAGCCCGTCGATGAGGTCCTTGAGCTTGTCGCCCACGCCGAGCGGGTCCAGCGGGTTCGCGGACTTGGTCGGCGCCGGCGTGGTGGTGGCCGCCGGGGCCGGGGCGTTCGCCGTCGGGGACTTGGCCGCCTCCGGGGTGGCGCTCTGCTTGGGCTTCGCGGCCGTGGACGGCGCGGGCGACGCACTGGGCGAGGCGCTCGGCGAAGCCGACTTCGAGGGTGTGGGGGACGGGGACTTCGACTCGGTCTCCGCCGGCTCGTCCGACCGCGTCACGCACGGTCCGGGGGCGAAGGGGATCTCCTTGTCGTCGGCCACGGCCAGTTTGGGCGCCATGCCCATCCCGACGAACACGGCCGTCGGCATCGCCGCCAGCGCCATGGTCTTGCCGACGGGTATCTGGATCTTGTTCAGCAGCGACTTCCTGGGCGCCGCGTGGCGCGGGCCCTTCCTCTCACGGGACTCTGCGCCCGGGGCCACTGCCCGCTGCGTCTCGTCACCCCGCACTGTTCCTCCCGCCATCGGCGTGGGCAGTCGTCTCGCTCGCGTTTGCCGTCTCCGTCTCACGGGGTCCCGGGATGCCCGGAATGCCCGCCATCGCCTCCGACTTCGCCAGGGGGACGGCGGTCGGCGGCTGGTCCGCCTGCTCCTCGCCCGCCGGCTGCCCGGGGGCCCACGACAGCGCCAGGGCGCCGCCGACGAGGGAGCAGATGAAGCCCATCCCGAATCCGCCGAGGTTGGAGACCGGCAGGGACACCAGCGCCAACAGGATCGAGGCGACGCCGGCGAAGACGCGGATGGTCTGCTGGAACCACAGGGCCAGGCCCAGCGTGATGAGCAGTACACCGATGATCAGTGCGCCCGCGCCGCCGGTGGTGGCCATGGCGAGACTGATGTTGCCCAGCCGGAGGTCCGCATACGGGAAGTACGCGATCGGGAAGCCACCGAGGAGCGTGAACAGCCCGGCCCAGAAGGGACGGCGACCGCGCCAGGCGCGGAAGTGGTAGTACACCACGGTGAGCCAGGCGTCGTCTTCTGCGCGAACGTAAACCGGGGCCTGGGGGTTCATGGACAACAGCTCCCTGGAAACGGTGGTACGGAGATCTCTGTGGAGCCCGGACGGGCGGGCGGCGACGGCCGCCGGCGCCCGCCCGTCCGGTCGTTCACCAGGACCGGATCAGTCCTTGATGTCCTGGTAGCACGGCTGGTCGCCACCGAGCAGACGGAGCTTCAGGTCGGGCAGCTTGAACGTGCCTGCCGTGGTCGCCCACGCCTTCTGGCGCACGTTGGTCAGGATCGCCTTGTCGGCGCGCTGCGAGAACGCGTACGGGCTGGTGACCGTGCCGGCCTGCGGCTTCGTCTTGTGGTTCTTGTCGCCGACCGCGACACCGATGTCCAGGTTCTTGAACTCGGCGTCGGTGTCGAGCTCCGCGACATCCAGGTAGATGTTGTCGGCGACGGCCGGCTTGCCCTTGTGGCCGGTGCGCAGCTGCAGCGTGATGTTGCCCAGCGGCGTCGGGGTCACCAGCGACTGGCACATGTTGGTGATCTCGGCGTGGCTGAACCCGGAGATCGTCACCGGGTGGTGCTGCGCATTGCCCTTGAGGTCGTGCCCCTCGGCGATGCCGCCGTACTGGATGAGGTTGTCACCGTCGAGCCTGTCGGCCGAGACCTTGAAGTCCTGGCCGGAGACGCTGAAGGACGCCGCGAGGGCACCCTGCGCCAGACCCACACCGACCGCGGCCGAGGCCGCGATGCTCGGCACCATGACGAGCGCGAAGCGCTTCCATCTGGTCCCGCCACGAACCTGAGAACTCATTTCGTTCCTCCTTCTCGGACGTACATCTCCGGTCCGGGCCGTGCCCGTCCTGGGATGGGAGAAGTGCTACGTCCTCGGGAAGGAGCGCAGGCGGCCGGGCCGCGGCCGTGCCACGTCCGATACACCGGCGTTCACCCCCGAGCGACAACCACTGGGCCACGCGTTCGCGCAACCTGGAGGACAGGCCCCGCCGTACGGCAGAGACCCCCCTGTCCCACGGCCGGTGCCACTGCCACCGGCCGGCCCGGTGGGGACCCTCCACCGCGGCTCCGAGTGAGCGGCTCTGCGGGAAGGACCGAGCGTCGCCGATCGTGGTCCATTACCGGCCGGGGCACAAGGGGGTTCGTTACTGGCGGGTAACGGCCAGATAACCCGGATGCTGCCCGTAACAGACCGTCGGCAACACAGGGTGCCACCGGGGGCCACGACAGAAGGGTGAAATGGTGAACACACCGGACAGTTCACGGGGTTCGATTTACTGCGAGTAACAGCGACCGCGATTGCCAAGTTTTGGCAAAGCGCGGCCGCTGTTCGTCTACGTGTCAACAAATCGGCGGCGGCCCCGGGGCGTCCGGGACCCCGTGCGGGGCCGGTGCGGAGCGGCGGGGAAGCCGGTCCTGCAACCGGTCGCCGGCCGGTCTAGAAGAGCACGCGCGCCAACGCCGTCCGCGCCGCCGAGACCCTCGGGTCGTCGGCGCCGATGACCTCGAACAGTTCCAGCAGCCGCAGCCGCACCGCATCCCGATCGTCACCGAACGTGACCTTCACGGTGTCCACCAGACGGCCGAAGGCGTCCTCCACGTGACCGCCAACCAGGTCCAGGTCGGCCGCGGCGATCTGCGCCGCCGGGTCGCGCGGCTTCTCGGCCGCGGCGGTGCGCACCTCCTGCGGGTTCATGTGCTGGACCCGGGCGAGGAGCTCGGCCTGGGCGAGACCCAGCTTGGCCTCGGTGTTGCCCGGGTCGTCCGCGAGTACGTTCTTGTACGCCTGCACGGCGCCGCCCAGGTCGCCGGCGTCCAGTGCGACGACGGCCGCCTCCAGCAGCGCGTCGTGCGGACCGGCCGGAGCCTCGGCCTCGGCGGGCCCGGCGGCCCCCTCGGCGTTCGGGTCCACCTCGATCCCGATGATCCCGAAGCGCTCCTCGGCGACCTGGACCAGCTGGGCGAGGGTTTCACGGATCTGCTGCTCGGGCGCGACGCCCTGGAAGAGGGGCAGCACCTGACCGGCGACCACGGCGAAGACCGCCGGGATGCCCTGGATCTGGAACTGCTGCATCAGCATCTGGTTGGCGTCGACGTCCACCTTGGCCAGCACGAGGCGGCCGTTGGCCTCGGTGACCAGGCGCTCCAGGAGCGGGCTGAGCTGCTTGCACGGCTGACACCACTCGGCCCAGAAGTCCAGGACCACCGGGACTTCCGCCGAGAGCTGGAGCACATCACGTTCGAAGCCGGCCTCGTCTACGTCGACGACGAGCGCGGACGGCGGAACGGCGCCGGCGGACGGGCCGGACCCGCCGCCCTGACTCGCCTGGCGCGCCGCCTCGGCTCGGGCCTGCTCGGCCTTGGCCTTGGCCTCGCCGGCCGCCTTCACCGCGGCGAGGTCGACGACGCCGCTCATGGACATGTTTCTGGGCTGCATGCGTACATCCTCCCCCGTGTGCGCGCGCCGACGAAAAAGATCGCCGGAATCGGCCGTGCGGCCGTACCGTCGCGATCGTGTTGCTGGCGGCGCCCGGTCCCCACCTGGCGCCTGTAGCTCTTCGCGTGGTTGTCGCTCTTACGCTACGAGCCGTAGCGTAACTCCCCCGCGGGCTTTGCGCGCCCCCGCGGCGCCCGTGATCTGAACCACAGAGTCCCGTTCGGCTACCGGCGGGTATGGTCTCGGCCATGCGCAACCCCAGTCCCGGCCGCACCGGTCGCCCCCGCAGCGCGGCCGCGGACGCCGCCATCCTCGCCGCCACCCGGGACGCGCTGGTCGAGCTGGGCTGGTCGAAGCTGACGATGGGCGACGTCTCGGCCCGTGCCGGCGTCGCGAAGACCACCCTGTACCGGCGCTGGGCCGGCAAGAGCGAGCTGGTCGTGGACGCCGTCGCGGAGCTCTTCGACTCCCTCGAACTGCCGGACCGGGGCTCCCTGGAAGCCGACATCGAGTACGTGGTCCTGCGCTTCGCGGAGCTGCTGCGGCGCCCGGAGGCCCGTACGGCCCTGATGGCGGTCGTCTCGGAGTCGACCCGGGACGAGGCCCTGCGTGACCGGATCCGGTCGGCGATCGTCGACCGGCAGAAACGTCTCGTCGTACTGGGCCGCGAACGGGCTCAGGCCCGCGGCGAACTCCCCTACGAGGAGGACGAGTTCCTTGCAGGGCGCACCACCGACCTGATCTTCGACGTGATCGCGGGCACCGTCGTGCACCGCGCGCTGGTCAGCTCCGAACCGGTGGACGAGCTCTGGGTGTCCGCCTTCACCGCGCTGCTGATGCACGGCCTCCGCGGTCCGTCCGCCGCCGCCTGAGCCCCGCCGCCGCGGTCACGGGCCGCCGGCCCCGGACCCGCACGCGGAAAGGCCGGCCGTGTCGCCGCGGTGAGCGGGGTGGCACGACCGGCCTTCCGGCGCGGACCGGGGGTCTCGGGGGTCTCCGGGCTCAGAAGCCCGGGGGCTCGGTGTAGACGCCCCACTCGTCGCGCAACGTGTTGCAGATCTCGCCCAGCGTCGCCTCCGCGCGCACCGCGTCCAGCATGGCGGGGATCATGTTCGACCCGTCGCGGGCGGCGTCGAGCATGGCCTTCAGGGAGGCCGCGACCTTGGCGTCGTCGCGGCGGCCCTTGCGGTCGGCGAGCACGCGGACCTGCTCGCGCTCCACCTCGTGGCTGACGCGCAGGATCTCCAGGTCGCCGGTGACCGAACCGTGGTGGACGTTGACGCCGACGACCCGCTTGTCGCCCTTCTCCAGCGACCGCTGGTACTGGAAGGCCGACTCGGCGATCTCGCCGGTGAACCAGCCGTCCTCGATGCCGCGCAGGATGCCCGAGGTGATCGGCCCGATGGGGTGCCGGCCGTCCGGGTGGGCGCGCAGACCGCGCTCCTTGATCTGCTCGAAGATCCTCTCGGCGTCGGCCTCGATGCGGTCGGTGAGCTGCTCCACGTACCAGGAGCCGCCCAGCGGGTCCGCCACGTTGGCGACGCCGGTCTCCTCCATGAGCACCTGCTGCGTGCGCAGGGCGATCTCGGCCGCCTGCTCGCTCGGCAGCGCGAGGGTCTCGTCGAGGGCGTTGGTGTGCAGCGAGTTGGTGCCGCCGAGGACGGCCGCCAGGGCCTCCACCGCGGTGCGTACGACGTTGTTGTACGGCTGCTGCGCGGTGAGGGAGACGCCGGCGGTCTGGGTGTGGAAGCGCAGCCACATGGACTTCTCGCTCTTGGCGCCGTAGACCTCCTTCATCCAGCGCGCCCAGATCCGGCGGGCCGCGCGGAACTTGGCGATCTCCTCGAAGAAGTCGAGGTGCGCGTCGAAGAAGAAGGACAGGCCCGAGGCGAAGTGGTCCACGTCCAGGCCGCGGGAGAGCCCCAGCTCCACGTAGCCGAAGCCGTCGGCGAGGGTGTATGCGAGCTCCTGCGCGGCCGTGGCCCCGGCCTCGCGGATGTGGTAGCCGGAGACGGACAGCGGCTTGTAGGCCGGGATGCCCTTCGCGCAGTACTCCATGAGGTCGCCGATGAGGCGCAGGTGCGGCTCGGGTTCGAAGAGCCACTCCTTCTGGGCGATGTACTCCTTGAAGATGTCCGTCTGGAGCGTGCCGTTCAGGACGGCGGGATCGACGCCCTGGCGCTCGGCGGCGACGAGGTACATGCAGAAGGCGGGCACGGCGGGGCCCGAGATGGTCATGGAGGTCGTGACGTCGCCGAGGGGGATGTCCTTGAAGAGGACCTCCATGTCGGCGGCGGAGTCGATGGCGACGCCGCAGTGGCCGACCTCGCCGAGCGAGCGGGGGTCGTCGGAGTCGCGCCCCATGAGGGTCGGCATGTCGAAGGCGACGGAGAGCCCCCCGCCGCCGGCGGCCAGGATCATCTTGTAGCGCTCGTTCGTCTGCTCGGCGTTTCCGAAGCCGGCGAACTGGCGGATGGTCCAGGTCCGGCCGCGGTAGCCGGTGGCGTGCAGGCCGCGCGTGTACGGGTACTCCCCCGGCCAGCCGATCCGCTCGAAGCCCTCGTAGGTGTCTCCGGGCCGGGGCCCGTAGACCGGTTCGACCTCGTCCCCGGAGAGCGTGGTGAAGTCCGCCTCGCGCTTGCGGGCCTTGTCATAACGGGCCTGCCAGCGGCGGCGGCCCTCCTCGATGGCGTCAGCGTCCATACCCACGAATTTACTAGGACGTCCTAGTAAATGTCGATGGGAAACCCCCGGGAGTCGTCCCGGGGGTGCGTGACGCTCGCCTCGTCGTCAGGCCTTGGCGGTCGCCAGCGGGTCGCTGATCAGCGGCTCCACCTCGGCGCGGATCCCCCGCTCGACGAAGAAGGCGGCCAGCGGAATCGTGCCCGACACGAGCACCCAGAGCAGCTTCCCGAAGGGCCACTTCGCCTTGGAGCCCAGGTCGAAGGCGAAGACGAGGTAGATCATGAAGAGCACACCGTGCGTCTGCGACACCACGAAGGTGAGGTCGGCACCGGTGTCGAAGCCGTACTTCGCCACCATGCAGGCACAGAGGATCAGGAGCATGACCGCGGTCACGTAGGCCATGACGCGGTAGCGGGTCAGCACGCTTCGTTTCATGCGGACGAGCCTAACCGTCCGTTTTGCTCGATCTTGACGCGGCCCCGGGATCGGGAGACGGCCTGCGGAGGGACCCTCAGGACTCCTCGAAGTCCGCGGCGGCCACCCGCAGCGGACGGAGCAGGGCGAAGATCTCCCCGCACTCCTCGGCGTCGTAGGCGCCCAGGCCGAAGTCGACGGCCATCAGGTCCTTCGTGGCGGCCTCGACGACCTCCCGGCCCTTCTCGGTGATGGAGGCGAGGGTGCCGCGGCCGTCGTTGGGGTTGGGCCGCTTGGCGACGAGCCCGGCCTTCACCAGCCGGTCCACGGTGTTGGTCACCGACGTCGGGTGGACCATCAGCCGCTCGCCGATCTTCGACATCGGCAGTTCGCCCGCCTTGGAGAAGGTGAGCAGCACCAGGGCCTCGTAGCGCGCGAAGGTCAGCCCGTACGGCTTGACGACCGCGTCGACCTCGCCGAGCAGGATCTGGTGGGCGCGCATGATCGAGGTGATCGCGGCCATCGAGGGCACGGGCCCCCACCGCTGCTGCCAGAGCTCGTCGGCGCGGGCGATGGGGTCGAAGGGAAGGCTGAGCGGCTTGGGCACGCTTCCGACCCTACCGGGAGGTCACTTCCCTGCGCGGGCCGTCTCACCCCTCAGTCGCTCCTCCTGCCGGACGGCGGACCGCAGTTCGGCCAGGAGCGCCAGCACGACGGCGGTGCCGAGCACCCCGGACCCGGTGACGACCACGTGCACCGGGAAGAACTCGGCGGCGAGGCCCGCCAGGGCCATGCCGACTCCCTGGAGGGTCATCAGGCCGGTGCCGAGCAGGGTCATCGCCCGGCCGCGCAGCTCGTCGGGGACGGCCTCCACGTACCACTGGTCGAGCCCCAGGGTGTGGGCGTGGGCCAGCCCGGCGAGCAGCAGCGCGAGCAGGGCCAGGGGCACGCCCGGCCGGCCCGCGTACAGGAGGAAGGGCAGCAGGCCGGCGGCGGCCAGCGGGGCGACGAGCCGCGAGCGGGTCCGGGCGCTCAGCGCGGAGCCCGCCCAGAGCTCACCGGCGACGGTGCCGACGGGCATGGCGCACATCATCAGTCCGAGCGCGGCGGTCCCGGCGCCGATGCCGTCGGCGTACGCGGCGAGCAGCGCCTCGGGTACGACGAGGAAGACGGGCGGCAGCCAGAACAGCAGGGTGAGCGCCCGCAGTCGGCGCCGTCCCAGGACGGCCCGCATCCCGGCGAGCGGTGAGGTGCGGACGGTCGTCCGCACGGGACGGGCGCGGGTGCCGAGCCGCAGCAGGACGGCCGAGCCGAGGAAGCCGGCGGCGGTCAGGGCGATGGCGCCGCGCGGGGCGAGCACGGTGAGCAGCAGCCCGCCGAGGCCGAAGCCGATGAGCTGGGCGCTCTGGGCGACCATGCGCAGCAGCGAGCGGCCCAGGACGTAGGCCTCGCCGGAGCCGAGGATGTCGGGGAGGGAGGCGTTGCGCGTGCCCTGGAAGAGGGGTGCGACGAAGGCCAGCGCGCAGCGCAGGACGAGGAGGGCGGCGACGGGGGTCGCGGGCAGCGCCATGGCGGCGGCGCAGGCTGCGCAGAGGAGGTCGCACGTGACGAGCACCCGCCGGGCGGGGAGGCGGTCGGCGAGCCCGGCGAGCAGGGTGCCGCCCAGGGCGTAGGGGAGGAAGCCGAGCGCGAAGGTGAGCGCGCTCATCAGGGGCGAGCCGGTGAGGCGGTAGACGAGGACGGAGAGGGAGATCTCTGCGACGACCAGGCCGAGTACGGACATCAGGTGCGCGGCGAAGACGGCGGGGAACTCGGGGGTGCGCAGGACGGTGCGGTAGCCGGCGGAGCCCGCTTCGGCCGCGGCCGGGGTGACGGTTGGCATGGGGGCAGCGTGGGGGGCCTAGGCTGGCCGGCGTAGAGATTCGGCCTGGAACGAATGTCGGGCGGCACGGTCCGCGGAGGGGGCTGGGCGTGGGACTGCACCACCGTTTCGGGCACGCGGACCTGCTGCGGTGCCGGTTCGCGCTGTCGCCGGCGTGGGAGACGCAGGAGGCGGTCCGGACCCTGAGCCGCCCGGACCGGCAGGGCTACCACCTGCCGTGGCTCCGGCGGATCCGGGCCGCCGCCGACGGGCTGGACCTGCGGCCGCTGTGGCTGCTGATGCCGCGCCGGGGGCACAGCGCCGACTTCGTCTGCCCGCCGCCGAGCGGACCGGGGGTCTCCTTCGAGGAGGAGCTGGCGGTGATCCGCGCGGCCGATCCGGAGGCCGCGCGCGAGGACATGCGCAGGTCTCTGGCCTGTACGCCGGGTGCGCTCGACAGCGACCTGGGCCGGTACCTGCTGGCCGATCCGGCGCGGGCGGTGCGTGAGCTGGCGGACCTGATGGAGCGGGCCTGGGCCGTGCTGGTCGAGCCGCACTGGCCGCGGCTGAGGGCCCTGCTGGAGGCGGACGTCCTCTTCCACACGCGGCGCCTCGCCGCGGGCGGGCTGGACTCGCTCTTCGACGGCCTGCACCCCGATCTCTCCTGGGACGCGCCCTCGCTCACCCTCACCATCGAGCGGCCCAGCCACCACGACCGCGTCCTGGGCGGCCAGGGGCTGCTGCTCATGCCGAGCGCCTTCGTCTGGCCGGGGATCGCGGGCGGCTTCGACCCGCCGTGGCAGCCGACCGTCGTCTATCCGGCCCGCGGCGTCGGCGCCCTGTGGTCCCCGGCGGGCGGGGACACACCGACCGCGCTGGCCCGGCTGCTGGGCCGGGGCCGGGCGGACGTGCTGTGCGCGCTGGAGGAACCGGCGTCCACCACAGCGCTGGCGCTCCGCCTGGGCCTTGCCCCGTCCACCGTCTCGGCGCACCTGGGGGTGCTGCACGCGGCGGGCCTGCTGATCTCGGCCCGACGCGGCCACCAGGTGCTCTACGAACGCACCCCGCTGGCCATCGCCCTCACGACGGGGGACGCCTCCGCCTGACCGCCAGGCACGGGCCGGGCCGGGCCGCACGGGCCGAGGTACATCGGCCGGGTCGCACGGCCCGGGGTGCGTCGGCGAGACCGCGCGGGCCGGGGCCCACCGGACGGAGTCGCGCAGGCCGGTCGCGCAGGCCGGTCGCCCGGGCCGGGGGACACGGACGGGTCGCGCAGGCGGGTCGCCCGGGCCGGGGGTGCGTCGGCCAGGTCGCACGGCCCGGGGTGCGTCGGCCGGGCCGCGCCGGCGAGGCCGCACGGGCCGGGGCCCACCGGACGGAGTCGCGCAGGCCGGTCGCGCAGGCGGGTCGCCCGGGCCGGGGGTGCGTCAGCCAGGTTGCGCAGGCGGGGTCGCACAGCCCGGGTGCGTCGGCCGGGCCGCGCCGGCGAGGCCGCACGGGCCGGGGCCCACCGGACGGGGTCGCGCAGGCCGGGTCGCACGGGGCGGGGGTGCGTCGGCCAGGTCGCGCAGGCGGGGTCGCACGGCCCGGGGTGCGTCGCCAGGTTGCGCCGGCGAGGCCGCGCGGGCCAGGGGCACACCGGACGGGTCGCGCAGGCCGGGGGACACGGACGGGTCGCGCAGGCCAGGGCGCGCCAGGCGGGGTCGCAGCGGCGGGGCCGCGCGGGCGGTGTGGCACGGCCGAGTCGACTGTCTGCCATGTCACCATATGCCGGCCATGCGGCGTCATGGTCCGCCGCCCGGCCCTTCGTCCCGAGGAATCCGGATGCCACCCGTCGCCGCCAGGCCCGCCGCCGTCCTCGGCCTCCTCCTGCTGCTCGCGGCGGCCCCCGCCTGCACCACGGCGCCGGAGCCCGGGCCGCGCCCGCCCGCGGCCGGTCCGGAGGCCCCGGCCGCTCCCAACGGGACGTCCCCGTTCTGGGTGGACCCGGGCAGCGAGGCCGCCCGGCAGGTCACTGCGTGGGAGGCGACGGGCCGCTACGACGACGCCCAGGCGCTGCGCCGGATCGCCGAGCGGCCGGTCGCGCTGTGGGGGCGGCCGGGCGACCCCGGCCCTGGGATCCGCCGGGCCCGCGCAGGCGCGAAGGCCGCCGGGCGGACCCTGGTGCTCGCCGCGCACAACCTCCCGCACCGCGACTGCGGGAAGCCGCCGGCCGGGGGCGCCGCCGACGCCGGGGCCTACCGCCGCTGGATCGGCGCCTTCGCCGACGCGATCGGCGACGCCCGCGCCTTCGTCGTCCTGGAGCCGCACGCCGTCGCGCACACCGTCGACGGCTGCGTGCGCGCAGGACAGCGCGCCGAGCGCTACCGACTGCTCTCCGAGGCCGTCGACCGGCTGAAGAAGAACCGCAACACGAAGGTCTACCTGGACGCCGGCGGTCCGGGGTGGGTCCGCGATCCCGCGGACCTCGCCGGCCCGCTCCGCGAGGCGGGCCTCGACCGCGCCGACGGCTTCGCCCTCAACGTCTCCGGCTACCAGCCGGACGCGGCCGTCCGAGCCTACGGCGCCGAGCTCTCCCGCGCGGTCGGCGGCAGGCACTTCGTCGTGGACACCGGCCGCAACGGCGCGGAGCCGCCGCCGGGCGACAGCACACAGGCCGCCTGCAACCCTCCGGGCCGCGCCCTCGGCATCCCGCCGACCGACCGGACCGGCGACCCGCTCGTCGACGCGTACCTCTGGGTGAAGCGGCCCGGCGAGTCCGACGGGACCTGCCGCGGAGGCCCCGCAGCCGGCACCTGGTGGCCCGAACAGGCCCTGGGCCTGGCCCGCCGCGCCCACGACTGAGCACCGCCACGCCCGCCCCGGACACCGGCAGGGCCAACCCGGGGCGGGGTCGGCGGTTCAGCCGCGGGTGCCGCGCCGCAGTCCGTGGCGTACGGCCCGCTGGCTCAGCGGCCCCAGCCCCTCCAGTACGGCGGCCAGTCCGGCGAGCTGCTCCAGGGCGTCGAACGCCCGGCCGGCGCCCTGCGCGTCCACCGACTCGTACAGCTCGATGCCGACGAAGGACGCCGCGGTCGCGCGGGCGAGCCCCGCGGGGTCGGCGAACCCGTCCAGCGGGGTCGCCGCGAGCAGCCGGGTGAGCACCCGCTCCAGCTCCTCGATCCACAGGCCGAGTCCGGCTGCGGTCGCGGCCGCGAGGGCGGGCGAGCTCTGCCCGGCGGCCAGCACCTGCCCGAGCATGGCGACGTGCCCGGCCTCCCGCTCCTCGGTGTGCATCGCGCGGGCGAACTCGACGAGTTCGGCGAGGCTGTCCAGCCCGGCGAGCCGGTCGCGGTAGCGGTCCACCCGCTGTTCGGCGCCGTACCGGCAGGCGGCGGCGAGCAGTTCGTCGACGGAGCCGAAGTGATAGAAGATCAGGCCCTGGCCGACTCCCGCGGTGGCCGCGATGGTACGGGCCGAGGCCTTGGCGATGCCCTGCTCCACGAGTGTGCGCAGGGCTCCTTCGAGGAGCTTGTCCTTGGTGGCGGCGCTCACGCCCGGGCCTCCTCGCGGACCGGCCGCAGGTCCCGGCGGACCCCGTGCGTACGGACGTCCACGTACCGCGCGGTGAAGGAGCCCTCGTAGCCGAAGAGCGGTCCGAAGCGGCGGTTGGCGACCCGCACCCGGATCCGGAACCGGCCGGTGGCGTCGTCGAAGGACTCGCGCACCTCGGCGTCGCCGCCGATGAGGTCGGGGACGCGGACGTCGACGGGGCCCTCGCGGAAGCGGTGCTCGCCGGAGCGGATGAGCAGCGAACCGTCCGGCTCGGCGCTCATGTGCAGGTCGCTGGCGAGGTGCTGGTGCGTGCCCAGGTAGTCCAGGACGCAGTCGCGCTCGGGGCTGTGGACCATGGTGGCGTCGAAGCGGTGCGGTCCGCCGGGCAGCCGGAAGGTCCGTACGAAGGTGACGGTCTCGCGCCCGTAGGAGTCGAGGTAGGGCAGGTTCTCGATGACGAAGGGGACGTCGCGGCCCTGGCGCGGCACCAGGATGTTGCGCGTCCCGCCGAGCCGGAGGAAGGGCTTCACGAAGCTGCCGCCGTGCCAGATCCGGTCCATGGTCCCGCGGCCGACGCAGCCCTCGCCGCTGTCCAGGCCGACCGAGAAGCGGCGCCGGATCTGCGGGTGCAGACGGTCGAAGTCGGCGCCCATGTGGGCCTGGAAGATGGAGGTCATGACGGCTCCAGGGTGGTGAGCAGACGGGGTGCGGCGACGGGGGTGCGGCCGGGCGGGGTGCGCAGGCAGCGGCGGGCGGCCGGGGTGCCGGGCAGCGGCGGCAGCAGCACCGCGGCGGCCAGGACGGCCAGGGCCACCGCGGTGGGGGCGTACAGCAGGGCGGCCGCGGACAGCAGGGCGCGCAGGGCGCACTCGCCGACGGCCCGGGCGAGGGCGAGTGGGGGCGGGGTCCCGCGTTCGCACCACAGCCGCAGCCTGTCGAAGGACCAGGCGGTGGCCCAGCCCATGAGCGGCCGCAGGACGAGCCGGTCGGCGAGCGCCCCGAAGCGGCCCCAGCGGGGCCGGTAGTCGTAGCCGGTGAGGAAGCGGATGCCGTCGCCGTCCGGGACGTAGCGCCAGTAGCCGCTGCCCTCGGCGAGCAGCGAGAGCGGGTGGTCCGAGGCGAACCGCAGGGCCGACACCCTGGTCCCGTCGGGCCGGCGGCGCTCCCCCGCGGAGACGCCGGTCCCGTAGACGGAGACGAAGGGCAGTACGCGGGTCGCGTACCGGAACCGCTGCGGCTCGCCCTCGGACCGCGGGAGGTGGTCGATGGAGGTGAACCTCAGGTCCCACCGCTGGTGCCGGGCGGGATCCTGGCTGCGTTCCCACAGCTCGTCCATCCCGGCCCGGACGAACGTCTCGACGTACAGCCCCAGCCCCATGCCGGTCCCCCGCTCCCGCGTTTTGAGCGTTCGCTCAACCCGCACCCTAGAGGAACTTGAGCGATCGCTCAACGGGGCCCCTGCGGGGTGCTCGGCGGGCCGCTCGGCTCGCCGCCGTTGCCGGGCTCCGCCCGGCATACGGAGACGTGAAAGCGCCCCCGGCCGGGCAGGCCAGGGGCGCTTCGGGGGCGGAGGTCAGCCCTGCGCGAGGTGGCGCTCCACCGTCTCCACCTTCGAGGTGATGCCGTCGGTGACGCCGGGGCGGATGTCGGCCTTCAGGATGAAGGAGACGCGGGGTGCCCGCTCCTCGACGGCGGCCACCGCACGGCGGATCACGTCCATGACCTGGTCCCACTCACCCTCGACGGTGGTGAACATGGCGTCGGTGCGGTTCGGGAGCCCGGACTCGCGGACCACGCGGACCGCGTCGGCGACGTACTCGCCCACCTCTTCACCGACCCCGAGCGGGGTCACGGAGAACGCGACGATCACGCCTGGGCCGCCTCGCGCGCGACGCGGGCCGCCACCACGCTGTCCGCCTCTTCCCGCTTCAGCAGCTTGTCGCCGTACAGGCCGCCCAGGGGCACCACCGAGAGGACGAAGAAGAACAGGGCCTTCTTGAACGGCCACTTGGCCTTGTACCAGACGTCCAGCAGCAGCACCGAGTAGACCATGAACAGGAACGCGTGCAGCAGACCCAGCGGCATCAGCAGGTAGTCGATGTCCGAGACCCGGCTCAGCAGCGAGCCGAAGATCAGCAGGGCCGGGAACGACAGCGCCTCCGGCACGGAGACGAGGCGCAGGCGGTGCAGGGCGGAGGCGGTCTTGATGTCCACGTGGAACCTTCGGTGGTGGAGGCCAGGGTCCCTCCCAGTGTCTCAGCCGCTTTACGGGATCTTGACCCGGCCCCTCCCTCCCGGACCGCGCCGGGAGGGACCGGGAACGCTCCCAAACGCCCGGGTGTGTCATATATCCGGCCACGGGACCCTGTTCGGGTCCGCCCGCTGCCGATAACGTCTCCCCGTGGCTCAGTTCCGACTCCAAGGCAGCAAGGTGCTGGCCGTCGACCTGACCGGGGACGCCGTGAAAGCGAAGAACGGCTCCATGGTCGCGTACGACGGGCAGATGGCCTTCAAGAAGATGACCGGCGGTGGCGAAGGCCTCCGCGGCATGGTGACCCGCCGGCTGACCGGCGAACAGATGACGGTGATGGAGGTACAGGGACACGGCACCTGCTTCTTCGCCGACCGGGCAAGTGAGATCAATCTGGTCAACCTGCACGGCGAGAAGCTCTACGTCGAGTCCAGCAACCTGCTGTGCACCGACGCCGGCCTGCGGACCGGCACCACCTTCACGGGGCTGCGCGGCGCGTCGACGGGCAACGGCCTGTTCACCACGACCGTCGAGGGATCGGGCCAGGCGGCCATCATGTCCGACGGTCCGGCCGTGGTGCTGCGCGTGAGCGCCCAGTACCCGCTGTCCGTGGACCCGGGGGCGTACATCGCGCACACCGGCAACCTCCAGCAGTCCTTCCAGTCCGGTGTGACCTTCCGCACACTGATCGGCGAGGGTTCGGGCGAGGCCTTCCAGATCCGCTTCGAGGGCGAGGGCCTGGTCTACGTGCAGCCCAGCGAGCGCAACACCGTCGGGGGCGACGTCTGATGCCGTTCCGCGAGATCAACTCGAAGATGGTCGAGGCCCAGGTTGTCCCGGGCCAGAAGATGTTCAGCCAGCGCGGCGCGATGCTCGCATACCGCGGCGACGTCTCCTTCACCCCGAGCCTGACGGGCGGTCAGGGCGGGGTCATGGGCATGATCGGGCGCCGCGTGGCGAACGAGCAGACCCCGCTGATGGCGGTCGAGGGCAGCGGCACCGTGATGTTCGGCCACGGCGGCCACCACATCCAGGTGATCAACCTGACGGGCGAGACCCTCTACGTCGAGGCGGACCGGCTGCTCGCCTTCGACGGCACCCTCCAGCAGGGCACGATGTTCATGGGCTCCCAGGGCGGGGTCATGGGCATGGTCCGCGGCCAGGTGACGGGCCAGGGCCTGTTCACCACCACCCTCAAGGGGCACGGCTCGGTCGCCGTGATGGCCCACGGCGGGGTCATCGAGCTCCCCATCACCCCGAACCGGCCGATCCACGTGGACCCCCAGGCCTACGTGGCCCACCACGGGGACGTCAGGAACAAGCTCTCCACCGCCCTCGGCTGGCGGGACATGGTGGGGCGCGGCTCGGGCGAGGCGTTCCAGCTGGAACTGTCCGGCCAGGGCGCGGTGTACGTACAGACCTCCGAGGAGAAGCTGTGAACTTTGGCCCCGTGATGGGCGGGCCGGGCGGCCCGACGGTCTTCGACCCGTACACGCTGCCGTCCGACGACAACGTGAACGCGTACACCTTCTGCGTGGAGCTCAAGGGGAGCCAGTGGTTCCTGCAGAAGGGCAAGATGATCTCGTACTACGGGCGCATCGAGTTCAACGGCATCGGCAACGGGCGCTTCGACCGCCTGCTGCGCACGAGCTTCCACTCGCCGCTGCACGCGAGCGACTGGGTGGTCGCGGAGGGCCAGGGCAAGATGCTGCTGGCCGACCGGGCCTTCGACGTGAACTCCTACGACCTGGAAGACGGCAACCTGACGATCCGCTCGGGCAACCTGCTGGCCTACCAGCCCTCGCTCGCCCTGAAGCAGTCGATCGTCCCGGGCTTCCTGACGCTGATCGGCACCGGGAAGTTCGTGGCGGCCTCCAACGGGCCGGTGGTGTTCATGGAGCCGCCGCTGCGCGTGGACCCGCAGGCACTGGTCGGATGGGCGGACTGCCCGTCTCCCTGTCACCATTACGATCACGGCTACATGTCCGGCGTGATGGGCGGACTGCGCTCGCTGACCGGCATCGGGGGCACCTCGGGCGAGGAGCACCAGTTCGAGTTCGTCGGAGCCGGCACCGTACTCCTGCAGTCCTCGGAGATGCTGATGGCGGAGCAGTCGGTCGGCACGGTGGGTGCCGGGGCGGCCGCGGGGAACGCGCAGGGCGTGCCGGGTGCCGGCCAGGGGCCTCTGGGGCAGGTGGGCGTGCCGCGGATGCCGGGGCAGCTGGGGGACCTCCAGCGCCGCTTCGGGCTGTGACGTTTTCGGGACTTCCGACCTTTGTACGCAATTCAACTTTTTAGGTAGAGTTCATTCATGGAGACCATGGAGACCGAGACGGCCACGCGCTGGCTGACCGACGCGGAGCAGTGCGCCTGGCGTACCCACCTCGACGTCAGCAGGCTGCTCATGCACCAGCTGGAAAAGGATCTCCAGCCCTTCGGACTCACCAACAACGACTACGAGATCCTCGTGAACCTCTCGGAGTCGCAGGACCACCGGATGCGGATGAGCGATCTCGCGACCGCCACCCTGCAGTCCAAGAGCCGGCTGTCGCACCAGATCACGCGCATGGAGACGGCGGGCCTGGTCCGCCGGGTCAACTGCGAGTCCGACCGGCGGGGCCTGTACGCGGTCCTCACCGACGAGGGCATGGACACCATGCGCAAGGTCGCCCCGCACCACGTGGCGTCCGTCCGCCGGCACTTCATCGACCTGCTGCCGCCGGAGGCCCTGGCGGCGCTGCGCGCCTCGCTGACGCCGGTGGCGGAGCACCTGCGCGGCACCCGCGGCAAGGCCTGAGACCGGGCGCCCGGCGCGCCCCGCGGGGCGTCAGGCCGGACAATGGGCGTTATCCGCCCGCTGCCGGCCGCGCCGGGCGACCATGAGCGCCACGGCCGGCCCGAGGAGGTCCAGCCATGATGCGTGCGAGGTACGTCTGTGCGGCCGCGTCCGCCGTCCTGATCGCCGGCGCTCCGGCGACCGCCGCCGCGGTGTCCGCCGACGGGGTCCGCGCCGACGCGGCGAGAACCGTCTCCGCGGCCCCCGTCCTGCGCGTCGACACGACGGCGCAGGGGGCTGCCGCGGCGGCCCTGAAGCACTACCCGGGCGTGGTCGAGTCCGTCGACAAGGACGGCTCGGTCTGGCATGTCGACGTCGTCGCCAAGGACGGCAAGGGCCATGCCGAGCTGGAGGTCTCCGCCGCCGGCGCCGTCACCGAACGCAACCGCGACACCGGCGGGAACGCCGCGGAGAACAAGGCCCTGGTCGACGGGAAAGTCACCGCCGAACAGGCCATGAAGGCGGCCCTGGCCGCGCACGCCGGACAGGTCACCACCGTCGAATGGGACGACGACGACAACGCCGCCTCCTGGCACGTCGAGATCCAGGGCGAGGACGGCAAGACCTGGGACGCCCAGGTGGACCCCGCCACGGGCAAGGTCACCGGATCCGGCTCGGACTCCGACTCCGACTCCGACTCCGACTCCGACTCCGACGGCAACTGACGCCGGCCCGCCCGGGTCCCGACGCCCTCAGGACTCCGTCAGCGTCGCCAGGAGGGCGTCGGCCGCCGCGTAGGGGTCGAGGTCGCCCTCGGCGACCCTGGCGGCCAGCGCGCCCAGGTGCGCGTCCCCGTGAACGTCCGCCATCCGCGCGCGCAGCGCCGTCACTGCGATCGTCTCGACCTCCCGCGCGGCCCGCGCCGCCCGCCGCTCGGCGAGCACCCCGCGCTCGTCCATCCACGCCCGGTGCTTCTCCAGCGCCTCGACGACCTCGTCGATGCCCTGGCCGCGGGCCGCGACCGTCTTCACGATCGGCGGCCGCCAGTCGTTGCGGCCGCGCGCCTCACCCAGCCCCAGCATGTGGTTCAGCTCCCGGGCGGTCGCGTCCGCGCCGTCCCGGTCGGCCTTGTTCACCACGTACACGTCGCCGATCTCCAGGATCCCCGCCTTCGCGGCCTGGATCCCGTCGCCCATCCCGGGCGCCAGCAGCACCACCGAGGTGTCGGCCTGCGAGGCGATCTCCACCTCCGACTGCCCGACGCCGACCGTCTCGACCAGGATCACGTCGCAGCCGGCCGCGTCCAGCACCCGGATCGCCTGCGGCGCGGCCCACGCCAGGCCGCCCAGGTGGCCGCGGGTGGCCATGGAGCGGATGTAGACCCCGGGGTCCGAGGCGTGGTCCGACATCCGCACCCGGTCGCCGAGCAGCGCACCGCCCGAGAAGGGCGAGGACGGGTCGACGGCGAGGACGCCGACGCGCTTGCCGGCCTTGCGGTAGGCGGAGACCAGCGCCGACGTCGAGGTCGACTTGCCGACGCCCGGCGACCCGGTCAGGCCGACCACGTACGCCCCGCCCGTCAGCGGGGCCAGCGCGGCCATCACCTCGCGCAGCTGCGGGGACGCCCCCTCGACCAGCGAGATCAGCCGGGCCACCGCCCTCGGCCTGCCCTCACGCGCCTGGGCCACCAGCTGGGGGACGTCCACCGCCGTCATACGTGCTGCGCTCCTCGGTTCTCGTACGGGATACGTGGGGGCCGCCGGGCCCGGTGCGCCCGGCGGCCGGGCCGCCTACTTGGCGACGCGCACGATCAGCGCGTCACCCTGGCCGCCGCCGCCGCACAGGGCGGCCGCGCCGACCCCGCCGCCGCGGCGCTTGAGCTCCAGCGCCAGGTGCAGCACCACACGGGCGCCGGACATGCCGATCGGATGGCCCAGGGCGATGGCGCCGCCGTTGACGTTCACCTTTTCCGGGGTCACGCCCAGGTCCTTCATTGACTGCACGGCGACCGCGGCGAAGGCCTCGTTGATCTCGATGAGGTCCAGGTCGGAGACCTCCAGGCCCTCCTTCTTCAGGGCGTGCAGGATCGCGTTGGACGGCTGCGACTGCAGGGAGTTGTCCGGGCCGGCCACGTTGCCGTGGGCGCCGATCTCCGCGATCCACTCCAGGCCGAGTTCCTCGGCCTTCGCCTTGCTCATCACGACCACGGCGGCCGCGCCGTCGCTGATCTGCGAGGAGGTGCCGGCGGTGATCGTGCCGTCCTTGGCGAAGGCGGGACGCAGCTTGCCCAGCGACTCCGCCGTGGTCTCGGGGCGGATGCCCTCGTCGGTGGAGAAGATCACCGGGTCGCCCTTGCGCTGCGGGATCTCGACCGGGGTGATCTCGGCCTCGAAGACGCCGTTCTTCTGGGCGGCGGCGGCGCGCTGGTGGGAGGTCGCGGCGAACTCGTCCTGCGGAGCGCGCTCGATGCCGAGGCGGGTGTTGTGCTTCTCGGTGGACTCACCCATCGCGATGTTCTCGAAGGCGTCGGTGAGGCCGTCGTAGGCCATCGCGTCCAGCATCTCGATCGCACCGTACTTGTAGCCCTCGCGGGACTTGGGCAGCAGGTGCGGGGCGTTGGTCATCGACTCCTGGCCGCCCGCGACCACGATGTCGAACTCACCGGCGCGGATCAGCTGGTCGGCCAGCGCGATCGCGTCGAGGCCCGAGAGGCACACCTTGTTGATGGTCAGGGCGGGGACGTTCATCGGGATGCCGGCCTTGACCGCCGCCTGGCGGGCGGGGATCTGGCCCGCGCCGGCCTGGAGCACCTGGCCCATGATCACGTACTGGACCTGGTCGCCGGAGATCCCGGCCCGCTCCAGCGCGGACTTGATGGCGAAGCCGCCGAGGTCGGCGCCCGAGAAGGACTTCAGCGAGCCGAGCAGCCGCCCCATGGGCGTGCGGGCCCCGGCGACGATCACGGAAGTGGTGTTGTTCGATCCGGACATGAGGCACAGCCCCTTGGATGAGGAGTGAACGAGGGTTTACGTGAATGTACTGGGCGGTACCGCAGCGGTCACCGGGCAGCCGGTGTGATCGCGCGCACGTTGCGTGACGACCCCCTTCGGCGGTGCACTGTCCCCATGCTGACAAGAATCGACCACATCGGGATCGCCTGCTTCGACCTGGACAAGACTGTCGAGTTCTACCGTGCCACGTACGGCTTCGAGGTGTTCCACACCGAGGTCAACGAGGAGCAGGGTGTCCGCGAGGCCATGTTGAAGATCAACGAAACCTCGGACGGCGGCGCCTCCTACATCCAGCTCCTGGAGCCCACCCGCGAGGACTCCGCGGTCGGCAAGTGGCTCGCCAAGAACGGCGAGGGCGTGCACCACATCGCCTTCGGCACCGAGGACGTCCACGGCGACTCCGAGGCCATCCGCGGCAAGGGCGTCCGCGTCCTCTACGACCAGCCCCGCACCGGTTCCATGGGGTCCTCGATCACCTTCCTGCACCCCAAGGACTGCCACGGAGTCCTCACCGAACTGGTCACGTCGAACCCCGACCATTGATGGACCACTGATGGCCCGATTCCCCGGCCGGTAGAGTGGCCATGGCTCGGCCGGGGTTCGGTGCGGAGAGGGTCGGGGCCTGTGACCCCTGCCCCGGTATCTGACACCATTCCCCCGGGGGCGTCGTTCAGCGGGCGAGCGATGCTCATTGGGAGTGAGCTTGCGACCAGGGGACGGATGGGACCGCGCTGTGCGGGGCTACGAAAGCCAGGAGAGCCATCAGGCCGAGGCCGACCATCTCTCGCGCTTCGAGGCCGAGATGGAGCGGCTGAAGAAGGAGCGCGGGAAGGCCGTCCAGCACGCTGAGGACCTGGGCTACCAGGTCGAGGTGCTGCGCGCCAAGCTCCACGAGGTACGCCGGGCTCTGGCGTCCCGTCCCGCCTACGACGGCGCGGACATGGGCTACCAGGCGGAGCAGCTGCTCCGCAACGCCCAGATCCAGGCGGACCAGATGCGCTCCGACGCCGAGCGCGAGCTGCGCGACGCCCGGGCGCAGACCCAGCGCATCCTCCAGGAGCACGCCGAGCACCAGGCACGCCTGCAGGCCGAGCTGCACAGCGAGGCCGTCAACCGCCGCCAGCGCCTGGACCAGGAGCTCAACGAGCGCCGGCAGACCGTCGAGGCCCACGTCAACGAGAACGTGGCCTGGGCGGAGCAGCTGCGCGCCCGTACCGAGGCCCAGGCCCGCCGCCTCATGGAGGAGTCCCGCGCCGAGGCCGAACAGTCGCTGAACGCGGCCCGCGCCGAGGCCGCCCGGGTCGCCGAGGAGACCCGGCGCCGGATGGCCGCCGACGCCGAGGCCGCCCGCGCGGAGGCCGAGTCCACCCTGCTGCGCGCCCGCAAGGAGGCCGAGCGCCTGCTGACGGCCGCCTCCACCCAGGCCCAGGAGGCCACCCAGCACGCCGAGCGGCTGCGCTCCACCACCTCCGCCGAGGCCGAGCAGACCCGGCAGCAGACCCTGGACCTCGGCCGGATCGCCGAATCCCGGGCGCAGGAGGCCGAGTCCGCGCTGCGCGAGGCCCGCGCCGAGGCCGAGAAGGTCCTCGCGGAGGCCAAGGAGAGCGCGGCGCGCCAGCTCGCGTCGGCGGAGTCCGTCAACGAGCAGCGCACCCGCACCGCCAAGGAGCAGGTCGCCCGGCTGGTCGGCGAGGCCACCAAGGAGGCCGAACTCCTCAAGGCCGAGGCCGAGCAGGCCCTGGCCGACGCCCGCGCGGACGCGGAGAGGGTCCGCGCCGAGGCCGGCGACAGCGCCCGTACGGCCGCCGCCGAGGACATGGCGGCGCAGCTGGCGAAGGCCGCCCGCACGGCCGAGGACGTCCTGAACAAGGCCTCGGAGGACGCCCGGGCCACCACCCGGGCCGCGTCCGAGGAGGCCGACCGGATCCGCCGCGAGGCCGAGGCCGAGGCCGACCGGCTGCGCCTCCAGGCGGCCGCGACCGCCGACGAGCTCAAGGGCGCCGCCAAGGACGACACCGAGGAGTACCGGGCCCGCACGGTCGAACTCCAGGAGGAGGCCCGCCGCCTGCGCGGTGAGGCCGAGCAGCTGCGCGCGGAGGCCGTCGCCGAGGGCGAGCGGATCCGCGGCGAGGCCCGCCGCGAGGCGGTCCAGCAGATCGAGGAGGCGGCCAAGACCGCCGAGGAACTGCTCGGCAAGGCCAAGGCCGACGCGGACGAACTGCGCTCCGGGGCGACCACCGAGAGCGAACGGGTCCGCGCCGAGGCCGTCGAGCGGGCCGCGGCCCTGCGCAAGCAGGCCGAGGAGACCCTGGAGCGGACCCGCACCGAGGCCGAGCGGATCCGCTCCGAGGCCGAGGAGCAGGCCGAGTCGGTCCGCGCCGAGGCGGACGCGGCGGCCCTCGCACGCCGCGAGGAGACCGAGCAGGCGCTGGCCGCGAAGCGGGCGGAGGCCGACGAGGAGCTCGTACGGCTGCACACGGAGGCCGAGACCCGGCTGACCACGGCCGAGCAGACGCTGCGCGACGCCCGTCTCGCGGCGGAGAACATCCGCCGCGAGACGAGCGAGGAGAACGACCGGCTGCGCGCGGAGTCGGCGGAACGCATCCGCACGCTCCAGGCGCAGTCCGAGCAGGAGGCCGACCAGCTGCGCACGGAGGCGGCGCAGGACGCCGGCCGGGTGCGCGCCGAGGCCGAGCAGGTGGCCGTACGGCTGCGCGGCGAGGCCGAGGCGGAGGCCGAGCGCGTGCGCGCCGAGGCCCAGGAGACCGCCGACCGGCTGCGCGCCGAGGCCAAGGCCGCGGCGGAGCGGGTCGCGGAGGAGGCCGCCGAGGCGCTGGCCGCCGCCCAGGAGGAGGCCGCCCGGCGCCGCCGGGAGTCCGAGGAGACCCTGGCGTCGGCCCGCACCGACGCCGACCAGGAGCGGGCGCAGGCCCGCGAGCAGAGCGAGGAGCTGCTGGCCGCGGCCCGCCGCCGCTCGGAGGAGGCGCAGGCCGAGGCGGCCCGCCTGACCGAGGAGGCCGAACGCCGCGCGTCCGAGCTGGTGTCGGCGGCCGAGGCCACCGCCCAGCAGGTGCGCGACGCCGTGGCCGGGCTGCACGAGCAGGCCGAGGAGGAGATCGCCGGTCTGCGCAGCGCCGCCGAGCTCGTGGCGGAGCGTACGCGGACGGAGGCCGAGGAGGAGGCCGCCCGGGTCCGCGCCGACGCCCACGCGGAGCGGGAGCGGGCCACCGAGGACGCGGGGCGGATCCGCACCCAGGCGCGTGCGGAGACGGACGCGGCGAAGGCCCTGGCGGAGCGGACCGTCGCCGAGGCGATCGCCGAGTCGGAGCAGCTGCGCACCGACACCGCCGAGTACGCCCAGCGGGTGCGTACCGAGGCCACCGACGCGCTGGCCGCGTCCGAGCGCGACGCCGCCCGTACCCGTGCCGACGCCCGCGACGACGCCAACCGCATCCGCGGCGAGGCGGCGGAGTCGCTGGAGGCGGCGCGCGCCGAGGGCGCCCGGATCACGGCCGAGGCCGCGGCGGAGGCCGAGCGGCTCACCGAGGAGACCCTGGCGTCGAACGCGGCGACGGTCGCCGGCGCCGAGGCGGAGGCCGAGCGGATCACCGGCGAGGCGGCACAGGCCGCCGAGGCCGCCCGTGCCGAGGCCGCGGCCACGCTGGACGAGGCCCGGGCCGAGGGCAACCGGCTGCGTACCGAGGCCGCGGAGCAGGTCGACCGGCTCATCACGGAGGCCTCGGCGGAGGCGGACCGCCTCATCGAGGAGACCCGCGCCGCGAACGCGGCCACCGTGGGCGAGGCGGCGGCGGAGGCCGAGCGCCTCACCACCCAGGCGGCACGCCTGAAGTCCCAGGCGGCGGAGACCCTGGCGAGCGCCGAGCGGGACGCCGCGAAGATCATGGTCGACTCGCGTGCCGAGGGCGACCGGCTCATCGACGAGACCCGCGTGGCCAACGAGGCCACGGTCGGCGAGGCGGCGGCGGAGGCGGAGCGGCTGCGCGCCGACGCGGCACGGGTGCTGGACGACGCCCGCGCGGAGGGCGGCCGGATCATCGGCGAGGCCACCGCGGAGGCGGACCGTGTCACGGCCGCGGCCGGCGAGACGCTGGCCGGCGCCGAGCGGGACGCCGAGCAGGCGCTGGACGAGGCGCGCGCCGAGGCGAACCGGCTGCGCACCGAGGCGGCCGAGCAGGCGGACCGGCTCATCGCGGAGGCGGCGGCCGAGGCCGACAAGCTCACCGAGCAGACCCGCAAGGACAACGAGCGCACGGTCGGCGAGGCGGCGTCCGAGGCGGAGCGGCTGCGCGCCGACGCGTCGGAGGCGCTGTCCTCGGCGCAGGAGCACGCGGCCCGCACCCGGTCGGAGGCCGAGCGGGTCAAGGCGGAGGCCGCCACCGCGGCGGAGCGCCTTCGCGCGGAGGCCCGTACGGAGTCCGAGCGGCTGCTGGACGAGGCCCGCGAGGAGGCGAACAAGCGCCGCAGCGAGGCCGCGGAGCAGGTCGACCGGCTCATCACGGAGGCGGCGGCCGAGGCGGACAAGCTCACCGCCGACGCGCAGGCGCAGGCCCTCGCCGCCACCACGGCGGCCGAGGAGCAGGCCGACGCGATGGTCGCCGCGGCCCGCAAGGAGGCGGCACGGATCACCTCGGAGGCGACCGTCGAGGGCAACTCCCTGGTGGAGAAGGCCCGTACGGACGCCAACGAGCTGCTGGTCGGCGCGCGCACGGACGCGGCCGCCATAAGGGAGCGGGCGGAGGAGCTGCGCGGCCGCGTCGAGGGCGAGGTCGAGGAGCTGCACGAGCGGGCCCGCCGGGAGTCGGCCGAGCAGATGAAGTCGGCCGGCGAGCGCGTGGACAAGCTGGTGCGCGCGGCGACCGAGCAGAGCGTCGAGGCCGAGGCGAAGGCCAAGGAGCTGCTGTCGGACGCGAGCAGCGAGGCGAGCAAGGTGCGCATCGCGGCGGTCCGCAAGGCGGAGGCGTTGCTCAAGGAGGCCGAGCAGAAGAAGGCCGAGCTGGCCCGGGAGGCCGAGAAGGCGCTGGCGGAGGCCAAGGCGGAGGCCGAGCGGCTGGTCGAGGAAGGCCGTCGCGAGCTGGAGGTCCTGGTCCGCAGGCGGCAGGACATTCAGGGGGAGATCTCCCGTGTCCAGGACGTTCTTGAGGCGTTGGAATCATTCGAGGCGCCTTCGGGCGGCGGGAAGTCCGCGGTCGGCAGCCAGGGAGCGGGGGGCGCCAAGGCCGGAGTGACAGCGGGATCCACTCGTTCGGGTGGTAAGTCGTCAGAGGGCTAGCCAAGAGATCGGGGATGTGTGCACCTGATGAAGGTTCAGGCGAACGGGTGACAAGCAATCCGCCGCCTTGCCACTCAAAAGGGGTGTCATTGTCCAGATCAAACGCGGATTGACTCGATGACACGCCGTCTGGGCGCCTAGGATTCCCCTTAACACCTCACGTAGCACCTCATCGGTCTCATTCGACAGGAACCCCATGAGCGACACTTCCTCCCCCTTCGGCTTCGAGCTCGTGCGGCGTGGTTATGACCGCGGTCAGGTGGACGACCGCATTACCAAGCTGGTCTCCGACCGCGACAGCGCCCTTGGACGTATCAACTCTCTGGAAAAGCGGATCGAGGAGCTGCACCTCGAAACGCAGAACGCCCAGGCCCAGGTGAACGACGCCGAGCCGTCGTACGCGGGTCTCGGCGCCCGGGTCGAGAAGATCCTTCGGCTGGCCGAGGAGGAGGCGAAGGACCTGCGCGAGGAGGCCCGTCGCGCGGCCGAGCAGCACCGTGAGCTCGCCGAGTCGGCCGCCCAGCAGGTGCGCAACGACGCCGAGTCGTTCGCGGCGGACCGCAAGACGAAGGCGGAGGACGAGGGCGTCCGCATCGTCGAGAAGGCCAAGGGCGACGCCGCCACCCTGCGCGCCGAGGCCCAGAAGGACGCGGCCTCCAAGCGCGAGGAGGCCGACGCGCTGTTCGAGGAGACCCGCGCCAAGGCCGCCCAGGCCGCCGCCGACTTCGAGACCAACCTGGCCAAGCGCCGTGAGCAGTCGGAGCGCGACCTGGCCTCCCGTCAGGCGAAGGCCGAGAAGCGGCTCGCGGAGATCGAGCACCGCGCCGAGCAGCTGCGCCTGGAGGCCGAGAAGCTGCGTACGGACGCCGAGCGCCGGGCCCGCCAGACCGTGGAGACCGCGCAGCGCCAGGCCGAGGACATCGTGGCCGACGCCAACGCCAAGGCGGACCGCATCCGCAGCGAGTCGGAGCGCGAGCTGGCGGCGCTCACCAACCGTCGCGACTCGATCAACGCGCAGCTGACCAACGTCCGCGAGATGCTGGCGACGCTCACCGGTGCGGCCGTCGCGGCGGCCAACCCGATCGTGGACGACGAGCCGGTCAGCCGCGGCGTCCCGGCGCAGCAGAGCCGCTGAACAACAGGCGTTACCTGCTGGTAGCGAACAGAGCCTGATCGAGGGCCCTATGTCACTCTTTTGAGGTGGCGTAGGGCCCTCGGGCGCTCTAGCGTGGCCGCATGATCGAGCTTGAGGGCCTTACTAAACGATTCGGCGCGAAGACCGCCGTGGACAACCTCAGCTTCCAGGTCAGACCGGGGGTGGTGACCGGCTTCCTCGGCCCCAACGGGGCCGGCAAGTCGACCACCATGCGCATGATGCTGGATCTGGACAATCCGACCAGTGGTGCGGTCCGGATCTACGGGAAGCGCTACCGGGACCTCCAGGAACCGCTGAAGCACGTCGGGGCGCTGCTGGACGCGAAGGCCATGCACGGTGGCCGCACCGCCTACAACAACCTCCTCTGCCTGGCCCAGTCGAACCGCATCCCGGAGCGGCGGGTCGGCGAGGTGCTGGACCTGGTGGGGCTGACGGCCGTGGCCAGGAAGAAGTCCAAAGGTTTTTCGCTGGGCATGGGGCAACGGCTGGGAATCGCCGCCGCATTGCTGGGCGACCCGCAGATCCTCATGTTCGACGAACCGGTCAATGGTCTGGATCCCGAGGGCATTCTGTGGATCCGCAATCTGATGAAGGGCCTGGCGGCAGAGGGGCGCACGGTCTTCGTGTCCTCCCACCTGATGAGCGAAATGGCCCTGACCGCAGACCATTTGATCGTCATCGGACAGGGAAGACTACTGGCCGATACCTCTATGGCTGATTTCATTCACCAGAACTCCCGCAGTTACGTCCGCGTGCGCTCGCCGCAGCAGGAACAGCTCAAGGACATCCTGCACGAGGCCGGGATCGGCGCCGTCAGCGCCGGCGCCGACGGCGCGCTGGAAGTCGACGGCGCGGGCGCGGAACAGCTCGGCGAGCTGGCCGCCCGGCACCAGGTCGTGCTGCACGAACTCAGCCCGCAGCGGGCTTCACTGGAGGAAGCGTTCATGCGTATGACGGCGGACTCCGTCGAATACCACGCCCACGCACCGGGCACACCCGGCGCACCCGGCACGGCCGCCGACAACCCGGCCCGGCCGGCCGACGTCCCCGCCTGGGGCGCCGGCTTCGACTCGGCGCGCAAGGGCGGGCAGTGACCATGGCCCTCTCCGCCGTCCTCACCTCCGAGTGGACCAAGATCCGTACCGTCGCCTCCACCAGCTGGACGCTCGCCACCGCGTTCCTGGTGACCGTGGCCATGGGCGCAGGTCTGTGCGCCGTGGTCAACGCGACCTTCGACTCCATTCCGGAGCCGGAACAGCTCGCCTTCGACCCCACCCAGATGAGCTTCTCCGGGATGCTCTTCGGCCAGGTGGCCGTGCTCATCTTCGCGGCCATGGTGGTCGGCAGCGAGTACAGCACCGGCATGATCCGCAGCTCCCTCGCCGCCGTGCCGGTCCGCGGCTCCCTGCTGCTGGGGAAGCTCACCGTGGCCACCGCCCTCACCCTGGTGGTCGGCCTCGCGACCGGGTTCCTGTCCTTCTTCGTCGGCCAGGCCCTCCTCGGCGAGCACGCCACCACGCTCGGCGAGGAGAACGTCCTGCGCGCGGTGATCGGCGTCGGCCTCTACATGGCACTGCTCGCGCTGTTCGCCATGGGTGTGTCGATGATGCTGCGCAACACCGCCGCCGCGATCTCGATCCTGATCAGCTTCGTCCTGATCCTTCCCATCGTCCTCAGCGTGGTCGACGCCACGCGCAAGATCGCCTACTACCTGCCCAACCAGGCCGGCTCGGCGATCATGCAGACGGTGTCCTCCCCCGTCGGTCCCTCGGACGCGCCCTACGGCCCGTGGGGCGGGCTCGGGATCATGCTCCTGTGGGTGGCCGCCTCCGTCGCCGGGGGCTGTCTCGTCCTCAACAAGAGGGACGCCTGACGGCCGGCCCCTCCGGAAGGACTACGGGTCGTACCAGGGTCGGTCTCGGGGACGGGTCAGGGATCCGGCCCGGGACGGAACCGTAGGATCCTCGCTATCCTCTTAACCCTTACACGGGCGAAAGTCGTCCCGGCCTGGTAAGGGGCAGCAAGATGATCGAGGCAGTCGGCCTGACCAAGCGCTACGGCGCGAAGACCGCCGTCGACCAGTTGTCCTTCCAGGTCAAGCCGGGTCACGTGACGGGCTTCCTGGGGCCCAACGGCTCCGGGAAGTCCACGACCATGCGCATGATCCTGGGCCTCGACCGGCCCACCTCTGGTCATGTCACGATCAACGGCCTCCCCTTCCGGGAGCTGCCGAACGCCCAGCGGCACGTCGGGGCCCTGCTCGATGCCAAGGCCGTCCACGGCGGCCGCCGGGCCCGCACCCACCTGCTGTCCATCGCCCAGCTCTCCGGGATTCCGGAGAAGCGGGTGGACGAGGTGCTGGCCGTCGTCGGCCTCAAGGACGCGGCCCGGCAGCGCACGAAGGGCTTCTCGCTCGGCATGGGCCAGCGCCTGGGCATCGCCACGGCGCTGCTCGGCGACCCCCAGGTGCTCCTGTTCGACGAGCCGGTCAACGGGCTCGACCCCGAGGGCATCCTCTGGGTCCGCAACCTGATGCGCCGGCTCGCCGCCGAGGGCCGCACCGTGTTCGTCTCCTCGCACCTGATGAGCGAGATGGCCCTGACCGCCGACCACCTGATCGTCATCGGCCGCGGACGGCTGCTGGCCGACATGGGCACGCAGGATTTCATCGCGCACAACTCGGCCGGATTCGCTCGGGTGCGTGCGGCCGACACCGATCCGGATGGCCGGGAGAAGCTGGGAAGGGCCCTCGTCAAGGCGGGCGGACGGGTCCTCCAGGAGCCCGACGGAGCACTGCGCGTGACCGGCCTGGAGCTGCCCGGCATCTCCGACCTCGCGCACGCGGCCGGCGTACGGCTGTGGGAGCTGTCCCCGCACCGGGCCTCGCTGGAGGAGGCGTACATGCGGATGACCCAGTCCGCCGTCGAGTACACCTCCACCGAGGACCCGCGGGCCGAGCTGTGGGAGCAGGACCCGCTGGCCCTCCCGGCCTGGGAGGACGGGCCGGCGGCCCCGGAGGTCCCGCAGGCGGGCTTCTTCGCCCCGCCGCCTCCCGGGGCGGGCGGGAAGCCCTTCCTGATGCCCAGCAAGCCCGGCGAGCTCGCGAGCACCGCCAAGGACTCCGCGGAGGACCCCCGATGACCCCGACGACCGCGACGCCGGATCAGCCGCGGACCTACAGCTCTCCGCTGCCCACCCCGCGGCCGCACCTGGGGCACGCCCTCGCGTCGGAGTGGACCAAGCTGATCTCGATCCGCTCCACCCTGTGGACGCTGGGCGCCCTCGTGGTGACCGTCGTCGGCATCGGGCTGCTCTTCGTCGCCCAGACCGTGGACCGGGACTACGAGTCCATCTCCTTCACCACGCCCGCCCTCTTCGGCCTGATGGTCGGGCAGGTCGCGGTGATGGTCCTCGGTGTGCTCACGATCGCCTCGGAGCACGCCACCGGCCTGGTGCGCACCACGTTCACCGCCGCCCCGGACCGCTTCCGCGTGCTCACCGCGAAGTACCTCGTCTTCAGCGCCACGGCCTTCGTCGTCACCGCGCTGTCCGTCTTCGTGGTCGGGATCGCCGCCATGCTCGCCCACGGCGGGTCCGCGGCCGGCCCGCACGCGGCGCGCGAGTGGCTGGGCGCCCTGGCCGGCTGCCTCTACGTGACCCTGCTCGGGGTGCTCGCGCTCGCGATCGGCGCGCTCGTGCGGCACTCGGCGGGGGCGATCGCCGTCATGCTGGGCGTGGTCACGCTGCCGCCGGTGTTCGGGGCCATGCTCATGATCTGGGAGCCCGTGGCCCCCGTCGGGGAACTCGTCCTCCAGCGCAACGTGCCGGTGGCGCTGAGCCAGCTCTTCGGCATGCAGGAGGGCGGCGACCTCGGCCCGGCGCCGAGCGACCTCTCCCAGGTGCTGATCATCCTGCTGGTCACGGGAGCGGCCGTGGCCGCCTCCTACGCCATGGTCGGCCGCCGGGACGTCTAGTGCTGCGACCGTGAAGGTTCACCGGGTCACGGCGCCCGGTACAGCACCTCGCGGCGTTGTCGGACCACGCAGGTACGTCCGGTACGGGCCGTGGCCCTCCGCCTTGCGATGCACCGCACCGGACACCGCGCCCCGGCAAACCTTTCCGGCCACAGCACTGGGCAGAGTCCGGCCCGGCCCCGCCGGGGTCAGTACCTCGGCGCGTTGCGGGACCGCTGCACCTTCGTGGTGCGGCGGTCCTTCGCGTTCCAGCAGGCCTTGTGCCAGTGCCGCCGGTCGTCCACGCCGCCGTACTCGGGCCAGGCCACCAGGTGCGGGGTGCCGGAGGGGATCTCCTGGTCGCAGCCGGGGCAGCGGTAGCGCTTGCCCGCCGCGCTCGCGCCCGCGACGTGCCGGACCTTCCAGTCCTCGCCCTGGTACTCCTCGGTGCGCTCCAGCCCGAAGCGGTCCAGGCCGCTCCCCGGGCGCTCGTCCGGCGTCTCGCCGCCCCTGCGGCGGTTGTTGCGCGGTGACACGTATACCTCACGGATGGGGTGACGGCAGTGACTTTCTTCCAGACTACGCGCAGCGAGGCCGGGTACCCGCAGGGTGTCTACGGGCGGTCGGACCGATGGCCGGGACTGGCCCGACAATCCCAATAACTTTCGTGTCAGCCCGTGCCTTTGGCACGTGTCAGACGTTGTTGCCATAGGAAGAACCGGTCCACCTGGGGGAGGCCGCGTCAGCCGCGAGGAGGATGAAGGCGATGCGCGTAGGAGCGTTTGTACTGGCGGCCCAGTTCCCGGGCCAGGGACAGGGTGAGGCACTGCACCGGGCGGTGCGGACCGCCGAGGTGGCGGAGGAGGCCGGGCTGGACTCCGTCTGGCTGGCCGAGCACCACTTCGTCCCGTACGGCGTCTGCCCGTCGGCGGTGACCCTCGCGGGGCTGCTGCTGGGCCGGACCCGACGGCTCCGGGTGGGTACGGCCGTGAGCGTACTGCCGAGCGCGCACCCGGTCGCCCTGGGCGAGCAGGCGGCGCTGCTGCACCTGGCCTCGGGGGGCCGCTTCTCTCTCGGGGTGGGGCGCGGCGGGCCGTGGGTGGACCTGGAGGTCTTCGGCGGCGGTCTGGAGGCCTACGAGAAGGGCTTCCCGGAGTCCCTGGACCTGCTGCGGCGGTGGCTCACGCAGGCGCGGGTCGGCGCCGCCGGCGAACGGTACGCCTTCCGCGAGGTGGCGGTCGTACCGCGGCCGTCGGAGGCCCTGGACGGGGACGGGTCGGGGCCGGAGGTGATCGTGGCCTGCACCTCGCCCTCGTCGGTGCGGATGGCCGCGCGGCGGGGCCTGCCGATGCTGCTGGGCATGCACTGCGGGGACGAGAACAAGGCCGAGATGGTCGCGCTGTGGCGCAGCACGGCACTCGCGGCGGGCCACTCCCCCGAGCACGTGGCCGCGGCCGGGCACGTGTCCGCCGGGGTGTGCCAGATCGCGGACAGCGCCTCGGACGCGCGCGAGACCCTGCTGAAGTCCATGCCGGGCTGGCTCAAGCTCGGCCTGGACGCGCACGTGACCGTGGACGGCCGCGTGCGCGCGATGCGGGATCCGCTCGCGTACACGGAACTGCTCTGCGACCTGCACCCGGTGGGCACCCCTGAGCTGGCGGCGGACCGGCTGGCGGCCACCGCCGCGCGCACGGGCATCACGCGGTTCGCCCTCCTGACGGAGGGTTCGGGAGATCTCGCCGCGACGGAGGAGAACGTACGACGGCTCGGCGCCGAAGTCCTGCCCCGTCTCGGCCGAGATCTACCGGCTCCGGCCCTGCTCAGCAGTCCCGCAGTTCCGGCGACTGGTTGAGCAGCTGGCCGCGGATCGAAGTGAACTTGGCCAGCCGGTCGTCCACCGAGGGATCCAGCGGGAAGACCGCCACCCGGTGGCAGTTCTGGAATGCCAGGCGCACTCCGAAGTGCCGCTGCAGCGCACCGCGTATCGCGTCACTCGCGAGTGCGCGCAGCAGCTGCCCACGCGCCTGCTCGTCGGGCGGCGGCGTCTGGTTGTCGGCGAACTGGCCGCCGTCCACCTTCAGCTGGGCCACCAGCGAGCTGATCATCTCCCATGCGAAGGGCAGGGAGGTCCGGACGCAGTCGACGAAGGCGGCTTCGTCGACCTCGCCTCGCTCGGCCTGTTCGAGTAGGGCCGGTGAGACGTCGAGCGACATGGGTTCTCCTCTCGCGACCCCGGCTGACTGGTTGCCGGAGCCTTACGGGCAGGGAAGGAGATCGCGACGCAGAGTGCACGCTCGACGACCTCCCGCTCACCACGGTAGGCGCCCCATGGGTGACGCACCAGGAGAATGCGCATACAACGCGCCATCGGCGAACGGGGCTTTCAGGGGCGAATCGCGTGGAGGGCCGTAGGTCGAGTAGCGTTGCCGACCATGCGTCTCGTGATTGCCCGCTGCTCCGTCGACTATGCGGGCCGCCTCACCGCCCATCTGCCCTCGGCACCCCGTCTCATCCTCGTGAAGGCCGACGGCAGTGTCTCGATCCACGCGGACGACCGGGCGTACAAACCGCTCAACTGGATGTCGCCGCCGTGCACCCTCAAAGAGGGGAGCGGTGACGACGCCGGTGTGTGGACGGTCGTCAACAAGGCGGGCGAGAAGCTCATCATCACCATGGAAGAAGTGCTCCACGACTCCTCCCACGAGCTGGGCACCGACCCGGGGCTGATCAAGGACGGCGTGGAGGCGCACCTCCAGGAGCTGCTCGCCGACCGGATCGAGACGCTGGGCGACGGCTACACGCTGATCCGGCGTGAGTACATGACGGCGATCGGCCCGGTGGACATCCTGTGCCGGGACGCCTCGGGCGCGACGGTGGCCGTGGAGATCAAGCGGCGCGGCGAGATCGACGGCGTGGAGCAGCTGACCCGCTACCTGGAGCTGCTCAACCGGGATCCGCACCTGGCCCCGGTCCGGGGCGTCTTCGCCGCGCAGGAGATCAAGCCGCAGGCGAAGGTGCTGGCGACGGACCGCGGGATGGACTGCGTGGTGCTGGACTACGACGCCCTGCGCGGCATCGAGGACGACAAGCTGCGCCTGTTCTGATCCCGTTCGGCGAACGAACGCCGGCTCCGTCCGCGAGGACGGAGCCGGTGGCGTATCAGGGGGCCGTGGTCGGCGAGGTGGCGGTGGCCGTCCCCGGTCCGGTGGGCGCCGCGGTGGCCGTGGGCGTGGCCTCGCCGGTCGCCGTCGGGGCCGTGGTCGGGCCCGCGGTGGTCGGTGCGGTCGAAGGGGTGCCCGGACGCGGGGAGTTGGTCGGCGTCGAGGACGGGCGGCGGGAGGGGGTGCGGCCCGGGGTGCGGCCGGGCGAGGGCGCGGCGGCGCTCTCCTGCGGGGTGGTGGCGCCGTTCGAGGGCGCCGTCACGGGCGGCTCCGGCGCAGGATCGTTCCCGCTGTTCTGCTGCACCGTGGTCGGGGACGCGGACGCCGGGGTCGAGGACACGGCGGGCCCGTTCGCGGGCGGCTCGGTGTCCGGTGTGTCCGGCGTGGTCATCGCAAGGCTCACGACGGTGCCCAGCGCGACGACCGTCAGCGCTCCCGCGGCGGCCAGCAGCACCCGGCGCCGCCGGCCCGGGTCCGAGGACGGCTTGGCGGTGGCGGTGGCGGGGACCGGAGCCGCGGCCGAGGCCGAGGCCGGCTCCGGCGACAGCGGGAAGGCGTCCTCGAACACCTCGGAGAGGGTCGTGGGCGTCTGCGAGCGGTGGTTGACGGGCACCACGGGGGTCATCCGGCTGACCGCCTCGGCGGAGACCGGGCCTGCGGGCGTCACGGGGGCCACACGGGTCACGGCGGCCTCGGAGACGGCCGGATCCTCCGGCGGGGCCACGGCCGGGCGGGGCCGGACGGGGGTGGCCGGCTTCGCCGACGGGAGGGCCTTGGTGACCGCGTTCGGCCGTGCGGCCGGCGCAGCGGGCCCGGCCGGGGTCGCGGGTTTCGTGGGTGTCGGCGGGGTCGCGGGGGTCGCCACCGTCACGGCCTCCGAGGCCGCCGCGGGGGCTTCCAGGCGCAGCGGGGGCGAGGCGGCCGCCCCGGCGGCCTCGCGGTCCACGACGAGCGCCAGCGCCCGCCGGCCCGCGACGGTGCCGCGCTTGTCGGCCAGCGCGCCCCGCAGCCCGATCGAGGTCTCCAGCTCGGCGCGGGCCCGGTCGACGCGCCCTTCGCACAGGGCGAGCACACCCAGCTCGTGGTGGAAGTACGCCTGCTCGGCGACCTCCCCCGCCTTGCGCGCCGCTTCCGCTCCCGAGCGCAGCACCCGCTCCCAGGCCTCCCAGTGCAGCGAGGCCGCGAAGGCGGGGGCGGCCGTACGCGCGAGCACCGCCGCGGCGACCACGTCCGCGCCGGCCAGAGCCGCGAGCACCGCGTCCGCTTCCCTTCCCACCCGCTCCGGGACGACCGAGGCGTGCCCGGTCCACCAGGCGTAGTGCCGGGCGGCCGTACGGGCCTCCTCCGACACGGTGTCCGCGTAACCGACGTCCTCCAGCTGGCGGGCGACCCCGGCGGCCAGCCGGTAGCGCGTTCCGACGGGCGTCAGCAGTCCGCAGTCCAGCAGTTCCGCCACGGCCGTGTCCGCGTGGGTGTCCCCCACGAGCGCCGGCAGGTGGGCGTGGTGCGGCAGCTCGCCGCCGAGCGCGCAGGCGATCCGCAGGGCGGCCCGCGCCGACTCGCTGACCCGCGAGGCGAGCAGCTCCGCCGGGGCCGCGCCCTCGGCGAGCGTGGGCAGCGGCACCACTCCGCTGTCGCGGGGGCGCTCCTCGAAGACGCCGGGCTCCTCCTCGTCGTCGTCCGCGTCGCTGTGGTTGAGCTCGTCCCGCTGCCGCAGCATCGCGGCGGCCTGCACGAAGCGCAGCGGCAGCCCCTCGGAGGCGAACCGGAGGTCGCCCGCCCAGGCGGTCTCCTCGTCCGTCAGGGGCCGTCCCAGGCCCGCTTCCAGCAGGGCCAGGCAGTCGTCCTTGCCGAGGCCGGTGAGGAAGACCTCCTCGACGTGGGAGTCGTCGGAGGGGGCCTTGGTCTCGGGGGTGGCCGCCAGCAGGTAGGCGCATTCGGGGGTCGCGCGCAGCAGTTCGTCGAGGGCGCTGCCGCCCATCTCCAGGTCGTCGAGGAGGACGACGGCGCCGATGTCGCGCACGCGGGCGAGGAGCTCGTCGCGCTCGGGGCGCTCCCGCGGGGCGTCGTACACGGCCGCGTGGAGCGCGTGGAGCAGTTCGCCGGGCTGCTGGTGGCCGTATCCGCTGAGCCGTACGACTCCGTCGGGGGCGAGGCCCGCGCAGCGGGCGGCGACCGCGTCGAGCAGCGCGCTGCGTCCGGAACCGGAAGGTCCGGTCAGGCGGACGGACCGGCCGCGTCCCAGGAGCCGGACGAGGCGTTCCAGTTCCTCGCCGCGGGCGAGCAGGGGCCGGGCGGGTATCGGGGGGCCGGGCAGTACGGGCGGCCGTGCGGCGGCGTCCCCGGCCGCTCGGGCGGCGGCGTCGCGCTTGGCGGGGCGACCGCGCTCGGTGCCGGGCCGCACGGGTTCGATCTCGCTGCCGTCGACGGGGTTGACGGTGAGGGTGAAGTCGCCGGCGGTCAGGGTGACGACGCGGGCTGGGCCGGCGGGTCCGGAGGGCCCGGACGGCGGCGAAGCCGGCGCGGGCGGCGTGGTACCGGCGGCGGAAGCGGAGGCGGAGGACGGCTTCCGGGGGCCGCCCGCGGCCTGCTCGTCCCGCCCGGTCTGCCCTTGTGTACGGTCCATGACCCAGTCCCCCATCGCGGGCCGCGCGCCTCGCCGTCGTACCGCCCGGCCGTCGCGCACCCGCTGTCGCCACTGGTCCGGTTTCCGCCCGAACCCTAGACCGTGGCCGGTCGTGCGGGAAACCGTGGGGGCTCGATCACCACCGGACCGTTACTTTCCGCAGGAAATGCGAAGGTCAGCGGCTTGCGGGTCAGACCCGGGGCAGCGACTCGGCTTCCAGGCCGCCCTCGATCGCGAGGATCCGGTGCAGGCGGGTCGCCACGAGCAGCCGCTGCATCTGCGGCGGCACTCCGCGCAGGACGAGGCGTCGTCCCGCCCGGCCGGCCCTCCGGTGCGCGCCCATGATCACGCCGAGGCCGGTCGCGTCCCACGAGTCGAGCCCGGTCAGGTCGAGCACGAGGTCGCCGTGGCCGTCGTCGAGCGCGGTGTGGAGGGCCGTACGGGCGTCCGCCGCGCTGCGCACGTCGAGGCGGCCCCCGACTGCGAGTTCGGCGTGGTCGCCCCTGATGTGCATGTGTACTCCCGGCAGTACTGCGTACGTATGGCAACTGGTCCGTGGTCGGCAACTCTCACTGCAACTGACTGCCGCGCGGGCAGGGAAGTTGCCGACCGTGAGCGAACCGATACCTAATTCACCCTGACGGGTGAAGGCTTTCGAACGATGGCGCTCAGTTGGTGGACCGCTCTCAGTGCTTGTAGAAGCCCTGGCCGCTCTTGCGGCCGATGTCCCCGGCGTCCACCATGCGGCGCATGAGCTCCGGCGGCGCGAACTTCTCGTCCTGGGACTCGGTGTAGATGTTGCTGGTGGCGTGCAGCAGGATGTCGACGCCGGTGAGGTCGGCGGTGGCCAGCGGGCCCATCGCGTGGCCGAAGCCCAGCTTGCAGGCGATGTCGATGTCCTCCGCGGTGGCCACGCCCGACTCGTACAGCTTCGCGGCCTCGACGACCAGCGCGGAGATCAGACGGGTCGTCACGAATCCGGCTACGTCGCGGTTGACGACGATGCAGGTCTTGCCGACGGACTCGGCGAACGCCCGGGTCGCGGCGAGGGTCTCGTCGCTCGTCTTGTAGCCGCGGACCAGCTCGCACAGCTGCATCATCGGGACGGGCGAGAAGAAGTGCGCGCCGACGACCCGCTCGGGGCGCTCCGTCACGGCCGCGATCTTGGTGATCGGGATGGCGGAGGTGTTGGAGGCGAGGATGGCGTCCTCACGCACGATCTTGTCGAGCGCGCGGAAGATCTCGTGCTTGATCTCGATCTTCTCGAAGGCCGCTTCCACGACGATGTCGACGTCGGCGACGGCGTCCAGGTCGGTGGTCGTCGTGATGCGCGCGAGCGCCGCCTCGGCGTCCTCGGCCGTCAGCTTGCCCTTGGAGACGAACTTGTCGTACGAGGCCTTGATCCCGCCCGTGCCCCGGGTCAGCGCCGCGTCGGTGACATCGCGCAGCACGACGTCCCATCCCGCCTGAGCGGAGACCTGAGCGATCCCGGAACCCATGAGTCCCGCACCGATGACGGCGAGCTTCCCAGCCACTGCACACCCCTCGTTGTTCTCAAATACGGCACGGCTTCACAGCCACTCCGGCGGAGACTAGCGCCCGGGGGGTGCGGTGTGACCGTGAAGTAACACGCGTCACGTCTCAGATGACGGACATCACACCGGTCGGCCCACGACCGGTGCGCTGCCTCACAGTTCACGCGCCGCCCCGGGCCGCCGCCCGCCATCTACCCTGGCCGCATGGTGAACCTGACGCGCATCTACACCCGTACCGGCGACAAGGGCACGACCGCCCTGGGCGACATGAGCCGCACGGCCAAGACCGACCTGCGGATCTCCGCGTACGCCGACGCCAACGAGGCCAACGCGGCCATCGGCTCCGCCATCGCGCTCGGCAGCCTGCCGGACGAGGTCGTCAAGGTGCTCGTCCGGGTGCAGAACGACCTGTTCGACGTGGGCGCGGACCTGTGCACGCCGGTCGTGGAGAACCCCGAGTACCCGCCGCTGCGCGTGGAGCAGTTCTACGTCGACAAGCTGGAGGCCGACTGCGACCTCTTCCTGGAGCAGGTCGAGAAGCTGCGCAGCTTCATCCTGCCCGGCGGTACCCCCGGCGCGGCCCTGCTGCACCAGGCCTGCACCGTGGTGCGGCGCGCCGAGCGGTCGACGTGGGCGGCGCTGGAGGCGCACGGCGAGACGATGAACCCGCTGACCGCCACCTATCTCAACCGCCTCTCCGACCTCCTGTTCATCCTGGCCCGGGTGGCCAACAAAGAGGTCGGGGACGTGCTGTGGGTGCCGGGCGGCGAGCGGTAGCCGGGAGGCGCCCCCGCGGGGGCGCTCCGCCTACCTCCGCTCGCTCGCGGCGAGGGAGGAGGCCTCCGGCTCGGCGCCGGCGGGGGCCTTTTTCGGCCAGATCGTGTAGGCCGCCGCGACCAGGGCGTGGATGCCGACGACGCGCAGGGCGCCGAACTGCCACGCCCTGAGCGAGCTGACGTCGCCCGCGTCGCCGACGTACCAGACGGCTGCCTGCAGCAGGGTCAGGGCGACGGCGGCGGCGACCACGGTGCGCACCCAGAGCCTCCACTCGTGCCGGGCCCGCTCCATGCCGTAGCCGGCGCCCGCCGGCTTCGGCCCCCCGGCCAGCCGGTACGCGGCGTGCCCGTCGAGCCACTTGATCGTGTAGTGCCCGAACGCAACGGTGTAGCCGATGTAGAGCGCGGCGAGACCGTGCTTCCAGTCGGGCTCGGCGCCGTTCTTGAGGTCGACCGTGGTGACGACCAGCAGGACCAGCTCCATCAGCGGCTCGCAGAGCAGGACCGCCGCGCCCAGCCGGGGCATCTTCGCCAGGTAGCGCAGGGCGAGTCCCGCCGCCAGCAGGACCCAGAAGCCGACCTCGCAGGCGATGATCAACGCGACGATCACGGGATTCTCCTTCCGCTCGGGTGCGTCGTCCTCCAAGGCTCCCGCCCTCCGCCGCCCGTTTCGTCGTCGCGAATGACCATGTGGGCCTGCATCCTTCGATGTAGCCGCGCCTCCGCCGCTCCGCCGACGTACGGCGGCGGAGCACCCTGTTGGATGGGACCGTGACCGAGAAGAGCCTGCGCCCCCACCGCGACGACGTCCTCCTCGCGGCGGTCAGCGTGGCCGCGGGCCTGGTGTTCTGGTCGCTCGGCGTCTACAGCACCCCCGACCGCGACCTCCTGCCCGCCTGGGCCGCGCTGGTCCCCCTGGCGGCCCTCGGCGCGATGGAGCTGCTGCGCCGCACCCGGCCGCGCGCGACCCTGGCCGTCGGCACCGCCGGGGTGATCGCCGACCAGTTCACCGTCGGCAGCCTCGCCACCGTCATCATCTTCACCGACCTGATGTACGCGGCCGTCGTGTACGGGAAACCGGCCATGGCCCGGCGGCTCCCGGTCACCACCGGCCTGATCACCGTCGTCGTCACCATCGCCTCGCTGGCCTGGCTGCGGAGCCCCCAGGCCCTGCTGATCGGCGCGATCACCGGCATCGTCACCTTCGCCCCGGCCCTGACCGGCGCCACCCTGCGCAACCACCGCGAGGCCGCCGAGGCCGCCCGGCTGCGCGCCGAGCAGACGGCGCTGCTGGCCGAGGTGGACCGCAAGGAGGCGGTGGCCGCCGAACGCGCCCGGATGGCGCGCGAGCTGCACGACATGGTGGCCAACCACCTCTCCGCCATCGCCATCCACTCCACCGCCGCGCTCTCCATCCACACGGCCGCGACCAGCCGCGACGCACTCGGCGTGATCCGCGAGAACAGCGTCCAGGGGCTGGCCGAAATGCGTCGCCTGATCGGGCTGCTGCGGGACGCCGGCGGCGGCCGGGAGCCGGTCGCGGTGCCCTCCCTGGACGGCCTCGACGCCCTGATCGGACAGGCCGGGACGAACGGCTCGGCCAGCGGGCTGACCTTCGTACTGCACGACGACCGCCCGTCCGGGGAGCCCGCGGCGGCACCGGTGGAGCTGGCGGCGTACCGGATCGTCCAGGAATCCCTGACCAACGCCCTCAAGCACGCCGCGCCCGGCACGGTGACGGTCCGCGTGGCGCACGAGGACGGACGGCTCAGCGTGGCGGTGGACTCGCCCTACGGCGACCGCCCCGGGCCGCGCGCGCCCGGATCGGGGGCGGGGCTGATCGGCATGAAGGAGCGGACGGAACTGCTGGGCGGGGAGTTCACGGCGGGCCGCCGCGGTGCGGTGTGGCAGGTGCGGGCGTCCCTGCCCGCGGAGGACAGGGCGGTGGAGGCATGACGAGCGGTGAGGGCATGACGAGCGGTGGAGGCGCGACGATCCGGGTGGTGGTGGCGGAGGACCAGGCCGCGGTACGGGCGGGGCTGGTGCTCATCCTGCGCAGCGCGGGCGACATCGAGGTGACCGGTGAGGCGGCCGACGGGGAGGAGGCGGTGCGCCTGGCCCGCGAGATGCGGCCGGATCTCGTCCTCATGGACGTGCAGATGCCCCGCCTCGACGGGGTGTCCGCGACCCGGCAGGTCGTGGAGGAGGGCCTGGCGGACGTCCTGGTGCTGACCACCTTCGACCTCGACGAGTACGTCTTCGGGGCCCTGCGGGCGGGCGCCGCCGGCTTCCTGCTGAAGAACGCCGACGCCGCGGAGCTGCTGGCGGCGGTACGGACGGTGGCGCGCGGGGAGGGCCTGATCGCCCCGGCGGTGACGCGGCGGCTGATCGCCGAGTTCGCCGCGCCCCGTCCGGCGCGCGGCGCACCGGCTCCGGAGCGGGCGGCCGCGGTCGCCTCCCTGACGCCGCGCGAACGTCAGGTGCTGAGCGCTCTGGGCGAGGGCCTGTCGAACGCGGAGATCGCCGAGCGGCTGGAGATGGCGGAGGCCACGGCGAAGACCCACGTCAGCAGGCTGCTGGGCAAGCTGGAACTGCGCAGCAGGCTACAAGCGGCCGTTCTGGCTCAGGAGTTGGGAATCTGACGGCGGGCGCCGAGGGCGGCGGGCGACACCGGTCTGGACCTCTTGACGGTTGGTCCAGACCTTTCTACGCTCGGGCACACTGTGGTGAGCGTGCCATGACAAAGCGTGCTCACGGGCGGCGCAGGTCCCACCCCCATGTCGCTGACGGCCCCCACGGCCGCGACGGACCTCGGAGGAGCACCCTTGAGCACAGCATCCCCACCCCCCACCAGGCGCACCCGGTTCTTCACCAGAGTCGCGGCGGTCGTCGCCGTGCTCGCCCTGCCCGTCACCGGTCTCGTGGCGCTGGCCGGCCCGGCCCAGGCCGCCGCCTCCGCGACCGCGACGTACACCAAGGCCTCCGACTGGGGGTCCGGCTTCGAGGGCAAGTGGGTGGTGAAGAACACCGGCACCACCACCCTGAGCAGCTGGACCGTGGAGTGGGACTACCCGGCGGGCACCTCGGTCACCTCCGCCTGGGACGCCACCGTCACCAGCTCGGGCACGCACTGGACGGCCAGGAACGTCGGCTGGAACGGCACCCTCGCCCCCGGTGCCACCGCCAGCTTCGGCTTCAACGGCACCGGATCCGGCTCCCCCAGCGGCTGCAAGATCAACGGCGCCTCCTGCGACGGGGGCACCCAGCCCGGCGACGCTCCCCCCACGGCTCCCGGCGCCCCCGCCGCGAGCAACGTCGCCGACACCTCGCTGACCCTGACCTGGACCCCGGCCACCGACGACAAGGGCGTGAAGAACTACGACGTCTACCGGGGCTCCGCCAAGATCGCCACCGTCACCGGGACGAGCTACGCGGACTCGGGCCTGACCAAGGGCACGACGTACACCTACAGCGTCACCGCCCGCGACACCGCCGACCAGACCGGTCCCTCCTCCGGCTCCACCACGGTCACGACGACCGGCGGGGTCGTCCCGCCCGACCCGGGCGACAAGGTCAAGCTGGGCTACTTCACGAACTGGGGCGTCTACGGGCGCAACTACCACGTGAAGAACCTGGTCACCTCCGGCACCGCGGCGAAGATCACGCACATCAACTACGCCTTCGGCAACGTCCAGAACGGCCAGTGCACGATCGGCGACGCCTACGCCGACTACGACAAGGCCTACACCGCCGACCAGAGCGTCGACGGCGTGGCCGACACCTGGGACCAGCCGCTGCGCGGCAACTTCAACCAGCTGCGCAAGCTGAAGAAGCAGTACCCGCACATCAAGGTGCTGTGGTCCTTCGGCGGCTGGACCTGGTCCGGCGGCTTCCCGCAGGCCGCCGCGAACCCGGCCGCCTTCGCCCAGTCCTGCCACAACCTGGTCGAGGACCCGCGCTGGGCCGACGTCTTCGACGGCATCGACCTGGACTGGGAGTACCCGAACGCCTGCGGCCTGTCCTGCGACACCAGCGGCCCGGCGGCCTTCAAGAACCTGATGCAGGCCGTGAAGGCCCGCTTCGGCGCGAACAACCTGGTCACGGCCGCCATCACCGCCGACGCTTCGGACGGCGGCAAGATCGACAAGGCGGACTACGCGGGCGCCGCGCAGTACACCGACTTCTACAACGTCATGACGTACGACTTCTTCGGCGCCTGGGCGGCCCAGGGCCCGACGGCCCCGCACTCACCGCTGACCTCCTACGCCGGCATCCCGCAGGCCGGCTTCAACTCGGCGGACGCCATCGCCAAGCTCAAGGCGAAGGGCGTGCCCGGCTCGAAGCTCAACCTCGGCATCGGCTTCTACGGCCGCGGCTGGACCGGCGTCACCCAGGCCGCCCCCGGCGGCACCGCCACCGGACCGGCGCCGGGCACGTACGAGCAGGGCATCGAGGACTACAAGGTCCTGAAGAACAGCTGCCCGGCCACCGGCACCGTCGCCGGCACGGCCTACGCCAAGTGCGGCGCCAACTGGTGGAGCTACGACACCCCCGCCACCATCGCCGGAAAGATGACCTGGGCCAAGCAGCAGGGCCTCAGGGGAGCCTTCTACTGGGAGTTCAGCGGCGACACCGCGAACGGTGAACTCGCGAACGCGGTCCACACCGGGCTCCAGTAGGAAGACGGAAGCCGGGGAGACGGGTCCGCCCCCCGTCTCCCCGGCTTCTCCATGCCGTTCTCACCCCGCCGGGGTACCAGACCCCCGGGCTGGGTACAGGGCCCCTCGCCCTAGGCGACGTTCACCCGCTGGCCGGGCGGAGCCGCTTCCAGCCAGGCCAGGAAGCCCGTCAGCGCGTCCTCGCTCATCGCCAGCTCCAGGCGCGTCCCGCGGTGGAGACAGCCGAGCACGACGGCGTCGGACAGCAGCGCCAGCTCCTCCTCGCCCTCCGGGGCGCGACGGGCCAGCACCTCGATGGAGGAGCGCTCAAGCAGCCGGCGCGGGCGCGGGGAGTACGAGAACACCCGGAACCACTCGATGCGGTCGCCGCTGTAGCGCGCGACCCCGTACACCCAGCCCTTGCCGGAGACGTCGGGCTCCTCGGACACACCCCAGCGCATGCTGCAGTCGAAGGTCCCGCCGGACCGCTGGATCAGTCTGCGGCGCAGTCCGAAGACGAACAGCCCGATCACCACCAGGGCTACGACCAGGCCGCTCACAAGCAGAGCGAGGAGCATCTTCACCGACCTCCTCGCTCATCGAATACGCATGAGAAAAACGGACCTGCATCGCCTCAGCCGCGACCCGGTCTGGAAAATTCCAGAACGGACCGCGGCTGAGGTCTGCCGAGCCCCGGAGGTCGCCCTCCGGCACTCGGCGGTTGAAACTCCGACGGGCGGTCAGCCCGTTACGGCGCGCAGCCGGACATCCGCGCGACGCTCGGCGGCCGCGTCGGCCTCCGCCTTCGCGCGCTCCAGTGCCCGCTCCGCACGCTGGACATCGATCTCGTCCGCGAGCTCGGCGATCTCGGCCAGCAGGGACAGCTTGTTGTCCGCGAACGAGATGAATCCGCCGTGCACCGCGGCGATGACAGTGTTGCCCTCGCTGGTGCGGATGGTCACCGGGCCCGATTCCAGCACACCGAGAAGCGGCTGGTGACCGGGCATGACGCCGATGTCGCCGGACGTGGTGCGGGCGACAACAAGGGTGGCCTCGCCGGACCAGACATTGCGGTCCGCCGCGACCAGCTCGACGTGCAGCTCAGCAGCCAAGGTGGCTCCTCGGGTCACCACCCGGCGGGTCGGCCGGGTGTTGGGTCAAATTCTAATGGGCGTGAGGAGAGGGACGGGACACACCCGCCCCTCTCCGTCCGGGGGCTTCTCCCAGCGGTAGCTGGGGGCCTGCGAACGCGCTCCTCGCGGAGCGCGCCGGATCAGGAGACGCCCAGCTCCTTGGCGTTGGCCTTCAGGTCCTCGATGCCACCGCACATGAAGAACGCCTGCTCGGGGAAGTGGTCGTACTCACCGTCGCAGATCGCGTTGAACGCGGTGATCGACTCGTCGAGCGGAACGTCCGAACCGTCCACGCCGGTGAACTGCTTGGCGACGTGGGTGTTCTGCGACAGGAAGCGCTCGACGCGACGGGCACGGTGGACAACGAGCTTGTCCTCCTCGCCCAGCTCGTCGATACCGAGGATCGCGATGATGTCCTGGAGGTCCTTGTACTTCTGCAGGATCCCCTTGACACGCATGGCGGCCGCGTAGTGGTCCGCCGCGATGTACCGCGGGTCGAGGATGCGGGACGTCGAGTCCAGCGGGTCCACGGCCGGGTAGATGCCCTTCTCGGAGATCGGACGGGAGAGAACCGTCGTCGCGTCGAGGTGGGCGAAGGTGGTCGCCGGCGCCGGGTCGGTCAGGTCGTCCGCGGGGACGTAGATCGCCTGCATCGAGGTGATCGAGTGACCACGGGTCGAGGTGATGCGCTCCTGGAGGAGACCCATCTCGTCGGCCAGGTTCGGCTGGTAACCCACCGCGGAGGGCATACGGCCGAGCAGGGTCGACACCTCGGAACCCGCCTGGGTGTACCGGAAGATGTTGTCGATGAAGAAGAGCACGTCCTGCTTCTGCACATCGCGGAAGTACTCCGCCATGGTCAGACCGGCCAGGGCGACGCGCAGACGGGTGCCCGGGGGCTCGTCCATCTGGCCGAAGACGAGCGCCGTCTTGTCGATGACGCCGGAGTCGCCCATCTCCTCGATGAGGTCGTTGCCCTCACGGGTACGCTCACCGACGCCCGCGAAGACCGACACACCGTCGTGGTTGTTGGCGACGCGGTAGATCATTTCCTGGATCAGAACGGTCTTGCCGACACCGGCACCACCGAACAGACCGATCTTTCCACCCTTGACGTACGGGGTGAGAAGGTCGATGACCTTGACGCCGGTCTCGAACATCTCCGTCTTCGACTCAAGCTCGTCGAAGGAAGGCGCCTTGCGGTGGATCGGCCAGCGCTCGGTGACCTCGGCGTTCGCCTCGGGGAAGTTGAGCACCTCACCGAGGGTGTTGAACACCTTGCCCTTGGTGAAGTCGCCGACGGGGACGGTGATGCCCTCGCCCGTGTCGGTCACCGGGGCCTGGCGGACCAGGCCGTCGGTGGGCTGCATGGAGATGGTGCGGACCAGGCCGTCACCCAGGTGCTGGGCGACCTCAAGGGTCAGCGTCTTGAGCGCGCCGTCCTCGGCCGGGTCGGCGACCTGGACCTTCAGCGCGTTGTAGATGTCGGGCATCGCGTCGACGGGGAACTCCACGTCGACGACCGGGCCGATGACCCGGGCGATGCGGCCCGTGGCAGCGGCCGTCTCAACAGAGGTCGTCATTACTTGTCACTCCCCGCGGTCGCGTCGGCCATGGCGCTGGCGCCACCGACGATCTCGCTGATTTCCTGGGTGATTTCGGCCTGGCGGGCCGCGTTGGCAAGCCGGGAGAGGCTCTTGATGAGGTCCCCGGCGTTGTCGGTCGCCGACTTCATCGCGCGGCGGCGGGCGGCGTGCTCGGAAGCGGCCGACTGCAGCAGTGCGTTGTAGATCCGGCTCTCGACGTAGCGCGGCAGAAGGGCGTCGAGGACGTCCTCCGCCGACGGCTCGAACTCGAACAGCGGAAGGATCTCGCCCTTCGCGCCGTCCTCCTCCGCAGCCTTGTCGAGGCTGAGCGGCAGCATCCGGCCGTCGACCGCGTTCTGCGTCATCATCGACACGAATTCCGTGTAGACGATGTGCAGCTCGTCGACGCCGCCCTCGGCCGTTTCCAGCTGGATGGCCTCGATCAGCGGCGCCGCGACGCGCTTGGCGTCGGCGTAGGCCGGGCTGTCGGTGAAGCCGGTCCACGAGTCCGTGACCTTGCGCTCACGGAAGCCGTAGTAGGCGACACCCTTACGGCCGACGATGTAGCTGTCGACCTCCTTGCCCTCGGCGCGCAGCCGCTCGCTGAGCCGCTCCGCCTGCTTGATGGCGTTCGAGGAGTAGCCGCCGGCCAGACCGCGGTCGCTCGTGATGAGCAGGATCGCGGCGCGGGTCGGCGCCTCGACCTCGGTGGTCAGGGCGTGCTTGGTGTTCGAACCGGTCGCCACCGCGGTCACCGCACGGGTGAGCTCGGTCGCGTACGGCATCGACGCCGCCACCTTGCGCTGCGCCTTGACGATGCGCGAGGCGGCGATCATCTCCATCGCCTTGGTGATCTTCTTGGTCGCCGTGATGGCACGGATGCGACGCTTGTAGACCCGGAGCTGCGCTCCCATGAGTCAGGTCCCTTCCGTCGTCACTTGGAGACGTTGACGGCCGGCACGTCCTCGCCCAGGAGCTTGCCGTCCGAGGTCTCGAACTGGCGCTTGAAGGCCGCGATGGCGTCAGCGATCGAGCCCAGGGTGTCGTCCGACATCTTGCCGCCCTCGGCGATGGAGGTCAGGAGGTCCTTGCGCTCGCGGCGCAGGTGCTCCAGCAGCTCCGACTCGAAGCGACGGATGTCGGCGACCGGGACGTCGTCCATCTTGCCGGTGGTGCCGGCCCAGACGGAGACGACCTGCTCCTCGACGGGCATCGGCTGGTACTGGCCCTGCTTCAGCAGCTCGACCATGCGCTTGCCGCGCTCCAGGGAGGCCTTCGACGCGGCGTCCAGGTCGGAACCGAAGGCGGCGAACGCCTCCAGCTCGCGGTACTGGGCCAGGTCGACGCGGAGACGACCCGAAACCTGCTTCATGGCCTTGTGCTGGGCGGAGCCACCGACGCGGGAGACCGAGATACCGACGTTCAGCGCCGGGCGCTGGCCCGCGTTGAACAGGTCGGACTCCAGGAAGCACTGGCCGTCGGTGATGGAGATGACGTTGGTCGGGATGAACGCCGACACGTCGTTCGCCTTGGTCTCGACGATCGGCAGACCGGTCATCGAGCCGGCGCCCATCTCGTCGGACAGCTTCGCGCAGCGCTCCAGCAGGCGGGAGTGCAGGTAGAAGACGTCACCCGGGTAGGCCTCACGGCCCGGCGGGCGGCGCAGCAGCAGCGACACGGCGCGGTAGGCGTCGGCCTGCTTCGACAGGTCGTCGAAGATGATCAGGACGTGCTTGCCGGCGTACATCCAGTGCTGGCCGATGGCGGAACCGGTGTACGGCGCCAGGTACTTGAAGCCGGCCGGGTCGGACGCCGGGGCGGCGACGATCGTCGTGTATTCGAGCGCGCCGGCCTCTTCCAGGGCGCCGCGAACGGACGCGATGGTCGAGCCCTTCTGGCCGATGGCGACGTAGATGCAGCGGACCTGCTTGTTCACGTCGCCCGAGCGCCAGTTGTCGCGCTGGTTGATGATCGTGTCGACGGCCAGGGCGGTCTTGCCGGTCTGACGGTCGCCGATGATCAGCTGACGCTGGCCACGGCCGATCGGCACCATCGCGTCGACGGCCTTGTAGCCGGTCTGCATGGGCTCGTGCACCGACTTACGGACCATGACGCCCGGGGCCTGCAGTTCGAGGGCGCGGCGGCCTTCGGTCGCGATCTCGCCGAGGCCGTCGATCGGGTTGCCGAGCGGGTCGACAACGCGGCCGAGGTAGCCCTCGCCGACACCTACGGAGAGAACCTCACCGGTGCGCTGCACCGGCTGGCCCTCCTCGATACCGCTGAACTCGCCGAGGACGATCGCACCGATCTCGCGCTCCTCAAGGTTGAGGGCGAGACCGAGGGTGCCGTCCTCGAACTTCAGCAGCTCGTTCGCCATGGCGGAGGGCAGGCCCTCCACCTTCGCGATGCCGTCGCCGGCAACGCTGACCGTTCCGACCTCCTCGCGCGAGGCCGCGTCCGGCTGGTACGACTGGACAAAGTTCTCCAGTGCGTCCCGGATCTCCTCCGGCCGGATCGTGAGCTCCGCCATCTGGGTTCCCTGCTCTCCTTGTTGGGCCTGAAGCTTCTTAGGGGTCTGGGGGCGACCCCCAGGAATCTTCTGCAAGTTCTGCACGGCCCAACCGGGCCGCTAGGAATGCTTTGTACTTTTGGTGGCTGGTCAGCCGGCCATGCGGCGGGACGCCTCTGCGAGGCGGTCCGCGATGGTGCCGTCGATGACCTCGTCGCCGACTCGCACCGAGATCCCGCCGAGGACCTCGGGGTCCACGTCGAGGTTCAGGTGCATCTGGCGTCCGTACAGCTTGGCCAGCACCGCGCCGAGACGCTGCTTCTGCACGTCGCTGAGCGGAACCGCGCTGGTCACGGTGGCGACCATGCGGTCACGGCGCTCGGCGGCGAGCTTGGACAGGGATTCGAGTCCCGCCTCCAGGCTACGTCCACGCGGGTGCGTGACAAGACGGATCACCAGGCGCTCGGTGACGGCGTTCACCTTGCCGTTGAGCAGGCTGCGCAGCAGCTGGCTCTTGGCGGAGGTGGTCGCCGCGCGGTCGGTCAGCGCGGCACGCAGCTCGGTGTTCGAGGACACGATCCGGCCGAAGCGGAAGATCTCGTCCTCGACGTTGTCGAGCGCCTCGGCCTGCTGGGCCGCCGTGAGGTCGGCGGTGGCCGCCAGCTCCTCCAGCGCGTCCACCAGGTCGCGGGACTGCGACCAGCGGGACCGGGCCATGCCGGACACCAGGTCGAGGGTCTCCCCGCCGACCTGACCGCCGAGCAGCCGAGCGACGAGCTCGGCCTTGGCCTCGCCGGCCTGCGCCGGGTCCGTGATGACCCGACGCAGCGAGACCTCACGGTCGAGCAGCGCGGTGACAGCGGCCAGCTCACCGGCGAGCTTCGCCGCGTCGACGGACGTGTTGTCCGTCAGCGCGTCGAGACGCTCGCGCGCGGAGGCCAGCGCCTCGCGGCTCGCTCCGTTCATCGGGCCGCCTCGGCCTTCTCCTCAAGCTCGCTGAGGAAGCGGTCGATGGTGCGGCTCTGCCGGGCGTGGTCCTCAAGGGACTCGCCGACGAGCTTTCCGGCCAGGTCGGTGGCGAGCTTGCCCACGTCCTGACGCAGCGCCTGAGAGGCGGCCTTGCGGTCCGCCGCGATCTGGGCGTGGCCGGCAGCGATGATCTCCTCACGCTGCCGCTGGCCCTCTGCGCGCAGTTCTTCCTTCAGCGCAGTGCCCTGCTCCAGCGCTTCCTGGCGCAGGCGCGCGGCCTCGTGCCGGGCTTCGGCGAGCTGGGCCTTGTACTGCTCCAGGACGCTCTGGGCCTCGGTCTGAGCGGCTTCCGCCTTCTCGATACCGCCTTCGATGGCCTCGCGGCGCTCTTCCAGAACCTTGTTGATGTTCGGGAGGAGCTTCTTCGCGAGGAAACCGAAGACGATGACGAAGGCGATCAGACCGATGACGAGCTCGGGGATCGGCGGGACGAGGGGGTTTTGAGGCTCCTCGGCCGCGAGAACCAGGAGGTTCACATCAGTGCCTTTCGTCGATTCGGACTAGTCGTGTTCGTCAGGCGTAGACGAACGGCATGACCAGACCGATGAGGGCGAGCGCCTCACAGAAGGCGAAGCCGAGGATCTGGTTGGCGCGGATCAGACCGGCAGCTTCGGGCTGACGGGCGAGCGCCTGGGTGCCGTTACCGAAGATGATGCCGACGCCGACGCCGGGGCCGATCGCCGCGAGGCCGTAGCCAACGGAGCTGAGGGAACCGGTGACGGCAGCAAGGGTCTGGGACATGCCAGTTCTTCCTTCTCTTTCACGGACCGGTGGGGGTTGGCCACCGGACGACTGGGGGGATTGCTTGGAGCGGGCCGCGCTCAGTGGTGCTCGGCGAGCGCGCCCTGCAGGAAGCTGCAAGCCAGCAGCACGAAGACGTAGGCCTGGACGGCCTGGATGAAGAGCTCGAAGGCGGTCATCACGATGACCATGACGAACGAGACGCCCGCGTAGGCGATGCCGATCCCGTTCAGCAGGTACCAGCTGGCGATGGTGAAGAGCAGCAGCAGGGTGTGACCGGCGAACATGTTCGCGAACAGTCGGACCGCGTGGGTGAAGGGGCGGACCAGCACGTTCGAGAAGAACTCGATCACCATGACCATCGGCAGGACCGGGCCGAGCGTCTTGTCGTAGCCCGTGATGTTCTTGAAGCCGCCGACGAAGCCGTGGCGCTTGAAGGTCACCGACATCCACATGACGTAGATGACGAGGGCGAGACCGGCCGGGTACGCGATGACCGCGGTCACCGGGAACTGGGCGAGCGGGACGATGGACCAGAGGTTCATCATCCAGACGAAGAAGAACGTCGCGACCATGAAGGGGACGTACTTCTCGCCTTCCTTCTTGCCCAGCGTCTCGTAGACGATGCCGCGGCGCACGAAGTCGTAGCCCGCCTCGGCGACCATCTGCAGCTTGCCCGGGACGACCTTCGGCTTCCGGAACGCGGCCCAGAAGAAGGCGACGATGATGATCGAGCCCAGCAGGGCCAGAAGCATCGTCTTGTTGAAGTACAGGCCGTCCGCATCGCCGAACATCGGCTTGAACAGGAACGAGTACAGGGTCGGGCCCGGGAAGCCGCAGCCAGTGCCGTCTTCGAAATGACAATTGATCTCGAAGGCGAGCGTCATGTCAGCAGCACTCACCGCAGGGCTCCTTCAGCGTGGCGCATAGGTACGGCAACCTCGTTGTGTCGGCGCGGCGCGCAGCCGCGGTTCGGCACTGGACTGGTGTAACGGATGGTGGGGCGGCAGTCAGGCATCGAGCCTCGCGATGGAACAGGCGTCAGCTCAGATGCCCGCGCCCGCAGTGCCGCAGTTGGCACCGGACGATAGCAGGATCTCGAACGCCCACTTATCCCGGCCCTACCCTTCACGTCTTCGGTCCCGGATTTTCGGGCTTGCCGCCCGTCGTCGAGTCCGGTTCGACGTAAAGGATCTTGGCCTTCATGTGCGCGCGGGCCTGCGCGGCGATCCACACGAGGGTGGTCGCCACGAGCGTGATCGCGAACGCCTTGTGGTTGAACAGGGTGGTGTTCTTGAACGCCGCGACAAACACGAAAAGCAGCAGGATCTGGGCCGTGTAGAGCATGAGCCCCATGGCCTGGAAGAGGTGCGGGAGCGATTTCGCCGTGCGCTGTAGAACGACGAATCCGATGCCCATGAACACGATCACGACCAGCGTCGCGACGACCGCTCCGACCGCGCCCTTGCCGCCGACGACAAGCCCACTGATCAACGCGGCGAGTGCGCCGGCGACGGCCGTGGGCACGGCGGCTTGCAGAAGGGATCGGACGTCATCTGACCGCATGGCGGTTTGCTCCGCGTGGTGGTGGGGGCACTGGACTCGTACGGGACGAGCGTAAGCCCGGTCCGAGAGAGAACCTCGGGCCAAGGGACCGTCGCACTACGGTCCTTCGGCTCTGTCGCCGGGTTTAGTGAACGGTATCACAAACTATTTGATGAGAGCTTTACCTGCCGGGTGTGCCGACTGTCACACATGAGAGTGACCCTGCGCGTGTGTGCGCGACAGGCGGGCCGGCTGTCTGCTAATGCGCACCCATGTCGGACATGCGATGCCGCTGTCAGCGGGTGGATTCAGCCTTACGCCGCTCGGGGAAGCGCGAACGGGGGCCCACGGCGGTTGCTCCGTTGACGCCCGAGACGCCTGCTGCGATGGGCCTGGCGGGCGCCGGCTCGGTGCCCGAGGCGTCCCGCGCGGCGGCCTCCGCGGCCGCTTCCGCGGCGCGCGCGGCGTGCCGGTAGCGCGGCGGAACCAGACCCTCCGCCCACTTCGGAGTACGCGGGGTGAAGCGCGGCAGGAGTAGCAGGAAAAGCCCCACGGCACTGAGTACGGCGATCACCAGCACGATCCACATCGCCGTGGAGTGGACGGAGTAGGCCACCGTGCCGAAGGCGATCAGCCCCGACCAGAAGTACATGATGAGGACCGCTCGGCTGTGCGAGTGGCCGAGTTCCAGCAGCCGGTGGTGCAGGTGGCCCCGGTCGGCCGCGAAGGGCGACTGGCCCTTCCACGTACGCCGGACGATGGCCAGGATCAGGTCGGCCATCGGGATCGCGATGATCGTCAGGGGCAGGATCAGCGGGATGAAGACCGGGAGCATCGCGTGCGTCGCGTTGCGCTCACCGCCGGCGAACAGGGCCAGCGCGTCCGGGTCCACCTGACCCGTCAGGGAGATCGCCGCCGCCGCCAGCACCAGGCCGATGAGCATCGAGCCGGAGTCGCCCATGAAGATCCGGGCGGGGTGCATGTTGTGCGGCAGGAAGCCCAGGCACATGCCCATCAGGATGGCCGCGAAGAGGGTGGCGGGGGCCGCGGACTCGATGCCGTAGCCGAACCAGATCCGGTACGCGTACAGGAAGAGCGCGGCGGCGGCGATGCAGACCATGCCGGCGGCGAGGCCGTCGAGGCCGTCCACGAAGTTCACCGCGTTGATGGTGATGACGACGAGCGCCACGGTGAGCAGGTTGCCCTGCCACTGGGTGAGCGGGACCGTGCCGATGAAGGGCACCGGGATCCAGAGGATGGTCAGGCCCTGCATGACCATGACGCCGGCGGAGATCATCTGGGCGCCGAGCTTGATGAGGGCGTCGATCTCGAACTTGTCGTCCAGGACGCCGATCAGCCAGATCAGGGCGGCTCCGGAGAGCAGTGCGCGCGGTTCGTTCGACTTCTCGAAGACCGCGTTGAGGTTCTGCAGGTGGTCGGCGACCAGCAGGCCCGCGCACAGGCCGCCGAACATCGCGATCCCGCCGAGGCGCGGCGTCGGCTCGCGGTGCACGTCGCGGGCGCGGATCTCCGGCATGGCCCCGGCCGCGATCGCGAACTTCCGCACGGGCCCGGTCAGCAGGTAGGTCACCGCGACCGTGACGCAAAGCGTCAGCAGATATTCACGCACGGGCTGCCCCAGATGTATCGCCGGCCATCTCAGCCCCACACATTAGCTGCGATGTCCCCTCTGCCGAGGACGCCAGGGTGCGGCATCCCGGTTCCACTACACCCTCCTTGTCCCGCTTAATCCCCGTAAGGTGGAAAACCTTCCGTGAGCTCGCCGACCTCCGTACGTGTGGTCGCGGCCTCCCCGTGCAGCGCCGCGGCGAACAGCTCCGCGATGCGGCGCATCTCGTTCTCCCCCATCCCCTGGGTGGTCACCGCCGCGGTGCCCAGGCGTACGCCCCGCTGGTCCCCGTACGGCAGGACACAGGTGTCCAGCACCATCCCGGCGGCGGCCAGCCGGCCGCGGGCGGTCGGGCCGTCCACGCCCAGCGGCGCCGGATCCGCGGTGATCATGTGTGTGTCGGTGCCGCCTGTGGTGATCGTGAACCCGCGCTCCTCCAGCGCCGCGGCCAGTGCCCGGGCGTTGGCGACCACGCGGTGGGCGTAGGTGGCGAAGGCCGGCCGGCCCGCCTCGCCGAAGGCCACGGCCTTGGCGGCGATGGTGTGCATCTGGGCCCCGCCCTGCGTGAGGGGGAACACCGCCCGGTCGATGCGCTCGGCGAGGTCCGCACCGCACAGGACCATCCCGCCGCGCGGCCCGCGCAGGACCTTGTGGGTGGTCGCGCAGACGACGTCCGCGTACGGGACGGGGCTGGGCGCGGCCCCGCCGGCCACCAGTCCGATCGGATGGGCGGCGTCGGCGATCAGGTAGGCCCCGACCTCGTCGGCGATCTCCCGGAAGGCGGAGTACTCGGGGTGGCGCGGGTAGGAGATGGACCCGCACACGATGGCTTTCGGCCGGTGCGCCCGGGCCAGGTCCTGCACCTGCCGGTAGTCGATGAGGCCGGTCCGGGCGTCGACGCCGTACCCGACGAAGGTGAACCACTGGCCGGAGAAGTTGGCGGGCGAGCCGTGGGTGAGGTGTCCCCCGTACGGAAGCCCCATCGCCAGCACGGTGTCCCCCGGCCGCAGCAGCGCCGCGTAGGCGGCCAGGACGGCCGAGGAGCCGGAGTGCGGCTGGACGTTGGCGTGCTCGGTCCCGAACAGCGCCTTGGCCCGTTCGACGGCCGTCTGCTCGGCCAGGTCGGCGTACTCGCAGCCGCCGTGGTAGCGGGCGCCGGGGTAGCCCTCGGCGTACTTGTTGGCGAGCGGGGAGCTCAGGGCGGCCAGGACGGCCGAGGAGGTGAAGTTCTCCGCCGCGCTCAGCTGCAGCGTGCCGGCCTGTCTGCGCGCTTCCCCGGCGAGTACGTCGGCCATCTCCGGGTCCTGCCGGCGCAGCAGGTCCGTGGGCTGGGTGATGACGCTCATGGCGCGACTCCAGGGGGGTACCGGGTACCAGCCACTGTAGGCCCGCAGCCCCCACGACGCCCTGCCGACGCCACCCGCCCCGATTTTCAGCCCCGCCGGCGCTTGAGGCCCGGGCCCCGGGCCGGAGCCCCGCTCTCCCAGCCCCGCCGGCGCTTGAGGCGCGGGCCCGGGCCGGAGCCCCGATCCTTCAGCCCCGCCGGCGCTTGAGGCCCGGGGCCCGGGCCGGAGCCCCGCTCTCCCAGCCCCGCCGGCGCTTGAGGCGCGGGCCCGGGCCGGAGCCCCGCTCTCCCAGCCCCGCCGGCGCTTGAGGCGCGGGCCCCGGGGCGGAGCCCCGATCCTTCAGCCCCGCCGGCGCTTGAGGCGCGGGGCCCGGGCCGGAGCCCTGCTCTCCCAGCCCCGCCGGCGCTTGAGGCGCGGGGTCCGGGGCAGCGCCCCGGGAAACGGAGAAGGGGCGGGCAGGGGCATGCTCCGCGCAGCGGGACCGCACCCCCGGCCGGCAGGCCGCACGGCTCCGCGTCAGCGGCGGGCCGCGACGCCCGTCAGGGCCGTGACCACGGGGTCCAGCGCCTGGTTGATCTCGTCGCCGATCGAGCGGAAGAAGGTGATCGGCGCCCCGTACGGGTCGTACACCTCGTCCGCGTCGGGCGACGGCGCCAGCAGCCACCCGCGCAGCGCCGCGGCGGCCCGTACGAGCGCCCGCGCCCGCTCCGCCATGCCGTCGTCCAGCGGCGGCAGCGTGGCCGGGTCTATCGCCCTGACCAGCCGGGTGAACTCCTTCAGGGTGAAGGTGCGCAGCCCCGCCGAGTGGCCCATCGAGATGACCTGCGCTCGGTGGTCGCGGGTGGCGGTCAGCACCAGGTCTGCGCGTATGACGTGCTCGTCCAGCAGCTCACGGCCGGTGAACCCGGACGCGTCGGCTCCGAAGTCCGCGAGCACGGCGGCCGCGTTCGCCTCCATCGGGGCGCCCTCGTGGCCCCACGTACCGGCGCTCTCCACGATGAGGTCGCCGCCGACGGGTCCGCCGAGGCGGTGCGAGAGGGCGTGCCGGGTCAGCCGCTCGGTGATCGGCGAGCGGCACACGTTGCCCGTGCTGACGTGGAGTATGCGGAAAGTGCTTCCTCCTGCTATGCCACGCCCCTCAGGGCTCACGGGGCCACCTCTAGGTCGGGTACGACCTCCCGCAGCTGGTCGGCGCTGAGCGCCCCCTCGCGCAGCAGCAGGGGAACCTTCCCCGTCACGTCGACGATCGACGACGGCTCGATGCCGGGCGTCGGACCGCCGTCCAGGTAGACGGACACCGAGTCGCCGAGCATCTCGCGCGCCGCGTCGCAGTCCTCGGGCGCCGGCTGGCCGGAGATGTTGGCCGACGACACCGCCATCGGTCCGACCTCCGTCAGCAGCTCGATGGCGACGGGGTGCAGGGGCATGCGCACGGCCACGGTGCCGTGGGTGTCGCCCAGGTCCCATGCCAGCGAGGGCTGGTGCTTGGCGACCAGCGTCAGCGCGCCGGGCCAGAAGGCGTCGACGAGCTCCCAGGCCTGTTCGGAGAAGTCCGTGACGAGGCCGTGCAGGGTGTTCGGGGAGCCGATGAGCACCGGGGTGGGCATGCCGCGGCCGCGGCCCTTGGCGGCGAGCAGGTCGTGGACGGCCTCCGGGCTGAAGGCGTCCGCGCCGATCCCGTACAGGGTGTCGGTGGGCAGCACGACGAGTTCGCCGCGGCGCACGGCTGATGCGGCTTCACGCAGACCGGTCTTGCGGTCCGTCGCGTCGTTGCAGTCGTATCGCCGGGCCATCAGCGGGCCTCCTCGTGCAGCAGGGGGGTGGCAGGGGTCGTCGCGCCGGTCACGGCAGGGCCTTGCGGGCCGTGGCGAAGCGCGGGCGGTTGTTGAGGTCGGGGTGGTCGGCCGCGTCGGCCCAGCCCCGTTCCTCGGCGAAGATCCACGGGACCTGGCCGCCCTGGGTGTCGGCGTGCTCGACGACGACGATGCCGCCGGGCCGCAGCAGCCGGTGGGCGGTGCGCTCGATGCCCCGGATGGTGTCGAGTCCGTCCTCGCCGGAGAAGAGCGCCATCTCCGGGTCGTGGTCGCGGGCCTCGGGGGCGACGTACTCCCACTCGGTGAGCGGGATGTACGGCGGGTTGGAGATGACCAGGTCGACCTGTCCGTCGAGTTCGGGCAGCGCGCTCAGGGCGTCGCCCTGGTGGACGGTGACGCGGGAGCCCTCGGCGTTCTTGCGGGTCCACCGCAGGGCGTCCTCGGACAGCTCGACCGCGTGCACGCGCGAGCGCGGCACCTCCTGCGCCATGGCCAGCGCGATGGCGCCGGATCCGGTGCACAGGTCGACGATCAGCGGCTCGACGACGTCCATGGCCCGGACGGCGTGTATGGCCCAGTCGACGACCGACTCGGTCTCGGGCCGGGGCACGAAGACCCCGGGTCCGACCTGGAGCTCCAGGTAGCGGAAGAAGGCGCGCCCGGTGATGTGCTGGAGCGGCTCGCGCGCCTCGCGGCGGGCGACGGCCTCCCAGTAGCGGGCGTCGAAGTCCGCGTCCTTGACGTGGTGCAGTTCCCCCCGCTTGACGCCGTGCACGAAGGCGGCGAGCTCCTCCGCGTCGAAGCGCGGTGAGGGCACGCCGGCGGCGGCCAGCCGCTGGGTGGCCTGGGCCACCTCGGCAAGCAGCAAGTTCACGCTGGTCCTCCGGGCTGCTGTCGTACGGGGGGTGGTGCGGTGTGCGGTCAGTTCGCGGCGGCGAGCTTGGCGGCGGAGTCCGTGTCCACGCAGGCCTGGATGACCGCGTCGAGGTCGCCGTCGAGCACCTGGTCCAAGTTGTACGCCTTGAAACCGGTGCGGTGGTCCGAGATCCGGTTTTCCGGGAAGTTGTACGTACGGATCTTCTCGGACCGGTCCACGGAGCGGACCTGGCTGCGGCGCACGTCCGAGGCCTCCTGCTCGGCGGCCTCCTGGGCGGCGGCCAGCAGGCGGGAGCGCAGGATGCGCATGGCCTGCTCCTTGTTCTGGAGCTGGCTCTTCTCGTTCTGACAGGAGGCGACCACACCGGTGGGGATGTGCGTGATGCGCACGGCCGAGTCGGTGGTGTTGACGGACTGGCCGCCGGGGCCGGAGGAGCGGTACACGTCGATGCGGAGGTCGTTCGCGTTGATCTCGACCTCGACCTCCTCGGCTTCCGGGGTGACGAGCACGCCGGCGGCGGAGGTGTGGATGCGGCCCTGGGACTCGGTGGCCGGGACGCGCTGGACGCGGTGCACGCCGCCCTCGTACTTCAGGCGGGCCCACACGCCCTGGCCGGGCTCGGTGGCGCCGTTGCCGCCCTTGGTGCGGACGGAGACCTGGACGTCCTTGTAGCCGCCGAGCTCGGACTCGGTGGCGTCGATGATCTCGGTCTTCCAGCCCACGCGCTCGGCGTAGCGCAGGTACATGCGCAGCAGGTCGCCGGCGAACAGGGCGGACTCGTCGCCGCCCGCGCCCGCCTTGACCTCCAGGAGCACGTCCTTGTCGTCGCTGGGGTCGCGCGGGACGAGCAGCAGGCGGAGCTTCTCGGTGAGCTCCTCGCGCGTCTGCGTCAGCTCCTTGACCTCGGCGGCGAAGTCCGGGTCGTCGGCCGCGAGCTCCTTCGCCGTCTCGATGTCGTCGCCCGTCTGCTTCCAGGCACGGAAGGTCGCGATGATCGGGGTCAGCTCCGCGTAGCGCTTGTTCAGCTTGCGCGCGTTGGCCTGATCGGAGTGGACCGAAGGGTCGGCGAGCTGCTTTTCGAGGTCGGCGTGTTCGCCGACCAGTTCCTCGACCGCCTCGAACATCGGGGGGCTCCTGTGGTGAAAGTGCGGGGGGACTGCACGGGGTGACGGGCGATACGACGACAAAGGCGCCGGTCCGGCCGCCCCCGAGTGGACAGGGGGCGGCCGGAGACCGGCGCCTGGGTCGCGCTACTTCTTGGCCGCGCCCTTGCCGAAGCGCGCCTCGAAGCGGGCCACGCGGCCACCGGTGTCGAGGATCTTCTGCTTGCCCGTGTAGAACGGGTGGCACTCGGAGCAGACCTCGGCACGGATGGTGCCCTCGGTCAGGGTGCTACGGGTCGTGAACGACGCGCCGCAGGTGCAGCTGACCGCGGTCTCGACGTACTCGGGGTGAACATCGCGCTTCAAGGTGTCTCCTAGATTCGGGAGGGCGCCGGGTCGCAGGAGCCGAATTGCTACGTGCGTGAACCGGGGCCGACAGACCAGTCTGCCAGGACCGGGCCGCCTGTCAAAATTCTGAGGACGCCTGCTTCAACGGGAAGGGGTCCCCGACTATTCCGCGGTCCGTTCCGGATCCGTTCCAGGTCCCTTCCAGGTCCCTTCCAGGTCCCTGACCGGTGCCTTCCGGGTCCGTTCCGCCGGGTGCGCCTACTGGACGACGGTTCCGGCCGCGCTCTTGTCGCCGGTGGAGTCCACGGTGGCCTCGGCGGGGATGGGCCGGTCGGCCAGCAGGGCGTCCCAGACCATCCTGGACTCCTTCTGCAGCGGGGTGACGCGGTTCGCGTCGAGCGGGTCCGTGGTGACGGGCAGGGTGATCATCTGCATGTCCTGGGCGTCGATGCCCTGGAGGCTCTGGGCGAAGCCGGCGAGGGACTTCACGTCGCCGAGCGCCTTGTCGGTGGTGAGCGCCTTGGTGCCGGCGTCGGCGAGGTCGAAGAGCTTCTTGGGGTTGTCGAACACGCCGACGCCCTTGACCTGCTTGATGAGCGCCTTGATGAAGGCCTGCTGCAGCTGTATTCGGCCGAGGTCGCCGCCGTCGCCGACGCCGTGGCGGGTGCGGACCAGGCCGAGGGCCTGCTCTCCGTCGAGCTGGTTGGGGCCGGCGGGGAGGTCGAGGTGGCTGTACTCGTCCTTGATCGGCTTGGTGGTGGTCACCCGGACCCCGCCGAGGGTGTCGATGATCTTCTTGAAGCCGGTGAAGTCGACCTCGACGTAGTGGTCCATGCGGATCCCCGACATCTTCTCGACGGTCTTGACCGCGCAGGCGGCGCCGCCGACGGTGTAGGCCTCGTTGAACTGCCGGCGCTTGCCGCCGGGGTCGCTCCTGCCCTTGCCGGTGGGGCATTCGGGGCGGGAGGTCATGGTGTCGCGGGGTATGGAGACGACACTGGCCTTCTCGTGGCCCTCGTACAGGTGGACGATCATCGCCGTGTCGGAGCGGGCGGAGCCGCCGTCGTCCGCGCCGTACGCGCTGTTGGCGCCGCCGCGGGAGTCTGAGCCGAGGACGAGGATGTCCATGGAGCCGTTGTCGACGTCCGCCGGGCGGTCGGTGCCCAGCGCCTGGTCGATGTCGACGGTCTTGAGGTTGCCGTTGAGCTTGAAGTAGAAGTAGCCCAGGCCCGCCCCGCCCAGCAGGACCACCGCGGCGGCGCTCCACGCGGCGGCGGCGAGGGCCCGGCGGCGTGCCGTCGGTTTGCGCCGGCGGCGGCCCGCGGCGCGCCGGCCGCGGCTCCTGCTGTCCTCGGTCATCCTCAGTCCCCAGTCCTCAGTTCTCTTGTGACACAGACGGGCGAATGACGTGAAGGGTTCCACGGCCGCCGCAACCGCCCGTACGGCTGCCACTGCGTACGAACCGGGGTAAAACGCTGCGTAGCCCGTTCCTCACCTGCGGTTTCGGCGTGTACGCCGGGGGCCGCGCCTGGGGTGTGGGTGTGGCGAAGCTCGCAGGAGGCCAGGCCCCGTACGCGGTCCCGCCGGTGTTCCAGGGGCCGCCGCCGGGGCCGGGAGAACGCGCGGCAGCCCCCGCCGCGGGTGTGCGGCGGGGGCTGCTGCGGGTGACGCGTCACGTCCGGGTCCGGCGCGGAACGCCGGACGGCCGGTCTCAGTCGTCGTTCTTGCCCGACGGGGTCGTCTTCGCGATCTGCATCAGGAACTCGGCGTTCGACTTCGTCTGCTTCATCTTGTCGAGGAGCAGTTCGATCGCCTGCTGCGAGTCGAGCGCGTGCAGCACCCGGCGCAGCTTCCAGACGATGGCGAGCTCTTCCGCGTTGAGGAGGATCTCCTCCTTGCGGGTGCCCGACGGGTCGACGTCGACGGCCGGGAAGATGCGCTTGTCGGCGAGCTTACGGTCGAGCTTGAGCTCCATGTTGCCGGTGCCCTTGAACTCCTCGAAGATCACCTCGTCCATGCGCGAGCCGGTGTCGACGAGCGCGGTGGCCAGGATGGTCAGCGAGCCGCCGTCCTCGATGTTGCGCGCGGCACCGAAGAAGCGCTTCGGCGGGTACAGCGCGGTCGAGTCGACACCACCGGACAGGATGCGGCCGGAGGCGGGCGCCGCGAGGTTGTACGCGCGGCCCAGACGGGTGATGGAGTCCAGCAGGACGACCACGTCGTGGCCGAGCTCGACGAGGCGCTTGGCACGCTCGATGGCCAGCTCGGCGACGGTGGTGTGGTCCTCGGCCGGCCGGTCGAAGGTCGAGGAGATGACCTCGCCCTTGACCGACCGCTGCATGTCGGTGACCTCTTCCGGACGCTCGTCGACCAGGACGACCATCAGGTGGCACTCGGGGTTGTTGGTGGTGATCGCGTTGGCGATCGCCTGCATGATCATGGTCTTGCCGGTCTTCGGCGGGGCCACGATCAGGCCTCGCTGGCCCTTGCCGATCGGCGACACGAGGTCGATGATGCGGGTGGTCAGCACGCCCGGGTCGGTCTCCAGGCGCAGCCGGTCCTGCGGGTACAGCGGCGTCAGCTTCTGGAACTCCGGTCGGCCGCGGCCGGATTCGGGCGCCATGCCGTTCACCGAGTCGAGGCGCACCAGGGCGTTGAACTTCTCGCGGCGCTCGCCGTCCTTGGGCTGGCGCACGGCACCCGTGGTGTGGTCGCCCTTGCGCAGCCCCGCCTTGCGGACCTGGGCGAGGGAGACGTACACGTCGTTGGGGCCGGGCAGGTAGCCCGAGGTCCGGATGAACGCGTAGTTGTCCAGGATGTCGAGGATGCCCGCGACGGGGATCAGCACGTCGTCGTCGGCGACCTGCGGCTCGTTCGGCGCGAACTCGTCACGGCCACGACGGCCCCGGCGGTCGCGGTAGCGGCCGCGGCGGCCGCGGCGGCCGCCCTCGTCGTCGAAGTCGTCCTGCGGGCCGCCGTCCTGGCGACCCTGCTGGCCCTGGCCGCGGCCGCCCTGCTGCTGGCGGTCCTGGCGGTCGGCACGGTCGGCACGGTCCTGCCGGCCCCCGCCCTGACCGCCCTGCGCGGGCTGGCCCTGACCCTGGCCGCCCTGGCCCTGGTCGTCACCCTTGGCGCCGCGCTCACGGCGGTCGCGCTGGCGGTCGCCGCGCTCCCGGCGGTCACGGCGGCCGCGGCCCTCGCCGTCCTGGCCCTGGGCCTGGCCGGCGGAGACCGCCGTGGCGGCCTCGGCCTTGGTCTCGGCGGGCGCGGTGGCGGTGGCCGTGTCGGTCTTCTGCTCGACCTGTACGGAGACGGGGGCCGAGCCCTCCGGGCTGCCGGAGGGGGCCGTGGCGCGACGGCGGCGGCGCTCGCCGGCCGGCGCGTCGTCGCTGGCGGGCTGACCGGGGATCTCGATCTGCGCCGGCGCGGCGGTCGGCTTCTCGGCGGGCTTCTCGGCGAGGGCCGGGGCCTCCGCCGGTGCGGCGTCGGCGGCAGCCGTACGGGCCTTGCCGGCGGCGCGGCGCTTCGGCTTGGCCTCGGCGGTGTCCGCGGCGGTGGCGGCGGCCTTGGGGGCACCGCTGCCGGCCTGCGCCTCCTTGATGACCTCGATCAGCTGGCTCTTGCGCATCCGCGCGGTGCCCCTGATGCCGAGGCCCGACGCGACCTGCTGCAGCTCGGCGAGGACCATGCCGTCAAGGCCGGTGCCGGTGCGTCGCCGCCGTCCGGCGGGGGCGGCCGCGGCGCCCGCGGCGGGGGCACTGGCGTCGACAGAGGTGTCGGCAGCGCCCATCAGATCGGTGGTGTCGCTCACGAAGGGTCCTTCCCTGGAGCGGACGTCGGCCTGTCTGGCTCGGCGACCGGTTGTGCTGTCCGACGACGGTCCTTGGTGTGGACCGTGCCGGGGCGGTGGTCCGCCGATAGAGATACGGCGGAGAGAAACGTGCGTGGGTTCCGGCGAGAAGCCCCCGAGCTGGAAAGCGTGGGAAAATCACGCCGATTCCGGAGCGTGCTCGAAACTGCTGGAGTGATCAAAGCAGTCGGGGAGGCTCCCGGAAGAAATGTGGTCCCGGATGGGGACACTGAGCACCGAGCCATGGCGGCTTCCGATGCGCACTTGAGACTAACACTACCGGATCCAATAGATATTCCCCCTCTCAATCACCGGCAATCGCGCTCTTCCGCGCGGGCGGCCTGCCCTGGCCGCCCGCCCCTGGCCGGCTGGTCCCGTCACCCGACGGGACTAACCGCCCTGGGTGCCCAGCGGAAGAACGCTCGCGCCCGCGGCGTCGAGTGCGAGCCGGTTCGCGGCCCACCCCTCGCCCGCGAGCTGCGCGACCTTGTCGGCCGCGTCGTTGTCGACCAGCGCGAGGACCGTGGGGCCCGCGCCGGAGATGACCGCGGGGATGCCGTCCGCCCGCAGCCGGTTGACGAGTGCCACGCTCTCGGGCATCGCCGGGGACCGGTACTCCTGGTGGAGCCGGTCTTCGGTGGCCGGCAGCAGCAGCTCGGGACGCCTGGTCAGGGCTTCCACGAGCAGGCCCGCGCGGCCCGCGTTGACGGCCGCGTCCACGTGCGGGACGTTGCGCGGCAGCAGGCCGCGCGCCGTCTCGGTCAGGACCGGCCGGGAAGGTACGAAGACCACCGGAACGATGGACTCGGCGGGCTCCATCCGGATCGCCCGGGCGCTGCCGCCCTCCATCCACGCCAGGGTGAACCCGCCGAGGAGGCACGCCGCGACGTTGTCGGGGTGGCCCTCGATCTCGGTGGCGAGCTCCAGGAGCGCGGCGTCGTCGAGCTTCGCCTCGCCGCCTATGGTGACGGCGCGGGCGGCGACGATGCCGGCGCAGATGGCGGCCGAGGAGGAGCCCAGCCCGCGGCCGTGCGGGATGCGGTTGGCGCAGACGACCTCCAGGCCGCGCGGCTGGCCGCCCAGCAGGTCGAAGGCCGTGCGCATGGAGCGTACGAGCAGGTGGCTCTCGTCCCGCGGGAGGGTGTCGGCGCCCTCGCCCGCGATGTCGATGTTCAGGCCGGAGTCGGCCACCCGGACGACGACGTCGTCGTAGAGCCCCAGGGCCAGGCCCAGGGCGTCGAAGCCGGGGCCGAGATTGGCACTGCTGGCGGGGACGCGCACCCGTACGGCGGCGGCGCGGAACGCTGGACCGGCCATCGTCCGATGACACTCCTTGTGACTGTGCGAGGACTTCGCTCTTCGCTGGCTCGCTGCGAATGTACTGGAGAACGTACGACACCCGAAGGCCCTCGGGGCAGCACCGCAGTCATATGCGCGGTGGCGGATGTAAGTACAGCCTATCGAAGGAAGGTTCTCTCGCGACATAGGGCGCACAGGAGGCGCACGATGCGTGTCGCGGATTCGACCGGGTTGGACCCGCTTCGACCGTACTCGTGCCGTCGTACGAGGTGGGTTGCCGGGCCCGCCATGGCCCCGAAAGCGCCCGCCAGGACACTCCGGGGGCCTGCGGACCCGGCATTCGCCCGGTCGTACGTCAGACCAGGCCGAGGCGCACGGCGGCGGCTTCGGCGTCCACCGGAACGGTGACGGGCTGCGGAGCGCCGGCGACCGCCCAGTCGGGGTCCTTCAGGCCGTTGCCCGTGACGGTGCAGACGATCCGCTGGCCCGGGTCCACCAGGCCCAGCTCGGCGGCCTTGAGCAGGCCGGCCACGGACGCGGCCGAGGCGGGCTCGACGAAGACGCCTTCCTGGGCCGCCAACAGCCGGTAGGCGGCCAGGATCTGGCGGTCCGTCACCTCGTCGATGAAACCGCCCGACTCGTCACGCGCGGCCAGCGCGTGGTCCCAGGAGGCCGGGTTGCCGATGCGGATCGCGGTGGCGACGGTGTGCGGCTCCTTGACGACCTCGCCGCGCACGATGGGCGCGGAACCGGACGCCTGGAAACCCCACACACGGGGCGTACGGGAGGCCAGGCCGTCGGCCTTGTACTCCTTGAACCCCTTCCAGTACGCGGTGATGTTGCCCGCGTTGCCCACCGGCAGCACGTGCACGTCCGGGGCGTCGCCGAGCGCGTCCACGATCTCGAATGCGGCCGTCTTCTGGCCCTCGATACGCACCGGGTTGACGGAATTGACCAGCGCCACCGGGTAGTTGTCGGACAGCGCGCGGGCGAGGTCGAGGCAGTCGTCGAAGTTGCCGTCCACCTGCAGGATCTTGGCGCCGTGGACGAGGGCCTGGCCCATCTTGCCCAGCGCGATCTTGCCGCGCGGCACGAGCACCGCGGAGACCATCCCGGCACGCACCGCGTACGCGGCCGCGGAGGCCGAAGTGTTGCCCGTGGAGGCGCAGATGACGGCCTTGGCCCCCTCCTCCTTGGCCTTGGTGATCGCCATGGTCATGCCGCGGTCCTTGAAGGACCCGGTGGGGTTGGCCCCCTCGACCTTCAGGTGCACCTCGCAGCCGGTGCGCTCGGACAGCACCTGCGCGGGAACGAGAGGAGTGCCACCCTCGCGGAGCGTGACCACCGGAGTCGTTTCCGTGACCGGCAGGCGGTCCCGGTACTCCTCGATGATGCCGCGCCACTGGTGGGTGCGATTGCTGCTCATGGGTCCTTACTCCCCTTCAACACGCATGATGCTGGCGACACCGCGCACGGTGTCCAGCTTCCGCAGTGCCTCGACCGTCCCGGAGAGGGCGGCGTCGGCGGCGCGGTGGGTGACGACGACGAGGGAGGCCTCGCCGTCCTTGCCCTGCTGCCGCACGGTGTCGATGGAGACACCGTGCTCCGCGAACGTCGTCGCCACCTGGGCGAGGACGCCCGGCTTGTCCGCCACATCGAGGCTGATGTGGTAGCGGGTGACGACCTCGCCCATGGGGCTGACCGGCAGCTGGGTGTAGGCCGACTCGCCGGGCCCCGTTGCCTCGGCGAGCTTGTTGCGGGCGACGGCGACGAGGTCGCCGAGTACCGCGGACGCGGTCGGGGCACCGCCCGCGCCGGGCCCGTAGAACATGAGCCGCCCGGCGGCCTCCGCCTCGACGAAGACCGCGTTGTACGCCTCACGGACGGAGGCGAGCGGGTGGCTGAGCGGGATCATCGCCGGGTGGACGCGGGCGGTGACCGACTCGCCGTCCGCGGCGCGCTCCAGGATGGCGAGGAGCTTGATGGTGCAGCCCATCCGCTTGGCGGACGCGAAGTCCGCGGCGCTGACCTCGGTCATGCCCTCCCGGTACACGTCGTCCAGGCGGACCCGGGTGTGGAAGGCGATGCCGGCCAGGATCGCGGCCTTGGCGGCCGCGTCGTAGCCCTCGACGTCGGCCGTCGGGTCGGCCTCGGCGTACCCGAGGGCGGTGGCCTCGTCGAGCGCCTCCTGGTAGCCGGCGCCCGTCGAGTCCATCTTGTCGAGGATGAAGTTCGTCGTGCCGTTGACGATGCCCATCACACGGTTGATCTTGTCGCCCGCGAGGGACTCGCGCATCGGCCTGACCAGCGGGATCGCGCCGGCGACGGCGGCCTCGTAGTACAGGTCGCGGCCCTGCTGCTCGGCGGCGGCGTGCAGCGCGGCGCCGTCCTGGGCGAGCAGCGCCTTGTTCGCGGAGACCACCGAGATGCCGTGCTCGAAGGCGGTGGTGATCAGGGTGCGGGCCGGCTCGATGCCGCCGATGACCTCGATGGCGATGTCGATGTCGCCCCGTTTGAGCAGGGCCGTGGCGTCGGTGGTGATCAGGGCCGGGTCGACGCCCTCACGGACCTTGGAGGGGCGGCGCACGGCCACGCCGGCCAGCTCTACGGGCGCGCCGATCCTCTGCGTGAGGTCGTCGGCGTGCGTCGTCATGATGCGAGCCACCTCTGAGCCGACCACTCCACAGCCCAGCAGCGCCACCTTCAGCGGACGCGTACGCATCATTCGACCTACGCCTTTCGATCTTCTGTCAATACCCCGCGCACGGTTTTGCGCGCGGGGTGTGAACCAGTCTCACTCAATGGACAGCACTTTCCATCCTCGGTCCATTTCGTGAGACGCCTATTTCATCATCCGAGGTCGAGTCGCAGGAGATCTTCCTCCGTCTCGCGGCGAACGATCACCCGGGCCTGTCCGTCACGCACGGCGACGACGGGCGGGCGGAGCGCGTGGTTGTAGTTGCTGGCCATGGACCGGCAGTACGCGCCGGTGGCGGGCACGGCGAGGAGGTCGCCGGGCGCCAGGTCGGCCGGCAGGAACGCGTCCTTCACGACGATGTCACCGCTCTCGCAGTGCTTTCCGACGACGCGCACGAGCATGGGCTCGGCGTCGGAGGTACGGGAGACGAGCGAGATGGAGTACTCGGCGTCGTAGAGGGCCGTACGGATGTTGTCGGACATCCCGCCGTCGACGCTCACGTACGTACGCAGCCCCTCCAGCGGCTTGATGGTCCCCACCTCGTACAGGGTGAACGCGGTCGGGCCGACGATGGCGCGGCCGGGCTCCACGGAGATCCGGGGGGCGCGCAGTCCGGCGCTCTCGCACTCGCGGGCCACGATCTCGGTGAGCGCCTTGGCGATCTCGTGGGGCTCGCGGGGGTCGTCGTTCGAGGTGTAGGCGATGCCGAGGCCGCCGCCGAGGTCGATCTCGGGCAGTTCGACGCCGTGCTCGTCGCGGACGGCGGCGAGCAGCCGCACGACGCGCTTGGCGGAGACCTCGAAGCCGGCCATGTCGAAGATCTGCGAGCCGATGTGCGAGTGGACGCCCAGCAGCTCCAGCGAGTCGTGGCCGAGTGCGCGGCGCACGGCCTCGGCGGCGGACCCGTCCGCGACGGCGATGCCGAACTTCTGGTCCTCGTGCGCGGTGGCGATGAACTCGTGCGTGTGCGCCTCGACGCCGACGGTCACGCGGATCTGCACGGGCTGGCGTACACCCAGCTCGCGGGCGATGTGCGCGACGCGGGCGATCTCCTGGAAGGAGTCCAGGACGATCCGTCCGACCCCGGCCCCGACGGCCCGGCGGATCTCGCTCTCGGACTTGTTGTTGCCGTGGAAGGCGATCCGCCCGGCCGGCATCCCGGCGGCGAGGGCGGTGGACAGCTCCCCGCCGGAGCACACGTCGACGTTGAGCCCCTCCTCCTTCAGCCACTTCACGACGGCCTTGGAGAGGAACGCCTTGCCGGCGTAGAAGACGTCGGCGTCGGGGCCGAAGGCGTGGGCCCAGGCGCGGCAGCGGGAGCGGAAGTCCTCCTCGTCGAGGAAGTAGGCGGGGGTCCCGAACTCCTCGGCGAGCCGGGTGACTTCGATACCGCCGACGGAGACGACGCCGTCGTCCCCGCGCCGGACGGTGCGGGACCAGACCTTCTCGTCGAGCGCGTTGAGGTCGGCGGGCGGCGGGGAGTAGTGCCCTTCGGGCAGGACGTCGGCGTGGCGGGGGCCGGCGGGGTGCGCGGAGCGGCTCATCGGTATCTCTCTTCGCGGGTCATAGGCGTTCGGGTGCGTCCATGCCGAGCAGGGCCAGGCCGCCGGCCAGCACCGTCCCGGCGGCGTCGGCGAGTGCCAGCCGGGCGCGGTGGGCGGCCGAGGGTTTCTCGTCCCCCTGGGGCACTACGCGGTGGTGGAAGTCGAGCAGCGCGTCGGCCAGCTCGACGAGGTTCCGTACGAGCCGCTCGGGCGCACGGTGGTACGCGGCGGCCTCAAGGACGAGGGGGTGGTCGGCGAGGAGGCGCAGCAGGGCGGCGGCTTCGTCGACGTCGTCGACGTCGCCGGGCTCCTGGTGGAAGCCGAGCCGGCCGGCGTTGCGTTCCAGGGCGCGGCTGCGGGCGTGGGCGTACCGGACGCGGAAGAACTCGTTCGCCTCACCCTGGTGCAGCAGCAGGTCGGAGAAGGCGGGGGTCTCCCGGGCGGGCACGGCGAGCATCGCCCAGGAGGCGGCGTCGGCGCCGTAGCGGGCGACGACGTCGCCGTCGCGCCGGGCGACGGGGGCCACGGCCAGGGTGTCGGGCAGGTCGCGCTCGGTGCCGCCCTCGGCGGCCACGAGCCGCAGGACGCTGCGCCGTACGACCCGCTCGCGCAGCCCGAGCCCGCTCTCGTCGGCGGGCAGGACATGGGCCGCGCCGCCGCGGACGTCCCGGATGGCGATGTCGCGGACGATCGCTTCGATGATGACCGCGGGCGCGGAGGGGGCGGGCAGCACGAAGTTGAGGAAGCCGGCTCCGGTGACCTCGACGCGCTCGATGCCCGGCTCGGCGCCGAGCCGGCGGGCCAGTACGCCGGCCACGTCACGCGGCGCGCACCGGGCGGCCTTGGCGACCTGGAAGGCGACGGGGGTGGCGTAGTCCCCGACCCCGCCGGGCCGGGTCCGCTCGACGACGACCCGCGCGGGCGCGGCCGCCTCCGGGGCGAGCTCCCCGTCGTCGACGGCGCAGCGCACGGCGCGTACGACGCAACGGGAGAGGTCGGCGGGGATCACGGGACCCAGCCTAGGGGAGACGCCCGGTCATCCCACGAAGAGTTTCGCCATGTGAACAGCGGGCGCCCGCATCAGGGCGCGGCGGGCGCGGGCGGGAGGGAGGGAGGCGAGCCGTAAGGGAAACGCCGCACGGCGGCGACCCGGGCCCGATCGGCATGTCAGATGAGCGGGGGTGTGGTTGTTCAGCCCCGTCCCCTCCCGGCGGGAGCTCCTTTCCTCCCGTCGCGCCGGTCCTTGCGCTCGGCGAGCCGACGTACGACGCGTACGAGCTCGGTGGGCTCGAAGGGCTTGGCGAGGAAGGCGTCGACCCCGGCCGCGATCCCGGCCTCGACCTCCTGCTGCGAACAGGCGCTGACGATGGCGACCGGCAGATCGCGCGTCCGCGGATCGGCCCGCAGCTGCGCGGCGGCCCCGAACCCGTCCAGCCTGGGCATGACCACATCAAGGGTGATCACGTCAGGGCACACCCGGTGCACCATGTCCAGCGCCTCGGCACCATCGCTCGCGGTCACGACCTCGAAGCCCTCCAGTTCGAGGTTGACCCTGATCAGCTGCCGGATGACCTTGTTGTCGTCGACAACGAGGACCCGGCCCGAGACGCCTGGCACAACTTGAGAGTAGGTCCGCCCGGGCCCCCGCGTCCGGGTTTTTGCCACTTCCACCCCGTGCGGGCGACCTACTCCCCCGTCCCCCACAAAACGGTTCCTGATCACCCCGCGGAAGCTGGTAGTGTTCAACCCGTCGCCGCACCACAAGCGACACGCCCCCGTAGCTCAGGGGATAGAGCAACGGCCTCCGGAGCCGTGTGCGCAGGTTCGAATCCTGCCGGGGGCACTCCAGCAGAGACAGCGCGGTAACGCCGCTGACCAGCTGAAGTGCCAAGCATGAAGGCCCGAACTCAGTACCACTGAGTCCGGGCCTTTGTCGTTGTTACGCACTGGTCCCGTGTGAGGAGCGTGTGGGCCACACGTCAGTCGGACGCCTCCCTGATCACCCGTCGCGCCCGCTCGTAGTACTGCTCACGCGTCCCGTCCAGCCCCGCGGCATCCGGTCGCGTCGTGAGATTCGACAACGCCTCAGCTGTGCCTTCCGCCCACCCGCCGTAGGACTCGAAGACGGCATTGGCTCGCCGCCGGAGCTCCAGGTCCGGCATGACCTCGATGACGGGCAAGGCGTCGTCATGGTGCCGGCGGACGATGGCGGAGCACTCGTCGTACAGGAGCGTGGCGGCCAGAGTGTCGGCCGCCTCCGTGGCCTCGCCGATCTTCGCCCGGAAGTCCTGGAGCATCTTCGAGATGGTCGTAGAGGTGGCGATCACCTGTTCCCGAATGCGCTGCTCGTGCGACAGCCTGGCCTCGTGCTCGCGCTTGGCCGCCTCCTGGATGTCGGCGTGCTCCTGCCTCCTCCTCTCGGTCCGTCCCGTGAAGTAGTGGGTGATCCAGGCCGCGGCGGCCGAGCTGATGAGCACAGCTCCGGCGGAGATGGCCGCCGTGATCATCGACGTCACACGCCGGGCCGGCAGGAGGCGTGCACGGGCCTCCCATTCAGCCTCGGCAAAGGAGCGGGTGAGTTTGGTGGCGGTCGCTCCGAGATGGGAAGGGACGCTGCGGCGGACGATGCGGACGCACTTCAGGTAGGAGACACGGTCGGCGTCCACGACCGGACGGACAAGCGCCGTCGCGTGGGCGAACTGGCGGATCGCGTGGTGGACCGCGAGGTAGGCCCACAGTTCCTGTCGGACGTCTTCCGGTGTGCGCGACCACCTCGGCCATCCAACTGGGTGCCGTCCAAGGCGAGGAGCCGCAGATCTCGCCTCCATGCGCCTGGCGTGTCCCTGGTGGCGAGCGGGCCGGCCACCTGGCGGAACACGGTCTGTAGCACGTCCTCCCCGAGCCGCGCGCGAGCCCGACACAACGACGACCGGTTCACCGGGAAAGGGCCCGGCTGCCCGGGATACCGCTGGTCAGCACTCGCAGCACCTCCTCGTACGACTCCCGGGCGAACAGACACAGGGCCAGGACGAAGTACACGACCAGCCGAGCCGGCAGGAGACGACGGCGCCGCTAGGCTCGGTCGTGCTTGGATATTGCCGCGTCCACCAGCTCGGCGGTGAACACCTTCGTCAGGATCCCGATCCGCACCCGCTGGCCCGCACCCCACCCCGTCACACGCGGGGCAACGATCTCCTCAGCTCAAAAGCAACTGCATAGGGCTTCGCCCAGCCCCGGTCCGGCGTTCACGCCGGTCAGCGCCGCTTGCGTTTCCCGCCCGCGCGCTTGGCGGGCTTCTTCCTGCCCGGGGAGCGGGTCGTACCCCTGGTCTCGAAGGCCCGCCAGGCATGACGGGCCTGGTCGGCGGTGGCGCGGTCGGGGTGGTGTGAGAGCTGCTGCGCCAGGAAGGCGGACGTGTACGGGTCCGCCGCCGTGAGGGCGGTGACCAGGGCCGGGCCGCCGCCGGGCCAGGCTGCCGCGGCCTTGTCGAAGGCGGCGTGGACCTCGGCGACCAGTTCGGGCTCCTCCTCGTTCCGAGCCGCCGTCATGCGGTGGTCGAGGGATGCGGCGCTCCGTACGGCTTCGAGCGCGTCGAGCAGGTACACCGCGCGGGCCGACAGCGGAACGGCTGAGGGGTCGGGCGCCTGGCCGCTTGCGTGCAGGGTGTGTTCGGCCCAGCCGCCCAGGACCGGGTCGGCCAGCAGCGCGTACAGGGCCTCGTCGGGCACGGCCGTCGCGTCGAGGGCGGCGAGCAGCGCCCGCCGCCTCGCGGGTTCGGCCTCGGGGCAGGCGGCGGAGATCGCCGCGAACAGAGGGGTCCATCCGTCGGTGCCCTGCGCGGCCAGCCAGTCGCCGACGGCCTGCCGGGCGGCCCGCTTCGGCCACCACTGGGCTGCCGCGACGAGCCGTTCCGCGTCCCAGGCGAGCACCTGCTCCCGAGTGGGGAAGACATCGGCGGCTTCGCCTTCGAGGCCCACGAGGAGGGTGTCCCGCAGCAGGGCGGAGCCGAGAGGGGTGAGGCTGACGGCGTCTCCGGTACGCTCGGTGACACCCAGGGCGGCCAGGCGGTCCATCAGGCGCACGAGGCGGGCGGCGGACGGGGTCAGGTCCGTACGGTCGGACTCGGTGAGTGCCGGGATTCCCAGGATCGTGGACAGGGCTTGGGGGTCAGGCAGTTCGTAGTCTCCGGTGGCCGGGACGGACGCGTCGGGGTCGCTCTCATGGCCCGGCGGCACGAACCACATGTCGTTCAGGGCAGCCACACGGGCCACGGACTGCGTCATCCCCGCTTGCTCGCACAGGAGGTAGAGGGTGAGCAGGTGCTCACCCTCGTACTCCTCCGCGGTCTCCTCCTCCTCGGCCGGCTGTGTCAGCAGGACGCCGAGCAGGTTCAGGGCCAGTCCGGTCAGCTCGGCGGGGCCACCCTCACGCCAGGCCTCAGCCGATGGCCCCGCGCTCATCGCGCCGCCCTGCTCCCGCACCAGGAAGCCGCTCGCCAGCGCCAGTTCGCGCGTTCGCTCGTCCGCGCCCTGCGGGTCGGCGGCGGCTCGCGCCAGGAGCTGGGGCAGCGGCGCGGAACGCAGCATCGCGGCCTGCTCCTCGGGGGAGTCCGGCAACGGGGTCGGGGGCAGCGGCGCGAAGGCGTCGCCGTACATCTCCAGGTGCTGGCCGGCCATGGCCTCGACAAGGGCGAGGAGAGGGGTGGGAGCGCTGCCGCCGCCCGGCGCCAGGTGCGCGAAGGGTCCGCGCAGCAGGGTGTCGAGCCCGACTGCCGTCCAGCGATCCGCGAGCACCGCCGCCTGCGCCTCGTGCCGGTCGTCCCTCTCGTCGTCCGGCTTGCCTGCCGGGGCATCGGCGACCAACAGGCCCTCGCCGGGGCGGGGCCGCACCCGCTCGGCGAGCGCCACGGCCTCCAGCCGTGCGGCAAGCAGCGGACGGGCCTGCCGGGAGCGCTCCGCACACAGCGCCTCCGCGTATGCCGCTTCGGCGAGCGGTCTTTCCGGAGAGGAGGAGGCGAAGCCGAGCGCGGCGTTCCGCTCGGCCTGCGGGCGCTCGGCGAACGCCTCCAGCCAGTCGCGCACAGCCCGGGGATCGGTGGCGTCCACGCCCGTGGCGCGCAGCAGGTTTCCGTACAGCCGCGGCCAGGTGAGGCGGCGAGGGCTCGTCATCGCCTGGGTGAAGCCCTCGGCCAGCTCGTGCACCCGCGTCACGAGCTTCGCCTGCCGCTTGGCGTTGAGGCGGCCGGCCTCGTGTGTGTGGTCGATCAGGGCGATCAGCGCGGCCACGAAGCCCGGCAGCTCTTCCTCGGTGGCGCTGACGTAGAGCGGGAGCAGGATGTGCAGCAGTTCCTCGGCCAGCTCCTCGGTGGGCTCGGGCAAGCCGGTCCGGCGGCGTGCTTCGCCCAACGCGAGCAGACCGAGGACGGCCTCGGCCGCCCGCGCGTCCAGCGGGGCGCCTCGCTCTTCGGCCCGGGCGAGGAACGAGTCCAGATCAAGGAGAAGTGGCGTGGCGGTGTTCATCCCGGCAGCCTAGCGACGCGGCACGGCTGCCCGTTCCCATCGGCGACAGTGGTGGGAGCGCCAGTCGGCCCTTGGGTGCGGGGAGCAGCAGCCCGCGCTCCCGCAGTCGGGTGAGTGTGTGTTCCGCCCGCTGCCGCTGCTTCCCCGGCTCGAACCAGGACAGCACGTCCCGCTCAGGCACCAATCGCTCCGCGGGTTCCACCAGGGGAATGGGCTTCCGCTGTTGCCAGGGATACCGGGGCCCGTCCTCGACCTCGCCACCGGCTACGGGGCCGTGCCGCTCCAGGGCAAGGGCGGCGATGGAAGCGAGCAATTCCAGTTCTCCGGCGGTGCCCGCCGTCAGCCCCCTGCCCACCGACTTGTCGGTGAGCAGGTGTTCGGCGAGCTCGCGGAGGGTGGTGATCCGTCGGTACCCGGCGGCGAGCGGCAGATCCCGCTCCTTCAGCAACGCGGTCAGCCGCTGAGGATCCAGGGACCCGAGCCATTTCACATGGGCGGTACGCGCATTCGCCCGGCCAGGCTAGCGCCGTCCGGTCACCCCGCGGGGGGGGTGAACCGGGCCCGTCACCTCACCGCCGCGCAAGGGGGCTTCGACGTCCGGAAGGTTCTGAGAATGCGGTCGATGTCTCCCGCCACTGGGCACCCGAGCAGATACACCACCATGACCACCCTGGAGGTTTCCCTGGCTACCGCCAGGCACGGACAAGGTCCTCCGGACCCCAATGCGCCGCAAGAGGTAGATCGTCCTCGACACCGCAACGGGACACCGCAACCAGCGCCGTGTCCGGCCCGGCACCGGGCACGGCGAGCATGTCCCGTACCAGGGCGTCGTACTCACGTCGGCCGAACGGCTGCGACTCCAGCCACTTCACCGAGCCGATGAAGTGAACCTGTCCTGCGACGGGTTCGCGGTCGGCTCCGATCAGGTCGATCTCCGGGTTGTTCTGCCGGTTCCACCAGCCCCCGACCGCCTCCGTCTGCGGCCACATCTCGTCGGGCAGCAGCCGCAGCAGCGACTCGCGGACGACCGGCTCGACGGCCCGGCCCCGCCATGTCGTCCACGACCGCTCGATGCGCTCCAGCGCCAGATCACCGCGACCTCGCTCGATGAGCGGGATCCCGCGTTGCAGGAAAGCCAGCCAGAACCGCAGGTACGGATCAGCGATGCGATAGCGCTTGTTCTTGCTGTCCGCCTTGACCGAGAGCGGCAGGTCAGCGGCCAGGACTCGCTTGGCCAGCAGCGTGTTCAGCAGCGGAGACAGCGTGCCCGAGGGCAGCGCGCCGGCACCACCGGCTTGTGCGGCAATGGTGGAGAAGGTCCGCTCGCCACTGCCAACCGCTTCCAGGATTGCCCGCGAGTGGGAGGCCTCGGGAAACTCCCCCAGTAGCGACAGTTCGCCCGCCACCAACAGCGGGGCAAGCGGGTTGGACACAGCCTCGCGCAGAAAGTCTCGGCGGTCCATCCCCGGCCGCCAGGACTGAACGATCTCCGGGAACCCTCCGGTGATCAGCAGCGCGTCCACCGCTTCCGCCGCGTCAAGGCCGGTCATCGCCTGCACATCGGCCAGATGCAGCGGCTGTACGGTCATCTTGGCCGCCCGGCCGAAGAACGGGCGGCCATAGGACTGCAGCGCCTCCATGACCGACATGTCACTGCCGACCAGGATCAACAGGACGGGCTTGGCGGACAGGTGCCGGTCCCAGACCGTCTGCAGCGCCCCCTCGAACTCACCGTCCTGTTCGACCAGCCACGGCACCTCGTCGACCACCGCAATGCTCGGGGCATCGTCCGGAACCGCGACCGCGAGGGAACGCAGTGCCTGGTTCCAGTCGGCGGCCTGCAGCCCGGCCACCAGTTCGGCCCCGGGAAGAGGTGACTGCGCCAGCGTCGCGGCGAAGTCCGCCCGCTCGGCCACCGCGTTGCGTCCCCGAGTCGCCTGGAAGACCACGTACGGAAGCCCGGAACGGTCGCAGAACTCCTGGACCAGACGAGACTTGCCCACCCGGCGCCGGCCCGTCACGATCACAGCCTGACCGCGCGTGGCGCCCGTACCGCCGACCACCAGGCCCAGCTGCCGAGCCAGCTGATCCAGGTCGGCAGACCTGCCCTTGAACTCCATCAGAGCCCCACCCCTAACCTCCAAAACATAGATTCGATATTACGTAGATCGCATCTTACTTAGACTCTAGCTCGCTTCTACCGTCCTCGTCGGCAGCCCCGCCGAGGCGGAGGGGAGGGCCGCTCGTCGGCGCCTCGACCGCCGGGGCCCACGCGCTTCAGATTCTGCGGCATTCGGCGCATTTCCGAGTCGGTACATGCGTGGGACGGCAAGCCTGACAACTCGTCAGCTAGGTGTCTGACCTGGGCAAACACCTGGAGACGATCCGGCCTCCGGAGCCGTGTGCTCAGGTTCGAATCCTGCCGTGGGCACTCCAGCAAAGACAGCGCGATCACGCCGCTGACCAGCTGAAGTGCCAAGCATGAAGGCCCGAACTCAGTCCCGCTGAGTCCGGGCGTGCGGGCCGAACGCGCCGCCGGGAGTGCGCCGGCGGGGAGCGGCAGCCGCCGCGGAGTGGCGCAGGCCGGGGCGGAAGGGCTCAGGCGGTCGGGCGGCGCGGGGCGCTTGCCGTGCCTGAATCCCGGCCGCTCAGCGCGATGTCCAGGGTCTCCTGGGCGGTGCGCATCGCCTCGGCGTACTTCGGCTCAAGCATGCGCTCCCAGGCGCGGTCCGGGGCGACCTCCTCGACCCGGCTCACCACCCACCAGATGTTGCCGAAGGGATCCCGTACCCGGCCCCCGCGATCCCCCCACGCGCTGTCGGCGATCTCGGTGACCACCTGCGCCCCGTGTGCGACAGCGGCGGCCATGGCGGCGTCCGCGTCCGGGACGTAGACGCGCAGCAGGGAGGGCATCACCGGCCAGTCGGACCGTCGGTCGAAGGCCAGTACCACCGTGTCCCCGACACGGATCTCGCCATGGCCGATGCTGCCGTCCTCGACGGGCACCCGTGCGAGTTCCTCGCCGGCGAACGCGGCGGTGATGAAGTCGAGCAGTGCACCGGTGTCATCGGTGACCACCCACGGTGCAACGCTGGTGTAACCCTCGGGTGCGGTGTGGCTCATTGGTTGCCTCGTCCTCTCGTGGGCTTTTCGCGATGCGACGAACCTAGGACCCAATGAGGACAACTGAGGACCTAGATACGACCCGCCCCAAGTCCCTTTCTCCCTGAATACGGGGCAAACGGACTCGCTCGCCCAGGCTCTCGAAGCCGATCTTCAGGCGGCGTGAGCAGCGAGGGTCGCCGTGGGGCCGGTTCTGCCGCTGGCGGCGAGAAGCAGAGAGCGCAGGCAAAGGCGGAGCCGCTTGGGCAGGACACCGGGGTCCGGTACGACAGGTCCGAGGTGCCGACGGTCGGGAACGTGGTCTGCGACCGCAAGCGTGGCTCTGTCCGGTGCGGGCTCAGCATCCACCAGGACGAGTCGCTGCCCGAGCGCAAGGGAGAGGACGACTCCGAGGGTTACGTCTGCCACGGCCCGGCCCGGACCGGATCAGCCTTGCCGTCGGGGGGCGGACGCCGGCCACGGCGCGGTCGGCGCGGTCGACTTCTTTCCGCCTGCGGGCTGATCGCGACCGGGTTGGTCGAGTCCCCGCGCTGACCTCGGGCCGACGGCCTGACGCCACCGCCCCACCGCCGCCGGCGGGGCGGCACCGGCGGGGCGGCACCGGCGATCCGTACGAGCGAGGGGCGGCGGGGTCTGTGGGTTTCGGGGTGGGGGTCGGGGGGAGGGGGTGTCTAGTGTGGATGGCGAGCCCGCAGAGTGCTGCTGACCTGGCTCTTTGTGGGAGAGACCGCGGAGTGGATGGGGCGGCACGGATGCGTGAGCTGGTGGAGACGGCGAAGCGGTGGGTGGCCGAGGGGCGGGCGGGGTATCTGGCCCGGCCCGTCACCGAGCAGGGCTTCGGGCCGCGGGATCCCGCGGGGGCCGTGCTCGTCGACGTGCGGGGGGAGTGCGTCGGGAGCCTGTACCGCGGGGTCTTCGACGCCGAGCTCGTCGCAGAGGCCGCGGCCATGGGGCCCGGGGCGACCGCGCGGGTGTGCGAGGTGTCCGTGGCCGGGGACCAGGCCGTGGCGGCGAAGCTGACCTGCGGCGGGCAGGCCGAGGTACTGCTCCAGCCGCTCGCGGCGGTTCCCGCCGAGTGGTGGGAACTGCTCGGCGAGGGCGTCGGGGTGGCGCTGGTGACCCGGCTGAACGAGGCCGCCGACCAGGCGTCCAGTGAGGTCGTACGGGCCACCGCGCTGCCGGGCGACGATGCCGGGCGGCGGGCCGGTGAGCTGCTGGCCACCCGGCGGGCCGGGCGGGACGCCCTGTACGGGGAGAGCGGCCTGGTGCTGGTCGAGGCGCACCCGTCGGCCCCGTACGTGGTCATCGGGGGCGGCGGTGAGCTCGCCGCCGTCATCGAGCGGCAGGCGGTGCTGCTGGGCTGGGAGGCCGTACGGGTCGAGGCGGCCGAGCCGGCCGTGGCGGCGATCGAGGCGCGCCGGGACTCCGCGTGTGTGGTCGTACTGAGCCACGACGAGCAGTTCGACGTGCCGATGCTGCGGGCGGCGCTGGCGGCCGGGGTTCCGTACGTCGGGGCGCTCGGGTCGAGGCGTACGACGGCGCGGCGCCGGGAGGGCCTGCTCGCGGCCGGGGTCACGGAGGCGGAGCTGGCGCGGGTGCACGGGCCGATCGGGCTCGACCTCGGCGCCCGTACGCCGCCGGAGACCGCGCTGGCGATCTGCGCGGAGATCCTGGCGGTGCTGGGGTCGCGCAAGGCGGGGGCACTGCGGGACACCGCCGGCCCCGTCAACGGCTGAGCCCGCCGCCCGGACGCGCTGAGGCCCCCGGGCTCCTCTCTTACCTGGTCCTGTGCGGTGCGCGCACGACGTCCCGAAATGCGCATACAGGGACAATGTGAGGGAAAATGCTCCGTATGGACATGATCCTGAGCGTGGACTCGATCCTCACGGATGTCGCGTGGTTCCCGATCGTAGGACTGGCCGTCGTCGCCCTGCTGCTCGGCGGCTTCAAGCTGGGCCAGATGGTACGGGCGAAGGAACCGCCGCCCCCCGCCGCCGAGGATCAGCCCCACCTGCCGAACGGCGGAGCGGTCTACGAGGTCCGCGAGGAGCGGGACCAGGTGGAGATCCCGGAGGGCGGCCTGCGGCCGCACGAGATGCAGGGCTACGGCAACTTCGGCTCCACCACCTCCAGCCATCCGGATGAGGTGCGCAAGGAGCGCGAGTCCGGATACGAGCTGCCCGAAGGGCCCGGTCCGCACCCGCAGCCCGGGGCTCCCCCGGACGCCGGGCGCGGCGCGCACTCCTGACACGGCCGTCCCGAGGACGACGGGACGACCGTACGACGACCCGGACCTCTGGCCCGCGCAGCCCCTCGCGCGGGTCAGAGGTCCGTCCGCAACCGCAGCACCTCCGGCGGCGGGTGCCGGGTCGAGGTGGTCCGGACCTCCGCCGTGAGCGGCGGGTCAAGGAGGCGGTACGGGACCTCGCCGAGCCCGATGGCGGTCGCCGTCGCAGTGGCCCCCGGCTCGACTGCGCCGCCCCGCACGGCGGCCACGTCCGCCACCTCCCGCCGGAGCGCCGCCGTCAGCGGACTCGACACCAGCGGGGTCTCGTCCCCGACGGGCAGGACGAGCACCAGGGCCAGCGGACGGCGCGGGGTCCCGGTGTACCCGATCACCGCCGCGTCCCGTACGTCGGTGTGCCGGAGCTTCTGCCAGCCGCGCCGCCCGGCCGGGTAGGCCTGGTCCAGCCGCTTGACGACGATGCCCTCGATGCCGCTGGCGGGGAGGGTCTCGTACCAGGTGGCGGCCAGTTCCGGGTCGGTCGTCATCGGGACCGGCTGGAGGGGCGGTCCGAGCGGCAGGAGCAGGTCGACGAGGAGGGCGCGGCGTCGCTCGTACGCGCGGCCGCGCACGTCCAGCCCGGCCAGTTCCAGTACGTCGAAGGCGGCGTACGAGGCCGGCAGGCTCTGCGCGAGCACGGCCGCCCGGGCCGCGGTGGCCGCCGCGCGCCGCTGCACGAGCGCGAAGTCCGTCCGGCCCTCGTGCCAGACCACCACCTCGCCGTCGAGGACCGTCCCGGCGGGCAACCGCAGCGCGGCCGCCGCCAGATCGGGGAACGCGCTGGTCACGATGCGGCCGGAGCGGGCCTGGAGCGCCACGTCGCCCGCCGAGCGCACGACGACGAGCCGGTGCCCGTCGAACTTCGGCTCGTACGCCAGTCCCGCAGCGCGCGGCAGCGTGCGCACGGAGGCGGCCAGCGCGACGCGGATCATCGGCGGGATCTCGGGAGGGGGCGGCGCCGTGCGGGGTCGGCGAGCGGGGCGAAGAGGTCTCCGTCGCGGTCGAGCCGCGGCCCGATGTCGTCGGCGAGGAAGACCAGGTCGGCGGGGGTGCGGCAGGCCTCGACCTCGGCCCAGGAGACCGGGGCGGAGACGGTGGGGCGGGCCCGGGCGCGGAGGGTGTAGGCGGCGGCGGTGGTCTTGGCGGCGGCGTTCTGGCTGTGGTCGACGAAGACCTTGCCGGGGCGCAGGGCCTTGGCCATGCGGTGCACCACGAGGTCGGGGAGCTCGCGCTCGGCCTCCTGGGCGAGCTGCTTCGCGTACGCGGACACCTGCGAGGACGGGGTCGGCTCCAGGGGCACGGACAGGTGCAGGCCCTTGGAGCCGGAGGTCTTGGCGTAGGCGTCGAGGCCGTCGGCGGCGAGGCGCTCGCGCAGCCACAGGGCGACGGCGCTGCACTCGGCGACGGTCGCGGGGGCGCCGGGGTCGAGGTCGAGGACCATGCGGTCGGCGACGGCGGGGCTGCCGGCCGGCCACTGGTGGATGTGGAACTCGACGACGAGGTTGGCGGACCACATGAGGGTGGCCATGTCGGCGACGACCACCTGTTCGGCGGAGGGGTCCTCGGAGCGGGGTACGGGGGTGGTCCTCACCCAGTCGGGTGCGCCGGGCGGCGGGTTCTTGGTGAAGAACAGCTGGCCGTCCGGTCCGTCGGGGTAGCGCAGGAAGGACACGGCCCGGTCGTGGATCTGGGCGAGCAGGGGCCCCGCGACGGTGGCGTAGTAGTGGAGTACCTCGCCCTTGGTGAAGCCGGTCTCCGGATAGAGGACCTTGTCGAGGTTGCTGAGCGAGATGCGACGGCCCTCCACCATTGTGATCGGCGTCATACGATGAGATTGCCACGAAACAGGAGGAACCGTGCGATCCATCTGGAACGGAGCGATCTCCTTCGGCCTCGTCAGCATTCCGATCAAGCTCGTGAACGCGACCGAGAGCCACTCGATCTCCTTCCGCCAGATCCACCTCGCCGACGGCGGGCGGATCCGCTACCGCAAGGTGTGCGAGCTGGACGGCGAGGAGGTGTCGGGCGCCGAGATCGGCAAGGGGTACGAGGAGGCGGACGGGTCCGTCATCCCGATCACGGACGAGGACCTGGCGCAGCTGCCGCTGGCCACCGCGAAGACGATCGAGATCATGTCGTTCGTGCCCGCCGAGGAGATCGATCCGCTGCAGATGGACGCGGCGTACTACCTGGCTGCGAACGGGGCGACCGCGGCGAAGCCGTACACGCTGCTGCGGGAGGCGCTGAAGCGGAGCCGGAAGGTCGCGATCGCCAAGTACGCGCTGCGGGGGCGGGAGCGGCTGGGCATGCTGCGGGTCGTCGACGATGTGATCGCGATGCACGGGTTGCTGTGGCCGGACGAGATCCGGGTGCCGGAGGGTGTTGCTCCGGACGTGGAGGTGACGGTACGGGACGCCGAACTCGACCTGGCGGACGCGCTGATGGCGACGCTCGGCGAGGTGGAGATGGCTTCACTGCACGACGACTACCGGGACGCGGTGGAGGCGATGATCGCGGCGAAGGCGGGTGGGGCGTTCGAGCCGGTGGAGGCTCCGGGGAAGCCGGCCGGCGGGCAGGTGATCGACCTGATGGCGGCGCTGGAGAAGAGCGTGCGGGCGGCGAAGGCCTCTCGGGGCGAGGCGGGTGGAGCCGGCGAAGGCGGCGCCGGGCAGGCGGGCACCGAGGAGACGGGGACGACCGGGACGGAGGCCGAGGTCACGCCGATGCGGCGGCGGGGTGGGCCGGGCCGCAGGACCCAGGCCGCGCCGAAGGCGGTGGGCGGGAAGAAGTCGACGGCCGCTTCGGCGAAGAAGACCGCGGCGCCGGCTGCGGCGAAGAGCACGTCGGCGGCGTCGAAGAAGACGGCCGTGAAAACGACGGCCAAATCCACAGCCAAGTCCACGGCCAAATCGACGGCCGGATCGACGGCCAGATCGGCAGGGGGCAAGTCGGGGGCCACGAAGTCGACTTCGGCGGCGAGCGCGAAGAAGGCCGCCGCAGGCGCGAAGAAGGCGGCGGCGACGCGGAAGCGGACCTCCGCCTGAGGAACGGGAGTCGGGGTGCGGGACTCGGGGTACCGGGCTCGGGGTGCGGGAGTCGGCCTGCGGACCGGCCTGCGGCACCGCCTGCCCGCCCCGCCCCGCCCCGCCCCGCCCGGTCACCGCTTCCCGGAGTTCCGCCCGGAGTTACGCCCGCCGCCCCACCCCGGGCCCCGCGCCTCGGGCGCACGCGGGGGCGGGAGCCCCGGCATCCAGGTCCTGACGTCTCGGGCCTGGGCGAACAGGGCGTCGGCATCCGGGGGTTCGAGGACAGTCGGGGACGCCACGAGGTCCGGCGTCGCGGACGGCGGCTGGAGGATGCGGATGTCGCGGACGGTCGGGGCGGTCTCCAGGCGGGAGGCGTCGACCAATGCGAGGGCGGGAGTCACGTGCGCGGCCAGGAGCGCCGTCGCGCGGGCCGCCGCGCCGCGGATCCAGCGGGGGTCCGGGCGGGGTTCCGCGCGGCCGACGGTGAGCAACAGGTCGCCCACCATCGCGCGTTGACGACGCCCCGGGACCGTACGCACGCAGAAGATCCCGGCCGGGCCGATGACCAGGTGGTCGATGTGGCCGAAGCCCGGGAGCGGGACGCGGTGCAGGGTCCGCCAGCCGTCCGGTTCCAGCGCGTCGAAGGCTTCGCCCATCCGCTGTTGCGCGGTCAGGTCCTGACGCAGCCGGTGCCGGGCGCGGGTGCCCGCGGCGGCGCCGTGTTCCAGCTCCGCCAGCAGGGTCTCGCCGGGGCGGTTCGGTGCCAGGTCCGCGTCGGGCGGCAGGGCGAGACGGCGCAGGTCGGCCGCGGTGGGTACCGGCGGCGGCCCGATGGACACGGTGCCGCTCAGGTAGGGGCGCAGCACCGCCAGGACGGCCTCGCGGTGATCGTCCGCGAGCACGCTGATGCGGTTGGCCCGGCGGTCGTACCAGGCGACCGCCTGACCGTCGGGCAGGTTGACGTACAGTCTGCCGTGGCCGGGCCGACCGCTGGGCAGTACCTTGAGTCCGCGCATGCACCCTCACCCCCGCCGTCCATGGGAGCAGCCGGGGCGCGGCACGGCAATCCCCCGGTGGTGTAACGAGTCCGACGGGACGTTGCGACTTCGCTGTTACACGAACGGGGTGTCGCCGCAACGGCCGCCCCCTAGGTTGGTCGCACCTGGAGATGCCAGGCCGTGACCAGTACCGAAGGGCTTTCCGTGAGCACCGTCCGCCGCCGCCACACTCTCGTTCGCGCAGCCGCCGTGACCGCCTGTGCCGGCAGCCTGCTGGCGCTGCCCACCGCCGCCGCTCTGGCCGAAGGGGTGCCGGCGGCCTCGTCCGCGCACTCGGCGGCCCCGCAGCGGATCCTGGTCAAGAGTCTCTCGCTGGCCGACGGCGTGTCCACGGCGAAGGTGTACCGGACGGCCGCGGGCGCCTACCAGGCCGACATCCTGGCCGCCGACGGAGCCAGGGCCACCACCCTGACCAGCCGCGACGGGGTCACCGACTTCGGCTCCACCGGCGAACTGCACGCGGCCCTGGACTCGACGGGCCGGCTGACCTCATGGGTGGGCGACCCTGCCGCGCGGGGCGGTGACCACGCCGTCGCGGGCGGCGGGTACAAGACGGGTACGCGGGACAGCGCGCGCAGCGGGCAGGTCGTCCCCGTCTCGGCCGAGCAGCGGGCCGCCTCCGGCGACACCCGGGCCCTGGAGGCCGCGTCCGCCGAGGGGCGGCGGCTGAGTACGCTGGCCGACGGACCGGGCGAGGGCGTACTGCTGCTCGCCGCGGGCGCCGGTATCGCGGCGGTGGGTGCGGCCGGGCTCGGCTTCGCCATGCTGCGCCGGGGACGCACGGACGGCTGACCGGCCGGCCGGCTCGTAGAGCCACCGGCGCGCTGGAGAGACCGGTACGGGACTCCGTACACCGGTACCGGCTTCGGCCTCGGCACCCGCAAGGGCAAAACGGGCGCACCTCCGCATATGGTGGGCATGATCGAACGACGGTGCGACGCGGGCGGAAAGGCACGGGGCTGTGGACAGGGGGGCCGTGAAGAGGTTCGGTTTCGGCGGCTCCGCGCACCGGCGCTCCCCCGCTCCGGCCGTCGCCCCGCTGTTGGTACTCGCCCTGTTTCCGCTGCTGGCGGGGTGCGGCGACACCGGCGGGCTGGTCGGCGCCGGGGCGACCGCGACCGCGAGCGGGCCCGTGCACCTGTGGCCCGACCGCCAGGGGGCGACCGTACCGCCGGCCGATCCGGCCGGGGCTCCGCCCGAGTACGTGAAGGGGATCCCGCCCGTTCGCGGCGGGGACGTGCACGCGGTCGATCCGGTGGCCCTCGTCCAGGCGGAGCTGCGGGTCCACCCGAAGTCGAAGGCGGGGGCCGACGGGATACCGGCCGAGACCGCGGCCGCGATCAACGCCTGCGAGAAGGGGGCCGCGGAGACCTCGCCCGCGGCCTGCCCGGTGCTGGCGCCGTACTACCGGGACCTGACGGGCGACGGGACGGACGAGCTGATCCTGGGCATCGAGTTCCCGGACCGGAAGATGTCCGTACGGGTCTACACGGCGGACCGCGACGGGCGGCTCAACCGGATCATGGCGACCACGCAGACCGTCGTCTCGGTGGAACTGGCCGGGCGGGACGTGGTCCTGCGGGTGCCCAGCGGGAACCGCGGCTACGAGCTGATCACCGCATGGTCCTGGGAGGAGAAGCAGCGCACCATGCTGCCGACGCGCGAGCAGATCGTACGGGTGCCCGCGAATCCGCAGGGTACGGAGGACCGCGGCCCTGGCCCGGGTCCCGGCTCCGGCCCGGGGCCCGGGGGCCGTCCGGGCTCCGGATCCGGCCCCGGCCTCGGTCCCGGATCCGGCGCAGGTCTCGGTCCCGCCCCGGACCGGCCGTGAGCGAGGACCCCGGGCGCCGGGCCGGCCGGCGGCTGCCGCCCCGGCCGCAGCCCGGGCCGAGGCTCCGACCGCGGCTCCGGCTGCCCTCCTGGACGGCCACGCTGACCTGGAAGTCGGCGTGCTTCATCGTGGTGATGTGCTGCTCGCTGGCGGCCGTACTCGGCGCACTCGTGCACGTGGAGGTGACCCGCCAGACGGTGGCCACCGCGCGCGAGAAGGCGCTGGGCAAGCTGAACGACGTCGCGAGCGCCTACGAGGCGGGCGAGAGCCTGCCGCCCGGTTCCGGCCTGGACCCCGTGGGGCTGCCGCCGGAGCTGCGGGCGCTCGCCGTCGGCGGCCACCGTGGGACGGTCGTGGCGGAGCACCGCGGCCGCCCGACGATGTGGGCGGCGGCCCCGGCGGACGGCCGGGCGCTGGCGACCGCCGTCGACTACGGGCAGAGCGCCCGCACCATCAGCGGGCTGGACAACGCGATCATCGGGTCGTCGGTGCTGGCCATCGGCGGGACGCTGCTCGTGGGCGCCTTCGCGGTGACCCGCGTGACCCGGCGGCTGCACCAGACGGCGACCGTGGCGCGGCGGATCACCCAGGGCGATCTCGACGCCCGGGTGGACGACCCCCGGACGAAGGACCCGTCGCGGCGCCAGGACGAGGTGGCGACCGTGGCCGCGGCGCTGGACACGATGGCGGGCAGCCTGCAGTCGAAGCTGGAGAGCGAGCGGCGGTTCACGGCGGACGTGGCCCATGAGCTGCGCACACCGCTGACCGGGCTGCAGGCGGCGTCGGAGCTGCTGCCGGAGGGCCGGCCCACGGAGCTGGTGCGCGAACGCGTACGGACCATGAGGCAGCTGACGGAGGACCTGCTGGAGATCTCCCGCCTGGACTCCGGCAGCGAGGCGGTGGAGACGGACCTGCACCAGCTGGGGCGGCTGGCCCGGCGCGTGGTGCGGGCGTCGGCGACGGCCACGGAGGTGGCCGTCCTGCGGGACGCCCACGTGGAGACGGACCGGCGCAGGCTGGAGCGGGTCCTGGGGAACCTGGTGGCCAACGCCCACCAGCACGGCCGGGTGCCGGTGGTGCTGACGGTCGACGGGCCGGTGGTGACCGTACGGGACCACGGGGACGGCTTCCCCGACTACCTGCTGGCGCACGGCCCGCAGCGCTTCCGCAGCGGCGGCAAGGGCCACGGGCTGGGCCTGACCATCGCCGTGGGCCAGGCGGAGGCGATCGGCGCGACGCTGCGCTTCCGCACCGCGGAGGGCGGCGGCGGCCTGGCGGTCCTCTCCCTCCCGGGTACGTAGGCCACGGCCCGGCCCCGCGCCCGGTCCGGCCCCGCGCCCGGTCCGGCCCCGCGGCCGGTCCGGGCCCGCGGCCGTACAGGCACGGACGTACGGGCGCCGTACGGGCGCGCGGCCCCGGCCGCCGCCCCGGGTCAGTCCTGGGGGCGGGGGGCCTTGGTCCAGGGCCAGCGCGGGCGGGGCTTGGTGCCCGAGGGGCGGAAGGCGTACTTCCAGCCCTTCTGCAGGCCGAGCCGCTTCGAGTAGCCCGACGGGACGCGTTCGTACAGCAGTACCGTCGGCGGGCCGTCCGGCGTCGGGACGGGGATCTCGTACCACTTCGGCGGGTGTCCGGTCGGGCCGAGCAGGATCGGGAGGACCCGGCCGTCCATCGGGCCGCCCTCGAAGGGGGTCGGTTGGCTTCTCACCCCACCAGTGTCACAGCAGGTGGGCGGCCTCGGAGACCACGGGCATCACGCGCCGGGCCAGGGCTCCGACCGGGCCGTCCGCCGATTCCAGGGCCAGGGCTGCCCGGGCGGCCTCCGCGGTCTCCGGGTCGGTCGCGGCGGTGGCCGTCAGCAGGGCGATGAACTGGTCGAGCAGCCAGTCCCGGAGGGTGTCCACCTCGGGCTGCTTGCCCTCGTCGATCCAGATGAGGGAGGCGGCCTCGACCGCCGTGATCCAGGTGCGGACCATCATGCGCAGCCGGGGTCCGGGGGCCGGGACCCCCAGGTGGAGGAGGATCTGGTCGGCCGCGGCCCGGCGGATGCCGTCGACCGTCGCCGTCGTGCGGGAGGTCTCCACGACGCTGCCGCCCTGGAGGAGGGCCGCGAAGCCGGTGTCGTGCTCGTCGACGAACGCGAGGTAGCGGTCCAGGGCCCGGGACAGGCGCCGGGTCAGGGGGCCCTCCTGCGGTTCGGCGAAGCAGAGTTCGAGGAGGTCGGCCGCCGAGCGCAGGGCCGCCTCGTAGAGCTGCTGCTTGCCGCCGGGGAAGTAGCGGTAGACGAGCGGGCGCGAGACTCCGGCGGCCTCCGCGACATCGTCCAGCGAGACCTCCTCCGGAGCCCGGTGCGCGAACAGCGAGAGGGCCGCGTCGAGGAGTTGGGCCCGCCGCTCCTCGACGCTCAACCTGCGGTACGCGCGTACGGTCATGACCGCAGGGTAGCCCGCGGGCGGCCGGACGCGGCCGGCGTCCGGGAAGTCCCCGCCCGATCCGTACTCCCCCACCGGCCGTTTCCGCCGGCAGCCGTTACGCCAGCAGCCCCGAGCTCCGCCACAGCCTGCGGCCGACGCCGCGCAGGACGCCGATGTCGTCGAGGAAGTCGGTGAGCCGCTTGGCGCCGGTCTGCATGACCTCGCGCCGGTGGCCGCTGGCGCGGACCTGGGCGACCGCTTCGCGCCGGTCCAGGCCGACGTTGTCGTAGACGGCCGGGTTGACGAAGGCGAGGGAGAAGACGCGGGCGGCCTCGCCGCAGCTGATCCGGGTGAGCTCCTGCTCCCAGCGGGGGGCCGTCACCATCTGGCGGCGCAGTTCCTCGCGCGCGTAGCGGACGTGCCGGGCCTCCTCGATGACGTGGATCCGGGTGACGCCGCGGACCAGCGGCTGGATGCGCTCGTCCGGGAAGGTCAGTCGCTGCATCCAGTCGAGGATCTCCTCGCCGAGCAGGGTGCAGGCGAAGGATCCGGGGGTGGTGGAGACGGTCTTGAGGATCCGCGCGAGGTTGTGGTTGAGGCGGGAGACGGGGTAGGCGGGGCTGCCGCTCTTCTGGATCATGCGGGCGAACATCATCGAGTGGCGGCACTCGTCGGCGATCTCGGTGAGGGCGTAGCGCACGTGCTTGCTGGTCAGCGACTTGTCGTAGATGTGGCGGACCATCAGCTGCATGAGGATGATCTCGAACCAGATGCCGAGCGAGCCGAGCGCCGCCGCCTCGTGGCGGGAGAGGTCGATGCGCTGCTCCTCGCCCATCTTCTTCCAGAGGGGGGTGTCGTAGAGGGAGAGCAGTTCGGGCGGCCAGTAGTACTTCCCCTCGACCATGGGTGCGTCCCAGTCGAGTTCCCGGTCGGGGTCGAAGGAGTGCTTGGCCGAGGATTCCAGCAGGCGCTCGGCTATCTGCTCCCGGTCCTTGAGGAGGCCGAGGGCGTCCCTGAGCGCGGCTCGTTCGGTCACGGTCGTCATGGCTTCGGACACCTCGTCGTCGAGTTACCGGCGGTCACTGCTTATGAGACTGCCTGTCAGCAAGGTCGTCAATCCCCCGCGCACGACTTGTTGACCCCGCGTCTACCAACGTGTGACCCTGCCAACTGTCCGGTCCTGCACCGCAGTACGCGAGACGAGGGGGCGTCAGTGTCGACGCACGAGCTCTACACCGAGGACCCGGGAGAGGCCGTATGGCAGATCCCCGCCTCCGGCTCGGCCCGCTTCAGCTGGGAGTACGACGACGGCCGCGAACGCCTCCTCGCCCTCTACCAGAAGGGCAAGGACAAGCAGTGGGACGGCGCCAGACGCATCGACTGGGACGTCGAGGTGGATCCGTACGATCCGTTGGGAACCCCTGACGAGGCCCTGCCGCTGTACGGGACCCGGCACTGGTCCAAACTCACCGAGAAGGACCGGGGTGACCTGCGCCGGCACTACACCGCCTGGAACTTCAGCCAGTTCCTCCACGGCGAGCAGGGTGCGATGGTGTGCGCGGCACGCATCGTGGAGACCGTTCCGGACCTCGACGCGAAGTTCTACTCAGCCACGCAGACCATGGACGAGGCCCGGCACGCCGAGATCTTCGGGCGCTTCCTGCACGAGAAGGTCGGGATGCTCTACCCGGTCAACGACAGCCTCCAGGGCCTGCTCGGCGACACCCTGCGCGACTCGCGCTGGGACATGCCGTACCTGGGCATGCAGGTGCTCATCGAAGGGCTGGCGCTGGCGTCCTTCGGCCTCATCCGGGACACGACCGCCAAGCCGCTGCCCAAGCAGCTCCTGGCGTACGTGATGCAGGACGAGGCCCGGCACGTGGCCTTCGGCCGGATGGCGCTGCGCGACCACTACCGGCAGCTGACCGACGCCGAGCTGCGCGAGCGCGAGGAGTTCGTGATCGAGGGCTGTCACCTGATGCGGGACCGGCTGCTCGGGGTGGAGGTTCTGGAGAACTTCGGCATCCCGCCGAAGGAGGCGCAGCGGCTCAGCGAGCAGTCGGAGTTCCTGCACCTGTTCCGCAAACTGCTGTTCAGCCGGATCGTGCCCTGCGTGAAGGACATCGGCCTGTGGGGCGAACGGCTGCAGCGGGCGTACGTGGACCTGGGCGTCTTCCACATGGGCGACTCCAACCTGGACCTGCTGATGAGCCAGGACGAGGAGATCGCCGACGCCCTCGACCGCGAGCGCTTCGCGGCCGAGGAGTCGGCGCGCGTGGCGGAGGTCGAGGCCGCCATCGCCGACGGCGGCGGTCCGGACCCGGCGGAGCGCTGACCCGGCCACCCGTACGGGCAGCCGTACGCCGCCGTCACGCCGGCCATGCTCCGCGCCCTCTACGACGGCGTGACCCCGCCGTCGCCGGGCTCACTGCCCACCAGCGGCTGCTCGTACTGACCCCCGGCCCGGTCCGGGCCGCCCGGCGGAATGTCCACCGGGCGGTCTGCCGACGGTCCACCGGGCGGTCTGCCGACGGTCCACCGCGCGGCCTACTCGGAGGGCTTCGCACGCAGCGCGGCCTGCATCACCGCCCGGGCGATCGGCGCGGCGGCGCCGTTGCCGCTGATGCCGCCCCGGTCCGCGGCGGCGTCCTCCACGACCACCGCTACGGCCACCGCCGGCAGGCCCGCGCCCTCGGCGCGGGCCCAGGAGATGAACCACGCGTACGGGGTCCCCGCGTTGCCGACGCCGTGCTGGGCGGTACCGGTCTTGCCGCCGACCACCGCGCCGGGGATCGCCGCGTTCCTTCCGGTGCCGTCCTCCACCACCTTCACCATCAGCTCCTGCATCCGCAGCGCGGTGGCCGGGCTCATCGCCCGCCCGAGGCTGCGCCGGTCGCCGCGCCGGATCGGGGAACCGTCGTCCTGGGTGGTCCGTTCCACCAGGTACGGGGAGGCGAGCTCACCGCCGTTCGCGACGGCCGCGGCCACCATCGCCATCTGCAGCGGTGTCGCCGTGGTGTTGAACTGCCCGATCGAGGAGAGGGCCAGCTGGTCCAGGCTCATGTCGGTGTCGAAGTTCGACCGGGACACCCACGAGGGAACCCGCAGCCCCGCCGAGTTGAAGCCGAAGCGGCGCGCCGCGTCCACCATCCCGCGCAGCCCGACCTGTACGCCGATCTTCGCCATCACCGTGTTGCACGACCACTGCACGGCCTCGGCCATGGAGGCGTCCTCGCAGCCCTTCGCCGCGTTCGGCAACAGGGTCCTGGTCCCGGGCAGCGGGTAGGGGTCCGGGGTCCGGGTGGGCGCGTCCACGTCGGTGACCACGCCCGCGTCGAGGGCCGCCGCCGCCGTCACGATCTTGAAGGTGGAGCCGGGCGGGTACGTCTCGCGCAGCGCCCGGTTCAGCATCGGCCTGGCGGGGTCGGCGTTCAGCGCCGACCAGGCCGCCTTCACCTTCGTACCCGTACCGGACAGCACGGCAGGGTCGTAGGAAGGGCTGCTGACCAGCGCGAGGATCCTCCCGGTGGCCGGTTCGAGGGCGGCCACCGCGCCGCGTTTGCCGCCGAGTCCGGTGTACGCGGCCTGCTGCACGGCGGCGCGGACGGTGGTCGCGGCGTTCCCGCCGGCCGGGCGGCCGCGCGCCAGCTCGTACCAGAGCGGGAACGCCGACAGCCCCGGGTCCGTGCCCGACAGGACGGCGTCCTCGGCGCGCTCGACGAAGCTGGTCCCGTACGTCTGGGAGGAGAAGCCGGTGACGGGGGCGTAGAGCGGGCCGTTGGTGTAGGACCGCTCATAGCGCAGCAGTTGGCCGCTGTCGCGGGAGCCGGTGACGGGCCGTCCGTCGACGAGGATGTCCCCGCGCGGCTCGGCGTAGCGCTCGATGGCGGTGCGCTTGTTGGCCGGGTTCGCGCCGTAGGCGGCGGACTCCCAGACCTGCACGCGGACGAGGTTGGCCAGCAGGGCCAGGAGCAGCAGCGCGCAGAAGTACGCGCACCAGCGGATGTAGCGGATCACTCGTCCGCCTCCTGCGCGGGCCGGGGCCTGCGGGCGCTGTCGCTGAGCCGGACCAGCAGGGCGACGATGATCCAGTTGGTGACGACGGAGGAGCCGCCCTGCGCGAGGAAGGGCATGGCCATGCCGGTGAGCGGGATCAGGCCGGTGACACCGCCCGTGATGACGAACACCTGCAGCGCGATGATCGAGGCGAGGCCGGTGGCGAGCAGCCGGCCGAAGGGGTCGCGCAGGGCGAGGCCGGCGCGGAAGCCGCGGGCGACGAGGAGCCCGTAGAGGAGCAGGATCGCGGTGAGGCCGACGAGGCCGAGCTCCTCGCCGGCGGTGGCGAGGATGAAGTCCGACTTGGCGGCGAACCCGATGAGGAAGGACCGGCCGTGGCCGAGGCCGGCCCCGAGGAGGCCGCCGGCGCCGAAGGAGAAGAGGGACTGGGCGAGCTGGCCGGGGCCCTCGCCGCGCTCGATGGAGGCGAAAGGATTCAGCCAGTCGTCCACGCGGCTGTTCACATGCGGCTCCAGGGTCCCGACCGCGTACGCGCCGAGGGCCGCGAGGAGCAGGCCGATCGCGATCCAGCCGATCCGCCCGGTGGCGGTGAACAGCATGATCACGAAGAGGCCGAAGAAGAGCAGCGAGGTGCCGAGGTCCCGTTCCAGGACGAGCAGGCCGACGCTCAGCAGCCAGATCGCGAGGATCGGGCCCAGCACCCGGCCGGGCAGGAGGCGCAGCTTCCAGAAGAGCCGGCGGCCGGTCAGGGCGAGGGCCGTGCGGTTCGCGGCGAGGTAGGAGGCGAAGAACACCGCGAGCAGGATCTTGGCGAACTCCCCTGGCTGGAAGGACAGCCCGGCGAAGCGGATCCAGATGTGGGCGCCGTTGACCGCCGGGAAGAAGACGGGCACCAGCATCAGCACCAGGGCGGTGGCGACGGACAGGTACGCGTAGCGCTGGAGGACCCGGTGGTCGCGGAGCAGCGCGACGACGAGGATGAACAGCACCAGGCCGAGGGCGGACCACAGGAGCTGGTCGTCCGCGGTGGGGTGTCCCGGGGTGGTCGCGTCGAGGCGCTGGATGAACACCAGGCCGAGGCCGTTGAGCAGGACCGCGATGGGGAGCACGAGGGGGTCCGCGTACGGCGCCGCGAGCCGTACGGCGAGGTGGGCGAGCAGCGCGGCCGCGGCGAGGCCGGCGGCGTAGCGGTCGGCGGGGTCGGGGATGCGGCCGGTGGTGGCGAGGCCGACGAGGAGGTGACCGAGCACGGAGATCAGGACGGCACCCGTGAGGAGCGCCAGCTCGACTCCCCGGCGTCTGGGCGCGCCGGCTGCGGGTGGCGGGGGCGGGGTCGGCTCCGCCACCTTCGCCGTCAGAGCGGTCATACCCCGAAACGTAGCAAGCAGACGGATGGTATGTCCGCTTATGTCATAGTGTGCCGAAGAGTCGTCACAAACGGTCGAAAGTATCGAAAGTGAGGAGCCGAGGCGCATGGGGCCTGTGGAGTTCATCGTCCTCGCCTTCCCGGAGGAGCAGCTGCGGGTGCCGGCCGTCGAGGCCGTGATGGGGCTGCGCAAGACGGGGGTGGTCCGGCTGATCGACGGCCTCGTCGCCACGAAGACCGCCTCGGGCGAGGTCCTCGCCGCGGAGTTCGACGAGTTCGTGGAGCTGCACGGCTTGCTGACGGGGCGGGACGTGGCCCGGCTGATCGGACCGGAGGACGTACACGAGGCGGCGGACCTGCTGGAGCGCGGCAGCTGCGCGCTGCTCCTGGTGGTCGAGCACGTATGGGCCGAGGACGCGGCGGTCGCCGTACGGGCGGCGGGCGGCCGGATCGTGGGCTCGGTCCGCATCCCGCCGGACCGGGTCCCGGCGGACCCCCGGGCAGGGGCGGCCTGATGTTCATCCGCCCGAGGGGAGTGACGGTCCACGCCGCGAACCGCCCGGCGGGAGCCCCGCTGCTCCGCGGCCTGCTGGCGCGCGCGTCGGGGGCGGCCCAGGACACGTCGGGCGCGGTACGCCCGGACGAGCCCGCCCGCGGCCCCCTGCCGCCCCGGTTCGCCCAGCCGGTCCAGCCGGCCCAGCCGCCGGAACGGGATCCGCTGGACGAGCCGCCGGAGCCGGAGTTCGGGTTCGAGCCGACCGACGAGCCGGAGGAGATGGACGAGCCGGAGCCGATCGACGCCCTGCACTGGGACACGGACATCCCCCACGAGCCCGGCCGGACGCCCCCCGCGGGCCTGGCGGCGGAGCTACGCCAACTGGCCGACCTGGCCCGCGAGGGCCTGCTGACCCCCCAGGAGTTCACGACGGCGAAGGCCCGCCTGCTGAACGGCTGAGGGTCGGGGGGCGGGGCGGGGCGGCGGCTTCGGTGAGGGGCAGGCACCGGGACGGGATCGGACGGGCGCGGGGAGCGCCGGGGGGCGGAGCCGCCCGGGGGGCGGGAACCGCCGGGGGGGCGGAGCCGCCCGGGCGGGGGCGGAAACGGGAGGGTGGCACCAGCGGGCAGGACCCAACCCCCGCAGGGTCGGAAACGGGAGGGGTGACATCAGGGGCGGGACCCCACCCCAGCAGGATCGGAAAACGCGAGGGGGTACGAGCGGGCGGAACCCACTCGGGCGGTGTCGGTGGGGTTCTGGGGGTTTCCCGTCAGTCCCATCGTCTCTCCGCGTCGGGCCGGTCCGTCAAGGGCGCTCCCTTCGGTCGCGTCACTTCGTGAGGGCCTTCGGCCCCCCTTGACTGCCCGTCCCGCCACGGAAATCCGAAAGACTGCCGGGAAGCCCCCAGAGGAACGGGCCGGCCATCGAGACATCCCTCGGGGAGGTCGGCGCCGCGCAGCGGGAGCCGGGTACGCCCCAGATCGCTACGCGCTCCTGCCGGACGGCGTCAGCGGACCCCTGTGGCTGGACATAGGCCGCCCCAGATCGCTACGCGCTTCTCCATCACGCGTCCGCGAGCATCTGGGGTCGGGCATAAGCCGCCACCAATCGCTACGCGCTCCTCGACGACCGCGTCCGCCCCTCGTTCGGGGCCGGGAGGGGCGAAATCGAGGGCCAGGAAAGCCATTCCTCGGCTCAGCCGAACTCAACCCCCATCAAGACCACGACGAGATCCCACCCGTCGGCACAGACAGGGGTATTTGGGGCGAATTGAAGCCTCTCGGATGCGGGCACCCACCCAGACGTGGATTGGCATCGCTCCAGCCGTTATCTGACGCTTTTCCACCCCACCCAGGGGCCGGACGTCGTCCAAGAGGGGCGCGGAAAGCTTTCTGCGGCTTGCGCCCAGCCCCAGACGAACCGCAGACGCGTGATCGAGAAGCGCGCGGCCACCACTGGCGGCCTACGCCCAACCCATGAGACTCGCGGACGCGTGATGGATAAGCGCACTGCGATCGCTGGCGGCCTATGCCCAACCCATGAGACTCGCGGACGCGTGGTGGATAAGCGCACCGCGATCGCTGGCGGCCTATGCCCACCCCAAGAGACTCGCTGACGCCCTCTGGCAGGAGCGCGTAGCGATTGGTGGCGGCTTATGACCAGCCCAAGAGACGGGGGAACGCCATCGGGCAGAAGCGCGTAGCGATTTGAGGCGCCCCGGGATCCGGCGCACGGCGCCGACCTCCCCGAGGGATGTCTCGATGGCCGGCCCGTTCCTCTGGGGGCTTCCCGGCAGTCTTTCGGATTTCCGTGGCGGGACGGGCAGTCAAGGGGGGCCGAAGGCCCTCACGAAGTGACGCGACCAACGGGAGCGCCCTTGACGGACCGGCCCGACGCGGAGAGACGATGGGACTGACGGGAAACCCCCAGAACCCCACCGACACCGCCCGGGTGGCTCCCGCCCACCCACGCCGCCCCACGTCCCCGGCGCCGCCCGGCCCATGTGCCTCCCGTCTCCCAGGCTCCGTTCGACCCCGCCTGAGTAGACCCCTCTCCCCGCCCCCACAGCCGCGCTCCCCGACCCGCCCGACCACCCGTACCCCCCGGGCCCCGACCCGACCCCGCCCGCGCGGATCCCGCCCCCGAAGCCCCCGCCCCGCCCGCCCCCCGCCCCCAACCGGGTGGCACCAGGCGACCGGCCGACTCCGTTGGGGGATTTGTCATACCGGGCGTGGCAGCATCGGCGGTCTTGGAGGTGATCCCATGTCATATCGGGGGCTCCGCGCTGCCTGTGTCGCCGTAGCGCTTCTCGTCGCCGGACCGGTCCACGACGCCGGCGCCGAGCCCGGTCTGCCCGAAGGGGAGAACGTGGGGGCGCTGCTCACCCGCCTACAGGGCTTGTACCAGAAGGCCGAGGAGGCCTCCGAGGCGTACAAGTCCACGGAGGACGCGCTGGAGGCGGGCCGGCGGGAGGAGCGGCAGCGGGCCGCCGCGCTCGGCAGGGTGCGTACGGCCCTCGACTCCGAGCGGGCCCTCGCCGGACGCCTGGCCCGCGAGCAGTACCAAGGCAGCCAGGGCCTTTCCCCCTACGCCCGGATGCTGCTGGCCGGGAACCCGCAGGCGGCGCTGGAACAGCGCCGGCTCGCCGCCCGCGAGGGCGCGCGCCGGGCCGCGGCGCTGAGCCGCCTCGCCAAGGGCGAGAAGGAGGCCGACACGCTCGCCATGCAGGCCCGCAAGGCCCTGGACACCCGGCAGACGCTGGCCGAACGGCAGAAGGCCCAGAAGGAGGCGGTCGCCTCGCAGCTGAAGCAGGTCGAGCGGCTGCTGTCCTCCCTTACCCCCGACCAGCTCGCCCGGCTGGGGGCGCGCGAGGACGAGACGACCGCGGCGGCGCAGCGGGACCTGGTGGCCTCCGGGGCCCTGCCCGCGCGCACGGGCACGCCGACGGCCGCCGGGGGCGCGGCCCTCCGGTACGCGGCGGCGCAGATCGGCAAGCCGTACGTGTGGGGCGCGGAGGGGCCCGGGTCCTTCGACTGCTCCGGACTCACCTCGCAGGCCTGGGCGCACGCGGGCCGGGCGATCCCGCGGACCAGTCAGGAGCAGTGGGCGCGGCTGCCGAGGGTGCCGCTGGACCAGCTGCGGCCGGGGGATCTGGTGGTCTACTTCCCCAAGGCCACACACGTGGGCCTGTACGTCGGTGACGGCAAGGTCATCCAGGCGCCGCGGCCCGGATCGGTGGTGAAGGTGTCGCCGGTCGCCGCGAACCCGCTGCTCGGGGCGGTGCGACCGGACCCGGAGGGGAAGCCGCTCGCGGAGTTCGCCCCGCCGCCGCTGCCCGAGCCCTCGGGCGGCGCGGCGGCGGGGGACGATGCCGGCTACTCCTCCGAGGAGGCGCCCGAGGCCGAGGCGTCGGCGGCGGGGGCGCCGGCGGCCGGGGCACCGGCGGTCGAGGCGACCTCGGCGAGGTAGTCGGCCGCGTCCTCGGGGTCGTAGAAGTACGCGTCGAAGTCGGCCGGGTTGTCGAAGCCATTGGCGAATCGATTCGCCACCGGCTGGAGCTGCCCGGCCGCGCCGATCAGGTTGAGCACGTGCTCCGGCGGCACGCCCAGCATCGCGTTCGTCCACTGGGTCACGGGCTTGCCCGTGGTGAACCAGAACTTGTCGAAGGTCGCCTTCATCCACGCCTCGTCGAACGGGTTGTCCCCGTGCATGAGGATCGAGGAGAGGTACGAGGCCGCGCACTTGGCCGCGGAGTTCGAGCCCTGCCCGGTGATCGGGTCGTTGGCGACGACCACGTCGGCCACGCCGAGGACGAGCCCGCCGCCGGGGAGGCGCCCGATCGGGTTCCGGACGACCGGCGCGTACCGGCCGGCAAGCGTGCCGCCCGCGTCCGTGAGCTCCACCTTCGTCGCCCGGGCGTACTCCCACGGCGTGTACTTCTCCATCAGCCCCAGGGTGAGCGCGAGGTGCTCGGCCGGGTCGTTGACGCCCTTGAAGACGTCCAGCGGACCGCCGGGCAGGCCCTCCCAGAAGAGGATGTCCGCCCGCCCCGAGGTCGTCAGGGTCGGCATGACGAACAGCTCGCCGACGCCCGGGACGAGGTTGCAGCGGACCGCGTCCGTCTCCGGGTGCTCGGGGCGCGGACCGAGCCCGTGTACGTACGACACGGCCAGCGCGCGCTGCGGGGTGTCGTAGGGGGAGCGTGCCGCATCCCGCTCGAACATCGACACCAGCTCGCCCTTGCCGGCGGCCACCAGCACCAGGTCGTAGGTGCGGGAGAAGTAGTCGAGGTCGGCGACGGACGCGCCGTGGATGACGAGCTGCCCGCCGCGCTGCGTGAAGGTGTCCAGCCAACCGGACATCTTCACCCGCTGGTCCACGGACTGCGCGTAGCCCTTGAGCCGGCCGAGCCAGTCGACGGCGCGGCTGCCGTCGGGGGCGGCCACCGAGACTCCGAGGCCCTCGATCTTCGGGGCCTGCCGCTCCCAGAAGTTGATCCCGAGGTCGCGCTCGTGCTGGAGGGCGGTGTCGAACATGCACTGAGTGGACATGACCCGCCCGGTGCGGATCTCGTCCGCGGTCCGGTTGGACATGAGGGTCACCTCGTACCCCTTGGCCTGGAGTCCGAGGGCGAGCTGGAGACCGGACTGCCCGGCTCCGACGACAAGTATCCTGCGCATCTCTCAAGTCCTCTCTTCGGGAGTGCTGTCGAGGGCGTGGCCCACCAGCGCCAGCAGGGATTCGACGACCGTCCGCCGCTCTCGCGCGTCCATGATGACGACGGGTACGTGCGGCGGGACGCTGAGGGCCTCGCGCACGTCCTCGGGCTCGTAGGACTGCGAGCCCTCGAAGTGGTTGACGGCGACGGCGTACGGCAGCCCGGAGCTCTCGAAGTAGTCGAGCGCGGGGAAGCAGTCGCGCAGGCGGCGGGTGTCGGCCATGACGAGGCCGCCGATGGCTCCGCGCACCAGGTCGTCCCACATGAACCAGAAGCGTTCCTGGCCCGGGGTTCCGTACACGTAGAGGACGAGGTCGTCGTCGAGGGTGACGCGGCCGAAGTCCATGGCGACGGTGGTGGTGTGCTTGTCCGGGGTGCCGGACAGGTCGTCGGTGGAGACGCCGGCCTGGGTCATCACCGCTTCGGTACGCAGCGGGGTGATCTCGGATACGGAGGAGACGAAGGTGGTCTTGCCGACGCCGAAGCCGCCCGCGACCAGCACCTTGACGGCGACGGGCGCGCGGGAGCGGTCGTACTGCCAGGGCTGTGCCGGTTCGTCGTCGACCACGGGCTTGTCAGAGACGGCGAAGACCACCGAGCACCCTTTCCAGCAGCGCGCGTTCGGGCCGGCCGGTGCCGTGGCCCGTCGTGTAGACACGGAGCCTGCCCTGGTCGGCGAGGTCGCTGACGAGGACGCGGACCACACCGAGCGGCAGCTTCAGCAGTGCGGCGATCTCGGCGATCGTGCGCATGCGGCGGCACACCTCGACGATCGCGGGCATCTCGGGCATGCGGTCGGGCTTCTGCGGCTCGGACGCCTTGGCGTCCAGGGCGGCGACGAAGGTCTCGACGTGCAGGACCTGGGTGAACCGTGTCCGTCCGCCCGTCAGGGAGTACGGGCGGACGCGGGCGGGCCGGCGGTCGGCTCCGCGTATCGGGAGTCGGTCGGTTGCCGGTCTCCTCACGGGGTGTTCTCCATCGACTGGCGCAGCTCACTGCGGACTTCGGGGGTCAGGACGTGGCCGGCGCGGCCGACGAACAGGGCCATGTGGTAGGCGACGACGCTCATGTCGCAGTCGGGCGCGGCGTGCACACCCAGCAGCGAGCCGTCGCTGACGGCCATGACGAAGACGGAGCCGTGCTCCATCGCCACCATGGTCTGCTTGACGGCGCCGAGCTCCATCAGGGCGGCCGCCCCGGTGGTGAGGCTGCCGAGGCCGGAGACGATGGTGGCGAGGTCGGCGGACGCCCCCCGTGGGCCCTTGGGCCGCGGCGCCGCCTGTGGTTCGCCCGTGCCGCCCGTCTCGCCCGCGCCGCCCGCTCCGGGGTCGGAGGACAGGAGCAGCAGCCCGTCCGAGGAGACGACGGCGACGGAGTTGACGCCGGGCACCTCCTCGACCAGGTCGGTCAGCAGCCATTGCAGGTTGCGGGCCTGGGTGCTCAGTCCGTACGTACTGGGCGCGGTCATGTGCGTGCCTCCTGTGCGCTGTCCCCCTGGTCGGTTTTGCTCTGCCCCGGCCCCTGCCCCTGCGCCGGCCCGGAGGCCGACTCCTGGTCCCGAGCGATCTCGGCGGCGGCGACCCGGCGGCCGTCCTGGGCTCCCTGGTAGAAGCCCCCGAGCCGGCGCCGCAGTTCTTCGGCGTCGACCCGGCGCGGCGGCTGCGGCCGTACGGCCTCCGCCCGCGGGGCGGCGACGGTGCGCGGGGTGCGCTTCGGCAGGCCCTTGTCGGTGACGGCGGCGCCGCCGTCGGACGGGTCGGCGGGGTGGCTGCCCTGGCGGGGGAGCCAGTCGGCCTCGGCGGGGGCGTGGGTGTGGTCCCCGGCCGGGTCCCCTGCCGGGCTCCCCGCGGGGGGCTCGGCGGTGAAGGTCTGCTCCGCGGGCGGGGCGTCGGCGGCCGGGGCCGGGATGAAGACCTCGCCGGCCGGGTCCCCCGCCGGGTCCCCGGCGGGGGGCTCGGCGGGGTCGGCCTGGGCGGGTTCCGGCAGCTCGAAGTCCGCCGGGTCCGTGTCGTGCGCGATGCGTGCGAGGAGCTGCTCCCCTGCGGGGGGCTCGGCGGTGAACACCTGGTCCGCCGGGACGGCGTCGAAGGCCGGAACCCGGTCCAGGCCGGTGCTGGCGTCGGCGTCGGCTTCGGCGGCCTCGGTCTCGGCGGGCGGCGCCAGGGCCTCGGCCAGGGTGACCGGGGTGACCGGCTCCACCGGAACGGCGTCCGGGCCCGGAGCCAGGTCGACACCCTCGGCCAGGATGACCGGCTCCGCCGGGACGGCGTCCGGGGCCGGGGCCGGATCCAGGTCGGCTTCGGCGTCGGCTTCGGGGGCTGCGTGGGCGCCGCGCGGGCGGGCGGGGAGGGTGTTCTCGTTCGCCTCCGCTATCACGCCCGGGAGGTGCAGCGAGAGCGCGCCCGGTGCGGCCAGGGTGTGGACGGGCGAGGCCGGCGGGGTGGTCGGCAGCAGCGTCGCGGGGATGACGACCAGGGCTTCGGTGCCGCCGTGCCGGGCGCCGCGCAGCTCCGCGGTGACCCCGTGGCGTGCCGCGAGCCGCCCGGCCACGTACAGGCCCAGGCCCAGGCCGTGCTCCTCCTCGGGCTCCTCGTCGTACGCCTCGGGCGTGGACAGCCGGGCGTTGAGTGCTGCGAGGCGGTCGTCGGTGACGCCGATGCCCTCGTCGACGACGGACAGCACCACGTCGCCGGAGTCCAGGGTCCAGCCCGACACCTTCACCTTGACGTCCGGCGGCGAGAACGTCGTCGCGTTTTCCAGCAGTTCGGCCAGTACGTGGGAGATGTCGTCGGCGGCGTGTCCGGCGACCTGCGTGTACGAGGGCAGCGCCGCGAGGTCGACGCGTTCGTAGCGCTCGATCTCGCTGACGGCGGCCCGCATCACGTCGACCAGCGCGACCGGGAGTCCCTGCCCGTGGCCGTGCTCCTGCCCGGCGAGGACGAGCAGGTTCTCGTTGTGGCGGCGCATCACTGTCGCCAGGTGGTCGAGCTTGAAGAGGGTCGCGAGCCGGTCGGGGTCCTGTTCCCTGGACTCCAGTTCCTCGATGACGGCGAGCTGGCGTTCCACCAGGCCCAGGGTGCGCAGCGACAGGGAGACGGAGGTCGTCGACATGTTGCGGCGGTGCTCTTCCAGCCCCGCGCGCAGCTGCGTCAGTTCCTCTTCGAGTGCTTCCCGGCCGGAGGCGAGCGCTTCGTTGCGGCCGATGATGCGGCGCCGGTCGGCGTCGAGGCCGGCGATCCGGGTGTGCAACGAGACCGTCTGGTCCCGTACGGCGTTCAGGTGCCGGACGACCTCGGCGAACTCGTCGTTGCGGCCGGTGAACCGCACCGGTTCCACCGAGCCCTCGGGGGTGGCGAGCCTTTCCGCGCCGCGCCGCAGGACCGACAGCGGGCGGGTGAGCGAGCGGGCGACGGCGGTGGAGAAGCCGACGGTGCCGAGGAACAGCAGGCCCAGCAGGGCGACCAGGATCTCCAGCCGGGTCACGTCGTCGTCGCGCAGGGTGGCGAGGGCGGAGGCGCGCTGCCCGGCGAGGGTGGCCTCCACGGTGCGCATACGGTCGATGCGGGCGGTGAGCGCGGCGCCGACGGCGGCGCCGTCGGTCTTGCGGTCAGAGCCGGTCAGGGTGGGCCGGTCGGTGAGCCGCTTGAGGTAGTCGTCGGCCGCCTTGACCTCGGGGCCGGTGACGGTGGCGGTGAGGGTCTGGCGTACGTCGGGCCGGGCGACCCGCGCGAAGTCGTCCAGGGCGGCCTGTTCCCGTACGCGTGTGCGCTGGGCTGCGGCGGTGAGTTCGTCGACCGCGGCCGAGCCGGAGGGCTGGTCGCCACGGGGTACGGCCAGTGCCCCGAGCAGCAGTCCGCGGGTGGCGGAGGCCTGTTCCACGGCCTGGCCCAGGGGGGCCAGCGGGCGGGTGGTGACGAGGGCGGACTCGGCGCGCGGCGGCGTCAGCTCGACGAGCCGGGCGCCCGGGGCGAGGAGTTCGGTGATGAGGCCGGTGTAGGCCTGGTGGGCGGCGAGGGCGGTGCCCTTGCCGTCGATGGCCTCGGTACGGACGGACTCGACGCGGGCGAGGGCCAGGGCGAGGGGTTCGTCGACTTCGGTCGCGGCCTCGGTGATCTGCCGGTCGGTGCGCTGGACGCGGTCCTGGAGGCCGGCCTTGGCGGCGCTCGGGCGGCCCTTGGCGGCGTACTCGACCACGGCGTCGCGCTCGTCGGCGAGGACGTGCGTGAGGGTGAGGATCTGGCCGGTCTGCTCGGCGAGGGTGACCAGCCGCTGGGAGTCGTTCAGCTCCCTCGCGGCGGTGACGACGGCGGGGGTGCCGGCCGTGAGGACGGCGAGTCCTGCGACGGCGACGCCGACGACCAGCCGGCTGCGCACGCGGACGCGGCGTCCTGCGGGGGCCGGGCCTTCGGCGGCGGTGCCGTTCTTCCGAGACCGCTTCTTCTGCACCGGTGCTCGCAATCCTGTACGTGTGCTTTTGCTCGTCTACTCGTGTGGCCGAGGTAACGGCCGGTCAACAAGTAAACGCCCCCTGCCCCCTCGTACCGCCTCAGACCTTTGCAGCGTGTTGGGGAGAGAGCCGCACATCGCCCACCCGGCCACTCGAACGAGTGAACATCACGGATGAGTTGGCGACCAACTCGGGGACCCGGTCACAGACCGGCTCCGTGGACAGGTGGTTGAAAGATCGATGCGGCCTTTGGCAGTATGCCCCGCCCACATCGCCGGCCCTGTGCCGGAGCCCGTCCGGGCCGGGCCGGGCACCGCGCGTGTGCGGGCCGCCCACCACGCCTGCCCTGGTCCGTACCTTCCCGGGCCCACAGACGTCGCCCGGGCAGAATGTCCGTATGCGCATCGACCTCGCCACGGCCCCCGGCAGTCAGGAACGCCCCAATGAGGACTGGGTGTCGGCGTCGGTGCCCGCTTCGGGGGGCGGGGTCCTGGTGGTGCTCGACGGGGTCACCCCGCCGGCGGGCGGGGACGGGTGCGTGCACGGCGTGCCGTGGTTCACGGCCCGGCTCGGCGGCCGATTGACCGAACTGTCCGGATCGCGACGGGACATGCCGCTGGACCGGATCCTGGCCGAGGCAGTTCGCGCCACGGCCGAGGCCCACCGCGACACGTGTGACCTTTCTCACATACGGACCCCGCAGGCGACGGTCGTCGTCGTCCGCTGGGACGAGGCGTATGTGGAACACCTCGTGCTCTCGGACTCCGTACTGCTCCTGCAGGCACCCGGGGGCGAGGTGGCGGCGGTGCTCGACGACCGGCTGGAGCGGGTGCCGCGGGAGGTGCTGCGCTCGGTGGCGGCGACGGACGCCCTGCGCAATGCCGAGGGCGGCTTCTTCACGGCGGCCGCGGACCCGTCGGTGGCGTCCCGGGCGATCACGGGGCGCACCCCGCGCGGCCGGGTGCGGGCGGTGGCCGCGCTGACGGACGGGGCGAGCCGTTGGACGGACACGTTCGGGGAGGGCGACTGGGCCGAGTGCCTGGCGGTGCTCCGGAAGGAGGGTGCGGAGGGGCTGATCGGCCGGGTCCGCGCCGTCGAGGTCGGCCCGGCCGTCCCGCGGGGCCGGCACAAGCGGCACGACGACGCGTCGGCGGTCTACGCGGAACTCTGAGGCGCGGCCTGCGGGGGGGCTGAGGCGGTCCGCTACTCGGCGCCCGTGTTCAACTGGTGGAGCAGGCGGGCCAGTTCCGCGACCTCGCCGCGGTCCCATCCGGCGAGCTTGCGCATGTACTGCTCGCGCCGTGCGCCGCGTACCCGCAGGAACCGCTCGCGGCCCTCCTCGGTGAGCCCGACGAGGAAGGCCCGCCCGTCGGCGGGGTCGGGCTCGCGGGCCACCAGGCCCAGGACCTCCAGGGCCCGCAGCTGCCGGCTCATGGTGGCCTTGCCGACGCCGAAGTAGGCGGCGAGGTCGGTGGCCCGCTGCCGGCCGGCGGCCTCCAGGCGTACGAGCAGCCCGTAGGCGGCCGGCTCCAGTTCGGGGTGGAGGGCGCGGGCCATCTCCCCGGAGGAGGCGCGGGCCCGCCGGAGGAAGACGGACAGCTCCCGCTCCAGGGCAAGGAACTCCTGGTCTTCACTCCCGTGCACGTCCTGCTCCTTCTTCGATGCCGCGATGCGCGATGCCGCGATGTGTGGCGCCCCGGTGGGTCCCCACAGGTCCCGGTGGGTCCCGGCAGCCCCGGGGGGTGGGGGCCAGTATTTCGCAGCGGGCGCGCGGTCGGCCCGGGGCCCCGCCGGAGCGGGGAACCGGGCCGTCCGGGTGCGGGCGTAGGCCCCCGGTCCGAGGTCAGGCGGCGGCCGGGACCTGCACCTGCGCGTCTTCCAGGGCGAGCTCCAGGACCTGGCGCACATCGGTCACCGGGTGCACCTCCAGCCCCTCCAGCACCTCGGCCGGGACGTCGTCCAGGTCGGCCTCGTTGCGCTTGGGGATGATGACGGTGGTCAGGCCCGCCCGGTGGGCGGCGAGCAGCTTCTGCTTGACCCCGCCGATCGGCAGGACCCGCCCGGTCAGCGAGACCTCGCCGGTCATGGCCACGTCGGTGCGCACCTGCCGCCCGGAGAGCAGCGAGGCGAGGGCGGTGGTCATGGTGATGCCCGCGCTCGGGCCGTCCTTGGGTACCGCGCCGGCCGGGAAGTGGATGTGCACGCCCCGGTCCTTGAGGTCGGCGACGGGGAGTTCCAGTTCGGCTCCGTGGGAGCGCAGGAAGCTCAGCGCGATCTGCGCCGACTCCTTCATGACGTCGCCGAGCTGGCCGGTGAGGGTCAGTCCGGCCGCGCCCGTCTCCGGGTCGGCCAGTGAGGCCTCCACGAACAGCACGTCGCCGCCCGCCCCGGTGACGGCGAGGCCGGTGGCCACGCCGGGGACGGCGGTGCGCCGCTCGGCCGGGTCCTGGGCGGATTCCGGCACGTGGTGCGGGCGCCCGATCAGGGCCCGCAGCCCGTCGGCGCCGATGTGGAAGGGCAGTTCCCGCTCGCCGAGTTCGTGCTGGGCGGCGACCTTGCGCAGCAGGCGGGCGATGGCCCGCTCCAGGGTGCGTACGCCCGCCTCGCGGGTGTACTCGCCGGCCAGCTTGCGCAGGGCGTCCTCCTCCAGGACCACCTCGTCGGCGCCGAGTCCGGCGCGCTCCAGCTGGCGGGGCAGCAGGTGGTCGCGGGCGATGACGACCTTCTCGTCCTCGGTGTAGCCGTCGAGGCGGACGAGTTCCATGCGGTCGGCGAGGGCTTCGGGGATGGCTTCCAGGACGTTGGCGGTGGCGAGGAAGACGACGTCGCTGAGGTCGAGTTCGACTTCCAGGTAGTGGTCGCGGAAGGTGTGGTTCTGGGCGGGGTCGAGGACTTCCAGGAGGGCGGCCGCGGGGTCGCCGCGGAAGTCGGAGCCGACCTTGTCGATCTCGTCGAGGAGCACGACCGGGTTCATCGATCCGGCTTCCTTGACGGCCCGTACGATGCGGCCGGGCAGGGCGCCGACGTAGGTGCGGCGGTGGCCGCGCACCTCGGCCTCGTCCCGTACGCCGCCGAGGGCGACGCGGACGAACTTGCGGCCCATGGCGTGGGCGACGCTCTCGCCCAGCGAGGTCTTTCCGACGCCGGGCGGGCCGACGAGGGCGAGGACGGCGCCGCCGCGGCGGCCTCCGACGACGCCCATGCCGCGCTCGCTGCGGCGCTTGCGCACGGCCAGGTATTCGGTGATGCGGTCCTTGACGTCGCTGAGGCCCGCGTGTTCGGCGTCGAGTACGGCGCGGGCGCCCTGGATGTCGTACCGGTCCTCCGTGCGCTCGTTCCAGGGCAGTTCGAGGACGGTGTCGAGCCAGGTGCGGATCCAGGAGCCCTCGGGGCTCTGGTCGCTGGACCGCTCCAGCTTGTCGACCTCCTTGAGGGCGGCCTCGCGGACCTTCTCGGGGAGGTCGGCGGCCTCGACGCGGGCGCGGTAGTCGTCGGACTCCTCGCCCTCCTTCTCACCGTTGAGCTCGCGCAGTTCCTTGCGTACGGCCTCCAGCTGGCGGCGCAGCAGGAACTCGCGCTGCTGCTTGTCGACGCCGTCCTGGACGTCCTTGGCGATGGACTCGGCGACGTCCTGTTCGGCGAGGTGGTCGCTGAGCGCCTTGACGGCGAGCTTGAGGCGGGCGACGGGGTCGGCCGTCTCCAGCAGTTCGACCTTCTGCTCGATTGTCAGGAAGGGCGAGTACCCGGAGTTGTCGGCGAGGGCGGAGACCCCTTCGATCTGCTGGACGCGGTCCACGACCTGCCAGGCCCCGCGCTTCTTGAGCCAGCTGGTGGCGAGGGCCTTGTACTCCTTGACGAGTTCGGCGACGGCGCCCGGCAGCGGATCGGGGACCGTCTCGTCCACGATCTCGCCCTCGACCCAGAGCGCCGCCCCGGGCCCGGTGGTGCCGGCGCCGATGCGGACGCGGCCGAGGCCGCGGATGAGTGCGCCCGGATCGCCGCCGGAGAGCCGGCCGACCTGCTCGACGGTTCCGAGCACACCGGTCGCGGCGTACGTGCCGTCGATCCGCGGTACGAGCAGCACGCGGGGCTTCCCGGTGCCGGCGGCGGCTTGGGCGGCCTCGACGGCCCCGCGTACCTCGGCGTCGGACAGGTCCAGCGGAACGACCATTCCGGGCAGCACGACCTCGTCGTCGAGAGGCAGCACGGGCAGGGTGAGCGTTACGGACGTCGAAGCCATGATCTTCCCTCCGGCAGTGAAGTTGAGCTACAGGGACTCAATGCATCTGCGCCTCCCGGTGTTCCCCAACCTCCGTTCGCCGGCGGCGAACACGCTCCCCGGTGTGCTCCCCGGCCGGGGGGTGTCAGCCGGTCAGGGTGGCGACGCGGACGTCGCCGGAGGTGGTCTTCGCCGTGAGGTGGGAGGAGGCCGAGGCGTCGTCGGACAGGGAGACGTCGCGGTCGCCCGAGGTGGTGGACACGGCGAGCCGGTAGCGGGCCGCGGGCACCCCCAGGCTGACGTCGCCGGAAGTCGTCTCGGCGAGCACGGAGGCGGGGGCCTTCGCGAAGTCCAGGCGCGCGTCGCCCGACTCGGAGCGCACCGACGTGTCCGGGCCGGCCAGCCCTGTGCCGGTGATCTCGCCGGAGGTCGTACGGATCTTCAGCGGGCCGGCGATGTCCCGGGCCCGGACGTCGCCGGACCCGGCCTCCACCTCGGCGGCGGCCACGCCCGCGACGGTGATGTCGCCGCTGCCGCTCTCCAGGGTGACCTTCGCGGATGCCGGGACCTCCAGCCGGTAGTCGATGCGGCAGCTGCTCGGGCAGCCGTCGGCGGTGAAGGTGAGGACGCCCCCGCTGACCCGCTGGCCGGGCGTGGGGGCGGTGTCGCCGTGGTAGCGGACGGTACGGCGGACCGTGACTCCGGGCCCGGCCCCCGGGGTGACCTCGATCGACCCGGCCCGGGTGCCGGTCAGCTCGACGGCGGTGACCGCCTCGGTGACCGTGGTGTCGGCGCTCACCGTCGTGCGCGGGCCGTCGACGAAGGAGCAGGCCGCCAGGACGAGGCCGGCCGCGAGGGCGGCGGCCGAGGCGCGGGCGGCCCGGGCCGCCGCCGTGGTGTGGGAAGTCATACCCCGATCCTGCGGCGCCCGCCCCGCGCGGCCGATGGTGCCGGTACCCGGATCCGGTGGGGGGTTATCCCCCGGGCCGGGTCCGGGTGGCGGGCGGGCTTCGGCCGTTCGGCCCGAGCAGGGTCGTTTCCTCCTCATCCGTACGCGTGACGGGCGGATGCGGGCCCCCCGGCCGGGCAGGGGTGGCTGCGGCAGTGTTCCCACCCGTAGAAAGACCAGTTGATGCGTCTCCGCTCCGCCTTCACCGCCGTTCTCGGCGCCGCCCTGCTCCTCGTCACCGTCCCGGCCTCCGCCTCCGCCGCCTCGGGCCGGTTCAGCTACACGTACCTGACCGTCGAGGGCTACGAGGCCTCCGGCTTCCTGACCGACCCGTGGGACGGCGAGTGCTTCAACCTCCCCGGTGTGGGCCAGGAGAACCCCGAGCCGGGCCACTCGCCGAGGAACCGCACGGACGCATGGGCCACGGTCTTCGGCGACACGAACTGCGAGGGGCCCGCCTTCCGGCTGCGGCCCCACACCGGCTGGGCGTCAGAGCGCCTGAAGGTGCGGTCGGTCGTCTTCGGCTGACCGCAGGCCGGCGCCCGGCCCGGTCGCGACCGGGCGCTGCGCGGAGGGCAGGCCCCACTCGCTCCAGGAGCCGTCGTACACCGCCAGGTCCCGGTAGCCGGCGAGTTCGGCGCCCAGTGCCAGTACGCACGCGGTCACCCCGGAGCCGCAGCTGAAGCGGAGGCGTTCACGCCCGCCCGCCGCCGCCTCGAAGGCGGCGCGGAGTTCCCCGGCCGGGCGCATCAGCCCGCCGGGGCGCTGGAGTTCGCCGAAGGGCAGGCTGACCGCGCCCGGCATGTGGCCGCCGCGCAGGCCCGGGCGGGGTTCGGGGGCGGTGCCTTCGAAGCGTTCGCGGGTACGGGCGTCGAGGACGGCCGCGGCCGGGTCGGAGAGGGCCGCGGCCACGGTCTCGGCGTCGACGAGCAGTCCGGGGCGCGGCCGGGCGGTGAAGGTGCCGCGCGGGCCCCCGTACTCCGGGGCGGCGGCCTCGACGGGGAGGGCGGCGGCCGTCCAGGCGGGCAGTCCCCCGTCGAGGACGGCGGCCCGGTCGAAGCCCATGGCGCGGAGCATCCACCAGGCGCGGGCGCTGGAGTAGACGCCGGCGCCGTCGTAGACGACGACGGTGTCGGTGTCGTCGACGCCTAGGGACCGCAGCGCCGCGGTGAACTCGGCGGGCCCGGGCATGGTGTGCGGGGCGGGCGCCGTGTGGTCGGAGAGGGCTCCGTCGAGGTCGAAGGGGCGGGCGCCGGGGATGCGGTGGCCCGCGGCGCGGTGGGCGCCGACGGAGGCGTCGAGGACGACCAGTCCGGGGGTGTCCAGCCGGGCGGCCAGCCAGTCGGCCCCGACCAGCGGTCCGGGGACGGCGGGCCCGGGCTCTCGGGACGCGGGGTGGTCGGAGACGGGCATGCGGCACCTCCTGGGATCGGCGTGCCGCGTCCCTTCCACTGTGCGGCGCGGCCCGCCGGCTGTACGAAGCGGTCGTCCCCATCCTCCGGCGCGACCCGCGCGGGCCGGCAACCGCCCCTGCCGTGGGGCCGGTTCACCCGTGGTCGCCGTGGTCGCCGCGAGCGCCCGTCAGCCGGCGGGGCAGCCGCCGGGGCGGGCGTAGACGGCGATCCGGGCGCCTCGTACCGCGGTGACCGAGCAGAGGTCGAACGCGCCCGCCAGCACCTCGCGCTTGACCTCCTCGTGCCGGTAGGGGTCCAGCGGCTGGTCCGCCGGGTCCAGCAGGGCGATCACCCGGGGTGAGGTGAGCAGGGCCGCGCGGATCCGCTCCGGGGGCAGCTCGGTGCCCTGGAGGCTGTGGGAAGCGGCCGGGGAGGCCGCCAGGGCGGTGTCCCGCAGCCCGTCGTAGACGTCCGGCGCAGACAGCAGCCACTCACGCCTGCGGGAGGGCATGAACACGACCGCGTCCCCCGGGCGGGCCCGCTCCCGTACCGCGGAGGCCACCGCGACCACGTCGTCCTTGCGGCTCTCCGGGGTGCGCAGCCACGCCGACCACAGGCCGAGCGGCATGAGGAGGGCGACCGCCGCGGCCCACGGGCGCCATCCGCGGGCGGCGGCCGCCCGTGCGCCGGCCAGCAGGGCGGGTCCGGCGAGGGCGTAGAGCACGTACCGGTCGACGTACCAGGGGTTGACCAGCGAGATCGCCATCAGCAGGCCGGGCGGCAGCAGCACCAGCGGCAGCGCCACCCGTACGAGGTCCCGCGGGGCGCCGCGCGCGAGCAGCAGGGAGGCGCCGCCGACCACCGCGTACGCGGTCCAGTCCTGCCAGCTGGGCCGGCCCAGCCAGCCGAGCTGCTGGTGCGCCTGGCGCGCGCTCACCACGGCGAGCGGCAGCAGCAGGGCGACGACGGTCGCGGCGCCGGCCCGCCAGCCGCGGGTGTGCCGGGCGGTGAAGGCGTGGGCGAGCAGGGCGAGCGCGGCGAACTCGTGCAGCCAGCAGCCGATCAGGAGCACGACGGTGTAGGCGGCCCACCGCTCGCACAGCATGAAATACGTCGCCCACACCACGGCGGCCGCGACCAGCGCGTACGAGCGGCCCTCCTGGGCGTACATCTGGACGGGGGGCAGCACGGCGTACACGCAGCCGGCGACGAGCGCGGCCCGCTCCCCCACGAGCCGGTGCGCGACGGCGGCCACCCCGGCGGCGGCGAGGGCGGTGGCGGCGACGGAGGGCAGCCGCAGCGCCCACAGGCCGCCGTCCCAGGCCTGGAACACACCGTGCATGAGGAGGTAGTAGAGGCCGTGCACGGCGTCGACCTGTCCGAGGAGGTCCCGTATCCCGCCGAGCGACCGGTGCGCCACCTGCCAGGTGACGGACTCGTCGCGCCACATGCTGCCGCCGCGCTCCAGTCCCCAGAGGCCGAGGACGGCGGCGAGCAGCGGCGGGAGCGGGCGCCATGGCGCGATGCGGCGGATGGCGGCCTCCTGAAGCTGTCGTGGAGCTGTCGGATCGGGCGTGCGGACTCCATACTCGGGGGTGGACCCGAGTGAGTGTCCGCGGAGGTGGGTGTGCGCGCGTTCCGGGCGGTGGCGGCGGTGGTTCTGAGCGCGACGCTCCTGACCGGATGCGGATCGTCCGGTTCCGGCGGTGGTGGCGACGCGCCGCCGAAGGGCTCCGCGGAACCGGCCACGAGCACGAGTGCGAGTACGGACCCGGGCACGGGCGCCGGCCCCGCGGCGAGCCCGAGCCCCGGCGGCAGCACTCCCGGCACGGGCACCGGCGCGAGCCCGGTCCCCGCCCCCGGCGAGACCCTGGTCCGGGTCACCCGCAGCGGGGGCTTCGCCGGCGAGACCCACACCCTCGTCGTGAAGGGCGACGGCTCGTGGTCCCGGCTGGACGGGAAGGCGCGGCCGGAGGGCACCGGAAAGCTGTCCGAGCAGGAGCTGGCGGCCCTGCGCACGGCGCTCCGGGAGGCGGACTTCGCCCGTCTGCCCAAGGTGGCGACGGGCGGCCCCAAGATCTACGACGGCTTCGTCTACACCTTCACGCACGGCGGGTACGAGGTCGCCGGCGAGCAGGGATCACTGCCGCCGGCCCTGGAGCGGGTGGCGAGCGCTCTGCCGCCGTTCACGGAGCGCTGAGCCCCCTTGCCGGCCGGTCCGGGAGCGGCCGGCCTGCCGGCCCGGCACGGGCGGAGATCGCCGTACGCGCGGCCGGATGTGCCGAACGACACTCACACCCCGGTCTTCCCGCCCGGCCGCGGACCGGCCTTGTAGGTCCCCTCCAAGAGGGATCCGACGAGGTCGCAGCCGGTGGGGCAGCTGACCGCCGCGCCCGCCGGACACCGGCCCCGCGAGGGGTCCGACACCCGGTACATCCCATTCCATTTGCTCAGGTCCAGCGCATATGCCGTGTCCGAACCCCACGTAGCCGCAGGCCCGAGCCTCCTCTACGCTGCACCCCATTCAGCGGGATCTTCAGGGGCGGACATGGAACAGACACACACCACCCACACCGGCGCCGCGGCAACGCCCGGCGCCCAGCGGCGTGTGCTCGTCGTCGAGGACGACCGCACCATCGCCGAGGCCATCGCGGCCCGGCTGCGCGCCGAGGGCTTCCAGGTGCAGACGGCCACCGACGGTCCCGCGGCCGTCGCCGCGGCCGAGAGCTGGCTGCCCGAGCTGCTGGTCCTCGACGTCATGCTGCCCGGCTTCGACGGGCTGGAGGTCTGCCGCCGGGTCCAGGCGCAGCGCCCGGTCCCGGTGCTGATGCTCACCGCCCGGGACGACGAGACGGACATGCTGGTCGGGCTGGGCGTCGGCGCCGACGACTACATGACCAAGCCGTTCTCCATGCGCGAGCTGGCCGCACGCGTCCACGTACTGCTGCGGCGGGTGGAGCGGGCCACCATCGCCGCGCACACCCCGCGCGGCGCCACGCTGCGCCTGGGCGACCTGGAGATCGACCACGCGCAGCGCCGGGTCCGGGTGCAGACCGAGGACGTCCACCTGACCCCGACCGAGTTCGACCTGCTGGTGTGCCTGGCCGGGACCCCGCGGGCGGTGCTCTCCCGGGAGCAGCTGCTCGCCGAGGTCTGGGACTGGGCCGACGCGTCCGGGACCCGTACGGTCGACAGCCACATCAAGGCCCTGCGGCGCAAGATCGGCGCCGAGCGGATCCGCACGGTCCACGGCGTCGGGTACGCCCTGGAGACCCCGGCCCAGCCGTGAACGGCCGGGCGGAGGGCCCGCACCCGCGCCACCGGCCCACCGGAGGGCTGCGGCCCTTCTCACCGTTCTCGATCAAGACCAAGCTCGGCACCCTCGTGGTCGTCTCGGTCTTCATCACCACCGGCCTGCTGCTGGTGGCCCTGCGCACCGACACCGAGCTGCGCTTCATCACCGTCTTCTCGGTGATCGCCTCGATGCTGATCACCCAGTTCGTGGCGCACAGCCTGACGGCCCCGCTGGACGACATGACCACGGTGGCCCGGGCGATCTCCCACGGCGACTTCACGCGTCGGGTGCGGGGCGCCGGACGCCGCGACGAGCTGGGCGACCTGGCCTCCACGATCAACCTCATGGCGGACGACCTGGAGGCCGTGGACCGGCACCGCAAGGAGCTCGTCGCCAACGTGTCGCACGAGCTGCGCACACCGATCGCCGCGCTGCGGGCGGTACTGGAGAACGTCGTCGACGGCGTCTCGGCCGCCGACCCCGAGACCATGCGCACCATGCTGAAGCAGACCGAGCGCCTCGGCCGGCTCGTGGAGACCCTGCTGGACCTGTCCCGGGTGGACAACGGCGTGGTGCCGCTGAGGGCCCGCCGCTTCGAGGTGTGGCCGTACCTGTCCGGGGTGCTGAAGGAGTCGGGGCTGGCCGCCGCGGGCCGGCCGGGGCTGCTCTCCGGCTCCGGCGGGCACACCCGCAACGACGTGCACCTGCACCTGGACGTGTTCCCGCCGGAACTGTGCGCCTACGCCGACGCCGAACGCCTGCACCAGGTGGTGGCCAATCTGATCGACAACGCGGTCAAGCACAGCCCCCCGCACGGCCGGGTCACGGTCCGGGCGCGGGCCGGCGAGGTGCCCGGCAGCCTGGTGCTGGAGGTCCGCGACGAGGGCCCCGGGATCCCGGAGGCGGAGCGCCACCGGGTCTTCGAGCGGTTCAACCGGGGCAGCGCCCGCGGCGGCGACGGAGGCACCGGACTGGGCCTGGCGATCGCGCGCTGGGCCGTGGAGCTGCACGGCGGCCGGATCGGGGTGGCCGAATCGTCACGTGGCTGCCGCATCCTCGTCACGCTTCCGGGCAGCTCGTAGGTGCCGTGTTGACGTAGGGTTCGACTGGGAAGGACATGATCTCGGCCACACGTACCCGGGGTCCGTCAGGGGTGCGAAGCCAAGGGGGCCGCAACCTCGGTGCCCCCTACCCGAACCAGGCTGGTTTCCCGCCATTCCACGTCCCGAAACCCGCCGTTCGATGTGACCTACGCGACGTAAGTCCCGCCCGGCCTGCATGCAGCGGCCGAGGAGGCGTAGCCTTTATTCCCGCTGTCCATACCTTGTGAAGCGGAAGAGGGCGGTTGCCGCCGTGTCGCCACAGTCCCCCAGTAATTCGAGCACCACGACCGACGCAGCAGAGGGCGGGAAGAACCCTGCCTCAGGCTTCGGCGCGAATGAGTGGCTCGTCGACGAGATCTATCAGCAGTACCTCCAGGACCCGCAGTCGGTCGACCGCGCCTGGTGGGACTTCTTCGCCGACTACAAGCCGGGGGGCGCTGCCGCTCCGGTGACGTCGGCCGGTCCCGAGAAGTCCACGCCGACGGACGGCGCCTCCGCACAGGCCGCCACCGCCGCCGCCGGGACCCCGCAGGCCGCCGACGCCGCCACGGGGGCGGCGGACGCCGCGCCCGCGCCCTCCGCGACGCCGACTCCTCCGCCTGTGTCAGCTCCTGCCCCTGCTCCTGCCATCCCCTCTGGTGCCCCTGCTGTGACTGTCACCTCCCAGGCTCCGGCCGCCGCACCGGCCGCGCCCGCCCCCGCCTCCGTAGCCCCGCAGAAGGCCGCGCCCACCGCTGAGGCCCCCGCGGGCCCCGAGCTGGTGACGCTCCGCGGCCCGGCGGCTGCCGTGGCCAAGAACATGAACGCCTCCCTCGACGTCCCGACGGCCACGTCCGTCCGCGCCGTCCCGGTGAAGCTGCTGTTCGACAACCGCATCGTCATCAACAACCACCTCAAGCGGGCCCGGGGCGGGAAGATCTCCTTCACGCACCTCATCGGCTACGCGATGGTGCAGGCCATCAAGGCCATGCCCTCGATGAACCACTCCTTCGCGGAGAAGGACGGCAAGCCGACCCTGGTCAAGCCCGACCACGTCAACTTCGGCCTCGCCATCGACCTCGTGAAGCCCAACGGCGACCGCCAGCTCGTCGTCGCCGGCATCAAGAAGGCCGAGACCCTCAACTTCTTCGAGTTCTGGCAGGCCTACGAGGACATCGTCCGCCGCGCCCGCGTCGGCAAGCTGACGATGGACGACTTCACCGGCGTGACCTGCTCCCTCACCAACCCCGGCGGCCTGGGCACCGTCCACTCCGTGCCCCGCCTGATGCCCGGACAGTCGGTCATCATGGGCGTCGGCTCCATGGACTACCCCGCCGAGTTCCAGGGCACCTCGCAGGACACCCTGAACAAGCTGGGCATCTCCAAGGTCATGACCCTGACCTCGACCTACGACCACCGGGTCATCCAGGGCGCGGCCTCCGGCGAGTTCCTGCGCATCGTCGCGAACCTGCTCCTCGGCGAGGAGGGCTTCTACGACGCCGTCTTCGAGTCGCTGCGCATCCCGTACGAGCCGGTCCGCTGGAACCGCGACATCGACGCCAGCCACGACGACGACGTCACCAAGGCCGCCCGCGTCTTCGAGCTGATCCACTCCTACCGGGTCCGCGGCCACGTCATGGCCGACACCGACCCGCTGGAGTACAAGCAGCGCAAGCACCCCGACCTCGACATCACCGAGCACGGCCTCACCCTGTGGGACCTGGAGCGCGAGTTCGCCGTCGGCGGCTTCTCCGGCAAGTCCATGATGAAGCTGCGCGACATCCTCGGCGTGCTGCGCGACTCGTACTGCCGCACCACCGGCGTCGAGTTCATGCACATCCAGGACCCCAAGCAGCGCCGCTGGATCCAGGACCGCATCGAGCGCCCGCACACCAAGCCGGAGCGCGAGGAGCAGCTGCGCATCCTGCGCCGCCTGAACGCCGCCGAGGCCTTCGAGACCTTCCTGCAGACGAAGTACGTCGGCCAGAAGCGCTTCTCCCTGGAGGGCGGCGAGTCCGTCATCCCGCTGCTCGACGCCGTCATCGACTCGGCCGCCGAGGCCCGCCTCGAAGAGGTCGTCATCGGCATGGCCCACCGCGGCCGCCTGAACGTCCTCGCGAACATCGTCGGCAAGTCGTACGCGCAGATCTTCCGCGAGTTCGAGGGCAACCTCGACCCGAAGTCCATGCACGGCTCCGGCGACGTCAAGTACCACCTGGGCGCCGAGGGCACCTTCACCGGCCTGGACGGCGAGCAGATCAAGGTCTCGCTCGTCGCGAACCCCTCCCACCTGGAGGCCGTCGACCCGGTCCTGGAGGGTGTGGCCCGCGCCAAGCAGGACATCATCAACAAGGGCGGCACGGACTTCACCGTCCTGCCCGTCGCCCTGCACGGCGACGCGGCCTTCGCCGGCCAGGGCGTCGTCGCCGAGACGCTGAACATGTCGCAGCTGCGCGGCTACCGCACCGGCGGCACCGTGCACGTGGTCATCAACAACCAGGTCGGCTTCACCGCCGCCCCGGAGTCCTCGCGCTCCTCCATGTACGCCACCGACGTGGCCCGCATGATCGAGGCGCCGATCTTCCACGTGAACGGCGACGACCCCGAGGCCGTCGTCCGCGTCGCGCGGCTGGCCTTCGAGTTCCGCCAGGCGTTCAACAAGGACGTGGTCATCGACCTCATCTGCTACCGCCGCCGCGGCCACAACGAGTCCGACAACCCGGCCTTCACGCAGCCGCTGATGTACGACCTGATCGACAAGAAGCGCTCGGTGCGCAAGCTGTACACCGAGTCCCTCATCGGTCGCGGCGACATCACGCTGGAAGAGGCCGAGCAGGCGCTCCAGGACTTCCAGGGCCAGCTGGAGAAGGTCTTCGCGGAGGTCCGCGAGGCCGCCACGCAGCCCGCGGCCGCCTCGCCGGCCGCCCCCGGCACGTCCGCCGTCTTCCCGGTCGCCGTGAACACCGCGATCTCCCAGGACGTCGTCAAGCGGATCGCCGAGTCCCAGGTCTCCATCCCCGAGGGCGTCACCGTCCACCCGCGTCTGCTGCCGCAGCTGCAGCGCCGCGCGGCGATGATCGACGAGGGCACCATCGACTGGGGCATGGGCGAGACCCTGGCCTTCGGTTCGCTGCTGATGGAGGGCACCCCGGTCCGGCTGTCCGGCCAGGACTCCCGCCGCGGCACCTTCGGCCAGCGCCACGCGGTCCTCATCGACCGGGAGACCGGCGAGGACTACACCCCGCTGCTCTACCTGTCGGACGACCAGGCCCGCTACAACGTCTACGACTCGCTGCTCTCGGAGTACGCGGCGATGGGCTTCGAGTACGGCTACTCGCTGGCCCGTCCGGACGCGCTGGTGCTGTGGGAGGCGCAGTTCGGTGACTTCGTCAACGGCGCCCAGACCGTCGTCGACGAGTTCATCTCCTCGGCCGAGCAGAAGTGGGGCCAGACCTCCGGCGTCACGCTGCTGCTGCCGCACGGCTACGAGGGCCAGGGCCCGGACCACTCGTCCGCCCGCCCGGAGCGCTTCCTCCAGATGTGCGCGCAGGACAACATGACGGTCGCGATGCCGACCCTGCCGTCGAACTACTTCCACCTGCTGCGCTGGCAGGTCCACAACCCGCACCACAAGCCGCTCATCGTCTTCACCCCGAAGTCGATGCTGCGTCTGAAGGCCGCGGCGTCGAAGGCGGAGGAGTTCACGAGCGGTTCGTTCCGTCCGGTCATCGGCGACAGCACGGTGGACCCGAACGCGGTCCGCAAGGTCGTCTTCTGCGCCGGCAAGGTCTACTACGACCTGGAGGCCGAGCGCGAGAAGCGCGGCATCACGGACACCGCGATCATCCGCATCGAGCGCCTGTACCCGCTCCCGGGTGCGGAGCTCCAGGCCGAGATCGCCAAGTTCCCGAACGCGGCGAAGTACATCTGGGCGCAGGAGGAGCCGGCGAACCAGGGCGCGTGGCCGTTCATCGCGCTGAACCTGATCGACCACCTCGACCTGGCGGTCGGCGCGGAGGTCCCGGCGGGCGAGCGCCTGCGGCGCATCTCGCGCCCGCACGGCTCGTCCCCGGCGGTGGGCTCCGCGAAGCGCCACCAGGCGGAGCAGCAGCAGCTGATCAACGAGGTCTTCGAGGCGTAACCGCCCCGAGCACCAAGCCGGAAGGCCCGGCCCCCACATGGGGGCCGGGCCTTCCGGCGTGGTCCGGGTAGTGTCCTCGCGGAATCCGACACTGCGGGAGGACCGCCATGGCGAACGGCATCGTGATCGCGCAGACCACCGTCGACGGCGAAGACCGGGCGAGGGAGCTGGCCCGGGGCGCGGTGGAGGGCCGCCTGGCGGCCTGCGCGCACGTCGAGGGGCCCGTCACCGCCGTCTACCGCTGGCAGGGGACCGTGGAGACGGCCACCGAGTGGCGCGTCTCCTACAAGACGACACGGGACCGGCTGCCCGCCCTCGGCGCCTGGATCGAGCGGGTGCACGGCTACGAGGTGCCCGAGTGGATCGTGGTGGCGGTGGACGGCGGCTCGGACGCCTACCTGGCGTGGGTCGCCGCGGAGAGCGCCCCCGCGTAGCCGGCGCGGGGACGCGGCCCCGCGGGAGTTTCCGTCGGCGTGCGCGGGCAGGCTCTCGGCATGGCCGACACCCCCAGCGGGGGAGGCGCGGTGGGGCGGAGCGGGCGGCTGTACGTACCGGACGGGCGGGCGGGATCAGGTGCCGCACAGGACGGCGGAAGAGGAGAGCCCGGTCAGGGCGAGCCCGGAGCAGGAAGGCTCCGGGAGCGGCTGACGCGGTGCGGGTCGGCTGTGTGCAGCAGCCAGTAGTTGACCGCGCAGCCCAGTGCGATGCCCGACCAGGCGAGCGGCGCGTTGTCCGTCAGCAGGCCCACGAGGAAGACCGGCAGGGATATGGCGAACTCCTGGAGCAGACGCAGGCGCAGCACCACGCCGAAGCGGTCGGCGGCCTTGTGCCGGCCCTCGGCGGTGGCGGCCAGGAGCCGGAAGGGGAAGGCGGCGGCCTGTCCGGCCATCAGCCAGGTGAACCAGGTCGCCGCCGGGCCGTGCAGGCCGTAGAGCCCGGGCAGCACCGTCCAGGCGGTGATCGTGACGAGGACGCCGACGCCCGCGGACACGCCCAGGACCCATCGGCGCAGGTGACGCCACTCCCGGGGGGAGGGGGCCGCGCCCTTGTGGACCATGCCGGTCGCGTTGACCAGCGCCGTGATCGGGATGTGCAGCGTCGCCGTGAGCACGGCGCCTGCGGAGAACGCGGCGAGCCGGTCCGCCCAGGAGGCGTGCAGGGTCAGGGTGAGGACCAGGAGCAGTTCGAAGCCGATCACGGAGAGCATGTGGCCCCACTCGGTGAGCATGCTGCGCGCCACCTGGCGCAGCCAGCGCGCGCTGTCGCGTATCCGGAGGGGGACGCGGAGGTGATCACGCAACAGCCATACGGTGACGGCGCATTCGATGGCGGCGATGACAGACGTGGCGGCGTAGGCGCCGGCGAAGCCCATTCCGGCTCCGTGTACGAGGAGCAGGTCGAGCGCAGCGTTGGCCAGGACGGCGACGGCGTACAGGACGAGGAGGGGGCGGGAGCGCCGGAGTGCGAAGAGGGCCATGGCGCCGACGAACTGCGCGAGGCGGACCGGGGTGGCGATCAACAGCCACACCAGGGCCGACTGCGTGTTGTCGCGGATGGCCGGTGCGGCGACCAGGGCGTCCACGAGGTACGGCAGCACGGCCAGGCCGAGTGCCGCGATGAGCAGCCCGGCGGCCGTGGCACCGATCAGCCCGCCCTGGACGGCGCGCCGCCGGGCGTGGGCGGACACGGCCCCGGCCACGGACAGCCCGACGACAGGTCCCATGGCCATGGCGGTGATCGCGTCGAGGAGGAGCAGGCGCTGCGGCACCGCGGCGGCGGCCACCGCCTCCTCGCCCAGCGTGCTGATCACCCACAGATCGGTCTGGGCGATGGCCTGGCCCATGACGGACGCCACCATCATGGGGCCCATCAGGGCGAGGACCCGTCGGCCCAGCGAGGGGGTGGCGGTGGTGTCGGGGGCGGCCTTGGTCGCGGCGGTCACAGCGGGCTCCAGGCGAGGGTGGCGAAGTCGCCGGAACGGGAGAGCGACCACCGGATGCCCGGTTCCGGCTCCAGGCCCGGCACAGCGGCGAGCTTCACGCGGCCGCGTTCCAAGGGCGATTGCCCCTTCAGTGCCACGACGACGCGGGGGGCGGTGGCTGCGGTGGTGAGGGCCATGCCCCGTTGCCGGTGGTCGGGTGAGGCGAACCAGCGTGCGGCCGAGGCGGCGAGCAGTTCGATGTGGTCCTGCGGCTGAAGGGCGATGCCTTCGGCGTCCAGGAATTCGAGGAAGTGCAGGTGCATGCGCCAGTCGAGCCGCCTGCCCGCGGCCAGGGCCCATTCCAGGAAGGCCTCGTAGAGGTCGGTGGTGTCCGGCAGGCGTTCGGCCAGCTGCGGGATGCGGTCGAAGAGCTGGTGCCAGCGGATGCGGAGCGATTCCTGGGCGATCAGCCGGTCCCGGGAGCCCGGGGTGAGCACGTCACGGGCGGTGGGGCTGATGCAGGCGTTGAGCCGCGACGACTGCGGCGCGCGTGCGGTCAAGGTCCGTTCTCCATTCGTCCAGGTCGTGGTTGGCGTCGCGTTCGACGACGAGCGTGGCGTCCGGTGCGGCGCGGCCGGCGAACAGGGCCACCAGGTCGAGGGTGTCGTCGCTGACCGGAGCGTCGTGGCTGTCGACGATGAGGGAGGGGGCCGCCGGGGAGGGGCTGTAGCCTGCCAGGTGGAACCTGCGGCCCACGCCCGGGACCTCGGTCCATGCGGCGGCGGGTTGCCCGGTGTTGAGCTGGGCGACCATGGCGTTGGACACGTCCATGAGGACTTCGCATCCGGTCGCCGCGGTGAGCTCGGCATAGGCGCGGGCCTGAGGAATGTCGCTCGCCCGCTGCGACGGGAAGTTTTCCACGGCGAGGATGGTGCCGAGCTGGTCCTGCCAGGCGCGCACGGAGTCGATCACCGGCTGCCAGTCGGTGTAGTCGACCTCCAGGGCGACGGGCAGCGGCTGGCCGTTGTGGGAGAAGTGGGCGATGTGGTCGCTGACGTAGAGCAGGCCGCAGTCCGCCTGCCACTGGTTCACCAGGCCCAGGTAGTGGTCGAGGCGTGCCCGGTCCGGATCCAGGAACCGGGAGAGCATGATGTGGCAGCCGACCGGGAGGTCACCGACCGTGCGGCGGAACTCCTGCGGGTCGAGGTGCGCGAAGCCGTCGATCAGGACCTCGACGAAGTCGACGTGTCCCGAGTCGCGCAGCCGGCACGCCATCTCCAGGGTGTCCGGCGAGGTCACATTGACACCGATCAGCATCAGCGCAGCTTCTCCTTGGCGTAGGCCAGCAGGTCCTGGGGGGCGCTGACCGCTCCGGGCCGTTCGGCCGGGGGGATCTCGTCGAGGTTGAGGACGATGCGCTTGCCACGGGCGCGGACGTCGTCCACCCACTGGTCGAACAGGTCGGCGTACGGCAGGCCGCGCTGTTCGGAGGCCTCCGCGAGGCCCGGGATCCAGCCCTTGCAGAGCTGGCGGAGGTAGGCGCGGCAGTAGGGGACGCCGTAGTCGTGCGGCTGGGCGTCCGTGGCTCCCGCGAGGGCCGCCTGGCGGTGCCGTTCCTGGAACGACGCCGCTCGGGCGAAGTCGGCGTAGTACTGCTCCGCGCGGTCCGTCCAGGTGAGGTCCGCGTGTTCGACGATCACGGTGATGGGCTCCGTTTCGGTGATCAGCCGCTGGCTCACCACGGTGTCCAGCAGCGACCACACGCCTTCGTGGACCGCCTCGGAGTGGCCGTCGTGGAGCGTTCCGTCCCGTCCCGTGCGGACGCCCGACAGGTGCAGTTCGACCACCTGGGACCAGGGGACCGCGCCGAGGAGCACCTCTACGGGGACACCGCAGTTGACGGCGTCGATGTAGAGGTGGGCGAGGTCGACGATGAGGCCGGACCCGGTGTTCTCGCAGATGCGCGTCACCGCCTGCCAGGCGTCCAGGATGCCCCGGGCGGAGGCGGAGTAGCAGTTGGCGTTCTCCACCCAGACGGGCAGGCCGGAGGCCTTGTGGAGGTCGGTGAGGAAGCGGACGGCGCGTTGCTCTTCCTCCTTGGTGCCGGTGAAGTACGAGTGGAGTCCGAAGGAGCCGCCGCCCAGGGCCCTTTCTCCGGTGACGTGCACTCCGATGGAGGTCGGCTTGTTGCGGCGGGTGGCCGACTGGTCCATCACGTAGTCGATGTAGCGGGCCTGTTCGCGCGGGCCCTCGCAGATCGCCGTACGCCCCAGGTGGAGGGAGAATTCCGGGATGTTCGGCACTTCCTCAAGGCTTTCCCATTTCCGCCATTCGTTGAATCCGAACTCCAGGAAGGGGCTTTCGCCGACGAGGGCGAGCCTCCTGTCCGGGTCGGGGTCGAGAAACCCCGGAGTGAACGCCCCACCCACGCGCAGGAAGTCGTCGTGAACCGGCTGAACCGTCGCTTGCATTTCTCTTCCTCTCCCCCCGGATTCCCCGTACGGCGGGGGCGCGCTCCGTATCCGGAGCGCGCCCTCACGATGACTCAGACCCTGTTGTAGCTGCCGCAGGTCAGCGCCTCGGCCACGACCTCGATGTCCTGGATGTCGATCATTTCCTTCACCTCCTCGCCTTTGTTCGTTGTGTCAGCCGCACACGCACCGGGCAGGGATCACCCTGCGCAGGCTCAGACCCTGTTGTAGCTGCCGCAGGTCAGCGCCTCGGCCACGACCTCGATGTCCTGGATGTCGATCATTTCTTTCACCTCCTTGCCGCATATGACATATGACGGAGCGAAGTTTTCCGGATTCCCGTGAAGGAATTCCCGACTTCACCGTCCTCGGCCGGTTCTCCCTGCCGATGTCTCTACTGTGCCGGTCCCCGGCGATCACTGGAAGTCCTTTCCGGTGGACGGATTCTGCACTGGCATAACCCGTCCACCTCCACCTGCCACGGCAAGGGAAGAACGGGCCGCTGAACGACGAAAAGCCGCGTCCCGGCAGGACGCGGCTTTCATAGAGGGTGGAAGGGGGGCCGGGCGGGCCTCAGACGCGCGTGGCGGGGAGCCAGCCGTTCTGGACGGCGTGCGCGCCGGCCTGGAAGCGGCTGCGGGCCTCCAGGGCTTCCATGAGTTCGGCGGCGATGCGGCGGGCGGTGCGCGGGGAGACCCCGAGGCGTTTGGCGATGGCCTCGTCCGTGAGGCCCTGGAGGAGCAGGTGGAGGGACTCCCGGTGCTGGCGGGTCAGCCCGTCCATGTTGCGTTCGACGGCGGTGCCCAGCGGGTTGGCGCTCTGCCAGACGCTCTCGAACAGGGCACACAGCGCGGCGATGGTCCCGTCGTAGGTCAGGACGACCGCGCCGGTCTGGGCGTCGTTCGTGTCGAGAGGGAGGACGACCTCGCGTCGATCCGAGATGATCATCCGCACCGGCAGGGTGGGAGCGGTGCGGACCTGTCCACCGTGGCGGTGCAGCCAGTCCACGTGATCGAGCGTGGGCTGGTGGTTGCGGACGCTGTCGAGGTAGACGGTGCGCATGGTGATCCCCCGGTCCAGGAGCGCGGCGTTGGGACCGCGGCTGGCTTCGAGGTCGGCGGCGCTGTGGGCCCCGCCGGGCGCGAACGTCATGATCTCGTGGCGGGTGTTGGCGGCCAGCCGTGCGAGGCGGTCGCGTATCTCCTCCGGCCCTTGCAGGCTCTCGGCGCCGGCGGTGGCGCCCGGCGGACGCATCGCCGAGCATTCGGCGATGAGCTGCGCGGCGGCGGCCCGGGACGCCTCCACCTTCTGCTGGTGGGCGGCCAGTTCGGCCTGCTGGCGGGCCAGCAGCAGTTCCATGGCGTCTTCGGGATTCAGCGCACGGAACCCGACGCCCTCTCGGGAGGAGGGCTGGACCAGGGCGAGACGGCTGAGCCGGTCGAGGCAGGCGCGCAGGTCGCTCTCGGGAAGCGCCAGCCGCTGGGCGAGCGCCGTCACCCCGTCCTTGGGGTGGGCGAGCAGTGCCCGGTAGACGCGTTCGGCCTCGGCGTCGAGCCCGAGCAGTTCAAGCATGGCGATACCCCCGGATATTAGTACACGTGCGCCAGTAGGGAACCATAAGAAGACGCCAAGTGCTCCCTGGTCACTTCCTGTTTTGGCATAAACAGTCCCCTGTGCCGGTCTGTACTGCGGGCGCGGGCGCTGCCCAGGATGGCCGTATGTATCTCGTGCATGTCCGACTTCGAGCCCCGGATCAGACCTCACTCCCCCCGGACGCGGCACAGCTGTTCCTGGGGTGCGCCCTCGACGGGGAGGGCCTGGAACACGTCAGTGCGCACGGCGACGCGGCGGGCGGTCCGGTCGTCGGCTTCTATCTGACCGCGCCCTCGCTCGCCCTCGCGGAGCGGGCCGCGTCGGCGCTCTGCCACCGCACGCTCCTCGCGCACGCCGCGTTCGCCGCGTGGACCGTGGTGTCCTTCGGGGCGGCGCTGGTCCCCCAGCACTGGAACGCCCTCCTGCAGTCCGATGGACGGGATATGCAGATGCAGGATCCGTCCACCAGGAACCTCTTCCACCCGTTCTGACGGGACCGCAGAGTAGGGGCATCGGCAGGGGGAACCGGCCGGAACCGGGAACCGGGAAGGTGCCCGGGCACTCCACAGAAGAAATTGCGCTCCCAGGGGGAAACCGATGTCCACGCTCGCCACTCGCATCGCCAAGACCGCGGCCGCGGCTGTCCTCGCCGGCGCGCTGGGCGCGGCGCACGCCTTCACCCCGGCGGAGCCGCCGCAGTCCCCCCACTCCTCCGTCACCGCCTCCGCCATCGACTTCGGCTCGGTGACCGTTCCGCTGGGCCCCCAGGGCGACAACCAGGACCCCACCGACGTCACCTGGGGCCACTGACCCCCTACGGCTGGGGTTCGAAGTCCCAGTACGGCCTCGCCCGCTGTTTCGCCGAGACCGTGTGGACGTGTTGCGGGCCCAGGGTGCGGGTCAGGCCCTTGATGCCCGCCTCCTCGTGCTTGCCCGCCTCCGTGTCCTCCCGTACCGAGCGAAGGTCCGCCGCCAGGGCGATCTGGGCGCTCAGAGTCATCGGGTGGTCCGGTCCCAGGACCTGCTCGGCCGTGCGCAGTGTCTCGCGGCTCAGGTCCAGCGCGTCCTCCAGCCGGCCGGTGATGTTGCGGTGGCCGGTGGCGTTGAGGGCGCAGCCCAGGGTCCAGGGGTGCCGGCCGCCGAGGGCGCCCCGCATGCCGACGAGGGCCTGTTCCGCGAGGGACAGGCCCTCCGCCCGTTCGCCCTGGGCGCGCAGGACCAGGCCGAGGTTGCCGACGGTGCCGATGCTGTACGGGTGGGCGAGGCCGAGCTGCGACTGGTAGCCGCGTACGACGTCCTCGGAGATGCGGCGGGCCTCGCCGATGTCCCCGTACTCCCTGAGGTACGTGGCGTAGTCGGAGGCGACCATCAGCGTCCAGGGGTAGTCCACGCCGAAGACGCGCGTCGCCCGCTCCCAGACGGTCCGCAGCCGCAGGCCGGCGCCGGGGATGTCGCCGGAGCGGCGCAGGCACAGGCCGAGGTTGTGCTCGGCGCGCAGGGTCTGGGGGTGGCCGAGTCCGAGGACCTGGGTGTTGAGCTTGACGCCCTGCTCCTGCCGGGTCTGGGCCTCGCGGTAGCGGCCCATGAGGCGTAGCCCCATGGCGCAGGCGATGCCGGAGGCGAGGGTGGAGATGTGCAGGGGCATCAGGACGCGTTCGCGGCGCCGAAGGGTGTCCAGGTCGAGGTCGTAGGCGTCCTGGTAGCGGCCGAGCAGCCGGTAGGTGGCGGCCAGGTTGTTCTGGGCGTCGAGGGTGATGGAGTCGTCCTCGCCGAGGAGTTCGCGGTAGGTGGCCAGGCAGTGCTCGAAGATCTCGCGGGCCGGTTCGAACTTGGCGATGCACAGCAGCACGCCGCCGTAGGCGCTGGTGGCGCGCAGGCTCTCCAGGTCCTGGTCGCCGCGTTCGCCGGTGAGGCGGTCGGCGACCGTCCTGGTGAGGATCTCGGCGCGGCGGAACAGGCCGAGGTTGCGCAGCGAGTTGCCGTACTGGTAGCTGAGCTCGCGGACCTTGGGGTGGTCGTCGCCGAGCCGGGCCCGCCAGATCTGGTCGGTCTCCTCGCACAGGCGCAGGCAGGTGCGGTACTCCCCCGCCAGGATCAGGTAGCGCAGGCAGTGCAGCAGGAAGTTCTGGATGCGCGGATTGCTGCTGGTGATCACCCCGGAGGGGGTGAGGTGGGGGACGAGTTCGGCGTAGCGGGGCCAGAGCCGGGAGTCGGAGGGCCGGCCGGGGTCGGCGGCGGCGAGGACCTGGCGGACGGCCCGGGCGAGAGGTTCGGCCTCGTCCTCGGAGAGGTCCTCGCGGACGATGCCGTGGACCATGCGGTGCAGTTGCACGGTCTCCAGGCCGCCGCCGCCCTCCTCCACGGGCAGGTCGGAGTACTCCAGCCGTACGACGGAGAACTGGACGAGCTTGTTGAGGGCGGCGTTCCAGCGGATCTGGTCGTTGATGAGTCCGGCGAGCTGTTCCGGTACGTCGTCGGCGGGGAACTCGCGCAGCAGGCGCAGCGGGACGGGGCCGGGGGCGAAGAAGACGAAGAGCCGCAGGAGGGCGAGGGCGTCGGGGAAGTTCTCCCGGACGTTGTTGAGGAGTATGGCGAGGGCCGTGGGGAAGGGCAGCGGGTAGTCCTCGGAGAGCGTGACGGCCTCGCGGGAGTCCATACGGCGCTGGAGGAGGGCGAGGTAGTCGCCTACGGGCAGCGGTGAGTCGGCGAGCCAGCCGGCGGTCTGGTCGAGGGCGAGGGGGTAGTCCTCCAGGGCCTCGGCGAGCTGGTCGGCCTCGTCGGCGGTCAGGCGCAGGGCGCGGCGGCGGATGAAGGTGATCGACTCGGGGCGGGCGTAGAGGGGGACCTCGACGAGGCTGGTGTGCCGGGCGGCCCATTCGCGGTTGCGGGAGGTGATGATGACGTCGCCGCCGCCGGAGGGCAGCAGGTCGATGAGGTCGTCGGGGTTGTCGCAGCCGTCGAAGACCATCAGCCAGCGCCCGTACGGGGTTCCGCGGCGCAGCGCTTCGAGGACGGCCCGGATCTGCTCGCCGTAGCTGCCGGCGCCGCGAGGGAGGCCGAGGGCGGGGGCCAGGTCGGCGAGGCGTTCGCGCAGGGTGGGCCGGTCCTCGGCGGGGACCCACCAGACGACGTCGTACTCGGAGGCGAAGCGGTAGGCGTACTCGGTGGCGACCTGTGTCTTGCCGACGCCGGAGAGGCCGAGGAGGGTGACGGTGGATGCGCCGGGCGGGGCTTCGGCGAGGGCTTGGCGCAGGGTGCCGATGACGTCGTTGCGGCCGGTGAAGCGGGGGTTGCGGCGCGGTACGCGGCCCCAGATCTCGGGCGGGTCGTTGGGGAAGCGGGGTCCGCGGCGGCCGGTTTCGGTGCCGATGCGGTCGGTGGGCAGTTCGAGGCGGCGCAGCACGCGGTATTCGGCCTCGTACGCGTCCAGGCCCCACAGGTCGGTCTTCTCCAGGACGGCGACGGCGCTGGGCAGGGGGGCGTCGGTGAGGCAGACGGCGGCGAACCGGTCGGGGTGGTCGTCGGTGACGGCACGCAGGGCGGTGTTCCACTCCTGGTCGGTGTGGGTGCCGGCGGAGAAGTAGCGTTCGCTGAGGACGAGGAGGACGCGGCTGCCGGAGCGGGCGAGGTCGTCGAGGGCCTGTGTGATGCCGGGGCTGTTCTGCGGGTCCCAGCGCTGGAGGGTCACGCGGTGGCCGTGTTCCTCCAGGCGGTGGGCGATCCACACGGCCCAGGGCCGGTTGAAGCCCGCGAAGCTGATGACGAAACGCTGCGGCTGCTGGGGCGCCAGTGGGGGCTGTTGCGCCGATTCACGTTCGCGGTCCTGCCGGCTACCGGTGGTCATGCGGCCGTCTCCCTGGGCTGCGGGCAGTGGACGGGACTGAAAAGGTACCGCAGCGGACGGCCCGTCAGACCTGCGCGAACGGGGCGAGTCCGGGGTGCGCCTCGCACCAGGCTCGGCGTTCGCGGTCGACGGCCCGGCGGGCCGCCGCATGCTGGTCGCCGGGCGGCGGCAGGTCGTCCATGGCCCGTTCCGCGGCGGCCATCGCGTCCGTGAACTCCCGCCCCGCGTTGGTCAGCTGCTCGTGCGCACGCAGGACGGGCAGTACGGCGGAGACCTGCGCCCGGATCCGGGCGTGCTGCGCCCAGGCGCCGCGGGCGCCGTACAGGGCGGCGCGCTGCCAGTACCCGGCGAGGGCCAGGTGGGCGTAGACGCCGTGCAGGAGCCCTTCCAGCGGACGCGGGTCGCTGCGCCAGGGGGCCCAGTGGCGGGGCGTCGCGTCGGCGGTGTGCAGGGTCAGGACGTCGGCGAGCGCGGTGAGTTTGCCGTGCTGGACCTCGTGGACGAGGGTCGCGGCGAGCGCGGGCGGGGCCTGCGCGCGGGCCAGTACGGAGCCCGCGGCCGCGGGGAGGGTGGCGCCGCTGGAGCGGGAGCCGCCGGCGAGCGGTACGAGGGAGCGCAGCAGCTGTACGGTCTCCTCCGCGCGGACGGTGTCGTAGCGCTGGAGCAGCGTGAGGGCGCCGGACCACTGGGTGTCCCAGCGTTTGTGGCCCTTGGGGGTGAGCCGGCGGGCGGGGCGCAGCGGGGCCGGGTGTGCGGGGCCGGGGGCCCGGTAGGGGTCGAGGTCGTCGAGGGCGGTACGGCCCGCGGGCAGTGCGTGCAGGGGCAGCGTCGCGGGGTCGTCGGGATCCCATGAGCGTTCGGTGAGGACGAGCGGGCCGGGGCGGGCCGGGCGCAGCAGGCCGAGGGTGGGCAGGACGAGGCGGCCGTGCACGGGCCTCAGAGTGTGCGTGAAGGAGATTCCGGAGCGCAGGGCCGCGGCCGCGGCGAGGGCGCCGAGGTGAGCGAGGTCCGGCGGCGGACCGTCGGGGTCGTGCAGTCGGCGCAGGGTTTCCTCGGCCCACACGCCGGTGGCCGGGTAGTGCAGTACGTCGCGTACGGCGGCCGGGTCGTGGCGTTCGGCCTCCTCCAGCAGGGCCCAGTGGTCGGCGGTCTGCCCGGACCGGCCGCAGGGCGCGGCGTCGAGGACGGCGCGGAGCAGGACCAGGCGCTTGGAGCGGCGTACGTCGCGGACCAGGCGGGTGCCCTCCGGGGAGGGCTCGGTGGAGGCGAGGGCGCGCAGGGTGTGGGACGACACGGAGAAGGCGGTGAGTGCGGCGGTCATGAGGCGGCCGCCGGCGGGCGGGCGGTGGCGGCGTGCTGTACGGCGGTGGCGATGTGCCGGATGAGGACCTGGAGGTCGGCGCAGTAGACGGACGGCTGCCGGAAGCCCTCGCCCGCCCGGTAGCGGTGGGGGTAGTGTCCGCCGCCGCACACCCCGACCAGTTCGCAGGCGCGGCATCCGGCGGCGAGCGCGTCACGTCCGAGCTGGCGGGCGGCGAAGCCGGGGTGGTCGAGGAGCTGGTCGAAGCTGTGGGTGTCGAGGGCCATGCCGGTGGCGGCGGCCCCCTCGTACGCGGATTTCAGCGAATCGGCCTGTTCGATGGAGCCGTCGGTCTCGATGACGGCGGTGGCGGCGGGCGCGAGCCCGAGGGTCTCGGTGGTGGCGGGCAGGCCGAGCAGCAGGGCGATGATCTCCTCGAAGAGCCGGATGCGGGTGCGGTGCGTCCCGTCGTGCCACCAGCGCTCGAACACGGCGAGCAGCCAGTCGGCGTACGGGGTTCCACCGGGGCGGCGGCGCGGGCCGGGGGGCGGCGGTGCGGTCCAGTTGGCGAGCGGCAGCAGGAGACCGACGGTGGGCGGGGCGAAGGCGAGCAGGGACTCGTAGGTCTCCACCGGGTCGTGTTCGAGGTCGACGACGCACAGCACCCCGGCGTAGCTGTCCGGGTGCCGTGCCAGCAGGCGCAGGCCGCGGGCGGCGGCGCCGAATCCGGGGCGTCCGGCGTGGTCCACGCGGCGGGTGTTGTGCGCGGGCAGCCCTCCGTCCAGGCTGACGCCGACGCGGATCCCGGCGGCGGCCAGGGCCGCGAGGCGGCCGCGGGTGATCAGCGTGCCGTTGGTCTGGACGGTGGCGGTGATCCTGGTGCGGGGGGCGGTGGCGGCGAGGGCGGCCCGTACGGCTTCGACGGGCGCGGCCAAGGCGGCGGGGGCGGTGAGAAGGGGCTCGCCGCCGTGCAGGACCAGGTCGACGCGGGGCAGGTCGTGGGCGGCGGCGTGCTCGGCGATCCGCTCGGCGGCGCGGGCGGCGGTGGCGGGGGCCATGGCGACGGGCTGGTCGCGCCAGCCCTGGTCGGCCATCTCGTAGACGTAGCAGTAGGTGCAGGCGAGGTTGCAGCGACTGCGGGTCTTGAGCACGAACTGCCGGATGGGATGGGGCGGATGGCCTGCGGCCCGCGCGGCGGCGACATCGAGCCGGGTGTACGGCCAGGGGGCGTGGCGGGCGTGGCGGGCCGCGTGCGCGGTGGGCAGCGGGGGGCCGCTTGTGATCGCACGCCGCATCGCCGCACTCCTCCCCGCCCCACCGCCGGGGCGCCCCGGCGGACGGTCCATCCCTGCCCTTTTGCCGGTGCCGGCTAACGGCGGAAAGTGGTCAACCCCTCCGCTCCCGCGGCGGGTGGCGGTTCGGGCGCCGGCCCGGGCCGGTGGTGCTGGACCTCCGCCCCAGGGCCCGCGTCTCGGCTGCCGCCGGTGGGGCTGGTGGGGGGCGGGCGGTCGCGGGGCCCTTCCGCTCCCGCGGCGGGTGGCGGTTTGGGGGTGGCCCCCGGGCCGGTGTGCTGGGGCGCTGCCCCAGGCCCCGCGCCCTTCCGCTCCCGCGGGGGTGGCGGTTTGGGGGTGGCCCCCGGGCCGTGTGCTGGGGCTCTGCCCCAGGGCCCGCGCCCTTTCGCTTCCGCGGGGGTGGCGGTTTCGGGGTGGCCCCCGGGCCGGTGGTGCTGGGGCTCTGCCCCAGGCCCCGCGCCTCAAGCGCCGGCGGGGCTGGTGTGGTGCGGGCGGTCGCGGGGCCGGGCAGGGGTGTCTCCTCGGCTCGGCGAGCGCGAGCGATCACCACGGTGCCCGGCGGTGACGCCTCGTCCTGCGGGGACACCCCTCCCCGTCCCCGCTCCAACCGCGACGAGGGGGTGTCCCCAAAGCCCCCTCGGCGGCTACCGAGTACTGGCGGAGCCACACCGTGGGGTGGGGACACGGTGGAGTGTCCCCGCAGGACGAGCGCGCACCACCGGCCCGCCTCCGCAATCCTGGGTACCGCGCGAGCCGAGGAGACATTCCGGCGGGGCACCGCCCCACACCACCCAAGCCCCGCCGGCGATTGAGGCGCGGGGTCTGGGGCAGAGCCCCAGGACACCGGCCCGCACACGGGCAGAGCCCCAGGAGAAGCGGCGGCAGCCCCCCGGGGGTCAGGTCGCGCTGGAGTCGAAGGCGTTCAGGATCTCCGCCGGGTGGGTCACGCGTTCGACGAGGCCCTCGATCACCTGGGCCAGTACGGGGTGGTCGATCCCGCGCAGGGCGGCCAGATCGAGGCCGGAGAGGTCCGGGAGCCGGCCGGGGCATCCCGGGGCGGTGGCCGGGGCCGTGTCCCGACGTTTCGTCACCATGTGCCGCCGTTCCCCCTGTCGTGTCGGATTCCGGACGGTCCCCTGCCCTTTGCCCTCCTCCCGGCCGGCGGAAACAGCCGCGGTGCCGCGGTCACCGTCCCGTCTCCAGGGCCCGTACCCGCGCGCGCAGCCCCTCGCAGCGCCCGTCGGGGTCGGTGCCGATCCGCTTCCAGAGCTGGAGTGCCGCGCGGTACTCCTCCAGGGCGGCCCGGGGCCGTGCGAGCCGTTCCAGCACCTCCCCCCGGGCCTCCTGTACGTGCGCGGCCAGGCGCAGGGCGGTGTGCTCCCGGCCGGGGTGGCCGCGGTGCTCCTCGCGGCCCTCGTGGTCGTCGCGGCCCTCACGGTCGGCCTCCAGGGCGGCGCGCCAGGACAGCCGGTAGGACTCGGCGGCCCGGTCGAGGCGGTCCGCGGCCCGTGAGTGGGCGTGGATCTCCTGCTGCACGTCGCCGTGGTCACGCCAGGCCCGGGCGCGTTCCAGCGGGCCGCGGCTGTTGCGGACGGCCTGTTCCAGCAGGTACTCCGCCTCTCGCAGGTCCACCGCGTCGTTCTCGTAGGTGTGCCGCAGGCGCAGCCCGGTGGCCAGCCGCATCAGCCGGTGCGCGGCTCCGGGGTCGGACTGCGGGACCGCCGCCCGGCTCTCGCGCAGGACGCGCACGGCCGCGCCGGTGAAGCGGCGTCCGCCGGCGCTGCGGGCGCGGTCCAGGAGTACGTCGCCCCACTCGGGCAGGAGTTCCCCGAAGGCCTCCCCGTCGCGGGGTACGAGCCGCCGGGCGCGGCCGTACGCCTCGGCCGCGTCCTCCAGGGCCGCCGGGTCGGCGTCCCGCGCGTACCGTTCGCGGTGCACGCGGGCCAGGCAGAGCAGGGCGGCCACCCGCAGCTCCGGTTCGCCGCCCGTGTCGTCCAGGGCGGCGGCCAGTTGGGCGGCGGCGTCATCCAGCCGGGCGGGCAGGTGGCGGAGCGCGTCGGCCAGTTCCACGCGTACCTGCGGGCTGCCCGGTGGGGTGGCGTCCAGGGTGGCGGTGAGGCGGGCCGCGGCCTGTTCGGCCAGGGTTGTGCGCTCGGCCGGGTCGGGGGTGCGGGGCAGGAGGGCCAGCAGGACGCGGCCGAGGGCCAGGTGCAGTTCGGGGTACGGCGCGGCGGTGTCCGCCGGATCCGCCTCCGGGTCGGGGTCGCCTCCGGGCAGGGGCCCGGCCAGGGGTTCGAGGGCGGCGCGGGCCTCCCGGAGCGCGCCCGGGTCGTCGTGCAGGACTCCGAGCCGGATCAGGGTCTCGGCGCGCCGGACCGCGCAGTCGCGCCGCAGCTCCGGTTCGGCCGTGGCCGCGGCCGCCGCCGCGAACTCGCGGTCCGCCGCCGCGAGCAGTTCGGGGTCCGGGCCGGCGGCCAGCGCCCGCTCGTACAGCACCCGCCCGCGCACCGCCCATGCGGCGGGCGTCCGCAGCCCGGCCAGGGCGCGCTCCGCCTCGGTGAGGAGTTCGGGGTCCCGCTCGGCCGCCCACAGCCGGAGCAGTGCTCCGGCCAGTTCGGTTTCGGCCTCCTCCGGTGGGTCGGCGGGCCCTGCGGGGGCCGTCACGGCCCGCCGCAGGACCGCCACGGCCTCGTGCAGGGCCCGGGCTCCCGCGTCGCCGTCGGCGTCCGCGTCGGCGAGCCGGTCGCGGGCGGCGCGTACCGCCCCGGCGCGTGCGATCAGCGGCGCCGTCCGGGTATCCCGTACTGTCTGCCCGTCCTGCGGCATCCCGGGCAGGTAGCGCCGTACGACTTTGGCCGAAACCTGTGCGAAGGCCTGCGGGAGCCGGCCCTCCGGGTCGCGTTCCTCCTCGTCGGCCGTGGGGCCCTGGGCCGTCGCGGCGGGTGCCACGCCCGTCAGCTGGGCGACCGCGAGCGCGGGGAAGTTGCGTACGCCCGAGCCGAAGTGGGTGCGTACGTACTCCGAGCAGTGTTTGAGCACGAGCGCCGCCTCGTCCCGCCCCAGCGGCCCCAGCAGCACGTCCTGTACTCCGGGAACGAATTCGTACCAGTGCCCCGGTCCCGGTCCGCTGCGCCTCAGCAGTCCGCTGAGCAGCACCTCGGCCAGGTCGGAGGGTTCGGAGTCGGGCAGCATGGTGCGCTGCACCAGCCGCATCACGGGCAGGGTCAGCGGGGCCGCCGACAGGTACACGGCCAGTTGTACGGCGCGGGGCGCGGCCGAGGAGCGGAACCGCGCGACGAGTTCGCGGGGCGGGCGGACGGCGGGCGGCGGCGGCACGGGGGCCGCCGGGTGGTCGGCCAGTACGCGGCCCACCTCGGCGGCCACGGGGCCGGTGCCGAGGCCGGCTACGAGCCGGGCCCACGCCCCGAGGGCGGTCGGGCTCGGCGGCAGCACCGGAACGGCGAGTCCGCCTGTGGGCCGCCCGGGCATCGAGGGGCGGTCGGGCCGGAAGCGCAGCTTCTGCCCGGCGCCTTCCAGGCGGGCGAGGGTGCCGCGCTCGGTCGGCAGCCAGCTGCGTCCCCACAGCCGCTGCGGCAGGGGCTGGACCACCATGCACGGTGTGCACTCGGCCCAGCGGTACAGCAGCCGTTGCGCCGCCCCTTCGCGCCACAGCGGTCCGGCGCAGTCGGAGACCATCATGGTCAGGGCGCGGCCGGTCGGGTCCCGCAGCTGCTCCCCGGAGCGCAGCCCCGTGCCCGGCAGGGGGCCGCGGCCGAGCGCCGCCGTGCCGTCCGGGCGGCGGTGCAGGTAGTGGACCTGGACGTCCCGGAAGGCTCCCAACCGTTCGCAGACGGACCGTAGTTCCTCGAACATGTCCTGCCACACGGCCATGGAGGGCGAGGCGTCCATCACGAGCCGTACGGTCGCCTCGCGCCGGCTCTCCGGCCGGAGCACCGGGATGAGCAGCCCGAGGGCGCGGGCGCTGGCGTCGGCGGTGGCGCCCTCGTCGATGACCAGCCGGGTGGGCGGGGCGGGCGGGCGGTGCCGCTGGAGGGCGCGCAGGGCCCGTTGGACGTCGAGGATGCGGGGCAGGGCGGCGGCGCCGGGTACGCGTACGGGTATCCCGTAATCCTCGGGCGCCTCTTCCGCGGTTCCGCCCTCGGTTTCGCCGGGGTGGTGTGCCCCGGGGGCGTAGAGCCGTACGGGGTCCTCGGTGTCCGTGTCGGCCCGTACGGGTTCAGCTGGTTCCGCGGCCGGGTCTTCGGGGCCGGGCGGCTCGGTGCCCGGTCGCCGGTTGCCGGGCGGGGCCGGCCGGGGGCCGCGGATGTGCCCGGCGAGCCACAGGGCGTCGGCGAGCTCCTCGGCGGACGGGTCGAGTCCGGCGGTGCGCAGGAGCGCGGCGAGTTCCCGGACACCGGGCGCGGCGGGGGCGGTGGCGGCCGGCTCGCCCACTGCCGGTTCGGCCACTGACGGTTCAGGGGCTGCCGGGTCGGGGGCTGCCGGGTCGGGGGCTGCCGGGTCGGGGGCGGCGGGATCGGGCACGGTCCGTCACCTCGGGCGGTCGAGGCGCTGGATGAGCAGGTCCGCCAGGTCCTCCCGGGTGGCCGGGGAGGCATAGTGCGTGAGGTAGACGGCGTTGAGGAGCTGGTCGGCGGCGACCAGCTCGGACTGGGAGCGGCCCAGGAACTCGCGGATGAGGTCGCCGCCGAGCCGGGCGGCCTCCTCTCCGAGGTGGGCGCGGACCATGGTGGCGAGCCGCCTCTCGCCGGGCTGGCCCAGCCCCAGCTGGATGCAGCGGCGCAGCAGGGCGGCGGGGAAGTCCCGTTCCCCGTTGCTGGTCAGGATGATGAAGGGAAAGGCGCGGCAGCGGATCCGGCCGCCGCGTACGGTCACCTTGGTCCCGTCGTCGGTGAGCACCTCGACCTCGGGTTCGGTGTCGGCGACCCGCTCCAGCTCGGGCAGGGCGAACTCGCCTTCCTCCAGGACGTTCAGGAGGTCGTTGGGCAGGTCGATGTCGCTCTTGTCGAGTTCGTCGATCAGGAGCACGCGGGGCCGGGCCGTGGGCAGCAAGGCGGTGCCGAGGGGGCCGAGGCGGATGTACTTCCCGATGCCGGGGACGGTGGCGGCCGTTCCTTCGGGGGCCTCGTTCCCCGCCGCATCCGGACCCGCGCCCGCGGCCGGCGCACCCGTGTTCCTCGCGGCCGCCGCCGCGCCGCCGGCGGCGAGTTGCACGTCCTGGAGCCGGGCGAGGGCGTCGTAGCGGTAGAGCCCGTCCTGCAGCACGGTCCGCGACACCACCGGCCAGCGCAGCACCCGTCCCAGCTTCAGCTCGTGGGCGACGGAGTGCGCGAGGGTGGACTTGCCGGTTCCGGGAAAGCCGGTGACGAGCAGCGGGCGCCGCAGGTACAGCGCCGCGTTGATGGCTTCCAGTTCCTCCGGTTCCGGCCGGTGCAGTTCGGCGGCCTGCCGGTGCGCCCCGAGCCGCCGGGCGACGTTGCCCTCGGCGGCCGCGGCCGCGCGGCCCGGGTCCACGACGGGCCCGCCGTCGAAGTCCCGCCAGGGCGGCGGGTCGGGCAGGGCGTCGATCCCGTCGTGGGGCTCGCCGACCCCGCGGTAGATGAGCCACTCGTCGTTCATGGTGCGTGTCCCTCCCTCGAATCCGCCGGGCCGGGCGCCGTCACAGGTCGCCGTGGAGCGGCTCGACGTCCGGCAGCGGCCGTGCCGGGTCCTCCCACACGAGCCCCGCCCCAGCCGCCCAGTACGCGTCGGGGTCCGCCGCGTACGCCCGGCCGCGCAGCGTCTGCAGCCGTAGCGGCAGCACCTCCGCCCGTCCCGCGTCGGCCAGTTCCTCCCGCAGCCCGCGGTGGAACGGCGCGCACGACACTCCGGGGTCCGGCGGCGGCCTGCGGGTCACGGCGACGCCGTAGCCGGCGTCCCGTACGGCGTGCAGCGATCCGAGCGTGGGCTCCTGGTCGGCGGCCCGGCAGTGCACGGGGACGGTGGTGTCCGGCAGGCCCGACAGCCATTCGGCGGAGGGGGCGCGCGGCCGGCCGCCCGCGCAGTCGGCCCGTTCGTCCTGGAGCGGCCCCGCCTGGACGCGGGCCCACCGGGCGGCGGCGCGGCCGGCCTCGTGGTCCGCCGGGTGTGCCTGCGGGCTTTGCGGGTGGGCGTCCGGACCGCCGGGGTGGCCGCCCGGGCCGTGGCCGCAGCCCCGGCCTCCGGGGTGGCGCAGCACGACCGGCCGCTGCACGCCCAGGGGTACTCCGCCGGCCACCACCCAGTCCTCCACCGCCAGTCCGAACAGCTCGGGGGCCACGGCCACTTCGAGCAGGGCCGCCGCGACGTGGGTGTCGCAGCGGCGGAAGGCCTCGGCGAGCGGGGCCCGTAACCGCTGCGGCAGGCCCGCCACGGTGGCGCGTACGCCCGAGTCGACGGGGGTCAGCCGCCCGGGGTGGGCCGGGCCGGCCAGCACGGAGACCCGCCAGTCGTAGAGGTGCTCCCAGCCGTGCGCCCACACCTCCAGCAGGACCGACGCCCCGGGCGGCAGTCCGCCGTCCCGTCGCGGGGGGCCGCCGGCCGCCCGCCCGGCCGAGGCCCGGCGGCGGCGCTCCCGCTCCGCGAGGCCGCGCTCGTGGCGTTCGCCGAGTTCGCGCCGCAGGGGGCGCCACAGCCGCTCGGCGGTGGCCCGTACCCAGTCCCACAGTTCCTCGTCGGCGCCCGGCGGCGGGGGCTCGCGGTAGTCGGCGACGCTGACGTCGGTGGCGTAGCGGAGCATGGCCGCTGCCTCGCCGGTCCCGCCGGGCGGGTCGTAGAGCAGGCCCAGCCCGTCGCGCCAGCTCAGGGGGGCCGGCGGCTGGGGGTCCGGTTCCTCGCCGCGGACCGCCTCGACGAGGGCGCGTACGGCCTCGGAGGAGCTCGGCGGGGGCAGTTCGGCCAGGAGGCCGCACAGGGTGGTGCGTTCGCCGGGGGTGAGCCGGCCGCGGCCGCCGTACGGGTCGCGTTCGCGCGGCGGGAGTTCGCCGTGGACGTCGGTCCAGGTGCGGCGGTTGTCGAGGTCGCTGAGGTGCTGGTCGTAGTGGTACAGGTCGTGGGCCTGCGTGATCCGGCGGTAGAGCCCGACCTGGCCGCGCACGGCCGTCGGCAGGGTGCGCAGCTGTACGACGGACACGGCGAGGCCGCCGCCTCCGGTGTGCCGGCGGGCCTTGACGACGCCGACGACCTCGCCGCGGGCCAGGTCCACGACGGGCCCGCCGGACATGCCGGGGTCGATCTCGTCGTCGTCGGCGAGCCGGATGGCGGCGCCGTTGCCGGCGGTGCCGCGCAGCCGGGTGGTGCGGCCGGTGATCTCGGGGGTGCCGAGGTCTTCGGTGCAGCCGAAGTAGGCGACCTCGTCGAAGCGGGGCCGGGAGCGGTCGGTCAGCCAGACGCAGGTGTGCGAGACGGGGGCCAGGACCCTGATCAGTGCCAGGTCGGGCAGGTCCCACAGGGCGTGCCGGCCGGGCCGCCGCTCCTCCAGGCGTTCGGGCAGGACGCACTCCACGCGCCCGGTGACGGTTCCGGTGACGGCGCCCGGTGCGCCGGGGGCGCCGGGGCGGGGTCTGCCGGAGTGGAAGGTGATGCCGACCTCGCGACCGGTCAGACGCACGGCGGCACCCCCTTCGCCGACCACGTGCGCGCACGTCAGGACCCAGCCGGGGGCGATGAAGAAACCGCTCCCCCAGGTGGGACCGGTCCGATGGCTGCCGGGGTTGTCATACCCGCCCGGCGGGGCGTGGACGCGTACCGTCGCCGCCTGGACGAGGGGTTCGAGGAGCTCGAAGGCGCGCGCCGTCCCGCTCGTGCGCCCGTCGGTCATCCGCGCCCCCCGCCCGCTGGTGAGAGGTCCAGGCTAGCGTCGGCGGTGCCGGGGACGGGAGGTCTCGCGGGCGCCGCGGATTATCCTGGCGGGAAACATTCCCCGCACATCCACATCACGGCACGGAGCCCGACTTGTACTTCACCGATCGCGGCATCGAGGAGCTGGAGAAGCGGCGCGGCGAGGAGGAGGTCACCTTCGAGTGGCTCGCCGAGCAGCTGCGCACCTTCGTCGACCTGAACCCGGACTTCGAGGTTCCGGTGGAACGCCTGGCCACCTGGCTGGCCCGGCTGGACGACGAGGACGACGAGGACGAGTAGGCCGAGCCGGCCTGGTGACCGGCCCGGGGGTGGTGGCCGGTCCGGTACGCAGAGGGGCCCGTCCGCAACCGCGGACGGGCCCCTCTGCGCGTGGAGGAAAGGCTCAGGCGGCCTTGGTCTCCCAGAAGATGCGGTCGATCTCGGCGATGAGGTCGAGGGCCTTCTGGCCGGTCGCCGGGTCGTTCGACGCCTTGGCGGCCGAGAGGGCCTTCAGGGTGTCGTTGACCAGGGTGTGCAGCTGCGGGTACTTCTCAAAGTGCGGCGGCTTGAAGTAGTCGCTCCACAGCACCGAGACGTGGTGCTTGGCGAGCTCGGCGCGCTGCTCCTTGATGGTGATGGCGCGCGCGCGGAAGTCGGCGTCGTCGTTGGCCTGGTACTTCTCCTGAACGGCCTTGACGGACTCGGCCTCGATGCGGGCCTGGGCAGGGTCGTACACGCCGCACGGCAGGTCGCAGTGGGCGGAGACCTTCGCCTTGGGGGCGAAGAGGCGGGAAAGCATGGAGTTGTCCTCCTCGTGATCGTCTTCTCAAGGGGGGACATTACTCGCTGGAGAACCGGATTTCGCGGGCGGCCCCATGGGCTTAGGACAAAAGTCCAGGGTCGCGGCCGGACCGGTGAGCGAATGTACGGGGCCGTGCGGCAGCATGCGGGAGTGACGAGGAGGACACCCATGGTGGAGAGCGCGCGCCCGCGCAGGCGGTTCGAGGTGGTGGAGGTGACGGGACCGTCGATGGTGCCCACGCTGCTGGACGGGGACCGGCTGGTGGTCCGGTACGGGGCCGCCGTCCGGCCGGGTGACGTCGTGGTGCTGCGCCATCCCTTCCAGCAGGACCTGCTGGTGGTCAAGCGTGCGGTGGAGCGCCGGCCCGGCGGCGCGTGGTGGGTGCTCGGTGACAACCCGTACAACGAGACCGGCGACAGCACCGACTACGGGCCGGTGCCCGGGGAGCTGGTGCTGGCGACGGCGGTGCTGCGGTTCCGGCCCCGTGAGGAGGGTCAGCGTTCGCTGAGGGCCCGGTTGTCCTGGGCGGCCTCGTCGCTGCGCGTGCTGCGGGCCGACGCCTCGGCCTCCAGCCGCTTGCGGGCGCGGTAGGCGGCGACGTTCGCGCGGGTGGCGCAGCGGTCGGAGCAGTAGCGCCGGGAGCGGTTGGTGGAGGTGTCGAGGTAGGCGTTGCGGCAGGGCGCGGCCTGGCACAGGCCGAGGCGGTCGGGGCCGTGCTCGGTGAGGGCGAAGGCCAGGCCCATGGCGGCCATGGCGGCGTAGCCGGCCGAGGCGTTCGAGGGGTGTTCGGCGAGGTGGATGTGCCAGTCGGGGCGGCCGTCGTCGTCGAGGGTCTCGTGGCCGGAGACCTGGGGGCTGACGGGGAACTCCATGAGCAGGGAGTTCAACAGGTCGACGGCGAGGACGTGGTCGCCGCCGTCGGCGGCCTCGAAGACGGCCCGCAGCCGGCCGCGGACGTTGCGGAAGCGGGTGACGTCACCGTCGGTGACGCGGCGGGCCATCTGCTGGCTGGCGCCGAACAGGGCGCGGACGGCGTCGACCGAGGTGAGCGCGTCCTTGTTGCGGGCCGGCTCCTCGGTGTTGACCAGGCGCACGGCGAAGTCCGAGTAATGGGCCAGTTCCACTTGTAGTCCTTACGGCTGCGGATTAATGTCTCTCGTAACAGCTGAGACGTCTTCGAGGGTATTACGTAGGGAGGGGTTCGGGATGGCTGATGCGACGGGCACGGCGGACACGACCGACGCGGCGGGACGGGCCGGTACCGACTGGCAGGCCTGGCAGGACAGCTGGGACCGGCAGCAGGAGTGGTACATGCCCGACCGCGAGGAGCGGTTCCGGGTGATGCTGGACATGGTCGAGGCACTGGTGGGACCCACCCCCCGGGTGCTGGATCTCGCATGCGGTACGGGAAGTATTACGGACCGCGTCCTCAAGCGGTTCCCGGGAGCCACCAGTACGGGCGTCGATCTCGACCCCGCGCTGTTGACCATCGCCCGGGGCCACTTCGCCGGCGACGAGCGGGTCACCTTCGTGACCGCCGACCTCAAGGACCCCGACTGGCGTGCGGCCCTCCCCCACGGCTCCTACGACGCGGTGCTGACCGCCACCGCCCTGCACTGGCTGCGCAGCGAGCACCTGGCCGTGCTGTACACGCAGCTCGCGCCGCTGCTGGCCCCCGGCGGGGTGTTCATGAACGCCGACCACATGCCCGACCCGGCCACCCCGCGCCTCAACGCCGCCGAACACGCCCACCGGCACGCGGGCATGGACCGGGCCAGGGCGGCCGGGGCGGTGGACTGGCGCGAGTGGTGGGCCCTGGCCGCCGCCGAGCCGGCGCTCGCCGAGCCCACCGCCCGCCGCTTCGAGATCTACGGGGAGCACGCGGACGGCGACACCCCCTCCGCGGCCTGGCACGCCGAGACGCTGCGCGCGGCGGGCTTCGCCGAGGCCCGTACGGTCTGGTGCTCGCCCTCGGACGCGCTGGTCCTAGGTCTGAAGTAGGGAATCCGCAGACCCGGACGGAAAGCGCCGGGCGGCACGGCCGAGGGGCGGTACGGAAGTCCGTACCGCCCCTCGGCGGGTCCACGTGCGGCGCCCGGCGCCGCCGACTACAGCACCTTGGAAAGGAACGCCTTCGTCCGGTCGTGCTGGGGGTTGCCCAGTACGTCGCGCGGGTGGCCCGACTCGACGACGACGCCGCCGTCCATGAAGACGAGGTTGTCGCCGACCTCGCGGGCGAAGCCCATCTCGTGGGTGACCACGATCATGGTCATGCCCGACTCGGCGAGGTCCCGCATGACGTCCAGGACGTCACCGACCAGCTCCGGGTCGAGGGCCGAGGTGGGCTCGTCGAAGAGCATCAGCTTCGGCTCCATGGCGAGCGCGCGGGCGATCGCCACGCGCTGCTGCTGGCCGCCGGAGAGCTGGGAGGGGTAGTTCCCGCCCTTCTCGCCGAGGCCCACCCGGTCCAGGAGGCGGATGGCGCGCTCGCGCGCCACCGCCTTGGACTCGCCCTTCACCATGACGGGCGCTTCCATGACGTTCTCTATGGCCGTCATGTGCGGGAACAGGTTGAAGCGCTGGAAGACCATGCCGATGTCCCGGCGCTGCGCCGCGACCTCGCTGTCCTTCAGCTCGTAGAGCTTGTCGCCCTTCTGGCGGTAGCCGACGAGGTCCCCGTCGACGTACAGCCGGCCGGCGTTGATCTGCTCCAGGTGGTTGATGCACCGCAGGAAGGTCGACTTGCCGGAGCCGGACGGGCCGACGAGGCAGAAGACCTCACGCGGGGCGACCTCCAGGTCGATGCCCTTGAGGATGTGCGCCGCACCGTAGGACTTGTGGACGCCCTCGGCCTTCACCATGGCAGTCATCAGGCCACCGCCTTGCTGTTCGAGAAGCTGGACAGCTTCGCCTTGATCTTCTGCAGCGGCGTGGGCGGCAGGGTGCGGAGCGCGCCACGTGCGTAGCGGCGCTCCAGGTAGTACTGGCCGACGCTGAACACACTGGTCAGGGCGAGGTACCAGATCGAGGCGACGAAGAACATCTCCATCACCGCGAACGAGGTGGAGGCGATGTCCTGGGCCGCGCGCAGCAGGTCGAAGTACTGCACGGCGACGACGAGCGACGACGTCTTGAGCATGTTGATGAACTCGTTGCCCGTCGGCGGCACGATCACCCGCATGGCCTGGGGCAGGACGACGCGGCGCATGGTCTGCGTCCGGGTCATACCCAGGGCGTGCGAGGCCTCGGTCTGGCCCTCGTCGACCGACTGGATGCCGGCTCGGACGATCTCCGCCATGTACGCGCCCTCGTTGAGGCCGAGGCCCAGCAGGGCGGCCAGGAACGGCGTCATGACCTGGGTCATCTCGTCCTTGTAGAACCCGAGGTTCAGGATCGGGAAGATCAGGGCGAGGTTGAACCAGATGAGGAGCTGCACGTACACCGGGGTGCCGCGGAAGAGCCAGATGTAGAACCAGGCGATGGTGCTGGTCACCGGGTTCTTCGAGAGCCTCATCACGGCGAAGAGGACGCCCAGCGCCAGGCCCAGGGCCATGGCGGTGACGCTGATCCAGATCGTGTTGAGGACACCGCGCAGGATGCTGGGGTCGAACAGCTTCTCCGGCACGGTCGCCCAGCGCACGTTGCCCTGGGAGAAGGCGACGATGAGCGCGGCGACCAGGCCGATGACGACCACGGCACTGATCCAGCGGCCGTAGTGGCGGACCGGGATGGCGCGGATCGCCTCGGGGGGGACGGACCCGGCCGGCGGGGTGTCCGCCGGACCCGGGTCCTTGTCGAGCTTGTCAGTCACAGTGACTGCCCTTCAGTGTGCTGCGGTGGTACGCGGAGGTCAGGAACCTGCGTTGATCTTGGCCTCGGTCACGGCGCCGGAACCGGCGTTCCACTTGTCCAGGGCGGCCTTGTAGGTGCCGTCCTTGATGATCGCGTCGAGGGCTTCCTTGAGCGCGTCACGCAGCTCGGTGTTCTTCTTGTCCACCGCGATGCCGAAGAGGCCGGCGTCGGTCGGGTTGGCGATGGCCTCGAAGTCGTTGCCGCCGCCGGCGGTCTGCGCGATGTAGGCGGCGACCGGGGAGTCGTTCAGGTCAGCGGCGGCGCCGCCGGCCTTCACGCGGGTCTGGGCCTCGGCGTCGGTCGGGAAGGACTCGATCTTCAGCTCGCCCTTGCCGTCCGTCTTGCACTTCTCGGCCTGGGTCTTCGCGGACTCCTCGTACGTGGTGCCGCGCTGCACGGCGACCGTCTTGCCGCACAGGTCGTCGAGGGTCTTGATGCCCTGCGGGTTGCCCTTCTTGACCAGGATGCCGGTCGAGGCGGAGAAGTAGTCGACGAAGTCGACACCGGCACCGGTCTTGGCGCCCTTGTCGTCCAGGCCCTCCTGACGGGCCTTGGTGTCGGTCAGGGAGGACATGACCAGGTCGCTGCGGCCGGTCTGCATGCTGCCGATCAGCGTGTCGAAGGTGCCCGACTCGAACTTGAACTGGACGCCGAGCTGCTTGCTCAGGGCCGCCGCGATGTCGGGGTCGACGCCGACGATCTTGCCGCCCTCGGTGAACTCCATCGGCGCGTAGGTCGCGTCGGTGCCGACCTTGATCACACCGGCGTCCTGGATCTTCTTCGGGAGCTTCGAGAAGAGCGGCGCGCTGCTGTTGTTCGCCGCACCCGACGGGGTCGAGGTCGCCTTGTCGGTCTGGTCGCCACAGCCGGTGAGGATCAGGGCGCCGGCGACCGCGATCGCGCCGACCGCGGCGATCCGGGACCGGGCGGCGGTCGTACGACGGGTGGTGCTTGCGGTCATGGCTTCGTTCCTCCGGCAGGGGTGGAAAAGCATCGAAAAACGGTCGGACACGCACCATCGAGTGTCGCGACCTTGTGTGATTACGGCATCTTGCCATTCGGACTGAGACATTCAGGCTGCCCGATAGGTCAAAATCGCATAACGGGCGCCCGGGGTAGGCCAACAGGACTGCGGGCAAGGGGGGTCGTGGCCGCAGATACTGCCGTGACCAGGCCTTTTGGGCGCAGTTTCTCCGGGGCGTCTCGCCCACCGGACGGCAAGGTTTGGACTTTTCACCAAAAGGCGGGCAAGTGACCTACGGTTGAGCCGGAATCGACTCGTCTGAGCGGGCGTTCTTCGGGTAGAACAGATCCTTACACCCCTCATCCGGGGCTCAGGGCGCGCGTGCGGCGCGCCCGCGCGTACGAACCTCCCCTTCGCGGAGACGGGCCAACCGTCGATGCGGAGTACGGACGCGGTGCCCGCCCACCCCTTAACCAGGAGTGGCCACCCTCAACGAACAAAAGGAATTAAGGGGTCACACGAAGTGGCAGCGGAGATCGTCAACCCTCGCAGCGACAGTGCGACGGACAACAACCCCGACGCGGTGTTCGCACTGCACCGGGGCGGCAAGATGGCCATCCAGGCCACGGTTCCGGTCAACGACAAGGACGACCTGTCCCTGGCGTACACCCCGGGCGTGGCGAAGGTGTGCACCGCCATCGCCGAGCAGCCGGAGCTGGTGAACGAGTACACCTGGAAGTCGAACGTGGTCGCCGTCGTCACCGACGGTACGGCCGTGCTCGGCCTCGGTGACATCGGCCCGGAAGCCTCCCTCCCCGTGATGGAGGGCAAGGCCATCCTCTTCAAGCAGTTCGGTGGTGTGGACGCGGTCCCGATCGCGCTCGCCACCAAGGACACGGACGAGATCGTCGAGACGGTCATCCGTCTGGCGCCGTCCTTCGGCGGGGTGAACCTGGAGGACATCTCCGCGCCCCGCTGCTTCGAGATCGAGCGGCGCCTCCAGGAGGCGCTGGACATCCCGATCTTCCACGACGACCAGCACGGCACGGCCATCGTGACGCTGGCCGCGCTGCGCAACGCCGCCAAGCTGACCGGTCGCACCCTCGGCGACCTGCGTGCCGTGATCTCGGGCTCGGGCGCGGCGGGCATCGCCATCGCCAAGATCCTGGTGGACGCGGGCATCGGCGACGTCTGCGTCACCGACCGCAAGGGCGTCGTGTCGGCGGACCGCTCCGACCTGACGGACGTCAAGGCGGAGATCGCGGGCCTGACCAACAAGACGGGCCGGACCGGCTCGCTGGAGCAGGCCCTGGCCGGCGCGGACGTGTTCATCGGTGTCTCCGGCGGCTCCGTCGCCGAGGAGGCGGTGGCGACGATGGCGAAGGACGCGTTCGTCTTCGCCATGGCCAACCCGAACCCGGAGGTCCACCCGGACGTCGCGCACAAGTACGCGGCGGTCGTGGCCACGGGCCGTTCGGACTTCCCGAACCAGATCAACAACGTGCTGGCGTTCCCGGGCATCTTCGCGGGCGCCTTCAAGGTGCGTGCCACCCGGATCACCGAGGGCATGAAGATCGCCGCCGCCGACGCCATCGCCGGTGTCGTGGGTGACGAGCTGGCCGCCGACTACGTGATCCCCTCGCCGTTCGACGAGCGCGTCGCGACGGCCGTGGCCGCGGCGGTCGCCGCCGCCGCGAAGGCGGACGGCGTGGCCCGCCTGGCCTGACCGGTACCGAGCAGGTGCGCGAAGAGGCCCGACCGGATCCTTCCGGCCGGGCCTCTCGTCTTCCGGGCGCCGCGGGTGCGGGTGTGGGGTGCGGGGTGCGACGAAGGCCTCACCCGCACGGTCGCGGGAGGTCTGGAACCGGGCCCTACCGAGCGGTAGCGTCACGGCATGTTCGCTGCCTATGCCGCCCGAATCGACCGTGACCAGCCGCTGAACGGCCTTGTGCTGGGCGACCGCCCCGCGCCGCAGGCCCGCCCCGGCTGGGTGACCGTGAACGTCAAGGCCGCCTCCCTCAACCACCACGACCTGTGGTCGCTGCGCGGGGTGGGTCTCGGCGAGGAAAGCCTCCCGATGATCCTCGGCTGTGACGCGGCCGGGACCGACCAGGACGGCAACGAGGTCGTCCTGCACTCCGTGATCGGCCAGAGCGGCCACGGGGTCGGCCCGGACGAGCCCCGCTCGATCCTGACCGAGCGCTACCAGGGGACCTTCGCCGAACAGGTGACCGTCCCCGCCTGGAACGTCCTGCGCAAGCCCGCCGAGCTGTCCTTCGAGGAGGCCGCCTGCCTGCCGACGGCCTGGCTGACCGCCTACCGGATGCTCTTCACCAACGCCGGGGTACGCCCCGGGGACTCCGTCCTGGTACAGGGCGCCGGCGGGGGTGTCGCGACCGCCGCGATCGCCCTCGGCAAGGCGGCGGGCCTGCGGGTCTTCGCCACCAGCCGGGACGAGGCCAAGCGCAAGCGGGCCGTGGAGCTGGGCGCGGTGGAGGCCTTCGAGCCGGGCGCGCGGCTGCCGCAGCGGGTGGACGCGGTGATCGAGACCGTGGGTGCGGCCACCTGGTCCCACTCGGTGAAGTCCCTGCGCCCCGGCGGCACCCTGGTGATCTCGGGCGCCACGAGCGGCGACCGGCCGGCGCACGCCGAGCTGACCCGGATCTTCTTCCTGGAGCTCAAGGTGGTCGGCTCGACCATGGGCTCCAAGGACGAGCTGGAGGACCTCCTCGCCTTCTGCGCCACGACCGGCCTGCGACCGGTGATCGACGAGGTGCTGCCGCTGGACCGGGCGAGGGAGGGATTCGAGAAGCTCGCGTCGGGCGACCTCTTCGGCAAGATCGTCCTCAAGCCCTGACACCTGCCCAACCCGCCCGCCGCGACCCCGCATGTCAATCAGGGTTGACGACACCTCCCGCGTCAACCTACATTGACATGCATGACGGAAGCGACCGATCTCGCCGAACGGGCAGGTGACCGGGACCCCCGCGTGGGCCTGCGTGCCGTGGCCGCCCTCCGCAGGCTGCTGGAGCAGCTGGAGGCCGTACAGGTACGCAGCGCCCGCGCGCAGGGGTGGTCCTGGCAGGAGATCGCGGCCGAGCTGGGCGTGAGCCGGCAGGCCGTGCACAAGAAGTACGGGAGGCTCTGATGTTCGAACGCTTCACCCGGGACGCCCGGTCGACCGTTACCGGGGCGGTGGCCGAGGCCCGGCAGGCCGGGGCGGCCACGGTCACCGAGGAACACCTGCTGCTGTCCCTGCTGGCCCTGGGCGTTCTGGAGCCCCTCGGCGTGGACCGGGAGGTGGTGGCCGCCGACCTCGCGGCGGCCCGCCGCCGCGGCGGCATGTCCCGGGCGGACGAGGAGGCACTGGCCGGACTGGGCATCGACCTCACCGAGATCGTCTCGCGGATCGAGGAGGCCCACGGCGAGGGCGCCCTCGCGGCCCCCGCGCCGAGGCGCCGCACCCTGGGCTCCTCGATCCGCTCGGCCCTGGGGCGTACGGAGCCGGGCGGCCGGGGCGGCAGCCGCCACCTCCCCTTCACCGAGGGCTCGAAGAAGGTCCTGGAACAGTCCCTGCGCATCGCCCTGGGCCGCAAGGACGGCCACATCGGCACCCTGCACCTCCTCCTGGCCCTGCTCTCCCGCCCCGGCGCGCCCTCCGAGGTCCTGACGGACCACGGCATCACCTACGAGGCAGCGGAAGCGACCCTGGCGGCCTGACCGGCCCGCCGCCCCGGAGCTACGGGCGGGAGCCGAAGGTCGTACCCAGACGGGCGGCGGCGGCCGCGAGGTGGTCGCGGGCCTCGGCCACCCGGGCCGCGGTCACCCCGTGGTCCCGCGCGGCGTCCCGCACCTCGTCGCGGAAGCGGTCCAGCAGCCGGTCGAGGTCGCGGGCCGGGTCACCGGTGGGCGCCAGGTCGGCGGCCCAGTCCGCGGCCCGGTCCGGAGCCCGGTCGCCGGCCCGGTCCGAGGGCCGGTCCTCGCCCGGCGCCGCGCCGGCCTTGCCTGCCGCGCCCGGTCCGTGCGTGCCGCCGAGCCAGGCTCCGGCGAGACTGCCCAGCACACCGCCGGACTTGGCGAACTGCTCCTGGAGCTGGGCCGCGATGCGCTGGACCTCCTCGCGGGCCCGGTCCTGGGCCTCCTTGGCCTGGCGGCGGGCCGTCTGCGCCTCCTCGCGGGCCCGGCGGCTCTCGTCCTTCGCCCGACGGGCCTGCTCCTTCCACTCCTGCCTGGCCTTGCGCAGCTCCTCCTTGGCCGCCTGCCAGGAGTCGTCCTCGCCCACCCGGGTCGCCGACGCCGAGGCCGCCGCCCGCATCTCGCGCCGCAGGTCCCCCGCGGCGCCGCGGACGTCGCTGCGGATCTCGGCGGCCAGTTCGGTGACCGAGTCGCGGATCTCCAGCTCCAGGTCGGCCAGTTCGCCGCTGCGGTCCGCCAGCTCGGCGCGGCCCGCCTCGGTGATGGAGTACACCTTGCGCCCGCCCTCGGTGGCGTGGGTGACCAGACCCTCCGCCTCCAGCTTGGCCAGGCGCGGGTAGACCGTGCCCGCGGAGGGGGCGTAGAGGCCCTGGAAGCGCTCCTCCAGCAGCCGGATCACCTCGTACCCGTGGCGCGGCGCCTCGTCCAGCAGCTTGAGGAGGTAGAGGCGGAGGCGGCCGTGGGCGAAGACGGGCGGCATGTCAGAGCACCTTCTTGTCGAGCGCGAGCGGAGCGGCGGGGGCGGCGGCGTCGGCCGGCGGGCGGCGCAGCAGCGCGATGGCGCCGGAGACCGTGGTGGCCCGCAGGGTGCCGGCGCCGGAACCGAGGGTGCCGGTGATCCGCTTGGCGCCGAGCTGGCCGGAGACCCGCAGGTCCTCGAAGGCGTTGGAGACGCCGCCGGTGGCGGTGTTGGCCTCCACGCGGGCGTCCGCGGGGTGCGGGAGGCGGATCGCCACCTCGCCGGAGACGGAGTTCAGGGCGATGTCCACGGGGCGTGCGGCGTCCTGGCCGGGGTCGAGGTCGATCAGCATGTCGCCGCTGACCGAGTCGGCCCGTACGCTCGCCCCCGCGCCGTCGACGACGGTCAGGCCGCCGGAGACGGAGTGGAAGCCGAGGTCGCCGGTGACGGACTGGGCCTCGACGCTGCCGGAGACGGTGTGCGCCTTGACCCGGCCGGACAGCCCGACGAGCGTGGCGTCGCCGGAGACCCCCTTGACGTCGGTGGCGGCGCGGATGCCGGAGACGAAGGCGCCCGCGTCGACCGTGGCCACGTGGACGCGGGTGGCGGCGGGCACGGTGAGGGTGACCACCGCGCGGCGCTCCCACACCTTGCGGCCGGACGAGGAAGCGGACCAGGACTTCCAGGGCTTGTCCTCGAACCACTGCTTGAGGCCGTGCGTGCCGTTCCAGGGCAGGTCCTCGTAGGAGACGGTGAGGATGCCGTCCTCCTGTACGACGTACAGCGGCGGTCCGTCGACCTCGGTGACCTCCAGGCGGGCGGGGCCCTCCTCGGTGGCGACGACGTTCACCGTGCCGCTGACGACGCGGACGCGGAGCTCGGTCACCGGCTCGTCGAAGGTGAGCTTGCGCGGTTCGGCGAGGTGCCACGTCGACCGCGACGGCTGGGATGCCTGGGGCGCCTGTGACGGCTGCTCTGCCATGGTGCTGATCCTCTCGTGCGTTCACGGACCGGGCTCGACGCACGCAACATATCGCGTCTTCTCCAGACACGATATATCGCGGTCTCGGGAAGTCAAGAGTGGTGCCGAAATCCGCCATTTGGGGGCGTTTTGCCTTAGCGTGTGAGCATGTCAATTTCCAGGACCCCGACCGGCGGGATGCTGCTCTGCCGCACCGAACCCCTCGCCGCCCGCTCCCCCGCGCACCTGCTGCGCGTGCGCCTGCTGCTCGCCCCGGCGGGCACCTGGACCGTGCTCGTTCCCGAGGCCAAGCCGTGGCTGGACGGCGGGGTGAGCGTGTCCGAGGCCTTCTCCGCCTGGGCCTCGGCGATCTCCGCCGGTACCAGCTGGCCCGTGCTGGCACTGTGGTGGGAGGGCGGCCGCGCCGGCTTCTCGCTGGCCGGGGGCCTGCGGCGGACCGTCGCCCAGGAATGGGACGCGGCCGGCGGGCCGGCGGGGGAAGCCGACGCGATGCGGACCCTGGCGGCGCGGCTCGGGCTGGATCCCGTACTCGACCTGGAGGAGCTGGAACGGCTCACCCGCCCCGACACCGAGCCGGGCGTGGACGGCGGGGCGCGGCTGCGCGGGCTGGTCGCCCTGCTGACGCGCGCCGGACTGGCCCTGCCGCCCGGCCTGGCGCCGGGCGAACCGGCCGACCGGCTGCGGGGGGCGGCCCGGGTGGCTCCGGGGGTCGAGACGGTGGAGTGGTCGGGCTGGCCCGACGCCGTACGGGCCGAGCTCGACGCGGTGGAGGCGGGCCCGCTGGGCCCCTGGCTCCGCGGCCCGAAGGCCCGCCGGCTCGGCGCGGCGCAGGTCGCGGCGGCGGCCCCGCTGCTGCTGTGGGCGGCCCGGCGGCGAAGCCCCGGATGGGCCGCGGCGGGCGCGCTCCTGCTGGCCCAGGGGGCCCTCTCACTGGCCTACGACCGGGCCCGCGCCCGGGATTGACCACCGTCACTCCCCGCCCCCGACCGGGATCGGCCGGGGTCAGGCCGCCTCCAGCAGGGGGCTCGCGTGGTGGTGCAGCCACGCCCGGTACGGGGGTGTGCGCAGGGCGGCCTCGCGGTAGGCGTCGCGCAGGTCCTCGTAGACCTCGGCGTGTGCGCCGGGGCGGGTCGCCAGCAGCAGCCGCACGGCGAGGGGGTCCCCGCACAGCGGCCGGATGGCCATGTCCTCGCGCGGCCCGGAGGTGGGCTGGCAGGGGGCGACCGCCTCGCCGGAGATGATCAGCGAGGTCGCCGTGTGGTAGTCCGTGTGCAGCACCGGCGGGTCGAGCCCGGCCCCGGCGAAGACCCGCCGCAGGCCGTCCCATTCACCGTCGACGGAGGGGTCCACCGCCCAGCGGTCGGCCGCCAGATCCCGTAAGGAGACGATCTCCTGCCCCGCCGCGGGATGGTCCCTCGGCATCGAGACGAACTGCGGCTCACGTTCCATCAGCACGTGCGTCTGAAGCCCCTCGGGCACCCGCAGCGGGCTGCCCTCCACCTCGTGCACGAACGCCACGTCCAGCTGCCCCGCCGCCACCATCCTGAGCAGCGCGTTCGCGGAGACGTCCACCAGGAGGGAGGTCTCGGTGTCCGGGAGCCGCCGGTGGAGCCGGCGCAGCCATCCCGGCAGTGCCCGGCTGGCCGTCGATCCGATGCGCAGCCGCGGGCCGTGGGCCTGTGCGCGGGCCTCCGCCACCAGGGCGGCCATGTCGGCGAGCAAGGGCCGGGCCCGGCCCAGGACGGTGCGGCCGAAAGGGGTGGGCCGGCAGCCGGTCCGTTCGCGCAGGAACAGCTCGCCGTCCAGGGCGCGTTCGATGCGGCGTAACTGCGTGGTCAACGAGGGCTGGCTCACGCCGAGTTGCCGGGCAGCCTTGTGCAGACTTCCGGCGTCGGCGATGGCGCACAGCGCGCGCAGGTGCCTGACCTCAAGCTCCATGCCCCGAGGGTAGGCCGGGCCCGGGGACCGCACCAGCCACCGATAGCCCCCCGAATCCCGCCATTCTCACGCTAGTTGGGCTGTCGAAATCTTCCCGATAGGCCGGCGCTATCGGGCAGTGACATCATCCGCCGGCCAGTTCCGCTCCCGCAGACTCCGGTACCGAAAGACCCACCCCCCACCGCACCGGATGAGTAGGAGCTCCCCCACATGCGCCACTCCCGTAAGGCCGTTCTGTCGACCGCCGTCGGCATCGGTCTCGCCGCCGCGCTCGGCGCCGTCCCCACCGCCGCCGCCGCTCCCGCCCCCGTCGGCAATGCCGCGAGCTTCGCGGCGTACGAGCGCTCGCCGGAGAACGCGGCCGCCAACCGCGCCTTCTTCGAGGCCGTGCAGCGCTCGGTCGCCGAACAGCGTGCCGCGAACCCGGGCGCCCTCGCCGTCACCGTCACGTACAACACCCGCAACGCGCCGAGCTTCCGCTCCCAGATAGCCGCCTCCACCCGCATCTGGAACAGCTCGGTGAGCAACGTGAGGCTGCAGGAGGTGTCTTCCGGCGGGAACTTCTCCTACCGCGAGGGCAACGACTCACGGGGCTCGTACGCGAGCACCGACGGGCACGGCCGGGGCTACATCTTCCTCGACTACCGGCAGAACCAGCAGTACAACTCCACCCGGGTGACCTCGCACGAGACCGGCCACGTGCTGGGCCTGCCGGACCACTACTCGGGCCCGTGCAGCGAGCTGATGTCGGGCGGCGGCCCGGGCACCTCGTGCCAGAACGCCACCCCGAACTCCGCCGAGCGGGCACGCGTCAACCAGCTCTGGGCCAACGGCTTCGCCTCCGGCCTGGGCGCGAAGGAGCTCGCGCCCACCGGCTGAGTCACCGCTCCTCGTGCTCCGCGCCCGCGTATGCCGTGCAGTCGGGGTTCCGGCAGGGACCCCGGCTCCACACCGGGATGAAGACCCCGAGGGACTTGCGCCGCCTGACCACCGTGTCGACGCGGAGCCCGCAGGCCGGGCACGTCTGCTGTTCGTGCCCGGCCTGCGGGGCCACCCGCTCGTGTTCGTGCTGCTGCTCACCGGCCATACCTACACGGTAGGCCGGTTTTCGCACGTTTGGCGGGTAAGTCCTTGCGGAGGTAGGTGCTCACGATCCGGCCGCCGCCGAGGGTCTGCGGGCTCTCAGCCCCTCGGCTTGCGCCACATCGGCCACATCAGGGGCCCGTCCGGCAGCCGTACCGCCTCACCGGTGAGCTCCCAGCCCAGCCGCTCGTACAGGCCCCTGCTGCGCTCGCTGCTCGCCTCCAGGTACGCCGGCACGCCCTCACGGTCGCAGCGCTCCAGCACCGGCCGCATCAGCTCGGTGCCCAGCCCCTCCCCCTGCCGGTCCGGGGCGACCGCGATCATCAGCAGGTACTCGTGCTCCTCCGAGGTCGGATGTACGGCGCCCGTCAGCCGCCCCACCAGCTCGCACCGCTCGTTGTCCGGGTCCGCCACGGCCCGCATCCGCGCCGGTACGTCGTCCTCCCCCTCCGGCTCGCCCGCCGGGATCCGCAGCCACAGGGCGGCCGCCGAGCCGTCCGCGGCGTAGTCGATCCGGCCCTCGGCCAGCGCGACGTCCACGAAGACGCCGAGGAACCTCTCGTGCACGGCCGCCCGGTGGACCGGGTCCGGGAAGACCCAGCTGCTCACCGGGTCGGTGCGAAAGGCCTGGTCGAGCAGCCGCGCCACCGCGTCCCGGTCCGACTGATCCGCCCGACGTATCTCCAGCGCCACTGGCCTCACCCTTCGCTCACGTGTCAACAACCGTCAGCGATCCTAGAGTTGGCGCCCGGATGCGGTAAGGCCCGTTCCGGCACCGTGCGGTACCGGAAACGGGCCTCCCCCGTGCGGGGATGCGTCACCACGCCGTGGCGCTCACCTCGTACGGCGCGTCACGAACTCCGCCAGCGCCAGCAGCCCGCCCGCCGCCCCGAGGTCCGGAACGGCCCGGGACAGCTGCTGGACCGCCCGGCCCATCCGGTCGGCGGCGTGGGCCTGCGCCCAGTCGCGGCCGCCGGCCCGGTCCACGGCGTCGGCCGCCCTGCGGACGTCGTCCCCGGTCATGGGGCCGGCGTACAGCTCGGCCAGCTCCTGGCCCGCCCGGGTGCCCGAGGTGAGGGCCGCCACCACCGGCAGGGACTTCTTGCGGGCGATCAGGTCGGCCCCGGCCGCCTTGCCGGTGTGCCCCGGATCCCCCCAGATGCCGATCAGGTCGTCGATCAGCTGGAAGGCCAGGCCCGCCTCCCGGCCGAAGGCGTCCATGGCGTCGACCTCGTCCGGTCCGGCCCCCGCGTACAGCGCGCCCAGCGCGCACGCGCAGCCCAGCAGCGCCCCCGTCTTGGCCGTCGCCATGGTCAGGCACTCGTCGAGCGAGACGTCCGGGCGCTGCTCGAAGGCGCAGTCGGCCTGCTGGCCGGCGCACAGCTCGATGGTGCAGGCGGAGAGCCGGGCCGAGGCCGCCGCCGCGGCGGGGTGCGGGTCCTGCGCGAGCAGTCTCAGCGCGAGCGCCATCATGGCGTCGCCCGTGACGATCGCGTCCGGTGTGCCGAAGACGGTCCACGCGGTGGCCCGGCCCCGCCGGCGGACGTCCTTGTCGATGACGTCGTCGTGGAGCAGCGTGAAGTTGTGTGCCAGCTCCACGGCGACGGCCGCCCGTACGGCGTGGTCGACGGGGCCGAGGCCGTGGTCCTGCAGGGCCTGGGCCGCGGCCAGTACCAGGGCCGGCCGGATGGCCTTGCCGGCGCTGCCCTCGGCCGGGGTGCCGTCCGCGTGCTCCCAGCCGAAGTGGTACATCGCCACGCGCCGCATGCCGCCCGGCAGGCTCTCGACGGTGCGGCGCAGTTCCGGGTCGACCGCCTCTCTCGTACGTTCCAGCAGGGCCGCGGCCTCCTGGCCCTCGCCGGTCGCGATGGTGTTCACCTCGCTCAGCGCCGGCGGCCGATCTCGACGTTCTCCAGTACGCCGATCGCGTCCGGTACCAGCACCGCGGCGGAGAAGTAGGCGGTGACCAGGTACGAGATGATCGCCTGCTCGCTGATCCCCATGAAGCGGACCGACATGCTCGGCTCGATCTCGTCCGGGATGCCCGGCTGGTGCAGGCCGACCACGCCCTGCTCGTCCTCGCCGGTGCGCATGCACAGGATGGAGGTGGTGCGGGCGTCGCTGATCGGGATCTTGTTGCTCGGGAAGATCGGCACCCCGCGCCAGGTCGTCACCCGGGTGCCGTCGACGTCCACCGTGCCCGGGTGGATCCCGCGCTTGTTGCACTCACGGCCGAAGGCGGCGATGGCCTCGGGGTGCGCGAGGAAGAGCTTGGAGCCCCGCCGCATGCTGAGCAGCTGGTCCATGTCGTCGGGGCCGGGGCCGCCGTCGTGCGGCTGGATGCGCTGGTCGTAGTCGGTGTTGTGGAGGAGGCCGAAGTCGCGGTTGTTGAGCATCTCGTGCTCCTGGCGCTCGCGCAGCGCCTCGACCGTGAGCCGCAGCTGCTGCTCGGTCTGGTTCATCGGCTGGTTGTAGAGGTCGGCGACGCGGGTGTGCACGCGCAGGACCGTCTGGGCGATGGACAGCTCGTACTCGCGCGGGCGGGCCTCGTAGTCCACGAAGGTGCCGGGCAGAACGGCTTCGCCCATGTGTCCGGCCGAGAGGTCGATCTCCGCCTCGCCGTACTTGTTGGTGCGCTGGGCGGGCATGGAGCACACGCGGTCCAGGTGCTCGCGCAGCGAGGGGACCCGGTCGGCCAGCAGCTGGAAGTCCTGCCGGGAGAGGGCGAGCGCGGTGCCGGGGGTGGCGGCGCGGGCGGTGTACTCCCAAATCGATTCTTCATCGACGAGCGAATCCTCGCCGAAGTAGGCGCCGTCGGCGACGGTCCGCAGGACGGCGTCGTCCCCGTAGGGGCCGGGGCCGATCTGGTCGATGCGGCCGTGCGCGAGCAGGAAGACCTCGCCGGAGGGGCTGCCGAAGGAGGTGAGCTCCTGGCCGGCCTCGAAGTCGATCTGGCGGCACCGCTGGGCGAGCTCGCCGAGGACGTCGAGGTCCTCGTAGTCGCGCAGCAGCGGGAGTTCGCCGAGCTCGGCCGGGATGACCTGCACCTGGGTCCCGGTCTTGACGAATTCCACGATGCCGTTGCCGACCGAGTAGGTCAGCCGGCGGTTGACCCGGTAGGTGCCACCCTGCACCGACACCCACGGCAGCATCTTCAGCAGCCACCGCGAAGTGATCTCCTGCATCTGCGGCGCGGACTTGGTCGTGGTTGCCAAGTTCCGTGCGGCCGCCGTACCCAGACTGCGCTGCGGTGTCTGGGCCTCGGACTCGGAACCTGCCTGGACCGACATGTCTTTCCCTTTCGATCACTCCATGGATCTGCGAAGGCAGCCTTTCAGTACGCAGCGTGGTTGGACCATTACACAAAAGGGTGGGACTACAGCCGCTCCGGACTGGGCACCCTCTCGGACCGAACTCCCTACCACGAGGGGCGGGGAGTCCGGGCCGGCGATTGTTTTCGGCCAAGCCGCGATCGCACCCGAGCCTTAATTTGTATGTGAGATGCGAATTTTCTACGGTGACCTCATGCGGCTGACGCGATTCACCGACCTGGCCCTGCGCACCCTGATGCGCCTGGCCGTGGTCGAGGAGACGGACTTGCCGACCACGCGCGACGTGGCGGCGACGATGGAGGTCCCTTACACCCACACGGCCAAGGTGGTCGCCAGGCTCCAGCACCTCGGCCTTGTCGAGGCGCGGCGCGGGCGCGGCGGAGGGCTCACCCTGACCACCGCGGGACGGGCCGCCTCGGTGGGTGCGGTGGTGCGCGAACTGGAGGGCGACGGCGACGTCGTGGACTGCGACGGAACGGCCCCCTGCCCGCTGCGCGGGGCGTGCGTGCTGCGCGGTGCGCTGCGCCGCGCCCAGGAGGCGTTCTTCGCCGCCCTGGACCCGCTGACGGTGGACGACCTGGTGGCTGCGCCGACCGGGCCGCTCCTGCTGGGCATTTCGAGCCGGGCGCCCACGAAGGCCGAAGGTCCCTGACCCGCAGGGCCGAATGGCCGGTTACCGCTACCCGTCGGGCGCCATAGCCTCTCCCCGACGGGATCTCGAACGGAAGTCCGCACTCTGGCGGGCCTCTGCACTCAAAAATACGCATCTCAGATGCCAATTTGGACCAGTTCCACCACGCAAGGAGTTCCACATGCTGTCCGAGCAGTCGACCGCGACCGTCCGAGCCACTCTGCCCGCCGTCGGAGCGGCCATCGGGGACATAACAGAGCTCTTCTACACCAAGCTCTTCGCGGCCCACCCGGAGCTGCTCCGCGACCTCTTCAACCGGGGCAACCAGGCGGCGGGCCTGCAGAAGCAGGCGCTCGCCGGTTCCATCGCCGCCTTCGCCACCCACCTCGTCGCGCACCCGGACACCCGCCCCGACGTGATGCTCGGCCGCATCGCGCACAAGCACGCCAGCCTCGGCGTCACCCGGGAGCAGTACACCGTCGTCCACCGGCACCTCTTCGCCGCGATCGCCGAAGTTCTCGGCGGGGCCGTGACGCCCGAGGTCGCCCGGGCCTGGGACGAGGTCTACTGGCTGATGGCGAACGCCCTCGTGGCCATCGAGGAGCGCCTCTACGCCGGGCACCGGATCGCCGCCGGCGACGTGTGGCGCGAGTGGACGGTCACCGGCCGGTCGGAGGAGACGGCCGACTGCGCCACCTTCCACATGGTCCCCGCGGACGGCGCCGCCGCTCCCGCGCACCTGCCCGGCCAGTACGTCTCGGTGCAGGTCGAACTGCCGGACGGCGCCCGCCAGATCCGCCAGTACAGCCTGTCCTCCCCGCCCGGCTCCGCGGTCCGCGCGATCACCGTGAAGCGGGTCCACGGACCGGCCGCGGGAGGCCCCGACGGCGAGGTCTCCAACCACCTGCACGCCCACGTCCGGCCCGGCGACACCCTGCGCGTCTCCGCCCCGTACGGAGACCTGGTCCTGGCGGACTCCGGCGCTCCGGTCCTGCTCGCGTCGGCGGGCATCGGCTGCACGCCGATGCTCTCGATGCTGGAGCACCTGGCCGACACCGGATACGCCGCCCCGGTCACGGTCCTGCACGCCGACCGCTCCCCCGCGGACCACCCCCTGCGGGCCGACCACCGGGCCCTCACCCACAAGCTCGCCGACGCCTCGGCCCGCTTCTGGTACGAGCAGGACGCCGAACCGGGCGACGGCACGGGCCTCATGGACCTGACCGACGTCGCGGTCGCCCCGGGCACCAGCGCCTACCTGTGCGGACCGCTGCCCTTCATGCGGTCCGTGCGCGAGCAGCTGCTCGCCAAGGGCGTGCCGGCGAGCGACATCCACTACGAGGTGTTCGGCCCGGACCTGTGGCTCGCTTCCGCTTGAGCCCTGTCCGGATCGGCTCGCTCGGCGTACGAAAACACTAGCCGCGGAAGGCTCGCCTCCACTAAACCGGAGAGTGATGGGTCGGACACAAAGGGTGTCCGACCCGCACCGCCACGAAGGAGGCGGCCATGGCCGCACCCATGTCCGCGGACCGGTTCGTCAACGCACTGAGGAACGAAGGGCTGACCGTCGTCGAGGTCGGCGCCTGGCGCACTCACAACCGCAACCACAAGGGCCCCTGGGGCCCCCTGCACGGGGTGATGATCCACCACACCGTCACCCGCGGCACCGCCTACTCCGTCGAGCTCTGCCGCGACGGCCACAGCGCCCTCCCGGGACCTCTGTGCCACGGCGTGATCGGCAAGGACGGCCGCGTCCACCTGGTCGGCTACGGCCGCGCCAACCACGCCGGCCTGGGCGACCCCGACGTCCTGGCGGCGGTGATCGCGGAACGGCGGCTCCCGCCGGACAACGAGGCGACCACCGACGGCAACCGCCACTTCTACGGCTTCGAGTGCGTGAACCTCGGCGACGGCGCGGACCCCTGGCCCCCGGCCCAGATCGACGCCATCGCCCGCGCGGCGGCGGCCGTGTGCCGGGTCCACCGCTGGACGGCCCGCTCGGTCATCGGCCACCGCGAATGGCAGCCGGGCAAGGTCGACCCCCGCGGCTTCACGATGGACTCCCTCCGCAACCGCATCGCGGAACGCCTGAATTGACATCCTCGCCGCCCTGGTGGACGGCGATTCCCGCCTACCGCGCCGTTGAAGGCTGCGGTGTCGGGTGGGTTCCTGGTTCGCTGCGCGGTGCCGGGACGAGTCCCGGTCTTACCTGCGCTCCACAGGCTGGCACGGCCAGTCCGGCCGCCTTGGCGACGTTGACCGCCGCGTTGATGTCCCGGTCCAGGACCGCCCCGCACGCCCCACACGTCCACACACGGACGTGCAGCGGCTTCGGGCCGTCCTTCACGCCACACTGCGAGCACACCTGGGAGGTCGGCTCGAAGCGGCCGATCTTCACGAAGGTGCGCCCGTACCGGGCGGCTTTGTACTCCAGCATGTTCACGAACGCCGACCATCCGGCGTCGTGGACGGACTTGGCCAGGCGCGTGCGGGCGAGTCCCTTCACCGCCAGGTCCTCCACGGCGACCGCTTGGTTCTCGCGGATCAGCTTCGTGGAGAGCTGGTGGTGGAACTCGCGGCGCGCGTCGGCCACCTTCGCGTGTGCGCGGGCGACCTTGATCCGGGCCTTGTTCCGGTTGCTGGAGCCCTTCTCCTTGCGGGAGAGGGCGCGCTGTGCCTTCTTCAGGCGCTTCTCGGCGCGGCGCAGGAAGCGCGGGCTGTCGACCTTCGTCCCGTCGGAGAGGACCGCGAAGTGCCCGAGCCCGAGATCGATGCCCAACTCGGGTGTGACCTCGGGAAGGACTTCCTCCGGGCCGGTCTCCACGACGAAGCTCGCAAAGTACCTGTCCGCGCTGTCCTTGACCACCGTCACCGTCGACGGCGCGGAGGGCAGACTGCGGGACCACTTGACCTTGACGTCGCCGATCTTCGGCAGGCGCAGCTTCCCGCCGGTCGTGATCGACCAGCGGGCGTTCGCGGTGAAGCGGACGGCCTGCCGGGTGTCCCGTTTCGACTTGTACCGGGGTGCGCCCATACGGGGGCGCTTGCCCTTGAGCCCGTCGAAGAAGTTCCGGTACGCGGTGTCCAGGTCGCGCAGGGACTGCTGGAGGACGACCGCCGAGACCTCGCCGAGCCAGGCCCGTTCCGGGGTGTTCTTCGCCTCGGTGATCAGCGCCTTGGACAGGTCTGCGGTCTTCGGGAACGGCATGCCTTCGCTGCGGGCGGTCTCCCGAGCGCGGAGCGCGTCGTTGTAGACCACCCGCGCACACCCGAACGCCCTCGCCAACACGCTGCGCTGACCGGCGCTCGGGTACAGGCGGAAGCTGTACCGAAGCTGCACGCGGATCACGATACACAATTGGTTTATGAGCATCGATGAGAACGTTCGTCCTGGTCGTCACTGTGTCTTCCGCATGCACGTCCACTTGGTTTTCGTGACAAAGTACCGACACAAAGTCTTCGCTGACCGGCACCTGACGCGGTGCGAGGAGATCATGCGGGCCGTGTGCGAGGACTTCGAGGCCGAGCTGGTCGAGTTCAACGGCGAGAACAACCACGTCCACCTCCTTGTGAACTTCCCGCCGAAGGTCGCCGTGTCCAAGCTGGTCAACAGCCTCAAGGGCGTCTCTTCCCGGCGGCTGCGCCAGGAGTTCCCCGACCTCGTCCGCCACTACTGGCGGGCACAACGCCTGTGGTCCGGCTCGTACTTCGCCGGTTCCGTCGGCGGCGCACCGCTCAGCATCGTGAAGCAGTACATCGAGCAGCAGAACCGGCCGCTCTGACCTGGGCTGAGGGGAACAATGCGGATCCGTGCACGCAGCTGAGGTCAGAGCAGCCCTCAGATTCGCTTCACCACCGGGCTGAAGCCCGGTGCACTGCGAATAGTCCCGGTAGCCCCCGGCCCCGGCACCGGGAAGCCCTTTCCCGGTGCCGGGCTCGGGAACACGCCTGACAGGGTGGGGACATGACACGAGACCTGGCCTTCGGCCTGTACGCGGACGACCAGGGACTGGCCGGCGTGACGAAGCTCGTCGAAACTGCCGTGGCCGCCCGGAGCGCCCGGATCGTCGGCGTGACCGTCGTGGACCCCTGCCCGTACGACTTCCTGGAGCAGCAGTGGGCCGTGGAGAACCCCGGCCACGACAGCGGCACCCGCCGACCGGTCGAACTCCGCGTCCGCCTGACCTGCTCCCTGCGCACCTGGCGATCCCTCCGCCGCACGGTGCTCACCTCCCTCTGCCCCGAGGGCCCCCACACCTGCACCGTCCCCTGGACAGCCCTCTGACGGCTGGCCCGCCGGCGGCGCCGTGGTCCTGGCCGCCGCTCAGCCGAGGTGGGGCGTAGGCCGGTGTTCCAAGAAGTGCCGGATGCGAAGCCGTTGGGTGTGGTGCATGGGCAGCGGGTCGAGGTCGGCCGGTGCCACGAACCGCAGTTCCGTGCTCTCGTCCGAGATCGCCGGCGCGCCCCCGGTGATGCGGGCCGTGAAGCAGACGTTGAACTGGCGGCGGACCTCGCCGTCGCTGTACTCGATGATGTGCTTCGGGTCCGTGTAGGTGCCGACCAGTCCCGTGATCTCCACGTCGAGGCCGGTCTCCTCCTTGACCTCTCTGACAGCCGTACCGGGGAGGGAGTCCGTGAGGTCCATCCCGCCTCCGGGGAGGGCCCACAGGTCGTTGTCGCGGCGCCGTTGCAGCAGGATGCGGCCCTGGTCGTCCGTGACGACGGCGGACGCTGCCACGACCATGCTGTTGGGTGCGGGCGCGTGGGGATCGTCGTAGTACTCGGTGCGGGCCATCGGGTCACTCCTCCACGGGACGGGCCGTCTCCCACACCGCGTCGAAGCTGTCGGCGTAGGTGTCGAACAGGCCCCCGGCGTCGTGGCGGCGCAGGTGCCACACGGGCGCACCGTACGCGTTCACGCCCCACACGTGGGCGTTGACCAAGGCTTCGTCGTCCGCCCGGTACACGCTGTTGTAGAGCGTCGTGTCGTGCGTTCGAAGCGCGATGCCGGGAACGTCGGCCAAGGGTCGGTAGTGCATGAGGGCGAGACGGCAGCGGGATTCGATGCCGTGCCCGAATCTCTCTTCCTGTCCACGCTGCCGGACGTTCTCGCTGTCCGCGTCACCGATGGCGATCCGGACCGTGCAGCCGTCCGCCGCACGTTCCCGAAGGAATTCGTTCAGGCGGGAGCCGACGACCCGCGCCGTGCTGCGCTACGTCCCCCACACCATCCGGCACGCCCCAGAGGGCGGGGTGACCTACGAGGCGTTCTGCGTCGCCGAAGGCTGCGGAGCCGAGTCGGGCGCGCACGTCGAACAGGAAGGGCCGCAGGACTGGGCGCTACGGCACGCCGGGCGGACCGGGCACGACCTGTTCCGGCGCGTGTTCACCGATCACGCCCGGGTCAGCCGCGACGCGTAGACCCCGGCCCGCTGGGCGACGGCGAGCAAGGCAGTCCAGCGCGCCGGCTTCGGCCCCGCTCACACGACCCGAACCGTGCGGGCGGGGCTCTGACGTGCGACGGCGAGGACGGGCGCGCCCCACAATGGACGGGTGAACCGCCCCGCGAACCTTGACGTGCTCTTGCAGCCCCGCCCGCCGTCCCCGTTGCAGGAGATCCATGACGAGCGGTTCGAGCGACACGGAGTCCGCCTGCTGCTGAAGCGGGACGACCTGATCCACACCACCATTCCGTGGGACACGGATCTGTTTGGACCAGTGGACCTGTACCCTCCCGGCAACAAGTGGCGCAAGCTCGCGCCGAACCTGCGGGCCGCCCTGGAGGCGGGGCACGACCGGTTGGTCACCTTCGGCGGGGCGTACTCGAACCACCTGCGGGCCACCGCGGCCGCCGGGCGGCTGCTCGGCATCGAGACGGTCGGCGTCGTGCGCGGCGACGAGCTGGCCGGCCGGCCGCTGAACGACTCCCTCGCCCGGTGCGCGGCGGACGGCATGCGGCTGCACTTCGTCTCCCGCTCCCGCTACCGCGGCAAGGCCGACCCGCGGGCACTGCCCCTGCTGCTGGAGGAGGCGGGCGCGGTCGGGGCGTACGTCGTCCCCGAGGGCGGCAGCAACGCACTCGCCCTCGCGGGCTGCGCCGAGCTGGGCCGTGAGCTCCGTGGCGTCACCGACGTGGCGGCGGTGGCCTGCGGTACCGGCGGCACCCTGGCGGGCCTGGCCGCCGGCCTGGCGCCCGGGCAGCGCGCGCTGGGCGTCCCGGTCCTCGCCGGCGGCTTCCTGTCCGAGGAGATACGTTCCCTCCAGACCGAGGCGTACGGTGGTCCGGCCGGGCGCTGGTCCCTGGCCGAGGACTTCCACCACGGCGGCTACGCCCGCGTCCCCGCCGCCCTGGAGTCCTTCGCCGCCGACTTCGCCTCCCGGCACGGCTTCCCGGTGGAGCGGATCTACGTGGCCAAGCTCCTCTGGGCCCTGACCACCCTCACCGCCGCCGGCGCCTTCCGGCCCGGCACGACCGTCACCGCGATCATCACCGGCCGCCCGTAGGGGACGGGGACGGAGGGATCTCCGGGACGTGAAACGTGTTGTGGCGTCCACGCAGCCCGCACGACCGGACCCGGACCGGGCGCCATAAATCATGAGTCCCGGACGTCCCCCCACCCCGGCCCCGCCCCCCCCCCCCCCGCCCCGCCCCGCCCCGGCAAAGCCACCCCACCCGCCGAGCCCCCCGCAGGGGAACCGCAGGGGCTACGTCGACTCCCGGTAAGCCGCCGCCTCCTCCAGGTCCAGCCTGCGCAGCAGCGCCCGCATCATCTCGTCGTCGATCCGCCGGCCGTCCCGCAGCGCGACGAACACCTCCCGCTCCGCCTCGATCATCTCCCCGGCGAGCCGCCGGTAGATGTCGTCCGCGGACTCCCCCGTCAGCGGATTGACCTCGCCGAGCCGTTCCCACACGGCGTTGCGCCGCCGTTCCAGCACCGTCCGCAGCCGGTCCGCCAGCGGCGGCGGCAGCGTGGCGTTCTCCGGTTCCTCCAGCAGCTCCGCCAGCCGTTCCTCCGCCGCCCGCGAGGCCTCGCTCTGCGCCTGCGCCTCCGCCAGCGTCTCGGCCCGCACGTCCTTCGGCGGCAGCTTCAGCACCTTGATCAGCGGCGGCAGCGTCAGCCCCTGCACCACCAGCGTCCCGATGACCGTCGTGAAGGTCAGGAAGAGGATCAGGTTCCGGTGCGGCACCGAGACCGGCACGGAGAAGGCGATGGCCAGCGAGACCACACCGCGCATCCCGGCCCAGCCCACGATCACCGGGGACTTCCAGTCCGTCTCCGGCTCGCGCGCCCGCACCCGGGGCGACAGCCAACGCGGTACGAAGGTCGCCGGGAACACCCACACGTAGCGGGCCACCACCACCACGGCGAACACCGCGACCGCGTACCAGCCCACGGCGGCGCCCTCGTACTCCCCCAGCCCCCTGAGGACCACCGGCAGCTGGAGGCCGATCAGCGCGAAGACGACCGACTCCAGGACGAAGGCGACCATCTTCCACACCGCCTCCTCCTGCAACCGGGTGGCGAAGTCGACCTGCCAGTTGCGGTGCCCGAGGTACAGCGCGACCACGACCACGGCCAGCACCCCCGACGCGTGCACCCGCTCTGCCACCGCGTAGGCCACGAAGGGGATCAGCAGCGAGAGGGTGTTCTGCAGCAGCGGCTCCCTCATCCGCTTGCGCAGCTGGTGGATCGGCACCATCAGCAGCAGGCCGACACCGACCCCGCCCACCGAGGCAAGCAGGAACTCCGCGATGCCGCCCGCCCAGCCGGCGCTCACCCCGACCGCCGCCGCCAGCGCCACCTTGTACGCGGTGATCGCGGTGGCGTCGTTGACCAGGGACTCGCCCTGAAGGATGGTCGTCAGCCGGTTCGGCAGCCCCAGCTTGCGGGCGATGGCCGTCGCCGCGACCGCGTCGGGCGGCGCGATCACCGCACCCAGCACCAGCGCCACCGGCAGGGACAGCCCCGGCACCAGCAGGTACGCCGCGTACCCGACGACGACGGTCGCGAAGAGCACGTAGCCGACCGACAGCATCGCGATGGGCCTGATGTTCGCGCGCAGGTCCAGGTACGAGCTGTCCACGGAGGCGGTGTACAGCAGCGGCGGGAGCAGCAGCGGCAGCACGATGTGCGGGTCGAGGGTGTAGGCGGGCACGCCGGGGACGTACGAGGCCGCCAGCCCGGCGGCGACGAGCAGGAGCGGCGCGGGTACCGGTGTGCGCCGCGCGAGCCCCGCCACGGCCGCGCTGCCCGCGACCAGCGCCACCAGCTGCAATACGTCCATCGAGGATCGGTCCTCCTTCGTCGCGCGCCCGCACCCTGGCCGTACGCTGGCCATCATGAGCGAGTGCACGCACGTTGCCGAACTGCCGCGCCCCGAGCCGGTCCCGTCTGCTCAGACCTGCGCCGAATGTCTGGCGCTCGGCAGCCACCCGGTGCAGCTGCGGATGTGCCTGGGCTGCGGGCATGTGGCGTGCTGCGATTCCTCGCCGCTCCGGCACGCCACGGCGCACCACCACGAGAGCGGCCATCCGGTGATGCGGAGCTTCGAGCCGGGCGAGACCTGGCGATGGTGTTTTGTCGACGGTTCGATCGTGTGAGGCGGGGTAGTTCAACCCTCCGCCGGTTCCCCTGATTTGATCCCCGCAGACCCCTAGCCACTGTGCGTACCCATGGGCTTACCATCAGTCACTGGGCGCAGGACAGGGTGCTCAGAGCGGGCGTCACGAGGGGTGCCGCGACACGATCGCCCGGATCGCGGTAGCGTCACCGGCGAAAAGAGCTCGTACCACCTTGGAGGTGAGGGTGTCCCAGATCGCAGGCGAGCCCGGGACTCAGGACTTCGTGGAAGTCCGGCTGCCCGCTGCGGGTGCCTACCTGTCGGTGCTGCGGACGGCCACGGCCGGCCTCGCGGCACGTTTGGACTTCACCCTCGACGAGATCGAGGACCTCCGCATCGCGGTGGACGAGGCCTGCGCGATCCTGCTCCAGCAGGCCGTGCCGGGCTCCGTCCTCAGTTGCGTCTTCCGGCTGATCGACGATTCGCTGGAAGTGACCGTCTCGGCGCCGACCACGGACGGGCGCGCGCCGGAGCGGGACACGTTCGCGTGGACGGTCCTGTCGGCACTGGCCGGCAAGGTCGAGGCCACGGTCGAGGAGAACCGGACGGTGAGCATCAGCCTTTACAAACAACGCGGCGCGGGGCCAGGCCCGGCGTGAGCGGCGGGGAGATCCCGGTGCGGGGCGGGGATCGGCCCCGGGTACGGCACGAGGTCGACGGCGGCATCCCGGAGCAGCAGCACGCCCGGCCGCACCCGGCTGACGCGGATGCGGAAGACGGCTTTTTGGACTCGGCGGAGCGACGGGCGGGCCCTATGAGCGAGAACCAGCACGACCAGGCACAGCCGGTACAGCCACCGGAGGCCGCTGCGCCGGCCCCGGCGGCGTTCCCGGGATCTCCGGCGCCCGCGGCGCTGCCCGATCCGCGCGACCGCAGCAGCGCGCGGGCCCTGTTCGTCGAGCTGCGGGCGCTGCCCGACGGCTCGGCGGAGAAGGCGGAGCTGCGCAACCGGCTGGTACGGATGCACCTGCCGCTGGTCGAGCATCTGGCGCGGCGGTTCCGCAACCGCGGTGAGCCCCTGGACGACCTGACCCAGGTCGCGACGATCGGCCTGATCAAGTCGGTGGACCGGTTCGACCCGGACCGCGGGGTCGAGTTCTCCACGTACGCCACGCCCACGGTGGTCGGCGAGATCAAGCGGCACTTCCGCGACAAGGGCTGGGCGGTGCGGGTGCCGCGGCGCCTGCAGGAGCTCCGGCTCTCGCTGACGACCGCCACCGCCGAGCTCTCCCAGCAGCACGGCCGCTCCCCGACGGTGCACGAGCTGGCCGAGCGGCTGGGCATCTCCGAGGAGGAGGTGCTGGAGGGGCTGGAATCGGCCAATGCCTACAGCACGCTCTCCCTGGACGTCCCCGACACCGACGACGAGTCGCCGGCGGTCGCGGACACGCTGGGTGCGGAGGACGAGGCCCTGGAGGGCGTCGAGTACCGCGAGTCGCTCAAGCCGCTGCTGGAGGGACTGCCCCCGCGGGAGAAGCGGATCCTGCTGCTGAGGTTCTTCGGCAACATGACGCAGTCGCAGATCGCGCAGGAGGTCGGCATCTCCCAGATGCACGTCTCCCGTCTGCTGGCCCGCACCCTGGCCCAGCTCCGCGAGAAGCTGCTCGTCGAGGAGTGAGCCCGGCCCGGCCGTGCGCCGGGCCGGGGCGTGCGCCGGGACCGGGGTCAGGAGGAGGACGGCCCTCCGATGCCGAGGGCCTCGGTCGCCGTCGGGTTCACGAGGAGTGCGACGACGGCCACCGCGGCCACCGCGAGCGCCGCTGCGGCGGCGGTCATGGCACCGCCGGTGGTGTAGAGCGTCCAGGCCACCGGCAGCGCCATCAGCTGGGTGATCAGTGCCGGGCCGCGGCTCCAGCGGCGGCCCAGGCGCAGGCCGCGGGCCGCGATCAGCGGCAGCGCGGCGAGCGCGAGCAGGGTGATGCCGCCCGTCTCGGCCTGCTGCGGGGAGTCGGGGTCGCCGGCGATGCCGACGAACAGCATGTACACGCCGAGGCCGGCGAGCGCCAGGCCCTCCAGGGCGGTGAGCGCGGCTGCGGCGGTCAGCCGGCGGGGCAGCGCGGTGGGCGCTTCGACGGTGGGGGCGGGGGCCTTCGCGGGCTGCTTCTTACTCACCCATGCAGGGTAGCGGCGCCCCGGCGGGAGCCGGAGGGGACGGGCAGTAGGGTCGGCCCGCGAGGGGGTGGGTAGTCTGGCGCACATGCGTGCACTTCTCGTGGCCAACCCAGCAGCGACGACCACCAGTGCGCGCACGCGCGACGTCCTGATCCATGCCCTGGCCAGCGAGATGAAGCTGGAGGCGGTCACCACCGAGTACCGCGGGCACGCCCGGGACCTGGGGCGCAAGGCCGTGCACGAGGGGCTGGACCTGGTGGTCGCCCTGGGCGGCGACGGCACGGTCAACGAGGTGGTGAACGGGCTGCTGCACGACGGGCCCGACCCGGACCGGCTCCCGCGGCTGGCGGTGGTCCCCGGCGGCTCCACCAACGTGTTCGCCCGCGCCCTGGGGCTGCCCAACGACGCGGTCGAGGCGACGGGCGCACTGCTGGACGCGCTGCGCGAGGAACGCGAGCGGACGGTCGGCCTCGGACTGGCGGCGGGGACTCCGGGGACGGAGGACGAGTCGGTCCCGGCGCGCTGGTTCACCTTCTGCGCGGGCTTCGGTTTCGACGCGGGTGTCGTGGGACGGGTGGAGCAGCAGCGGGAGCGCGGCAAGCGTTCGACGCACGCACTGTATGTACGACAGCTGATGCGCCAGTTCTGGGAGGAGCCCAACCGCCGGCACGGGACGGTGACGCTGGAGCGCCCCGGCGCGGATCCGGTGACGGACCTGGTGCTGTCGATAGTGTGCAACACGTCACCCTGGACGTATCTGGGGAATCGTCCGCTTTACGCCTCTCCGGAGGCGTCGTTCGATACTGCGCTTGACGTATTGGCACTCAACCGTTTGTCAACTCCGGCCGTCGCGCGCTACGCCACACAGCTCCTGACCTCCACTCCTGAGCGGGGTCCGCACGGCAAGCACGCGGTGTCTCTGCACGATCTGACCGACTTCACCTTGCATTCGAAGGTTCCCCTCCCGTTCCAGATGGACGGCGATCACCTCGGACTGCGCACCAGCGTTCGGTTCACAGGCGTACGCCGTGCACTGCGTGTGATTGTGTGAGTAGAAGGGCCCCCAGGCCTTTCACTCGAACGTTTACACGCCGGTCCACCCTCACGATGTAGGGCTGTGACCTAGTAGACACCGACGAATCAAAAAAAACTTTCCGGAAGGGGTTGTATCCCCGTCCGAGGTTTGCGAATCTCTTCATGGCGATCGGGACAGCCCGCAGGACCCGGCACCCACACAGACCGCCAGAACCCCTCCACGAATCTCAGACTGATCACCCGCGTGAAACCGGGCGGTCGCCCTTCCCTCACGGGGGGATTCGTGAAAGCGTTCACATTCACAAGCAAAGTGCCCGCAATACAAGGAGATGGAGCAGCCATGGACTGGCGTCACAACGCCGTTTGCCGCGAGGAAGACCCGGAACTCTTCTTCCCCATCGGCAACACCGGTCCTGCGCTGCTGCAGATCGAGGAAGCCAAGGCCGTCTGCCGCCGTTGCCCCGTCATGGAGCAGTGCCTGCAGTGGGCGCTTGAGTCCGGTCAGGACTCCGGCGTCTGGGGCGGTCTCAGCGAGGACGAGCGCCGCGCCATGAAGCGCCGCGCCGCTCGCAACCGGGCGCGCAACGCCAGCGCCTGACAAACGACTTTCGAGCCTCGACGCGCAGCGCGCAGTAACCGAAAAGCGCTCAGCAACGTGCTCTTGAGCCCCGGACCGAAGTATTCGGTCCGGGGCTCAGTGCTGTGCCGCGACTACGCTGCGTAGACCAGGACCCGCGGGTCCCCGATCACGCTGCGTCATCGTACGGCTGCTACTTCTGCGGGCTGGACGGCAGGTCCAGGACGACCTTGGTGCCGCGTGGCTCGGCCCGGACCATGTCGAAGGTGCCGCCGAGTTCCCCCTCCACGAGGGTCCGTACGATCTGCAGTCCGAGGTTCCCGGCCCGCTGAGGGTCGAAGCCCTCGGGCAGGCCGTCGCCGTCGTCGAGCACGGTGATCAGCAGCCGGCCGTCCTTGCGGCCGGTCCCGCTGCGCAGCGCGGCCACCTCCACGGTGCCGCGCTCCCCGTGGGGGAAGGCGTGTTCCAGGGCGTTCTGCAGGATCTCGGTCAGCACCATCGACAGCGGGGTGGCGACCTCCGCGTCGAGGATCCCGAAGCGGCCGGTGCGCCGGCAGTCGACCTTGCCCGGCGAGATCTCCGAGACCATCGCGATGACGCGGTCGGCGATCTCGTCGAACTCGACGCGCTCGTCGAGGTTCTGAGACAGCGTCTCGTGCACGATCGCGATCGATCCGACGCGGCGGACCGCCTCGTTGAGCGCTTCGCGGCCCTGCGGGGAATCCATGCGGCGGGACTGGAGCCGCAACAGGGCGGCCACGGTCTGGAGGTTGTTCTTCACCCGGTGGTGGATCTCCCGGATGGTCGCGTCCTTGGTGATCAGTTCACGTTCGCGACGGCGCAGTTCCGTGACGTCGCGGCAGAGCACCAGGGAGCCGATCCGGGTGCCCTTCGGCTTGAGCGGGATGGCGCGCAGCTGGATGACGCCGCCGTTGCCCTCGACCTCGGTCTCGCGGGGGGCCCAGCCGCTGGCGAGCTTGACCAGTGCCTCGTCGACCGGGCCGCGGGAGGGGGCGAGTTCGGCGGTGGTGGCTCCGAGGTCCTGGCCGACCAGGTCGGAGGCGAGGCCGAGGCGGTGGTAGGCGGAGAGCGCGTTCGGGGAGGCGTAGGTGACCACTCCGTCGGCGTCGAGCCGGATCAGGCCGTCGCCCACGCGTGGCGAGGCGTCCATGTCGACCTGCTGGCCGGGGAAGGGGAAGGAGCCGGCCGCGATCATCTGCGCGAGGTCCGAGGCGGACTGGAGGTAGGTCAGCTCCAACCGGCTGGGTGTACGCACAGTGAGCAGGTTGGTGTTGCGCGCGATCACTCCCAGTACACGGCCCTCGCGGCGGACGGGGATCGACTCGACGCGGACCGGCACCTCCTCGCGCCACTCGGGGTCGCCCTCGCGCACGATGCGGCCCTCGTCGAGCGCGGCGTCGAGCAGCGGGCGGCGGCCGCGCGGCACCAGGTGGCCGACCATGTCGTCCTGGTAGGAGGTGGGGCCGGTGTTGGGGCGCATCTGGGCGACCGAGACGTACCGCGTGCCGTCGAGGGTGGGCACCCACAGCACGAGGTCGGCGAAGGACAGGTCGGAGAGCAGCTGCCACTCCGAGACCAGCAGGTGGAGCCACTCCAGGTCGGTTTCTCCGAGAGCGGTGTGCTGGCGTACGAGGTCGTTCATGGAGGGCACGTTGCGAGCGTACCCCGGGTACGCACGATGACTTTCCCCACGACGGTACTCAGGAGTATCCAGGAGGGGCACCGGCCGCGTAGTGTTGGAGGAAGTGACGGGTTTCCCGCTACCGTCATTGGATGGACAGATCAGATTGGTCTAGTCCAGAATTGACTCAGAGTCTCCGCCCTCCCCGCACAGGAGGACGGATCGAGGTAGCCGCGCGCTCTGCCCTGACCGCGCAGGCACCTCTCACCGGCCGCCGGGAACCGCACACCTGACGGCCGTAAGTACTCCGGGCTACGGTGCCGGACGGGTTGAGGGTCCCGTCCTGCACCGTGGCCCAGAGGAATGTCCGGGGCTCTTTCACGGCCAGGCCAGCAGGGCCCGCTCCGCCACCGCCTCCAGTTCCTCCCGGGTCGCCCCGTCGCGCGACTGCTGGGACATCCCCTGAAGCACCGCTCCGGCGTACCGGGCCAGCGCCCGCGCGTCCGTGTCCGCGGGCAGTTCGCCGTTGGCGATGTCGGCGCGGATCCGGCTCTCGAAGAGCTCCAGGTTGGCGTTGCGGCGCTCGCACAGCGCCTGGGCCACCTCGTGGGAGGTGGTGTTGATCGCCGCGCTGATCACCATGCAGCCCCGCGGGTGGGCCGGGTCGGTGTAGACCTCGGCCGCCTCGCGCAGGATGCGCCCGACGGCGGCGCGGGCGGTGGGCTCCTCGGCCAGCGCCACGGCGGCGAAGTCGCCGTACCGGCTGCCGTACACCTCGACGACCTCGTCGAAGAGCTTCCGCTTGTCACCGAAGGCCGCATAGAGGCTGGGGGCGCCGATGCCGATCGAGGCGGTCAGGTCGGAGATCGAGGTCGCCTCGTAGCCGCGCTCCCAGAAGGCCGTCATCGCCTTCTCCAGGGCGGCGTCACGGTCGAAGGAGCGCGGCCTGCCGCGCTGTCCGGTCACCATCCCCGCATTCTATAGCGGGCGCTAAGGAATCTGGTACGGTCCTTTCTGTAGCGACCGTTATCGATGTGGAGGGGGGCGCGTCATGGGCGTGCTCGAAGGGAAGACCGCGCTGGTCACGGGCGGCAGCCGGGGCATCGGCCGGGCCGTGGCGCAGCGGCTGGCGCGGGACGGCGCCCTGGTGGCCGTGCACTACGGCCGCAACGCGGCGGCAGCCGAGGAGACCGTCGCGGCGATCGGCGCGGCCGGCGGGCGGGCCTTCGCCATCGGGGCCGAGCTGGGGGTCCCGGGGGACGCGCAGGCCCTCTGGGCGGCGTACGAGGCCCACCCGGCGCACACCGGGTCCGTGGACATCCTCGTCAACAACGCGGGGGCGGCGACCTTCGCGGGGATCGCGGACACCGACGAGGAGGCCTACGACCGGGCCCACGCGCTGAACGCCAAGGCGCCGTTCTTCGTGATCCGGCACGGGCTGGCGCGGCTGCGCGACGGAGGCCGGATCGTGAACGTCACCGGCACCCCGGATCTCGCACTGCCGGCGATCCTCGCGACGGTCATGGCGAAGGGCGCGGTGAACGCGATGACGCGCTCACTCGCCGCCGAGCTGGCGCCGCGGGGGATCACCGTGAACTCGGTGGGACCCGGGATCACCGAGACGGACCTGAACGCGGCCCTGCTCGGCGACCCCGCGACCCGGGCCCACCTGGCCGCCCGCTCGGTCTTCCACCGGGTGGGCACGGCGGAGGAGGTGGCGGACGTGGTGGCCTTCCTGGCCTCGGCGGACTCCCGCTGGGTCACGGGCCAGCACCTGGACGCCACCGGCGGCCTGCAGTTGGCCCTGATCTAGGGGTGTCGTCGAAGTCCCGTCCGGGTGGAGGGGCCCGGCACGCACGCCCTCACGGGCGGCCGACGCTACTTCGACGACACCCACCCAGTGCCGGGTCACGGCGCTGGAGGGGATGGAGCCGGCACCGGTCGCGGGCGGCTTTCCGGGAGGCCCTGGGCGCGGATCGGGATCACCATGGAAAGTGGCGGGACCCCCCGCGTACCCGGCCCGCTCTGCTAGATTGGTCTATACCACATCACCTCTCCAGATCGGCAGGCCACGCGTGGAAGTTGTCATCGTCCCGGACGCCAAGGCAGGCGGCGAGCTCATCGCGGAGGCCATGGCCGCCCTGGTACGCCGCAAGCCCGACGCCCTGCTCGGCGTGGCGACCGGCTCTACCCCGCTGCCCGTCTACGAGGCGCTCGCGCGCAAGGCCGGAGCGGGTGAGGTCGACGTCTCCGCCGCCCGGATATGCCAGCTCGACGAGTACGTCGGCCTGCCGGCCGGGCACCCCGAGTCCTACCGCGCCGTCGTCCTGCGCGAGGTCGTCGAGCCCCTGGGGCTGACCGAGGCCTCCTTCATGGGCCCCGACGGCTCGGCCGAGGACGTCGCCGCCGCGTGCGAGGCCTACGACCGGGCCCTCGCCGAGGCCGGCGGCGTCGACCTGCAGCTGCTGGGCATCGGCACGGACGGGCACATCGGCTTCAACGAGCCCTGCTCGTCCCTGTCCTCCCGCACCCGCATCAAGACGCTGACGCAGCAGACCCGCGTGGACAACGCGCGCTTCTTCGACGACGACCTGGAGCAGGTGCCGCACCACGTCATCACCCAGGGCATCGGCACCATCCTCGACGCCCGCCACCTGGTGCTGCTGGCCACCGGCGAGGGCAAGGCCGAGGCCGTCGCGCAGACCGTCGAGGGCCCGCTGTCCGCGCTCGTGCCGGCTTCCGCGCTGCAACTGCACCGCCACGCCACCGTCGTCGTGGACGAGGCCGCGGCCTCGAAGCTCAAGCTGGCCGACTACTTCCGCCACACCTACGCCGACAAGCCGTCCTGGCAGGGGCTGTAGCCCCCACGACGGACGCAGGGCCGGGCTCCCCCCAAGGGGAGCCCGGCCCTGCGTCGTGAGCGGCGGAGCCGGGCACCACCCCTGGTCGGGTGCCCGGCTCCGGTACCGCGGCGCGTCACATGACCGTGACGGCCCCTGCGGCGGCCCCCGCCACGACCTCGGCGGCGGCCCGTCCGCAGACGCGGGCGGCGCCGTGCGTGGCGATGTGCAGGGCGCCGCGCGGCTCGGCGCGCGGCAGTCCCATCTCGATCACGACCGTGTCCGGCCGGGCCTCGACGAGCGTGTCCAGCACCTCGGCCATCCACGGGTGGCGGTGCGCGTCGCGGACCACCGCGACGACGGTGCGCTCCCCTGCCGCCGCAAGGATCTCCGCGGCGGTGGCGCCCTGCGGGTAGAGACCCGAGGCGGTGCCCGGGAGCAGCTCGGCCAGCTCGGCGGCCGGGCCCCAGGGCGTCTCGTCGCCTACCGCGATGTTCGCGACCGGGGTCAGGGTCGCGACGTACGGGCCGCTGAGCGGGCTCGCCGTACCGGTGACGGCGAGGGCCCGGCGGGCGGCGGTCAGGCCGATGCCGGACGCGCGGCTCCCCTCCGGCCGCGCGTCGGGCCGGGCCCCCGCGGTCCACGCGGCCAGCGCGCGGACCCGGGCGGCCGCGTCGGCGAGGCGCTCCTGGGGGAGCGCGCCCTCCCGCACGGCGGCCACGAGGGCGTCGCGCAGCCGCAGCACGGTGGCCTCGTCGGCGAGTCCGCCGCCGACGCAGATGGCGTCGGCGCCCGCCGCGATGGCCAGGACCGAGCCGCGCTCGATGCCGTACGTCCCGGCGATGGCGTGCATCTCCATGCCGTCGGTGACGATCAGGCCGTCGTAGCCGAGCTCCTTGCGCAGCAGGCCGGTCAGGATCTGCGGGCTGAGCGTGGCCGGGCGGGTCGGGTCGAGCGCGGGCACCAGGATGTGCGCGCTCATCACGGCCTTCGTCCCGGCCTCGATGGCCGCCCTGAACGGTACGAGTTCCCGTGCGGCGAGGGTGTCGAGGTCGACGTCGATACGCGGCAGGGCGTGATGGGAGTCGACGTTGGTGTCGCCGTGGCCCGGGAAGTGCTTGGTGCAGGCGGCGACGCCGGCGGCCTGGAGGCCTTCGACGTAGGCGGCGGTGTGCCGGGCGGCGAGGTGGGTGTCGGCGCCGAAGGAGCGGACGCCGATGACCGGGTTGTCCGGGTTGGAGTTGACGTCGGCGGAGGGGGCCCAGTTGAGGTTGACCCCGCACTCGGCGAGGCGGCGGCCGAGCTCGCGGGCGACGTCCCGGGTCAGGCCGGTGTCGTCGACGGCGCCGAGGGCCAGGTTGCCGGGGAAGGACGAACCGCCCCGGACTTCCAGGCGGGTGACGTCGCCGCCCTCCTCGTCGATGGCGACGAGGACGTCGTCGCGTTCGGCGCGCAGCTGCGCGGTCAGTGCGGCGAGCTGGCCGGGCGAGGTGATGTTGCGGCCGAAGAGGCCCACGGAGGTGAGGCCTTCGCCGATCCTGCGGAGCAGCCAGGCGGGGGCGGTGGTGCCCTCGAAGCCGGGCTGGAGGACGGCGAGGGCGTCGCGGGTCACCTCGTCGGAGGCGGTGGCGCGGTGCGCAAGGACGGTCATGAGGGCGTCATCCCTTCACGGCGCCGGCGGTCATGCCGCCGACGGCCTTGCGCTGGAGGAAGATGAAGATCAGCAGGACCGGTACGGCGAAGAGCGAGGACGCGGCCATGGTGGCGCCCCAGTCGTTGCCGAAGGCCGACATGAACTCGGTCAGCCACAGGGGCAGGGTCTGCGCGGTCTTCTCCTTGTTGAGGATCAGGACCATGGCGAACTCGTTCCAGGCCGTGATGAAGCCGAAGAGCGAGGTGGACATCAGGCCGGGGGCCAGCAGCGGGAAGATCACCTTGCGGAAGGCCTGGCCGCGGGTGCAGCCGTCGATCTGTGCCGCCTCCTCCAGGGTCACCGGGACGGCGGCGATGAAGCCGCGCAGCGTCCAGATGGTGAAGGGGAGGATCATCACGAAGTAGATGGCGGTGAGCAGCGGGAGGCTGTTCAGCATCTCGCCGTCGCGGGCGATCATGTACATCGCGATGACCATGACCTCCCAGGGAGCCATCTGGGCCATCATCACGGTCAGGACGAGGCCCTTGCGGCCCCTGAAGCGCATCCGGGCGATGGCGAAGCTCGCGGCGAGGGCGACGAGCAGGGCCAGCAGGACGGCGCCGAGGGTGACCAGGACGCTGTTGGTGACGTACGTCCAGAAGTTCTGTACGCCGGTGGCCTTGTCGAAGTTGTCCAGCGTCGGGGTGAAGACGAAGACGGGGTCCTTCGTGAGCATCTGGTCGGACGGCTTGAGGGCCGACGAGAACATCCAGTACACGGGGAAGACGAAGATCAGGGCCAGCAGGAGTGCGCCGAGGTTCTTGGCCACGGCCGCGGGGCGCACCGGGCGGCGGGTGCGCAGCTGCTGTGCGGGCCTCTCGGGCGCCGCGGGCTTCGGGGCGGTGGTCGTGCTCACTGCTCCTCCTCCTGCTTCAGGATCAGGCGGAAGTAGAAGGACATGACGACGACGAGGATGACGATCGTCAGGACGGAGATCGCTGCGGCGAGGCCGTAGTGGGCCTGGCTCTGACCCTCGACGTAGGCGAAGACGGGCAGGATCTCGGAGGCGCGGTCCGGGCCGCCCTTGTTCATCGCGTAGACCTGGGTGAAGGCCTTGAAGACCCAGATCACCTCAAGGAAGGTGGTGATGAGGAAGAAGGGCTTCAGGTTCGGGAAGACGATCTTCCAGAAGGTCTGCCAGCCGTTGGCGCCGTCCATGCGGGCGGCCTCGTACAGCTCGGCGCCGACGGTGGTGAGGCCGGCGTACATGTTGAGGGCGACGAAGGGGATGGAGCCCCAGACCACCAGGATGGTGACGATCACCATGGTGGAGAGGCCGGTCTCCATCCAGTTGTGCTGTTCGTAGCCGGAGAAGCCGGCGGTGCGCATGACCCAGTTCATGACGCCGAACTGCTCGTCGAAGAGCCACCGGAAGACCTGTACCGAGGCGACGATCGGCATGGCCCACGCCATGACCAGCGCCATCGAGAGGACCAGGCGCATCTTCTTGCCGAGCTTGTTGAGCAGGATGCCTATGAGGCTGCCGAGCGCCATGATCAGCGCGACGTTGGCCAGGGTGAAGGCGAAGCTGCGGACGACGACGGTCCAGAAGTCCGGGTCGCCGAGCAGCTCGGTGTAGTTGTCGAATCCCGCGAAGGGGTACTTCCGCTGGATGAACTCGACCTTGTTGATGTCCTGGAGGGACAGGATCACGTTCTTGATCAGCGGGTACAGCAGGAGCGTCGCGAGGGCGAGCACCGCGGGCGCGACCAGCAGGTAGGGCAGCCACCCGGTGGGGAGCGACCTGCCGCCCGCGCGAGGCGGGCTGGTGCCGGGGCCGGCTGCTGGGGCCGGTGTCTCGGGCAGTCCGACGGACTTCGGTGGTGCGTCCTGTGGAGCGCTGGTCACCGCTCCCTGGGAGTGCACGGTCATGGCTTGGCTTCCTCGCGGTTGACTGTGGAGTCAAATGCGCGACCGGGGGCGCGGCGGGTGTCCGGGCACCTGCCGCACTCCCCGGTGCGTGCACACTGCTGGGTCGTGCGGGTCCTGCGGGTCCTACGGGGTGCAGCGGGTGCTGCGGGTGTTGCGGCGCGGGACTACTTGTTGATGCGCTTGGCGATCTCGGCGTCCGCCTCGGCGCCGGCCTTGGCCGCGTCCTCGCCCTTCAGGACCTTGGTCATGAACTCCTTGATGGGGTTCGGCTCGGTCTCGACGTTCGCCCAGCCCGCGGTGACCGGGGTGATCCTGCCGTTGACGCCGGCCTTGCCCATGGCCTCGGCGAAGGAGCCCGCGGCCGGGGTGAAGTTGGCGGCGGCCTGGTTCGGCAGCAGCGCGCCCTTGGTCTCGGCGGCGTACTTGGTCATCTGGTCCTTGCCGGCGGCGAGGGCCAGCCACTCCTTGGCGAGCTCCTTGTTCTTGGAGCGCTCGGCGACGGCGAGGTTCGAGCCGCCGAGGAAGACGGTGCTGGTCTTGTCGGCGGTCTTGCCCGGGATCGGGAAGTAGCCGAAGTCGGCTTCCTTGCCCGCGTCCTTCAGGGCCTTCTCGGCACCGCCGGCCTCCCAGCCGAGACCGATCCAGGAGGCGACGCCGCCCTTGGGGATGATGTCGGTGGACTGCTGCGGGTTGGCCTCGTCCTTGTCCTTGGGGGCGGTGGAGTAGGACTGGATCTTCTTGTAGAACTCCATCGCGGCGCCGGCCTGCGGGGTGCCGAGGGCGCCCTTCCACTTGGAGCCGTCCTTGACGGCGAGGTCACCGCCCTCGTCCCAGATGAGGCCCGCGAGGACGTACCAGCTCTGGCCGGGCAGGTAGATGGGCTGGGTGGACGGGTCGGCCGCCTTCAGCTTCTCCAGGCCGGCGACCCACTCGTCGCGGGTGGTGGGCGGGGTGACGCCGGCCTTCGCGAAGGCCTTCTTGTCGTAGATGACGACGCGGTTGGCGGCGTACCAGGGGGCGGAGTAGAGCTTGCCGTCGACCTCGGCCGAGGCGAGCATGCTCTTCTGCCAGGCGTTGGCGCCGAGGGCGGCCTTGTCCTTCGTCAGGTCGGCGAGCCCGCCGGTGACCGCGTAGCCGGCGGTCTGGGTGTTGCCGAGCTCAAGGACGTCCGGAGGGTTGTTCTCGGAGAGGGCCGTGGTGACCTTCTCCTGGATGCCGGTCCACTTCTGCTCCTCGACCTTGACCGTCACACCGGGGTGCTTGGCCGAGAACTCCTTGTTGACCTCGTCGATCCAGGCCTTCGGCGCGGAGCCGTCCATGACCCAGACGGTGATCTCCTTGGGACCCGCGTCGGCCTTGGCCTTGTCGTCGTCCCCATTGCCACACGCCGCGAGTCCGACCATCATGCCCGCGACACCGACCGCCGCGATGAGCTTGCGCTTCACGCCACCCTCCTCAGGGATGCCTGCCTGCACTTCCCTTGCCCGCCGCGGTGACATACGCGAAGTACTGCCGTGGGGCTGGGATCTGATCCATATTGGTGTAGACCAGTAGCTGGAGCTTGGCCTAGACCTTTAGGGGTGTCAAGGGTCTAATGAGCGGGTGCCCGGTCCGTTATCGGACCGACACCTGGGGAGAGAGAAGGCCTGTACCCCCACTCGTGTCACCATGTGACCGCACATATCGGAGGAGCCGGTGACGGCAGCGAAACTGGAGTCGGGAAGGCGGGCGGCGATGGCCACCGAAGGGGCACTCACGGAGCCGGACGGCGGGGCAGCCACTCGCACGGCGCGTGTACCCAAGTACTACCGACTCAAGCGGCACTTGCTCGACATGACCGAGACCCTGCCGCCCGGCACCCCGGTACCGCCGGAGCGCACGCTCGCGGCCGAATTCGACACCTCGCGCACCACGGTCCGCCAGGCCCTGCAGGAACTGGTCGTCGAGGGACGACTGGAGCGGATCCAGGGCAAAGGCACCTTCGTCGCCAAGCCCAAGGTCTCGCAGGCCCTGCAACTGACCTCCTACACGGAGGACATGCGGGCCCAGGGCCTGGAGCCGACCTCACAGCTCCTCGACATCGGCTACGTGACCGCCGACGACACCCTCGCCGGCCTGCTGAAGATCAACACCGGTGGGCGGGTGCTGCGCATCGAGCGGCTGCGCCTCGCCAGCGGCGAGCCGATGGCCATCGAGACCACCCACCTGTCGGCCAAGCGCTTCCCCGCGCTGCGCCGCTCGCTCGCCAAGTACACCTCCCTCTACACCGCCCTCGCCGAGGTGTACGACGTCCACCTCGCGGAGGCCGAGGAGACCATCGAGACCTCCCTGGCCACCCCCCGCGAGGCCGGCCTGCTCGGCACGGACGTCGGCCTGCCGATGCTGATGCTCTCCCGGCACTCCCTGGACGCCGACGGCGAACCGGTGGAGTGGGTGCGCTCGGTGTACCGCGGCGACCGCTACAAGTTCGTCGCCAGGCTCAAGCGCCCCGCCGTCTGACACGGCCGGACCCCGCCCCGCGTACCGGAATTCCCCGACCGGAATGCGGACGGGGTCTTACGTTCACCAGGTGATCCCCCGTAGATTCCGCCTGCTTACGCAGATGATCGACGAGGGGACGAGAGATCATGCCTGAACCGGAAGCAACAAGGACACAACGGGACACGGCGGGTCCGGGAACCCCATCGGGCCCGCCCTCCCCCAAGTCCATCGCCGTGTGGGTGCTCGTCGGGCTCGTCGGCGCCATCGGCTGGGGCGTGCTCGCGCTCTCGCGCGGCGAGGAGATCTCCGCGGCCTGGCTGCTCGCCGCCGCACTGGGCTCGTACGCCATCGCCTACCGCTTCTACGCCCGCTTCATCGCGCACCGCGTACTGAAGGTCGACGCGACGCGGGCCACCCCCGCCGAACGCCTCGACAACGGTGTCGACTTCCATCCCACCGACCGCCGGGTGCTCTTCGGCCACCACTTCGCCGCCGTCGCCGGCGCCGGCCCGCTCGTCGGCCCCGTGCTCGCCGCGCAGATGGGCTACCTGCCCGGGACCATCTGGATCGTCGCGGGCGTGATCTTCGCGGGCGCCGTCCAGGACATGGTGACGCTGTTCTTCTCCACCCGCCGCGACGGCCGTTCGCTCGGCCAGATGGCGCGGGACGAGATCGGCCCCGTGGGCGGAGCCGCCGCCCTGGTCGCCGTGTTCGCCATCATGATCATCCTGCTGGCGGTGCTGGCGCTGGTCATCGTCAACGCCCTCGCCCACTCCCCCTGGGGCGTCTTCTCCATCGGCATGACCATCCCGATCGCCGTCTTCATGGGCTTCTACCTGCGCGTCCTGCGGCCGGGCCGGGTCACCGAGGTCTCCCTCATCGGTGTCGCCCTGCTGCTGCTCGCCATCGTCGCGGGCGGCTGGGTCGCCGAGTCCTCCTTCGCCGGGACCTTCACCCTGGAGAAGGAGACGCTCGTCATCTGGATGGTGGTGTACGGCTTCCTGGCGTCCGTCCTGCCGGTCTGGATGCTGCTCGCGCCCCGCGACTACCTGTCCACCTTCATGAAGGTCGGCACCATCGCGCTTCTCGCGATCGGCGTGGTCGTCGCGATGCCGACCCTGAAGATGCCGTCCATCACCGACTTCGCGGCCCGCGGCGACGGCCCGGTCTTCGCCGGGTCGATGTTCCCCTTCGTCTTCATCACCATCGCGTGCGGCGCGCTCTCGGGCTTCCACGCCCTGGTCTCCTCGGGCACCACCCCGAAGATGATCCAGAAGGAGACCCAGGTCCGCATGATCGGCTACGGCGCCATGCTGACCGAGTCGTTCGTCGCCGTCATGGCCATCATCGCGGCCTGCATCATCGAGCCCGGCCTCTTCTTCGCCGTCAACTCCCCCGGCGGGGTCATCGGCACCACGGTCGAGTCCGCCTCGCAGGCGGTGACGAACTTCGGCTTCGCCATCTCGCCCGAAGCGCTCACCCAGGCCGCCAAGGACGTCGAGGAATCCAGCCTGCTGTCGCGCACCGGCGGCGCGCCGACCTTCGCACTCGGAATGTCGGAGATCTTCTCCGCCGTCGTGGGCGGCGCGGGGATGAAGGCCTTCTGGTACCACTTCGCGATCATGTTCGAAGCGCTCTTCATCCTGACGACGCTCGACGCGGGCACCCGCGTGGGCCGCTTCATGCTCCAGGACACCCTCGGCAACGTCCACAAGTCCTTCAAGGACGTCAGCTGGAAGCCCGGCGTGTGGTTCGCGAGCGCGATCGTCGTCGGCGCGTGGGGCTACTTCCTGTGGGTCGGCATCAAGGACCCGCTGGGCGGCATCAACCAGCTCTTCCCGCTCTTCGGCATCGCCAACCAGCTGCTCGCCGCGGTCGCGCTGGCCGTCTGCACCACGCTGCTGGTCAAGTCCGGCCGGCTGAAGTGGGCCTGGGTGACGGGCGTCCCGCTGGTCTGGGACGCGACGGTGACCCTCACCGCCAGCTACCAGAAGGTCTTCTCCGAGGACGTCAAGGTCGGCTTCTTCGCCCAGCGCGACAAGTACCAGGCGGGCATCGACGCCGACAAGGTTCTGGCCCCGGCGAAGAACATGGACGACATGCACACGATCGTCACCAACGCCACGGTCGACGGCGTGCTGTGCGCCCTGTTCGCCGTCCTGATCATCGTGGTCCTCGCCGACGCGCTGCGGACCTGCCTCAAGGCCGTCCGCGACCCGGGGTCGGCGTCGCTGTCCGAGGTCCCGTGGACCGAGTCGAAGATCGTCGCCCCGGCCGGTCTGATCGCGACCGCCGAGGAGCGGGCGCAGCTCGCCGCGGCGGCGGACCGCGACTCCGGCGGCGGGCAGGTCAAGGAGCCGGTGGGATGAGCGGCGTACGCGCCGTGCTGGCCCGGGCCAGGTACTACGTACGGGAGTTCTCCGGGGAGGCAGCCTACGACCGGTACGTGGCCCACGCCCGCTCGCACGACCCGGACGCGGAGGTCCCCACCCGGCGCGCCTTCGAACGCGCCCGCACCGACGCCCGCGAGGCGGACCCCCGCGAGGGCTTCCGCTGCTGCTGACACGTGGGGAGGGGGCCCCGCCGCGTCCTGCGGCGGGGCCCTAGGCGTTCCTCAGCGCACCCAGTCCTTGAGGACTTCGGTCTGAAGGGTGATGTTGACCGGATCGGGGAGCTCAACGTCGTTCCCGAACTCCACCGTACGGGTGTTCGCATACCTGCGGCCGTCCGGTTCACTGAACACGGTCACGTCGCACGCCTCCCGGTCGATGAGCAGGTACACAGGGATGCCCGTCTGGGCGTAGGCGAGGGGCTTCTCCACGCGGTCACGCCGGTCCGTGTCGGTGTCGTACGAGGTGACCTCTACGACCATCAGGACCGGAGCGGGGTCGGCCCACTCGCCCTGGCCGACAAACGCGTCATCGACCGCGAGAGCGGCATCGGGACGGGCGCGACCCGAGCGGTAGTCCCCCACAGCCAACCCCCGCTCCACGTGAAGCCACAGCTCGGGCCGGTGCTGCATGCAGATGCGTGCGAGCCACAGAACGATGCGGTCGTGATCTCCGTCCGGCACTGCCTTGCTCCTGATGACCCCGTCGATGAACTCCAGCCGCAGACCTTCGACCTCTCTGGCGGCTATACGCGCGACAGCCTCGAAGTCCTCGGTCAGCATGTGGGGCCTGTCGGTCATCACGGTCATGCCTCGCTCACCTTCCTCGACGGTGCTGTCTCCGACGATAGCGCCGGGCGCCGACAGGCGTCCTGCACACTCGACCGCATGGACATCACGATCAGAGCGGTACGGGACGCCGACCACGCCGAGCTGGGCGAGATGACGGCGCAGGCCTACCTCGCCGACGGGCACCTGGACTTCAACGAGGACGACGCGTACCTGCACGTGCTGCGCGACGTGGCCGGCCGGGCCGCCCGGGCCGAGGTGCTCGTCGCCGAGCGTGACGGGCGGGTGCTCGGCGGGGTGACCTTCGCCGCACCCGGCAGCCCGCTCGCCGACATAGCCGGCCCGGACGAGGCGGAGTTCCGGATGCTGGCGGTGGCCCACGCGGCCCGGGGCCAGGGCGCCGGCGAGGCCCTGGTGCGGGCGTGCGTCGAGCGGGCGCGGGCGATCGAGGGCGTCACGGGCCTGGTGCTCTCCACCCAGCGCAGCATGGCCGGGGCCCACCGGATCTACGTACGGCTGGGTTTCGTACGCACTCCGGAGCGGGACTGGGCGCCCATCGAGGGCCTGAAACTCCTGACGTACCGACTCAAGCTGTAGCCGCGCCGACACTACATGTGGGGGCTGCCGCATGAGGCCGCCCCCACATGTATGCTCATGCCTGCTGTCGCCGCAGGGGAATCCGGTGGGAATCCGGAACTGTCCCGCAACGGTATGAAGTGTCCGACATCCGGACGCCAAGTCCGATGACCTGCCGTCAGCGCGCCCGGATCGACCGACCCGGGTGCCGACACGTCCGGGCCTCGCGGTTGGGCCGGTGGACGCCATGCGGTGTGCCCGTTCCTGCCACGCCCGCATGCGCCCGCGCCCGCCCGCCGTTGACCGGGCCGAGCGAGGGAGAGCTCCCGCCGTGACCATCGCGCCTTCCGCACCGCGCGCCGAGTCCGTTTCTGGCGACAACACCGAGGGCCCGGGGGCCACGCTGCTGCGTACCCTCACCGAACTGACGGCGGACCTCCCCGACACCGACCCGGGCCGCGTCGCCGCCGCCGCGCTCCGCGGCCGCAGCTCCGCCGCCGACGACGCCGAACTGCGGGGTCTGGCCACCGAGTCCGCCGCCGGTCTGATCTCCGAGGACCCCGCCTACTCGAAGCTCGCCGCCCGCCTGCTGACGCTGGCCGTGCGGGACGAGGCCGCGAGCCAGGGATCCACCTCCTTCTCCGCCTCCGTCGAGGTCGGCCACCGCGAGGGCCTCATCGCCGACCGCACCGCCGAGTTCGTACGCGCGCACGCGAGCCGCCTGGACGCACTGGTCGAGCACACCCTCGCCGAGGGCGCCGACGACCGCTTCGGCTTCTTCGGCCTGCGCACCCTGCACAGCCGCTACCTGCTGCGCCACCCCATCACCCGTCAGGTCATCGAGACCCCGCAGTACTTCATGCTGCGCGTGGCCTGCGGCCTCGCCGCGGACGAGAGCGTCCAGGCCGTCGAGGAGGTGGCCTCGCTGTACCGGCTGATGAGCCGCCTCGACTACCTGCCGTCCTCCCCCACGCTCTTCAACTCCGGCACCCGGCACCCGCAGATGTCCTCCTGCTACCTGCTGGACTCCCCGCTGGACGAGCTGGACTCGATCTACGACCGCTACCACCAGGTCGCGCGCCTGTCGAAGCACGCGGGCGGCATCGGCCTGTCGTACTCCCGCATCCGCGCCCGCGGTTCGCTGATCCGCGGCACCAACGGCCACTCCAACGGCATCGTGCCGTTCCTGAAGACCCTCGACGCCTCCGTCGCCGCCGTGAACCAGGGCGGCCGCCGCAAGGGCGCCGCCGCCGTCTACCTGGAGACCTGGCACGCGGACATCGAGGAGTTCCTGGAGCTCCGCGACAACACCGGTGAGGACCAGCGCCGCACCCACAACCTGAACCTGGCCCACTGGGTGCCGGACGAGTTCATGCGCCGCGTGAACGCCGACGCCGAGTGGTCGCTGTTCTCCCCGGCCGACGTGCCCGAGCTGGTCGACCTGTGGGGCGACGAGTTCGACGCCGCCTACCGCAAGGCCGAGGCCGACGGCCTGGCCCGCAAGACCATGCCCGCCCGCGACCTGTACGGCCGGATGATGCGCACCCTCGCGCAGACCGGCCAGGGCTGGATGACCTTCAAGGACGCGTCCAACCGCACGGCCAACCAGACCGCCGAGCCGGGCACCGTCGTCCACTCCTCGAACCTGTGCACCGAGATCATCGAGGTCACCAACGACGGAGAGACGGCCGTCTGCAACCTCGGCTCGGTCAACCTGGGCGCCTTCGTGCTCCCGGAGACCGGCGAGATCGACTGGGAGCGCCTGGACGAGACCGTCCGCACGGCGGTGACCTTCCTCGACCGCGTGGTGGACATCAACTTCTACCCGACCGAGCAGGCCGGCCGCTCCAACGCCCGCTGGCGTCCGGTGGGCCTGGGCGCGATGGGCCTCCAGGACGTCTTCTTCAAGCTGAAGCTGCCCTTCGACTCCCCCGAGGCGAAGGCCCTGTCGACCAAGCTCTCCGAGCGCATCATGCTGGCCGCGTACGAGGCCTCCTGCGACCTCGCCGAGCGCAGCGGCCCGCTGCCGGCCTGGGAGCAGACCCGTACCGCGCGTGGCGTCCTGCACCCGGACCACTACGACACCGAGCTGAACTGGCCGGAGCGCTGGGACGCGCTGCGCGCCCGGGTCGCCGAGACCGGCATGCGCAACTCCCTGCTGCTGGCCATCGCGCCGACTGCGACGATCGCCTCGATCGCCGGCGTGTACGAGTGCATCGAGCCGCAGGTCTCCAACCTGTTCAAGCGCGAGACGCTGTCGGGCGAGTTCCTCCAGGTCAACGGCTATCTGGTGGAGGAGCTGAAGCAGCTCGGCGTGTGGGACGCCCAGACCCGTGAGGCGCTGCGCGACTCCTCGGGCTCGGTGCAGGGCTTCGGCTGGATCCCGGCCGAGGTGCGCGAGCTGTACCGCACGGCGTGGGAGATCCCGCAGCGCGGTCTGATCGACATGGCGGCGGCCCGCACGCCGTTCCTGGACCAGTCGCAGTCGCTGAACCTGTTCCTGGAGACGCCGACCATCGGCAAGCTCAGCTCGATGTACGCGTACGCCTGGAAGCAGGGCCTGAAGACCACCTACTACCTGCGCTCGCGCCCGGCGACGAAGATCGCCCGCGCCGCCCAGGCCGCCACCGCCGCTCCGGTGGCCCTCCCGCAGGCCGTCGACGCCGAGGCGCTGGCCTGCTCCCTTGAGAACCCCGAGTCCTGCGAGGCGTGCCAGTAATGAGCTCCCCCCACCCGTCACCCGACCACCGCCCCTCAACGACGGCACTTCGTGCCGACACCTCCGAAGTCAAGAACCTCCTGGACCCGGGCTTCGAGCTCACGCTCCGTCCGATGCGCTACCCGGACTTCTACGAGCGCTACCGGGACGCGATCAAGAACACGTGGACGGTGGAGGAGGTCGACCTCCACTCGGACGTCGCGGACCTCGCGAAGCTGACGCCCGCCGAGCAGCACATGATCGGCCGGCTGGTCGCGTTCTTCGCGACGGGCGACTCGATCGTCTCGAACAACCTGGTGCTGACGCTCTACAAGCACATCAACTCCCCTGAGGCGCGTCTGTACCTGTCGCGCCAGCTGTTCGAGGAGGCCGTGCACGTCCAGTTCTATCTGACGCTGCTCGACACCTACCTGCCCGACCCGGACGACCGCGCGGCGGCGTTCGACGCGGTGGAGGAGATCCCCTCCATCCGTGAGAAGGCGCAGTTCTGCTTCAAGTGGATGGACTCGGTCGAGAAGATCGAGCGGCTGGAGACGCAGGCCGACCGCCGCCGCTTCCTGCTGAACCTGATCTGCTTCGCCGCGTGCATCGAGGGCCTCTTCTTCTACGGCGCCTTCGCGTACGTGTACTGGTTCCGCTCCCGCGGTCTGCTGCACGGTCTGGCCACCGGCACCAACTGGGTGTTCCGTGACGAGACGATGCACATGAACTTCGCCTTCGAGGTCGTGGACACCGTCCGCAAGGAGGAGCCCGAGCTCTTCGACGACGAGCTCCAGCAGCAGGTCACCGACATGCTGAAGGAGGCCGTGGAGGCGGAGCTGCAGTTCGGCCGCGACCTGTGTGGTGACGGCCTGCCGGGCATGAACACCGAGTCGATGCGCGAGTACCTGGAGTGCGTCGCGGACCAGCGCCTGGTCCGCCTCGGCTTCCCGCCGGTGTACGGCTCGCAGAACCCGTTCTCGTTCATGGAGCTGCAGGGCGTCCAGGAGCTGACGAACTTCTTCGAGCGCCGTCCGTCGGCCTACCAGGTCGCGGTCGAGGGCACGGTCGACCTGGACGAGGACTTCTAGGCCGGAAAGCACCGAGAGCCGGGACGCGAACGAATCGCGTCCCGGCTCTTCGCGTCCCGGGGCGGTGGCGGGCGCCGTCGCGGCTCAGTGGGCGAGGCGTCCCGGGCGCGCGCCGGCGGGCTGCGGGCCGTGCCGGCGGCGCGGGGTGGGCGGCATGCCGCCCGCCTTCTGCCGGGGCAGCCACACGAGCCGGGTCTCGACGGCCCGGATCTGCCGGTCGATCCGCCGTTCGCGCAGGGCCCCGTAGAGGCTGGGGGCGAGCAGCAGGGCGGCGACGGCGAGGACGGCGAGGTAGCTCAGGAACGTGTTCATGTATCCACTGTCGCTCCGTTCACACGACCCGGCCACTGGCAGGACTGCCATGGAAGAGCGAATTACTGCCACACTGGGTGCATGTTGACCAATGTGGCCGTGGCCCTCCTCGACGACGTGGCCCCCTTCGAGTTCGGGATCTTCTGCGAGGTCTTCGGGATCGACCGCAGCGACCACGGACTGCCGGTGTACGACTTCGCCGTCTGCGCGGGGCAGGACGGGCCGCTGGCCATGTCCGGCACCGGTTTCGGGTTCACCCCGGCCCACGGGCCGGAGCGGCTGGAGAGCGCCGACCTGATCTGCGTGCCCGCCTTCCGCAACGCCTCCGAGCGCGATTTCCCGGAGCCGCTCCTGGCTGCCCTGCGGCGCGGGGTGGAGCGCGGCGCGCGGGTGCTCAGCGTGTGCAGCGGGGCCTACGTGCTCGGCGCGGCGGGTCTGCTGGACGGCCGGCGCTGCACCACCCACTGGATGCACGCCCAGGCCCTGACGCGGCGCTTCCCGCGGGCGCTGGTCGACCCGGACGTGCTCTACGTCGACGAGGGCCCGGTGATCACCTCGGCCGGCACCGCCTCGGGCATCGACGCCTGCCTGCACGTGGTCCGCCAGGAGCACGGCGCGGAGGTGGCCAACGCGATCGCGCGGCGGATGGTCGTCCCGCCGCACCGGGACGGCGGGCAGGCGCAGTACATCCAGCGGCCGCTGCCGCGCACGTCCTGCGACACGGTGGGTGAGGTGATCGAGTGGATGGCCCGCCACCTGGCGGAGGAGATCACCGTCGAGCAACTCGCGGAGCGCGCGCACATGTCACCGCGCACGTTCGCCCGCCGCTTCCTCCAGGAGACCGGCACGACGCCGTACAAGTGGGTGCTGCGCCAGCGGGTGATGCTGGCGCAGGAGTTGCTGGAGTCCACCGACGACACGGTCGACGCGATCGCGGGCCGCTCCGGCTTCGGCAACGCGGCCGCGCTGCGCCACCACTTCCTGCGGACCCTGGGCACCACGCCGAACTCCTTCAGGCGTGCCTTCCGGGGCCCGCAGGCGGCGTAGGCGTGAGGCGTGAGGCGTGACCGGGGTCGCGGGTCAGTCGTTCGGGACGGTCTCGTAGCGCGGGGTGCCCTCCGCCATCTGGCGCAGGGCGTCCTTGCGGTCCCGCTTCGAGAGCCGGTCGATGTACAGGTAGCCGTACAGGTGGTCGGTCTCGTGCTGCAGGCAGCGGGCGAAGTAGCCGGTGCCACGGACCTTGATCGGGTTGCCCTGGGCGTCCTGGCCCTCGACCTCGGCGTAGTCCGGGCGGGCCAGCGAGGCGTACGCCGTCGGGACGGACAGGCAGCCCTCGTTGGAGTCGTCCAGCACCCGCGAGCCGGCCGGGAGCTCGACGAGCCTGGGGTTGACCACGACACCGGTGTGGCGCACGCCCTCGTCGTCCGGGCAGTCGTAGACGAAGACCTTGGCGTCCACGCCGATCTGGTTCGCGGCCAGGCCCACGCCCTCGGCCGCCTTCTGGCTGGCGAACATGTCGTCGATCAGCTGGGCCAGCTCGTCACCGAACTCGGTGACGTCCTTGCACTCACTGTGCAGGACCGGGTTGCCGACGACCGTGATGGGGCGGGCGGTGCCGCGCTCCCGGTGGGCCAGCTCGCGCGCCTCACAGTCCTCGGTGTCCACGACGTAACCGTCGTTCACGACCTCGCCGCCATCGACAACCTGGTTCTCCTGCTGCGCCATGTCCGCCGTACGCCTTCCGTAAGTCCCGGTCACCGGTGGTCGCCGATGGCCACCGATGTGCCCGTACAGCCTACGGCCCCGGCTCAGCAGACTTCTTCGAGATCCCGCCACTCGCGGCTGTCAGGGCTGTCGGCGACCCACCCGTCGAGGAGCCCGCGCACCAGCCCGGCCGGTGCCGCGATGCCGCACTCGCGCTCGGGCACCCACAGGGAGCCGGAGCCCGCCGTCCGGTGCCCCAGCGGTCCGGGGTGCCCCGGCTCGCTGTGGTCGTGCGGGTCCAGGTGCTCCCCGTCGCCCTCGTCGCTCGGCATCTCGCTCTCCGAGCAGGTCCGGCACAGCAGCCGTACCGACGAGGACCAGTCCTCGGCGGCGAAGCCGGCGTCCGAGGCCAGCTGCTCCAGCGCGTCGCGGTCGGCCTCGGAGGCCGCCTCCAGCAGCACCACCCAGGTCGGCACGGGCGACGGCGCCCACAGCTCGATCTCGTCGAACACCGGGTACGAGGGTCCGGCCGCGGTCACCCGTTCGCCGTGCGGGACACCGTCGTGGAGGACGACCTCGCCCCAGCGCCGTCCCGAGGAGGGCAGGGGGATCGACAGGACCTCCAGCCTGGCCGGATCGAGCCGGCGGCCCCAGACCACCTCAGCCTCGCCCTCGGGCGACAGCCGCACGGCGGCGCTGCCCAGCTCCATGCCGACCGGCTCGCCGTTCCCGCCGGCGCCGTTGGCCCCGTGGGAGTCCCCGGGCACCTTCAGCCCGTACGCCTGCCAGGCCCGCCGGGCGAGCGGCCAGTCCTGGAGCGCGGTGGCGGCGATCCCTACGTTCCACCAGTCGGGCGCCCCGGTCTCGCGGTCGAGCAGGGCCACGGCGCGCAGCCCGGCGGCCCGCGCCTGCTCCCAGTCGTGCCGGAACTTGTGCAGCAGGGCCAGGTTGAACCAGGACTCGGAGAGCCACGGCTCCAGGTCGGCGGCTCTGGTCAGCAGCGCGCCCGCGTCCTCGTACCGCCCGTCGCCGATCAGCGTGAACGCGCGGTCGGTGGCCTGCCGCCACGAGGCGGAGGGCCGATGCCGTACCTTCCCGAAGATCCTCACGATTCCCGCCTGCCTGGGGGCACCTCCCAGCGGGTGGCTGGGGACTACGGTGCAGCCTTGCGGACACTCTTACTGGCATCCAACCATGCCCACTCGGACGGCCGCTCATTACCCATGGGTTACCCAGGTGGAACGGGCACCACTCTGCCACGTCCGCCCCTGGCCAGAACCCTCGCCAGGCATTCCACGACCTCCGGCTGGTAATCCTTCCCGGTGCCCAGGCGCAGCTGTTCCAGGGCGGCCAGTGCGCCGCCCGGGTGACGGCCGCCGCCCGCCAGGTCGTCGTAGGCGTTCACCGCGCGCACGATCCGGGCCAGTGGCGGCTGCTCCCGGTACGGGTCCGCCTGCCGTTCCACCACCACGGCGACCTCGGCGGGCACCCCGGCCTGCCGGGCCACCTCGCCGCCCAGCCCGGCGATCCGGCGGGCCTCGGCGGCGGGCAGCTCGGCGGTCGCCCCGCCGGGCACCGGGTCGACCAGGGAGAGCTGGCCGATGTCGTGCATCAGGGCGGCGTACTCCAGCACGGTGAGGTCCCGCTCGGACAGACCCAGCTCCCGGCCGACGGCGCAGCTCAGGGCCGCGACCCGGCGGGAGTGGCCCGGCCGCGTGTACCCGGCGATCTCGGTGGCCCGGGCCAGGGAGGTGACCGTCTCGCGGCAGGTGGTGCGGATCGCGGTGATCCGGTGGCAGGAGAGCTGGGTCAGCAGCAGGGGCACGCCGAGGACGGGGACGGCCCACAGGCCAGCGGCGGCTGTGCCGAGCGCCATGACGACGCCGGTGGCGCACACCGCGGAGCCGATGCCGAGCTGGGCGTGCATCCCGTCGCGCAACAGGGGCCCGTACGCCGAGCCCGTGCGGGCGCGGGCGAGGGTGGCGGCGAGGACGGCGTCGCACAGGGTGGTGAGGACCAGCAGGAGCAGCAGGAGGACGACGAGGTAGGGGCCCTGACCGAACCGCTCTTCCAGTCCTCCGGGGTGGTGGAGCGGCCGGAAGCAGGCCGCGGCGAAGGCGACGGTGAGCACCCGGCGGGCGAGGTGGTCCAGGGCGGGGCCGCGGCCGCGGGCGACGTGCGGGACGATCCCCGCGAGGGCGGCCGCGACGACGACGGCGACGGTCTCCAGCGCGCCGTGGTGGGTCGGGTGGCCTGCGTTCTGGCCGAACAGGGCGTAGGCGAGGGCGCCGGCCGAGCCGAGCGGTGCGGGCTGCTCCCCGGGGGTGTCCGGCCCGTCCGCGCGGGCGAGTTCGCCTACGGCGACGAGGGTGCCGAAGGCCAGGGCGGCGCCGGGCTCGGCCAGTCCGTGCCACAGGGTGTGGGCGAGGGCCACGGCGGTCAGCACGGCAGCGGTTGCCCGCACCGCCCACCCGGCTGCGCCCCTCATCCGCCCGCCCCGGCGCCGTCCGCGCCCTGGCCGCGCCGGGCGTCGACGTGCGGTGCCTGCCTCCCGCCGCCGGTGCGGGCCCCCTCGGGCAGGAGGCCGCCGTTGCCGGGCGGAGGCGGCGGTGCGACCGGGCCCCGGCCCGTCGGTACCGCGGCGGGGGCGGTGGCAGGGGCGGGGGCCTCCGCGCTGATCACCTGGAGGTCGTCGTCGGTGGTGGCAGCGGGATGCCAGCCGTGCCGGGCGATGGCGTCGGCGAGGGCCCGTACCATCGCCGGGTCGAACTGGGCGCCCGCGCACCGGTTCAGCTCGGCGAGGGCGGTGGGCACCGGCCGGGCCCGGCTGTAGGAGCGGGTGGAGGTCATCGCGTCGAAGGCGTCGGCCACCGCCACCACCCGGGCCAGCACCGGGATCTGCTCGCCGGTCAGCCCGTAGGGGTAGCCGGAGCCGTCGACCCGTTCGTGGTGGTGCAGGATCGCGGACCTGGCCTCTCCCAGGAAGCCGATGCCGCGCACCATCTCGTGCCCGTACTCGGGGTGCAGCTCGATGATCCGGCGCTCCTGCGGGGTCAGGGGGCCGTCCTTGCGCAGCAGCCGGGTCGGGACGCCGAGTTTGCCGACATCGTGGAGGACGCCGGCCATGCGCACCACCTCCAGCCGCTCCTCGGCCATGCCCAGCTCGCGGGCGATCATCGTGGAGGCCTGGCCGACGCGTTCGCTGTGGCCGCGCGTGTAGCGGTCCTTGATGTCGACGGCCTGGACGAGGGCGCGGATGGTGGCCTGGTGGGCGGCGCGCTCGCGGTGGTACTGGGCGAAGACCCGGCAGGAGACGTACGTCGGCAGCAGGACGAGCAGCGCGGCCGGCAGTCCGTACGGGCTGCGCCACATGACGGCCGTCATCAGACCGGCGAGCCCGTGGACGCAGTACGGGCCGAGGGCGCGGGTCACGGGCGAGTGAGCCGAAGGGGCGCGCCGGGGAGCGGGGGCGAGCGCGCGGAGGAAACCGCGAGGAACGAGCGGTTTACGAGCACGCACGACCCCACGAGCCGGCAACAAGCGCCCCGCAGGCGAACCGAGCCACGAAAGAAAGCGCGAGTGAGCCGAAGGGGCGCGCCGGGGAGTGGGGGCGAGCGCGCGGAGGAAACCGCGAGGAACGAGCGGTTTACGAGCACGCACGACCCCACGAGCCGGCAACAAGCGCCCCGCAGGCGAACCGAGCCTGAAAGAGAGGAGCCTGGCCTCGGCGGCGGCCAGGATGGCCCCGTCGAGCGCGGTGACCACAAGGCAGAGGGCGGCGGCCGCCGCCGTGGCGGGGAGCAGCGCGTAGGGGAAGTCGGCCGGCCATGCGGAGGGCCCGGCGCCGGCTGCGGCTCCTGGTCCGCCGGAGGCCCCCGCGCCGAGTGCGTCCGGGCCGGCGAGCAGTGCGAAGACCTGTCCTGCGGTCCAGGCTCCGATGGACTGCTGGGCGGCGTGCCACATCCGCCGGAGCAGGGCGGCCGGCCGGGCCGCGGGGGCGGCGAAGGCTCCGGGCAGCGCGACGAGGGCGGCGGCCGCGGGAGGCAGCAGGTAGACGGCGGCGAGCACCACGGGGAGGAAGGGGCCGGTGCCCTCGGGCACCCGCAGGCCCGGCAGGGGACAGCTCTTCGCCAGCTCGCAGCCGAGGTAGAGCCCGGCGAGCAGGATCACGGCCGGCCGGGAAGCGGAATCCGTGAGGGCAGGGGCGGTGCAGGCGAGCGTGGCCAGGACGGCGCAGAGGACGAATCCGCGCGCGGCCGGCGGAAGGTCCCGCATGGCGCTCTCCTCCCCCTGGGCCGGGCAAGCCGGGTGCCGAATCCGATCGGTACCGACTGGGGAGAATAGGTGGGGCTCCGAGCGGGGCGGGCCACATTTTCGTATTGCGCCATGCGGACGCCCCCGGATTAGCACATTCGGGTGAATGAACTGATCTTCCGGGGGCGGTTGTTCAGCTGTTCGACTGTTTTCGGAGTGGTCAGCCGGGAGCGGGATTGTCGGCGGTGACGTCGTGGTCGGGGACCGCCTGACCGGACCGGATCAGCTCGATCCGGCCCATCACCTTCGACCGCAGGTCGCTCGGCACGTCGTCCGACCCGCAGCACCGCTTGACCAGCTTCTTCACGGCCTGTTCCAGCCCGTACTTCTCCAGACAGGGATTGCACTCGCCGAAGTGGGTCTCGAACTTCGTGCAGTCGCTGTCGGGCATCTCATGGTCGAGGAACTCGTACAGGTGGTCCAGGACCTCAGAGCACTCTGTCTCGTGCGGCTCTCCGCAACTCATGAGCCCGAGCCTTTCCGGTCGTTCGCCTCGCCAGCGCCCGCGGGAACCAGCCCGCGCTCACGGGCGTAGTCCTCCAGCATTCCGCGGAGTTGACGGCGGCCACGGTGCAGTCGCGACATGACCGTTCCGATGGGTGTACCCATGATGTCCGCGATCTCCTTGTACGCAAAGCCCTCTACGTCGGCAAGATAGACCGCGATACGGAACTCTTCCGGAATGGCCTGCAGGGCTTCCTTCACATCCGAGTCGGGCAGGTGGTCGAGCGCCTGCGACTCGGCCGAGCGCAGTCCGGTCGACATGTGCGACTCGGCGCGGGCCAGCTGCCAGTCCTCGATCTCCTCCGCGGCACTGCGCTGGGGCTCGCGCTGCTTCTTGCGGTAGGAGTTGATGAACGTGTTGGTCAGGATGCGGTACAGCCACGCCTTCAGGTTGGTGCCCTCGCGGAACTGGTGGAAGGACGCGTACGCCTTCGCGTACGTCTCCTGGACCAGGTCCTCGGCGTCGGCCGGATTGCGCGTCATACGCAGCGCGGCCGAGTACATCTGGTCGAGGTAGCCGAGGGCGTCCCGTTCGAAGCGCGCGTTGCGCTCCAGGGTCGTCTCCTCCGCGTGGCCTTCGTCGGTCCCAGCGACAGGACCCACCTCCTCCGACTGCGTGGCGGCTCCGAAAGCGGATCCGCTCGAATCGGAGAATAGTCGACCTTCCCGGCCCCCCGCCGCCCGAAGCGGGCTGCGCTTGGGCGCGGGCAGCACCGTCCAGTCCAGGTCAGCGGCCTGCGGACGGTTCTGGCTGATGACCTGGGTCATTCGCTCCCTCTCCTCCGACGTTCCGTGTGTACCGACATCCGGGACAACGCCGGGGGCGGGGCGGCGCATTCCCCCTGCGCCAAGGGTTTTCGGCCTTTTCCGAGCCGTGGGGGGCGGGGTGTGGCCGGGCTCACGCGGGGAGCCGGTCGAGCCATCCGCCGACCGCCTCGGTGATCGTCCGCAGTGCCTCCTCCTGGGTGGTGGCGGCCTTCTTCGGCACCGCGAAGCCGTGATCGCCGTGGGCCACCTCGACGAGTTCGTACGGGTGCCGCCCGGCCGGCGGCGGGAACTCGTCGGGGCGGCCGAAGGGGTCACGGCCGCCCTGGACCACGAGGGCCGGCCGTCCGGCTCCGGTGAGCTCCGAGGCCCGGGACTTCTCGGGCCGGCCGGGCGGGTGCAGCGGGAAGGCGAGGGCCAGCACCCCGGCGGCGTCCAGTTCCCCGGCGGTGCGGCAGGCCACGCGGGCGCCGGCGCTGCGCCCGCCGGCGACGACCGGCAGTCCGGGCCGGGTCAGGGCCGGCCACAGCCCGCGCCAGCCCTCGTCCAGCGTCTTGGGCGCGGCGGCGACCTTCTTCCCGGCGACCCGCCAGGGCTGTTCGACGAGCGCCACCGTGATCCGGCGGGCGGGGAGCGCGGCGGCCAGTGCCTGGAGGTCCCGGGCCTCGATGCCGCCGCCCGCGCCGTGGCCCAGGGCGAGGACGAGCCGGGCCCGGGGCGCGGTGTGCCAGGTGACGCGGGCCTCGCCCGCGGGGGTGTCGACACTCTCGGTGCGCGTGGTCATGGGTCCATCGTGCCGTCCCCGCCACCGGCGGCAGGCCTCAGAAGAGCGTGCCCTCCTCCGGGGCGGCCAGCTCCGTCAGCAGCTCGGGCCCGTTGTTGCGTACGTTGCTCACGGCGGTCGAGACCGGGTAGGCGCGCATCAGGCCGCCCGGCGGGGGTGCCAGCAGCTCCCGCAGGGAGCCCTCGGTGTCGGTGTTCGCGGGGTCCAGCCAGGCGTCCCAGCGGTCGGGGGTGAGCATCAGCGGCATCCGCGGGTGGATGTCGGCGAGGGAGCGCGGCCCTTCGGCGGGGGCCACGCCCAGGGGCCCGGTCTCGGCCTCGGTGGTGATCACCGAGCAGGTCACCCACCAGGCGAGGGGGTGCTCGTCGGGCAGGGTCCGGTCGCGCCAGAACTCGTATATGCCGGCCATGGCGAAGGGGGAGCCGTCGGAGGGAAGCACGAAGTAGGGCTGCTTGCGGGCCCGCTTCTTCCTGCCCTCCACCTCCAGCTGCCGCTCGTCGTGCGCGGTGACCCACTCGTAGTACCCGTCGGCGGGGATGATGCAGCGGCGCTGGGCGAAGGCCCGGCGGAAGGACGGCTTCTCGTGCAGGGTCTCCGACCGGGCGTTGATCATCCGGGCGGCGCCGTCGGGGTTCTTTGCCCACGAGGGCACGAGCCCCCATTTCAGGACGCGCAGCTGGCGAACCGGACGCGGATCCGGAGCGTCCTTCAGGGGGCGGTCGAGGACGACGTGGACCTCCTTGGTCGGCGCCACGTTGAAGTCGGGTGCCAGGGCCTCCTCGGGTTCCCACTTCTCGATGCCGAAGGCCTCCACGAGGTCCTGCGGTCCACGACTCGCTGCATACCGTCCGCACATGGCTGTCACACTGCCATGTCCACCGCAAACCACCGCAAGGAGTCCGCCACCTCATGGACAGCAGCACGACGGCCGGCCTGTGGGACCGGCTCACGGGCATACAGACCGCACCGGACCGGTGGCTGGTGATCGCGACCGGTCTGGTGGCGCTGGCCGCCGTGGGACCCCGCCCGCTGTGGCGGCTCTCGCGCAACGCCATCACCATCGCGCACGAGGGCGGGCACGGCCTGCTGGCGCTGCTCACCGGGCGGCGGCTGAGCGGGATACGGCTGCACTCGGACACCAGCGGGGTCACCGTCAGCCGGGGCAGGCCGACGGGCCTGGGGATGATCCTGACCGCGGCCGGCGGGTACACGGCGCCCTCGCTGCTCGGGCTCGGCGGGGCGGCCCTGCTGTCGGCGCACCGGATCACGCTGCTGCTGTGGGCGGCCACGGCCCTGCTGGTGGTGATGCTCGTGATGATCCGGAACGCGTACGGGGCGCTGACGGTGATCCTGACCGGCGGAACCTTCCTGCTGGTGTCGTGGCTGACCTCGGCGGAGGTCCAGGCGGGCTTCGCCTACCTCGTCGTGTGGTTCCTGCTGCTCGGCGGCGTCCGGCCGGTGTTCGAGCTGGGCGCCAAGCGCAGGAACGGCGGGGCGCCCGATTCCGACGCCGACCAGCTGGGGCGCCTCACCCACTTGCACCCCGTGGTGTGGCTGCTCTTCTTCCACGTGGTCGCGCTCTGCTCGCTGGTCGGCGGCGGCCGCTGGCTGCTCGGCCTGTGACCACCCTCTGAGACCGGACAGCGATCAAGATCCGGGTCCGGAGGAAGCCACTAAAGTGGTGGCCATGACCGAGACCCCCGCCACTGCCCTCTGGCCCGCTCCGCTCGCCGATGGGACCGTCCACGCCACCGTCACGGTGCCGGGGTCCAAATCGGTCACCAACCGCGCCCTGGTACTCGCCGCGCTCGCCTCCGAGCCCGGCTGGGTGCGGCGCCCGCTGCGCTCGCGCGACTCCCAGCTGATGTCGGACGCGCTGCGCGCGATGGGCGTGGGCATCGAGGAGACCGTCTCCTCCAGCTCCGCCGGCGCCGCCGCGAGCGGTGAGGCCTGGCGGGTCATCCCGGCGGCCCTGCACGGCCCGACGACGGTGGACGTCGGCAACGCGGGTACGGTCATGCGCTTCCTGCCGCCCGTCGCCACCCTCGCCGACGGCGACATCCGCTTCGACGGCGACCCGCGCTCCTACGAGCGCCCGCTCGGCCAGGTCATCACCGCCCTGCGCACGCTCGGCGCCCGCATCGACGACGACGGCCGCGGCGCGCTGCCCATGACCGTCCAGGGCGGCGGGGCGCTGGAGGGCGGCACGGTCGAGATCGACGCCGGCAACTCCTCGCAGTTCGTCTCCGCGCTGCTGCTCTCCGCCCCGCGCTTCAACCAGGGTGTCGAGGTCCGGCACGTGGGCGGCAAGCTGCCGTCGATGCCGCACATCCGGATGACGGTGGAGATGCTGCGTGCGGCGGGCGCCCAGGTGGACACCCCCGAGGCCGGCGGCGAGAAGAACGTGTGGCGGGTCGCCCCCGGCGCCCTGCTGGGCCGCGACATGATCGTGGAGCCCGACCTGTCCAACGCGCAGCCGTTCCTGGCCGCGGCCCTGATCACCGGCGGCACGGTCACCGTCCCGGACTGGCCGCGCCGCACCACGCAGCCCGGAGACGCGCTGCGCCGGATCTTCACGGAGATGGGCGGGTCCTGCGAGCTGACGGACGCGGGCCTGGTCTTCACCGGCACCGGCAAGATCCACGGCATCGACGTGGACCTGAGCGAGGTCGGCGAGCTCACGCCGGGCATCGCGGCGGTGGCGGCCCTGGCCGACTCGGAGTCCGTGCTGCGCGGTGTCGCCCACCTGCGGCTGCACGAGACGGACCGGCTGGCCGCGCTGACCAAGGAGATCAACGCGCTCGGCGGTGACGTCACCGAGACCGAGGACGGCCTGCGCATCCGGCCGCGCCGGATGCACGGCGGGGTGTTCCACACGTACGAGGACCACCGGATGGCCACCGCGGGCGCGGTGATCGGCCTGGCGGTGGAGGGCGTTCAGATCGAGAACGTGGCCACGACCGCGAAGACCCTGCCGGACTTCCCGAAGATGTGGACGGACATGCTGGCCGGGGACGCGGGACCCGAAGCGGGTGCGGGAGCGTAGGGCCCGTCATGCGCAGGTACGGCAAGCACACCGACGAGGACGACATCCGCCAGCGCCCGAACCCCAAGGGCAACCGGCCGCGGACGAACATCCGGCCCAAGCACGAGGACGCTTCCGAGGGCTTCGTCCTGACCGTCGACCGCGGCCGGCTGACCTGCCTGGTCGACGGCCGCACGATCACCGCGATGAAGTCCCGGGAGCTGGGCCGCAAGGCCGCGGTCGTGGGCGACCGGGTCTGGATCGTCGGTGACCTCTCCGGCAGGAAGGACACCCTGGCGCGGATCGTGCGGATCGAGGAGCGCAAGTCCGTCCTGCGGCGCACCGCGGACGACGACGACCCGTACGAACGGGTGGTCGTCGCCAACGCCGACCAGCTGGCGATCGTCACGGCCCTGGCCGATCCGGAGCCGCGGCCCCGGATGATCGACCGCTGCCTGGTGGCGGCGTACGACGCCGGGCTGGAGCCGCTGCTGGTGCTCACCAAGTCGGATCTCACCTCGGCGGACAAGATCCTGGAGATCTACTCCACCTTCGGCCTGGACTACGTGGTGACCAACCGCGAGGAGCTGGCCGCCGGCGGCGCGGCCGACCGGGTGCGCGAGCGCCTGACCGGCCGGATCACCGCCTTCGTGGGCCACTCCGGCGTCGGCAAGACCACCCTGGTGAACTCGCTGGTCGCCGAGGGCCGCCAGCGCGCCACGGGGCACGTGAACGCGGTCACCGGCCGCGGCCGGCACACGACCACCTCCGCGCTGGCGCTGCCGCTGCCCTCGGGCGACGGCTGGGTCATCGACACTCCCGGTGTGCGCTCCTTCGGCCTGCACCACGTGGACCCGTCCCGGGTGATCCTGGCCTTCCCGGACCTGGTGCCCGGCACGGAGGACTGCCCGCGCGCGTGCAGCCACGACGAGCAGGACTGCGCACTCGACAGGTGGGTGGAGGAGGGCCACGCGGATCCGGCGCGGCTGTACTCGCTGCGACGGCTGCTGCAGACCCGGGAGCGCCGCGAGGGCGACTGACCGCCCCGGCGGGTTTGCCGTGTTTGTCGGAGGACCTGTCTGGACAAGTGCATAATCGCACCAAGTGACGTGATGTCACATGACGCGGGGAGGCATCGCCATGGCGTGGCTGCTGGTCGTGGTCGCGGGAATCCTGGAGACCGGTTTCGCGGTCTGCCTCAAGCTCTCCCACGGATTCACCCGGCTGTGGCCGACCATCGCCTTCGCGTGCTTCGCGCTCGGCAGCTTCGGTCTGCTGACGCTGGCCCTGAAGAAGCTGGACGTGGGTCCGGCGTACGCGGTCTGGACGGGCATCGGCGCGGCCGGTACGGCGATCTACGGCATGGTCTTCCTCGGCGACCTGGTCTCCACGCTCAAAATCGTCTCGATCACGCTGGTGATCCTGGGGGTCGTCGGGCTCCAGCTGTCGGGGTCGGCGCACTGAGCAGCCCGATCAGCTCCCCCGGCCCCGGCTCCTCCCCCGGGGCGATCACGTAGGAGAGGGCGAGCCGTACCGCCAGCTCGCACCGCTGCGGACCCTCCCCCGGGGTGAGCGCGGCGGCCGCCCGGTCGCGCACGGCCCGGGCGAGTTCGCCGGGGCCCGGTTCGCGCCGGCCCGCGGCGGGCAGGCCCGGTTCCCAGCTGCCGGTGAGCAGGGCCCGTACGAGGGGGTACGCGCGGGCCGCCCGTACGGTCCACTCCGCGACCGCGGCGAGCCGCTCGGGGGCGCGGGCCGGGGCGGACAGGGCCCGGTCCACCCCCTCCAGGTACCGGTCGGCCGCGCTCCGCACGAGGGCGCGGCCCAGACCCGCCTTGCCGCCGAACTCGTTGTAGAGGGTCTGCCGGGACACACCGGCCGCGGCGGCCACGTCGACCATCCGCACGTCGGGCCAGGGGCGCGCCGCCAGCGCCGCTGCCGCCGCGTCCAGCAAGGAATCCCGGGCTGCCGGCATCCGCGCCTCCCCGCTCGGCTCTCCGGCCAGAGTTGACGGGGCGACAGGCGCTGTCAAGGGCGCGTCCGCCGTCAAGGGGCGGGTCCGGCCGCACTGTGGACGCCGTTGGCCGGGGTCCGGGGGCCCCGATACTGTTCGGGCATGCCCGAGTATGACGATGACCTGCGCCTCGCCCTCGAACTCGCCGACGCGGCGGACGCCACCACGATGGAGCGGTTCCGCGCCCTCGACCTGAAGGTCGAGACGAAGCCGGACATGACCCCGGTGAGCGAGGCGGACCAGGCCGCGGAGGAGGTCGTCCGGGCGGGCATCACGGCGGCCCGGCCCGACGACGCGATCCTGGGCGAGGAGTACGGGCTCAAGGGCAGCGGGCCGCGCCGCTGGGTCGTGGACCCGATCGACGGTACGAAGAACTACGTGCGCGGGGTCCCCGTCTGGGCGACCCTGATCTCGCTGATGGCCGAGGGCGAGGACGGCGTGTTCCGGCCCGTGGTCGGCGTGGTGTCCGCGCCGGCGCTGGGCCGCCGCTGGTGGGCTTCGCAGGGCGGCGGCGCGTACTCGGGCGGCGCGCTCGGCGAGACCACCACGATCGGCGTGTCCCGCGTATCGGGGCTGGGCGACGCCTCGTTCGCGTACTCCTCGCTGAGCGGCTGGGAGGAGCAGGGGCGGCTGCCGGGCTTCCTGGACCTGACGCGGGCGTGCTGGCGCACCCGCGGCTACGGCGACTTCTGGCCGTACATGATGGTGGCGGAGGGCTCTGTGGACCTGTGCGCGGAGCCGGAGCTGAACCTGTGGGACATGGCGGCCATCGCGGTGGTCGTCCAGGAGGCGGGCGGCCGCTTCACCAGCCTGGACGGGGTCGACGGCGTGCACGGCGGGAACGCGGCGGCGTCCAACGGCCTGCTCCACGAGGAGATGCTGGACCTGCTCCGCCCGCGCGCCTGACGCACCGGATGCCCGGGGCGCGCGGGGCGTTGCCGGGGGCGCCGGGCACGCTCCTTTCGTACGCCTCCTTGCTGGCCCTCCCGGTCCGTGGGAATCTGAGAATCCCCCCGCTTGTGCCCTTGTGAAGCGTTTCACTGGAGGCGGCTTCGCGCTGCGCACCCACCCAAGCGGGCGGAATCACCCCAGGAGGTGGCTCTCTTCATGCTCGTCCGTGACGCAATGAGCACCGTGATCCTCACCCTCGGACCCGCACACACCCTCCGGCAGGCGGCCTGCCTGATGTCCGGCCGGCGCGTCGGCGCGGCCGTCGTCCTCGACCCCGACCACAGCGGAATCGGCATCCTGACCGAGCGCGACATACTCAACTCGGTCGGCGCCGGCCACGATCCCGACCGGGAGTCGGTGGGCGCGCACACCACCAACAACGTCGTCTTCTGCACGCCCGACGCCACGCTGCAGGAAGCCGCCGAGGCCATGGCGCACGGCGGCTTCCGGCACCTGATCGTGCTGGAGCACGGCGGGCCGGTGGGCATCGTGTCCGTGCGCGACGTCATCCGCTGCTGGGTTCCCGCGCGGCGCAGCGTGCCCGCGTGAGACGGCGCCGGGCCGCGGTCCTCCCGAGAGGACTGCGGCCCGGCGCCCCGCTCCGGCAGGCGGTGTCCGTCAGCCGCGGAGGGCCTGGACCGCGGCGTCGAGCCGCTTGCCGAAGTCGCCGTCCGCCTGGCGGAAGTTGTCGATCGCGCGCTCGACGATGTCGTCGCGGGAGACCTTGGCGATGAAGCCGGACAGGTTCTCGATCAGGCGGGCCTTCTCGTCCTCGGAGTAGAGGCGGTAGAGGTTGCCGGCCTGGACGAAGTCGTTGTCCTCGCTGTGCACCGCGGCGGCGTGGTTGCCCGTGCCCCCGGTGACGGGGATCGGCTGCCACAGCGGGCGGCCGGTCTCGTGCGGGCCGCCGAAGCTGTTCGGCTCGTAGTTCTTCGCGCCCTTGTGGCGGCCGTCGTACAGGTGGCCGTCACGGGAGTTGGTGCGCGCCTCGGTGGCGTGCGGACGGTTGACCGGCAGGTGGTCGGCGTTGATGCCGACGCGGTAGCGGTGGGCGTCGCCGTAGCCGAAGAGGCGGCCCTGGAGCATCTTGTCCGGGGAGGGGCCTATGCCGGGGACGAAGTGGGCCGGGGAGAAGATGCTCTGCTCGACCTCGGCGAAGACGTTCTCGGGGTTGCGGTTGAGCTCCAGCTTGCCGATCTCGATCGGCGGGTAGTCCGCGTGCGGCCACACCTTGGTGAGGTCGAACGGGTTGAAGCGGTAGGTCGCCGCCTCGGCCGCCGGCATGATCTGGACCTGCACGGTCCAGGTGGGGAAGTCGCCGCGCTCGATGGCCTCGCGCAGGTCGCGCTGGTGGCTGTCGGGGTCCTCGCCGGCGAGCCGGTTGGCCTCGGCCTGGGTGAGGTTCCTGATGCCCTGGTCGGTCTTGAAGTGGTACTTGACCCAGAAGACCTCGCCGGCCTCGTTGTTCCACTGGAACGTGTGCGAGCCGTAGCCGTTCATGTGGCGGTAGGAGGCCGGGATGCCACGGTCGCCGAACAGCCAGGTCACCTGGTGGGTGGACTCGGGCGACAGGCCCCAGAAGTCCCAGACGTTGTCCGCCTCCTGCGAGCCGGTGTACGGGTCGCGCTTCTGGGTGTGGATGAAGTCGGGGAACTTGACGGCGTCCCTGATGAAGAACACCGGGGTGTTGTTGCCGACGAGGTCGTAGTTGCCCTCCTCGGTGTAGAACTTCAGCGCCCAGCCGCGGGGGTCGCGCACCGCGTCTGCGCTGCCGAGGCTGCCCGCGACGGTCGAGAAGCGCAGGAAGGTCTCGGTCTGCTTGCCGACCTCGGAGAGGAACTTGGCGCGCGTCCACTGCGAGACGTCGCGGGTCAGGGTGAAGGTGCCGTACGCACCGGCGCCGCGGGCGTGGACCACGCGCTCCGGGATGCGCTCGCGGTTGAAGTGCGCGAGCTTCTCCAGCAGGAGCTGGTCCTGGACCAGAACGGGACCGCCGATACCGGCCGTCTCGCTGTTCTGGTTGTCGGCCACCGGCGCTCCGGCCTCCGTGGTGAGCGGTCCCTGCGTCACGTGCGCCTCCTGCGTCATCGCTGCGTCCTGTGCTGTGTCCTGCCTCGGCCTTCGCCGTACTCGATCCTACAATGGACTTAGTCCAAGTCAAGCAAGCATCCAAGTCCACACCTGTTCGGGAGTTACACCGAATCCCCTCACTGTTAGGCTGGTGTCCATGAGTGACCTGCTGGAACGACTTCGCGGACGCGGCTGGCGCATGACGGCCCAGCGGCGCGTCGTGGCCGAGGTGCTCGACGGTGACCACGTGCACCTGACAGCCGACGAGGTGCACGCACGCGCCGTGGCCAAGCTGCCCGAGATCTCGCGCGCGACCGTCTACAACACCCTGGGCGAGCTCGTCTCCCTCGGCGAGGTCCTGGAAGTCGCCACGGACCGGCGCGCCAAGCGGTACGACCCCAACGCCCACCGGCCCCACCAGCACCTGGTCTGCGCCCGGTGCGGCGCCATCCGGGACGTGCACCCGGCGGGCAACCCGCTGGCCGACCTGCCGGACTCGGAGCGCTTCGGCTTCTCCGTCTCGGCGGTCGAGGTGACCTACCGCGGCGTCTGCCCGACCTGCGCGGGCGCCTGAGCACCTGCTCGCCTGCGCCTGAGGCCCGGACAACGGGAGCGGCCCGGACCCTTCGGGGTCCGGGCCGCTGCGCGTATCGGGACGCTTCGCCGGTGGAAACGACCCCGGAAACGACTCAGGGCCCGGATCCACTGGATCCGGGCCCTGAGCCTTCAGTAGCGGGGACAGGATTTGAACCTGCGACCTCTGGGTTATGAGCCCAGCGAGCTACCGAGCTGCTCCACCCCGCGTCGGTGAACCCAACGTTACGTGAACGCCCCCGGCAGATGCAAATCGCCTGAGCGCGGCCCGTGGCCGTGGCCCGGGGCCACAGCCCCCGGGCCACGGTCACGCCGAAAGTTCCTCAGCCAGCGCCTCGCGCAGCCGGGCGGCACGCTCCGAGACCTCCGCCGGGCCCAGCTCCATGGCGCGGGCGCACCACTTCTGGCCCTCCGCGAGGTCGCCGTGGCGGGCCGCCAGCAGGCCCAGGCGCAGGGCGGCGCGGCCGTGGCCGGCCACCGCGGCGCGGGTCCACCACAGGGCGGCCTCCGGCTCGCTGCCCTCGCGGGCCAGCAGCAGCCCCAGGTTGAACGCGCCGTTGCGGGAGCCGGCCTCCGCCGCCTCCCGGTACCAGCGGGCGGCCGCCTCCATGTCACCGCGGGCGGCGGCCAGCATCCCGACGCGCACCTGGGCCCGGCGGTGCCCCAGCTCGGCAGCCCGCTCGTACCACTCCTCGCTCTCGGTACGGGGGGCGCTGCCCACCGGCTCGCCCAGCGCCGGCGGCTCCGGCGGCGGAGCCAGGGACTCCAGCAGCGCGGCCAGGCGGAACGCCGCCTCCGCACTGCCCCCGCCCGCCGCACAGCGCAGGTGTCGCTCGGCGGCCCGCTCCTCCCCGTCCCGGACCAGGGCGATCCCGACCTGGAGCGCCGCGTCGGTGTGTCCGGCCGAGGCGGCCCGCTCGTACCACTTCAGCGCCGTACGGTCCTCGTCGCGGCTGGCGAAGAGGATCCCGAGGTTGAACGCGGCGTCCACGCTGCCCGCCTCGGCGGCCTTCGAGAACCACGGCTCGGCGCCCGCAGCGTCCCCGACCTGGAGCAGCATGATGGCCAGCGCGTTGGCCGCCTCGCGGTGTCCGGCGTAGGCGGCGCGCCGGTACCACTGCTCGGCCTGCGCGGTCCGGTCCTGTGCCGCACACAGCAGAGCAAGGTTGTACGCCCCGTTTTGATCGCCGGCGTCCATGGCGGTCCGGTACCAGCGCTCGGCGGTCTGGGTCTCGCCCCGCGCGGCGTGCAGCGCGCCCAGGGCGTTCGCGGCGTTGCCGTCGCCGTCCTGCGCCGCTCTGTGCCACCACGCGGCCGCGCTGTCCTCGTCGCCGGCGTCGCGCAGCAGGAAGCCGAGCGCGCACGCGGCCCGCGCCTCGCCCTGCTTGGCGGAGGTCAGGTACCAGCGCCCCGCCTCCTTCAGCTCCCCGCGCGCCTCCAGCAGCGCGCCCAGGTGCAGGGCGGCGCGCCGGTGCCCGCGCGCGGCGGCCTGCCGGTACCACTGCTCGGCCTCGGCGGGGTCGCCCTTGCGCAGGTGCCGTGCCAGCCGGTAGGCGGCCTCGCGGTGGCCCTGTTCGGCGGCGGCCCGGAACCACCGCTCCACTCCCTTGTCCCCGCGGTGTTCCAGCAGGTCGGCCAGTCCGAAGGCGCCCAGTGCATGGCCGGACTCCGCCGCCTGGCGCAGCCAGTACTCGGCGGCCGGCTCGTCTCCGCGCTCGCGGAAGTGGCGGCCCAGGGCGTGCGCGGCGGGGGCGGACCCGGCCACGGCGGCGACCCGCCACCAGCCCGCGGCCTCCTCGGGGTAGCCGCGCTGGAGCAGCAGGACGCCCAGGTTGTTGGCGGCGGCGCGGTCACCCTCGGCGGTGGCCCCTCGCAGGTACGGCTCGGCGCCGTCCAGGTCCCCGCGGCGCAGCAGGAGCGCGCCGAGCACGCTCATGGCACCGGGGTCGCCCTTGTCGGCGGCCACCCGGTGCCGGGCCTCCAGTTCGGCGTCGCTCGCCGCGTCGGTCTCGGCGAACATCTCCTGCGCGAAATCCGCATCGGTCAGTGCGGTCTGCGTGTCGGCAACCGGTGCCGACTCGTTGGCTCCTGTGCCCGCTTCGGCCTGCGCCCTCACAAACCGCCCTGTCTCCAGCAGAGTTGACCTGTCCCCCATAAATCCCATCGTCGCATCACCTGCTACCCGCGTACACCTGGTATGTCGCAGTCAGTGAGGTCACTACAGCGTTTTGTCGACATGCCCACAGTGAGGTAAGTCAAACACGCTCCTACCCCAACTCACCCTCCCCAGCTACCGCGTGTCCGGTTCGGACATGACGAAGGCCCGGATCCCATGGATCCGGGCCTTCGTCTTCAGTAGCGGGGACAGGATTTGAACCTGCGACCTCTGGGTTATGAGCCCAGCGAGCTACCGAGCTGCTCCACCCCGCGTCGGTGAAACCACAGTATCACGACGCGGGACGGAGCCCTCACGGATTGATCATCAGCCGCCCGACGGAGGGGGCGTGGCCTTCGCCTCGGCCTCGATCGCCCGCTTCAGCGCGGCCTTGATCTCGTCCTGTGCCTTGCCGTAGGCCGCCCAGTCGCCGGACTGCCGGGCCTTCTCGGCGTCCTCGACGGCCTTCTGCGCGTCGGCGAGGGCCGCCTTGACCGTCGGATCCTGGTTGGTCGGCGGCGTGACGGTGCCTTCGCCCGGCGGCTGCGCCGGCGGCACCGGCGTGGTCGGGGCCTCGGCTCCGAAGACCACGTTCAGCGCCTTCTCCAGGGTGTCCTCGAAGGCGGTCTGGTTGCCGTAGGTCACCAGCACCTTGCGCAGCAGCGGGTACTTCAGCCCGGAGCTGCGGACGTACACCGGCTCGACGTAGAGCATCCCGCCGTCGAGCGGCACGGCGAGCAGGTTGCCGTACTCGATCTCCGAGTCGCCGCCGCGGAGCAGGCGGATGGACTCGGCGATCTTCGGTTCGGACTGGAACTTGCTCTGCACCTGGCCCGGGCCGTCCGGCGGCTTGCTGGTCGGCATCTTCAGGATTCTGATCTTGCCGTAGTCCGCGGTGCCCGGATCGGCGTTGACCGACATGAAGGCGCTGAGGTTGGGCCGCTCGTTCGGCGTGAACGTCGTGGTGAGGGAGAAGACCTGGTCCTTCTCCTTCTGGCCCGGCATCTTCATCGACAGGTAGTACGGCGGAACGGCCGTACCGGCCTTGGTCGTCGGGTCGTCGGGGACGGCCCAGGCCTCGCTGCCGCTGAGGAAGGTCTGCGGGTCGGTGACGTGGTACCGGGTCAGCAGCTCGCGCTGGACCTTGAAGAGGTCCTGCGGGTAGCGGAGGTGGTCCATGAGCGGCTTGGCGATCTCGCTCTTGGGCTTCACCGTGCCCGGGAACGCCTTCATCCAGGTCTTCAGGACCGGGTCCTGGGTGTCCCACTGGTACAGGTCGACCGAGCCGTCGTAGGCGTCGACGGTGGCCTTCACCGAGTTGCGGATGTAGTTGACCTGGTTCTCCTGGGCGACCACCGCGCGCTGGCTGTTGGTCAGCGAGTCCGCGGTGCTCTGGCCCAGCGTGGTGCGCGAGGCGTACGGGTAGCCGTTGGTGGTCGTGTAGGCGTCGACGATCCACTTGATCCGCCCGTCGACCACGGCCGGGTACGGAGCCCCGTCGATCGTCAGCCACGGCGCGACGGCCTCGACGCGCTGCTTGGGCGTGCGGTTGTAGAGGATCCGCGAGCCGTCGCCGATGGCGCCCGAGTAGAGGATCTGCGGCTCGCTGAAGGTCAGCGCGTAGGCGGCCCGGTTGACCGGGTTGGCGAGGTTGACGCCGGAGTTGCCCTGGTAGCTGGTCTCCTTCTCGCCCTTGTCGTCGGAGTAGTCGAGCTCCTTCTGCGGGCCGCCGACGATCGAGTACTGCTTCGTCTGCTCGCCGTAGTAGATGCGCTGCTCGAAGTCCGTGCCGAACATCCCCTTGGAGGGGAGGTCGGACTGGGTGAAGTCGGGGGCGCCGTCCTTGACCGTGGTGCCCTTGGCCGCGACCACGCCGTAGCCGTGCGTGTACTTGAAGTGGTCGTTGATCCAGTTGTTCTTCGGGATGCCGCCGATGTTCAGCTCGCGCAGCCCGATCACCGTGTCCTGGCCGCTGTACCGGTCCACGGCGAGCGTGGACGGGAAGGCGTAGTAGCCCTTGACCTGCTGGAGCTGCTGGAAGGCCGGCGAGACGATGTTGGGGTCGAGGATGCGGATGCTGGCCGTGGTGTCGGCCTGCGGCCGCAGCTTGCTCCGGTCCTCCGTCTGCGGGGCCCCCGGGTAGTCCGTGACCTCGGAGCCGGCGATCCCGTAGGCGTCACGCGTGGCCTTGATGTTCTTCTGGACGTACGGGGATTCCTTGGCCTGCTCGTTCGGCTGGACCTGGAACTTCTGCACGATCGCCGGGTAGAGCCCGCCGATCAGGATCGCGGAGAGCACCATCAGGCCGAAGCCGATCACCGGCAGCTGCCAGGTGCGGCGCCACAGCGTCGCGAAGAACAGCACGGCGCAGATCGCGGCGATGGCCACGAGGATCGTCTTCGCCGGCAGGTAGGCGTTGGCGTCGACGTACCGCAGGCCCGTCCAGTTGTCGGCGGCCTTGAAGTCGCTGGACTTGACGGCCAGCCCGTACCGGTCGAGCCAGTACGCGACCGCCTTGAGCGTCACGAAGAGGCCGAGCAGCACCGAGAGGTGCCCGGTCGCGGCGGCGGTGGCCCGGGCGCCCGGGCTGGTCACGCGCAGTCCGCCGTACAGGTAGTGCACGACGGTCGCGGCGATCACCGACAGGACGACGGCGGCGAAGCCGAAGCCGAGCAGGAAGCGGTACCAGGGCAGGTCGAAGGTGTAGAAGGACACGTCCATGTGGAACTGGGGGTCCTTCGTGCCGAAGGGCACCCCGTTCACGTACATGAGCCAGGTCTTCCACTGGCCCGCCGCCGAGGCTCCGGCGATCAGGCCGACGAGCACCGAGATGCCCAGCAGCAGCCACTTCTTGTACGGGGCGATGCTCATCCGGTAGCGGTCGAGGCTCTGCTGCTCCATCGACATCGCGCTGAGCGGCGGCCGCAGCCGGTGCGCCAGCCAGATGTTCAGCCCGACGGCGCCCGTCATCAGCAGGCCGAAGACGGCGAAGAGACCGATCTTGGTCCACAGTGTGGTGGTGAAGACCGTGGAGTACTTCACGGAGCGGAACCAGAGCCAGTCCGTCCAGAAGCCGGCGAACATGATGAAGAGCATGCCCAGGACGGCCAGCACGCCCAAAGTCATAAGGAGAGTGCGTGCACGCCGGGAGGGGCGTCCGACTCTCATCCGTGGCCCGGAAGGGCCTCCGCCGCGGTCCGGCATCTGGAAAGCCAAGGTGCGCACCTCGAAAGTCGCTGAGTACTGGTATTGAACGGACCCCCGATCGTAGAGCCCATTCATGCAACTTACTGAGGCTCCGGTCAGTTCCCGGTATGCGGGGGAAAGGAGGCAGGATGTTGTCCATGTCCAACGTTTCGCCTTCCCCCACGCCGCCCGACAAGCCGACTCCGTCGGCGGGCCCCATGGCGGCCAGCCCGCTGACCCGCGCCTGCCTTGAGATCGACGAGTACGCGGCAGGCCTCGGCTGGGACAAGCCCGCGCGGCTGTTCGCGCTGGTCGACACCGCCCGGCTCAAGAAGCAGGAGCCACGCCTCGCCTCGCAGCTCGGCCTCGACCAGGACGACGCCGGCAAGAGCTCCTTCACCCCCATCGAGCAGGACACCGTCCCGGCGGGGACCCCGCTCGACAAGTTCCTCGGCACCATCGCCTGGCCCGACGCCGTCGCGGGGTGCGCCCTGACCGTGGAGCGCCTGATGCTGCCGCCGTCCGCGGAGGCCTCCGTACCGGAGGGTCTGAGCGACAAGCAGCTGGCGAAGTGGGTCGCCGGACACCCGGAGCGGCAGGAGGTCCGCATCACCGTGGCGGTGCTGCGCGACGGTTCGCGCGAGTCGGCCGTACGGCTGCGCGAGAAGGACTCCTCGACGGAGGTCCTGACCGGCGGGGGCCTGGTGCCCGGCCTGGCCGAGGCGCTGGCCGCGACCTTCGCCTGAGGGCTGTCCCGGGCGGACCGGTCAGGGCTTGGCGCTGCACTGCGGCAGCCCGGCCGTGTCCCCCTTGCTGATCTTCTGCAGCGACTCCATGGCGTCGTCGATGGTGGAGACCTTCACCAGCGTCAGCCCGTCGGGCACGTTGGAGGCGGCGGAGGCGCAGTTGTCGGCGGGCGTCAGGAAGTACTCGGCGCCGGCCTTGCGGGCGCCTATGGTCTTCATCTGGATGCCGCCGATCGGGCCGACCTTGCCGGCGTCGTCGATGGTTCCGGTGCCCGCGACGAACTTCCCGCCGGTCAGGTCCTCCGGTGTGAGCTTGTCGACGATGCCGAGGGCGAACATCAGCCCCGCGCTCGGGCCGCCGACGTCGGCGAGCTTGATGTCGATCGCGAACGGGAAGGTGTGGTCGCTGCCGGCCCGGATGCCGACGATGGCACGGCCGTCGCCCTCCGCCTTGCCCGCGGTGATCGTGACCTTGGAGGTGCCGGCGGGCTCCCGGCCGGCCTTCGCCGCCGCGGCGGCGTCGGCCGCGGGCACGACGGTGAACTCGACCGGTTCGCCGGGCTTGTGCTTGGTGACGAGCTTGGCCACGTCCTCGGGGGCGGTCACGGGAGCGCCGTCGACGGCCTTGACCACGTCACCGGCGTGCAGCTTGCCCTCGGAGGGGCTTCCCTTGACGACCGTGGAGACGATCACGCGGGCGGTGACCGGGATGCCGATCTGCTTGAGGGCCGCGACCTTGGCGCTCTGCTGCGACTGGCTGAACTCCTCGGCGTTCTCCTGGGTGGACTCCGCGTCGGTCTTGCCGTTGGGGTAGAGGTTCTCGTGGGGGACGACGATGTTGTCGCCGGCCAGCCATCCGTAGACGGCCTCCACCAGGTTCATCTCGTAGTCGGCGCCCGTGACGCGGACCGTCGTCATGTTGAGGTGGCCGCTGGTCGGGTACGTCTTGCGTCCCGAGATGTTCAGAACGGGCTCGCCGTGCGAGTCACCGAGCGTGTTCACGGTCGGGCCGGGGCTCATCTCGGAGTACGGGACCTTGATGAACACCCCTGCGCAGAGCAGCGCGAACAGCACCAGGGTGGAGGCGAGCATCGTCGCGGTGCGGCGTGGCATGGTTCCGACAGTACGGGACTGCCCCGGCGCGCGGCCCTCGGGGCCGGTCCGTACGGGGTTCGTACGCGAAACTCTCAGCGGAAACTCAGCGGAATCTCAGACGGCGTCGGAGGCGGAGGCCGCCTCGGCCTTCGCGCCCGTCCGGTCGGCAGGGCCGAGACCCTGGCCGTTGCCCATGGCCTCGCGGAACCGTGCGTAGCCCGCGAGCTCGGATATGTCGCCCTGCGTGCGGTCGCGAGCCGCCCAGCTGCCCCATATCGCCGCTCCGATCGCGGCGAACAGCGGAATCAGCAACCACGCCAGAGATGCCATGGGCGCGCCTCCCTACCCCGAAGTGCGTTTCGTTGGTGGCTTCAACGCTCGTGCCCGTGGGGGGGTTACGCAAATCGAGGGCGTGTTGCGCGGCCGAACGGGTGTGAGGCTACCCGTCGGCCGCCGCCGCCCCGCAGCCGGGGTCAGCAGGCGCCGACCCACTCCTCGGAGCCGTCGGAGAACGTCACCTCCCCCATGGTCCCCCTTGCACTGCTCGGCGCCGGGGCGCCTCACAGGCCGCGCGGGACTGCGTCGGACTCCGTCCGCCGGCCGGTCGTGGCCGCGGGCTCAGCAGGCGCCGACCCACTCCTCGGAGCCGTCGGAGAACGTCTGGTGCTTCCAGATGGGGACCTCGTGCTTGAGGTCGTCGATCAGCATCCGGCACGCCTCGAAGGCCTCCCCGCGGTGCGGGCAGGAGACGGCCACGACCACGGCCAGGTCGCCGACGGCGAGGTCGCCCACGCGGTGCACGGCGGCCAGGGCGCGGACCGGGTACTTGGCCACGACGCGTTCGGCGATCCTGCGCATCTCGGCCTCGGCCGTGGGGTGGCAGGAGTAGCCGAGCGAGTCGACGTCCGCCCCGCCGTCGTGGTTGCGCACCGTGCCGACGAACAGCGTCGTGCCGCCCGTGGCGTCGTCGCCGACGGCCTTGAAGACCTCGTCGATCGAGAGCGGGGTGTCACGGATTTCGAGCAGCCGGACGGGGTCCTGGGCGGCCTGCTCGCCGGGGTGGTCGAAGTGCGGTGCCATACCGTCCATCGTGCCCTAGCCGCCGACACGGCGAAATAGCTGATTCGCCCGGCCCGCGGCCCCCGCCTTGGGAGCCTCCTACAGGATCGGACCGCCCCGGCACACGGCCGGGCTCAGAGGCCGCGCCGCTTCCGGGCGAGGCGTACCGCGGCGGCCGCGCCCAGCAGGGCGACGGTCGCGCCCGCCGCGCCGGCGGCCGTGGCGGCGTCCCTGCGCCCGAGCCGGCGGCCCGCGACCGTGTGGCGGCCCGCGACCTCCTGCAGGAGCTCGGCCAGGACCTCCTCGTTGGTCCAGCGCGGCCGCCAGCCCGCCGCGTGCAGCCCGCTGACGCTCACCACCCAGGGGTGCATCGTGTACGCGAGGTCGCCGGCCGGGGACGGGGTCAGGCCGATGCGGTGCAGGCGGGCCGCGGCGCCGAGCGCCACGGCCGAGGGCAGCTCCATGCGGCGGATGCCGCTCAGCTCCTCGACCTCCTCCTGCTCCAGCCACCCCTCGCAGCCGACGGCCAGCTCGCCCTCCGCCTTCTCCAGCGCCGCGTACTCCAGGGCGCTGACCAGGTCCTCCACGTGGCAGAACTGCCAGGTGGGGCGGGAGCCGGCGACCACGAGCAGGCGCGGGGACTCGAAGTACCGGGTCAGGGCGGTGTCGGTGCCGCCGACCAGGACCGCGGGGCGCACCACGGTGACGTTCAGGCCCGGGTGGGCGCGGGGGGCCCTGCGGCCGAGCCGTTCGATCTCCAGGAGGTCGCCGACGCCGGTCGCCTCGGCGGTGGCCCGCAGCTCGGAGTCCTCCGACAGCGGGATGTCGTTGTCGGCCAGGGCCCCGTAGACCATCGCGGAGGTACAGAGCACGACCCGGTGCACGCCGGCCGCGGCGGCCGCCGTGAGGACGGTCTGGGTCCCGCGCACGTTGTAGGCGGTGCGGGCCGCCGGGTCCGTCTCCAGGTCGAGGTCGAGGGCGAGGTGGACCACGACGTCCGCCCCGCGCAGCTTCTCGGCGATCGCGGGGTCGCGTACGTCGAGGACGTGCCACTGTGCGGCGGCGCAGTCCCCACGCCGCTCGTCGATGGCGACGACCTGCCTGACCTCGTCGGAGGCGGCGAGCCGGCTCACGAGGGCGGCGCCGACGCCCGTGGCGGCGCCGGTCACGGCGATCACGGGGCTGGGCCGGCGGGGGCCTTCGGGGTTTCGCGGCTGGCGAACGCCGGGGGCGCCGTCACCGTGCTCGGGGCGGTCTGCGTCCTGCGTCGCGCGGCTGCGCTTATCCGAAACGTGCGGATCTGGGGAACTCACCGGGCGTCTCCAGCGGTTGTCTTCAGTAGGGACGCGCCGTGACGCGTACCCCACCAGGTGATGTCCATCCTGCCGCAGCCCAGGAGCGGGCGGAGCACCGAGCCCGGATGCGGGCTGCGGTGTCTAGGCTGGGTGGTGATGTCCGACCGTTGCCCGCCGGCGCCCGCCGGCGGCCCTAAGAGCCGAGGAAACCCGTGAGCGACACCCCATTCGGATTCGGCCTTCCGCCCGAGGAGCCGGACAACGGCGACGAAGGCAGGAAGAAGGGCGACCAGGGCGCGGGCGGTCAGGGCGGCCCCGCGAATCCCTTCGGGTTCCCGGGCATGGGGCTGCCGGGCGCGGGCGGCCCCGGCGGTGCGGACAATCCGTTCGCCGCGATGTTCGGTTCGATGAACCCCAACGACCTCGGTGCCGCCTTCCAGCAGCTCGGCCAGATGCTCAGCTACGAGGGCGGTCCCGTGAACTGGGACATGGCCAAGAACATCGCCCGCCAGACCGTCGCGCAGGGCACGGCGGACGGTGTGAAGGACACCAGCGTCGGCATCGCCGAGAAGTCGGCCGTCGAGGAGGCCGTGCGCCTGGCCGACCACTGGCTGGACGGCGTGACCTCGCTGCCCTCGGGTGCCACCACGGCGGTGGCGTGGAGCCGCGCCGAGTGGGTGGAGGCCACCCTCCCGGTGTGGAAGGAGCTCGTGGACCCGGTCGCCGAGCGCGTCGGCGCGGCCATGGGCGGTGTCCTGCCCGAGGAGATGCAGGCCATGGCGGGCCCGCTGCTCGGCATGATGCGCTCCATGGGCGGTGCCATGTTCGGCCAGCAGATCGGCCAGGCCGTGGGCACGCTCGCCGGCGAGGTCGTCGGCTCGACCGACATCGGCCTGCCGCTGGGTCCGGCGGGCAAGGCCGCGCTGCTCCCGCTGAACATCGCGGGCTTCGGCAAGGACCTGGGCGTTCCCTCGGACGAGGTTCGGCTGTACCTGGCGCTGCGCGAGGCCGCCCACGCCCGGCTGTTCGCGCACGTCCCGTGGCTGCGCTCGCACCTGTTCGGGGCCGTCGAGGGTTATGCCCGCGGCATCAAGGTGGACACCTCGAAGCTGGAGGACGTGGTCGGGCAGCTGGACCCGTCCAACCCGGAGCAGCTCCAGGAGGCCCTTCAGGGCGGCATGTTCCAGCCGGAGGACACCCCCGAGCAGAAGGCGGCCCTGGCCCGTCTGGAGACGGCGCTCGCGCTGGTCGAGGGCTGGGTCGACGCGGTGGTGCACGAGGCCGCCAAGCCGCGGCTGACCTCGGCGGACGCCATGCGCGAGACCATGCGCCGGCGGCGCGCCTCGGGCGGCCCGGCGGAGCAGACCTTCGCGACGCTGATCGGCCTGGAGCTGCGTCCGCGCAGGCTGCGGGACGCCTCGCGGCTGTGGGCCTCGCTCACCGACGCGCGCGGTGTGGACGGGCGCGACGGGCTGTGGGAGCACCCGGACATGCTGCCGACGGCTTCCGACCTGGACGACCCGGACGGCTTCGTGCACCGCGAGCAGCTGGACTTCTCCGAGATCGACAAGATGCTCGGCGAAGCCGCCCAGAAGCGGGAGCAGCAGGGCGACGACGAAGGCGACGGGACGAAGTGAGCCTGCACGACGACGCGGCCCTGGTCCTGAAGGGCTACGAGGACCAGGCCGAGCTGCGCGATCTGTACCTGGAGCACCTGGCCTCCCACCCGGACGGGGTCTACAAGCCGTGCGAGGCGGGCCACCTGACGGCGAGCGCGCTGGTGATCGACCCGGTGCGGGAGCGGGTCCTGCTGACCCTGCACCGGAAGCTGGGCATGTGGCTGCAGATGGGCGGGCACTGCGAGGACGGTGACGCGACGCTGGCGGAGGTGGCCCTGCGCGAGGGCCGCGAGGAGTCGGGGATCGAGGAGGGGCTGACCCTGCTGCCCGGCGGCCCGGTGCGCCTGGACCGGCATCCCATTCCGGCACCCTGCAACTGGCACCTGGACGTGCAGTACGCCGCGCTGGCCCCGGCCGGGGCCGTGGCGGCGATCAGCGACGAGTCCCTGGACCTGCGCTGGTTCCCGTACGAGGAGGTGTCCTCGGTGGCCGACACCTCGGTGGTCCTGCTGCTGGAGGCGACCCTGGCGCGGCTCGCCGCTGCGGGCTGAGGCGCCTCTGGCTGCGTCGGCGAGGGGCAGCGCGGGGGCGTGACGGAAGTGCATGACGAAGGGGCGGTCCCTCGCGGGGCCGCCCCTTCGCCGTGCCGGATCAGTTCCAGGCGTTGTTCTGGTTCTGGGCGTGGGCGCCGTGCTGTCCCACGCCGAACTGCGCGGCGACGCCCTGTCCGATCTGGGCGTTCTGCGGCGGCAGTGCCTCGCTGGGCTGCACCAGCGCGATACCGGTGCCGAGGAAGCTCAGCTCCCAGCCCTCGCCGGTGTTGCCGCGCCGCCGCCAGACGCCGGTGGAGTGCGTCTGGGCCTGCATCTGCACTCGCAGCGAGGTGGACCAGGCGACGATGGCGTCCGCGTCGACGTTGACGTACTTGTCGGGCGTGACGTGCATCATCAGCGGCTGCCCGGAGGTCATCAGGGCGACCTTGCCGCGGCCGGAGATGTTGAGCTGGTACTTGCCGGAGCCGGAGATCCCGTACTGGCTGTCCACCGCGATGACCTCGGTGTGCAGGGTGGAGTCCAGGGCCAGGACGTAGCTGCTGTCGACGGTGAGGCCCTCCTGGTCCACGTCCACCACGTGGACGTACTGGGCCAGGTTGGCGAAGTAGACCGTGCCCTGCCCGGAGCAGCGCATGAGGTCCAGGCCCTCGCCGGTGCGGCGGCGGGCGTTGCGCTGGCTCGTGGTCTGGTACTCGCCGTCGAAGTCGATGATCCCCTGGTAGGCGACCATCGCGCCCTTGCGGGCGAGTACGTCGTCGGAGCCCGTCAGCGAGACCCGCAGCAGCTGCGGGTTCTGGACGGTGTACCGGTCCTGGGACTGCGCCTCGGCGTAGGCGAAAAGTGCGCTCTGCATGATGTGTCCGCTCCCCCTCAGCCCCGGACCCGGAGCCGGTCGGTGCTGTCCTCGCTGGGCTGTACGACGACGATGCCCTGGCCGGAGAAGGCCATCTGGTAGGCCTCCCCGCTGCCCCGGCCGAGCATCGACGAGGCCTTGAAGCTGCGCTTGCCCTTGACCTTCAGGTTCGGCGACCAGGCGACGAGCGCGTCGGGGTCGACGTACGTCTCGTCCTCGCCGCGGCCGCAGTCGACCACGATCGGGGTGCCGCGCGAGGTCAGGGCGACCCAGCCGGTGCCCGCGACCTGGACGTTGAACAGGCCCTGGCCGGCGAACTTCGCCAGGCCCTTGACCCGCTCGACGCCCCACTGGAGGTGCGCGTCGAAGGCGAGGAGGTTGGTGCCGTTGACCGACAGCGAGTCGTTGTTGAGGTTGATGACGACGACATCGGCGCCGTAGTCGGCGAGGTACAGGAGGCCGTCGCCGGTGCACTTCATCAGGGGTGCGCCCTCGCCCGTGGCCCACTGCGAGGCCATCTGGCGGACGGCCGGCGGGTTGGGCTCGTACTGCACGAAGCCCTCGTAGGCGACCATCGAGCCGGTGCGGGCGAAGAGGTCCTGGCCGCTCTGCATGGCGACCTTGAGCATGGACCGCCCGTGGTTCTCCATGCGGGCCGTGACGGGGGTCGGGGCGAAGCCCGCGAGCTGCTGGTTCATTGCGTTCATGTCGGGCTCCCTCAGACCTCGTACGGCTGGACGACGATGAAGTTGCCGGGGGCGCCGCGGAACTGGAGGTTCACGGTCTCCCCGCTGTGGCCGGGGTAGGCGTTGCGCCGCAGTCGGACCTGGCTGGAAAGGATCACCTGCGAGGCGGCGGACCACGCCACGATGGCATTGCTGTCCGCGAAGGTCGTCGGGGTGACGGGCAGCACGACCGGGACGCCGTGGGTCTTGACGATCACCGTGCCGGTTCCCTGGAACTGCATGGTGAACAGGGCGCCGCCGGGGATGCCGTGGCCCTCGATCCGGCGGACCTCGTGCTGGAGGGACTCGTCGAAGGCGAGGACGTTCTCCGCGGAGACGCAGATGGCGTCGCCCTGGAGCTCGATGGCGTGCAGGTGCGCGCCGTTCTCCGCGAGGAAGACCTGGCCGCGTCCGGTGCAGCGCATGAGCTGCATCTCCTGGCCGGTGGCGTTGCCGACGATGCGGCCGGCGAAGCCGGCGCCCTTGTAGCTGAAGTCGACCTTGCCCTGGTACAGGACCATGCTGCCCTGGCGGGCGAGGACGGCCTGGCCGCCCATCGCCAGGTCGACCCGCATGAGCTGCTGGTTCTGCGGGGTCCAGCGGGAGCCGGTCGGGGCCTCCTTGTACGGCTGGAGGGCCGCGGCGAGGCCGGCCGCGGGGGCCGCGGCCTGCGGGGCGTAGCCGGGCTGCTGGCCGGGGGCCTGCCCCGGCATCTGGCCCGGGACCTGCCCGAAGGGGGTCTGCTGCCCGTAGCCGCCGGGGGCGGGCGGCGGCACCTGGCCCGGGTACTGCCCGGGGACCTGGCCGTAGGAGGGCTGCTGCGGCGGCTGGCCGTAGGGCGCGGGGGCCTGCGGGGCCAGGGGCGCCGCCATGGTGGGCGCGGCGTGCACCGGGGCGGCCGGCGCGGGCTGCTGGTACTGCGGCTGGGGGGCGGCCGGCGCGGGTGCCGGAGCAGGCGCGCCGAAGGACGGGGCGGGGGCCGGGGCCTGCGGGGCGGGCGCGGGGGCACCGAAGGACGGGGCCGGGGCGGCCGCCTGCGGGGCGGGCGCGGGGGCACCGAAGGACGGGGCCGGGGCGGCCGCCTGCGGCGGCGGGGCGAAGCCGGGGGCGCCGGCCGCCGGGGCCTGCTGCTGCGGCTGCTCCTCCTCGGCGACCTCGCCGCCGAAGTTCTTCAGGAGGGCGTCGAGGCCTCCGTCGAAGCCCTGGCCGACGGCGGCGAAGCGCCATACGTCCTTCAGGTAGAAGTCGCCGAGCATGACGGCCCGCTCGGTGCTGAACTCCGCGCCGGTGAAGGCGTAGCGGACGACCTCTTCGCCGCCGGCCACGATTCGGATGTGGCCCGGGCCGATCTGCGACATCTGTCCGGCGCCGTCGATGGTGGCGGTGAAGGACAGCTTGTGGATGGACGGCGGAACGCGGTCCAGGGTCACCCGGAAGGATTCCGTGTCACCGGCCTGCGGGCCGAGTAGCTGGATGGACTCCTCCGGCGACTTCGGCTGGTTGAAGAAGACGAAGTAGCGGTCGTCCGAGAGCTGCTCGTTGGCGTCGAGGCCGAAACAGCTGATGTCGAAGGTGAGCCCGGGGGCGGCGATCTGGACGCCTACGTACAGATCGGTGCCCGCCGTGAGATCACTGACCTTGGCCTTGTGGCCGCGTTGGAATTCCCTTGCCATGCGTAACGACGTCCCCCATCCCGACTGAGCATTCGTGCCGCACAGGCTAACGGCATCTGCCGACATCCGGCCAAGCCGGTACCAAGCCGGTACACATCACGCTGTGTGATACATCGGGCGGCGGGCCGGGCCGGGGCGGCCCGGCCAGGCCGGTTGGCGTGGTCATTCCTCGCGGGCGGCGGGCACCTGCGGCAGGCGCTCGGCGGCCACCACTCCCTCCAGGTAGCCCCGGGCCCGCTCGGTGCGCGGGTACGCCTCCAGCAGTTCCCAGAAGCGGGGTCCGTGGCCGGGAACGAGGAGGTGGGCCAGCTCGTGCAGGAGGACGTAGTCGACGACGTACTCCGGCATGCCCTGCAGACGGTGTGAGAGCCGGATGCTGCCTTCGGCCGGGGTGCAGGAGCCCCAGCGGGTGTTCTGATTGGTGACCCAGCGGACCGAGCGGGGGCGGGCGCGGCCGTCGAAGTACTGCTCGGACAAACGCTCGGCGCGTTCGGTGAGTTCCGCGTCTCCGAGGGTGCGTCTGCTCTCCTGGGCGGCCAGCTTCTCCAGCATGACGCCCACCCAGCGCTGCTCCTCGGCCTCGGACATCCGGGCAGGGATGAGGACGACCGTACGGTCACCCTCGCGGTAGGCGGATACGGTCCTGCGGCGGCGCGCGCTCCGGCGGACTTCGACGGCGCGCTGCGTGGGGTCGGCGGACACGCCACGACGTTACCCGGTGCCGGTGGCGGAAGTCCCGCGCGCCGGGGCTTCCGGCCCGGGCGGTTCGCGGCCCGTCCCGACGCGGCATCACTCTTCATCTCATATGCCGAATACCTCCCACCTGTGGACAAACTCCTGCACGGATCGCGGCGGACGGGCACTGTGGCCGGAGCGGGAGGAGCGGCGGTTGTGAAGCCGCGGCTCGCGGACTCACAGGGACGGACAGGCAGGGGGTCGGACATGTTTCCGAGGGTGAAGCCGGCGTTGGCGCGGGCCTGGCGGGATCTGCAGACGGTGCAGTTCGGGGTGACACCGGCGCATGCGGTGGTGCTGGGTCCCGTGGACACGGCGACGGGTGCGCTCATCGACCGGATCGACGGGACGCGGGGGATGGAGCTGCTGCGCGGCGAGGCGGCGCGGATGGGCTTGCCGGACGGCCTGGCCGACGCCTTGGTCAGACGGCTGGCGGGGGCCGGTCTGCTCGACGACGCCTCGGCGGGCGGCCCGCGGGCGCAGGCCCTGCGCAGCCATCCGGAGGTCCTGGAGCGGCTGGGCCCGGACCTGGGTTCGCTTTCGCTGGTCCACCGGGAGCCCGGTGGGGACCTGCGGGGGATCGCCGCCCGCCGGGCGATACGGGTCCGGGTGCGCGGGAGCGGCCGGGTGGGAGCCGTGGTCGCGGCGGTCCTGGCGGGGGCGGGCGTGGGGCGTGTCGAAGTGCTCGACGGTGGACGGGTGGAGCCGGGGGACGTGGCGCCGGGCGGACTGGGGAGCGCGAGCGTGGGCCGGATGCGGGCCGAGGCCGCGGAGGCCGCCGTACGCTCCGCGGTACCTGGTCCCGGCCCGCGGGCCGGGGAGGGGGAGGGTGCGGATCCGGGGTTGTCCCTGGTGGTGGTCGCGCCGCGGGACGGGCTGGACGCGTGGGCTCCTGATCCGGACACCGCGGCCGACTGGGTCGCCTCGGGCGTTCCGCACCTGTACGCGGGGGTGTTGGAGGGCACGGGCGTGGTGGGGCCGCTGGTGCTGCCGGGGACGACGGCGTGCGCGGGGTGCATGGAGCGCGACCGCGTGGACCGGGACGCGGCCTGGCCGAGGATGCTCGTGCAGTGGCGCTCGTCCCGGCGCCGCCGCGGGGGCGCCTCCTGCGACCTGGGCCTGTCCGCGGCGGTGGCCGGGCTGGCCGCGGCCCACGCCCTCGCCTTCCTCGACGGTCAGCTGCCCGCCTCCACGGGGTCCCGCTGGGAGGCGGCCCTGCCCACCCTGCACTGGGATTCCGCCCCGGTCCGCCCCCATCCCGACTGCCCCTGCGGGGCGGCCGCGGAGTCCGCGGGGCGGCTCCGGCCGGCGGGCCGGGCCGCGGGGGGAGGATCGGGAGGGAACCCGCCAGGAGGGCCGTGACAGGATGCTCGGAGAACGAGGGTTCTGCCGAACCGCCGCTTGCGGCGCAGCTGTCTGGGTTTTGGAGGGGCGTATGTCTGATCTTCCCCGGAAGGCGGTCACCCGTACCGTCAAGCTGGCCTCGCTGCCGCTCGGCATCGCGGGTCGGGTCACGTGGGGGCTGGGCAAGCGGATCGGGGGGAAGTCCGCGGAGATCGTGGCGCGAGAGCTCCAGCAGCGCACCGCCGAGCAGTTGTTCCGCACCCTGGGTGAACTGAAGGGCGGCGCCATGAAGTTCGGGCAGGCCCTGTCGGTGTTCGAGTCCGCGCTGCCCGAGGAGGTCGCGGGGCCCTACCGGGCGGCGCTGACCAAGCTCCAGGAGGCGGCCCCGCCGTTGCCTGCCGCGACGGTGCACCAGGTGCTGACGGAGCGTCTCGGCGCCGACTGGCGGGACCTGTTCGAGGAGTTCGAGGACAAGCCGGCCGCGGCGGCCTCGATCGGGCAGGTGCACCGGGCGGTGTGGCACGACGGCCGGCAGGTGGCGGTCAAGGTCCAGTACCCGGGAGCCGGTGAGGCGCTGCTGTCGGACCTGAAGCAGCTGGGCCGGTTCGCGGGGCTGCTGGGCCCGCTGGTCCCCGGTATGGAGATCAAGCCTCTGATCAAGGAGTTGCGCGACCGGGTGTCGGAGGAGCTCGACTACGAGCTGGAGGCCGAGGCACAGCGGACGCACGCGGACGCCTTCGTGGACGACCCCGACGTGGTGGTCCCGGACGTGGTGCACCAGGGCGACCAGGTGCTCGTGACCGAGTGGCTGGACGGGACCCCGCTGTCGGAGGTGATCGCCGACGGCAGCGAGGAGGAGCGTGACCGCGCCGGGCAGTTGCTGGCCGGGTTCCTCTTCTCCGGCCCCGCCCGCACCGGTCTGCTGCACGCCGACCCGCACCCGGGCAACTTCCGGCTGATACCGGGGGCGGACGGCCGGATACGGCTGGGCGTGCTGGACTTCGGCACGGTCGACCGGCTGCCCGGCGGCTGGCCGAAGCCCATCGGCAGGTCTCTGCGGATGACGCTGGACGGCGACGCGGAGGGGGTCTACGGCCATCTGCGCGCCGAGGGGTTCGTGAAGGAGTCCGTCGAGCTGGACCCGGACGCCGTACTGGACTACCTGAAGCCGATCATCGAGCCCGCGGAGGCGGAGGAGTTCACCTTCACCCGGCCCTGGCTGCGCGGTCAGGCGGCGCGGATCGCCGATCCTCGCTCCCCCGCACACCAGTTGGGCCGGCAGATCAACCTGCCGCCTTCCTACCTGCTGATCCACCGCGTGACGCTGAGCACCATCGGCGTGCTGTGCCAGCTGGGAGCGACGGTGCGGCTGCGCGACGAACTGGACACCTGGCTGCCGGGGTTCGCCTCCGCGGAGTGAGGACCAGTGGGGTCAGGCAAGGTCCAGTGAGGTCCCCGGGGGAGGTGCTCCGCCCCCGGGAGGTCACCACCAGGAGGAGTCGAGCCTGCCCTCGATCGCCCTGAGGTTGGCGCGGGCGCATTCGACGCAGAAGTACTCTCTGGTCCCGTTCTCCACCGAACAGGTCCAGGTGGGCGGCGCTCCGCCGGGGGACTGTTTGCCGCAGCGCGCGCAGACGGCGACGGGCTGGGCCTCGGATCCCGACGGGTCGGGCTGGGGAGTCGGCTGGTCCACCTCCAGACGATACCTCCGCAGGGGGTGGACGAGCCCGCGCAACGCACCGGGGGGACCGGCCCCTTCGGACCGGTCCCCCCGGAGTGCTGCGTTCGGTTCTCAGTGCATGACGGCCATGGCCAGCGCCCGCCGGGCGCGCATCGAGACGCGCTCGGCTCGCCGCTGCATGCGGCGGGCGGCGACCAGGCGCAGGGCGTGACGCTCGGCGTCCACCTCGCGCATGCGCTCGTCCATATGGGCACGAGCCAGGGCTTCTGGGATGAGTTGCATTTCGCGGGTCCTGTTCTGACGCGAGGTGATCGCGCCGGTGGTGATGAAGTCTGCGTGGGCGGCGCCGTGGGGCTGCTCGCTCGTGGTGTAGGCGGTCATGAGGGCCTGCTTCAGGGGGTCGTGCGTCAGGGGGCGGTCGATGGTTCCGATGGCGGTCATGCCGAGACGACCGGGTTCTTGCGCGGACGGCCACGCGGCCGCTTCCGGGCTACGACGACTCCCTGGACGAAGAGCTCGCCACCCCAGACACCCCAGGGCTCGCGGCGCTCGACCGCTCCGGCGAGGCAGGCCTCGACCAGCGGGCAGGTGCGGCAGAGGGACTTGGCGTACTCGACGTCGGCCGGGGACTCGGCGAAGAAGACCTCGGGGTCGAAGGTACGGCAGGGAACCGGGACGCCGAGGTTCTCGATGGCGTCGTCGAGCGCGGTGAGCGCGGTGAGCGGGGTCAAGGTGTGGTCCTCCGGGACTGCGGGCGGGGAGATCGTTTGGGTCTGCGGTACGGACGGGGCGTGCGCTTCGAGTTGCACGGTGTTTTCTTCCTCGTCTTGTTCGGCTAGGCGTTCCGGCCGGTCGGCCGGGGTGGCTGGTACCTGGTTCTGCCAGTCCCGAGGCCCCTTCTCTGTCGTGGCCCCGGTCGGGGACAAACAGAAGGGCCGCGGATCCCGGGTGGGGTTCCGCGGCCCTGAAGGCGCCGGCCTGATCATGCGATCAGGCTGGATCACTCCAGGGTTCGAGCCCACGGAAGGCCCACATCAGGTGGTGCTGCTGCTTCGTCTGCTTCGTCAGGGATCCGGCACCGGCCGCGGCGGCAAATCCATAGGCGCCATGCGCCTGTGCTTCTGCTGCCAGTACTGCCACCGGTGCCTGGGTCGGTCGCTCATTGCGCTCGCTGATCGCAAGGGTCGCGAGGAGGGCGGGGCGGCCGGCGGAAATCGCGGACGCACCGGTGCCCAGAGCGGAGACGGAACCGAGCAGGCAGGAGGCATCAACCGAGCGATCGGTCATTTTGGTGAAGGTCATGAAGCTGGTCACTGGTCTCGCCTCCTCTCGGCGTCTCGGGGACCTGGCCCGAGGGCCCGTCCCATGCGTATTCGGATAAGTACAGCACGGATCCAGGGCTTCGGAGAAGCCACCGTTTCCGTTGCTAAGAACCTATGGGTCTTCGCAGGGCATGTGCAAACTATTTTTCCGACGAGTTTCTACGCGCCGTCAGGATCCTCACTCCCAGGCACCTGACCTGCGCAGATGGCCAGGACGTCGGCTCCGTACCGGTCAAGCTTGCGGCCGCCCACCCCGGAGATCATCGCAAGCTCGCCCGCCTCGGTGGGCGCGGCCTCCGCGATCGCCATCAGCGTCTTGTCCGTGAAGACGCAGTAGGCGGGCAGGCCCTGCTCCTTCGACTGGCCGGCGCGCCAGTCCCGCAGCCGCTCGTAGAGGCCCTCGTCCATGTCGGACGGACAGTCCTCGCAGCGCATCAGCTTCAGCTCGCCGGCCTCGGTCAGCGTCCTGCCGCAGACCCGGCAGCGCACCGGGCCGCGGCGGCCGCGCGCCCGGGGCGACCGCTCGGGGGCGGAGCCGCCCGGCCGGCTGCCCGGCGCGGCGGATCCCGGCCGCAGGCCGCTCAGGAAGCGGCTGGGGCGCCGGGTGGGCCTTCCCCCGGGGGCGCGGGAGAGCGCCCAGGAGAGGGTCAGGTGCAGTCGCGCCCGGGTGACGCCGACGTAGAGCAGGCGCCGCTCCTCCTCGACCTGGCCGTCGGTCTTGGCGTAGGTGATCGGCAGCATGCCGTCGGTGAGGCCGACGAGGAACACGGCGTCCCATTCCAGGCCCTTCGCCGCGTGCAGCGAGGCCAGAGTGACGCCCTGGACGGTCGGGGCGTGCTGGGCGGCCCTGCGCTCGTCCAGCTCGACCGTGAGGTCCGCGAGGGTGGCCCCGGGCCGGGTGCGGGCGAAGTCCTCGGCGAGCCGGAGCAGCGCGGCCACCGACTCCCACTGGTCGCGTACGGCGCCGGAGCCGGCGGGCGGCTCGGTGGTCCAGCCGGTGGAGCTGAGCACCGCCCGCACCTGGGAGCCGAGGTCGACGACGTCCTCCAGCAGGGGGTCGTTCCCGCCGGAACGGGCCGCTCCGCGCAGGGCGAGGATGGCCTTCTGGACTTCCTGCCGCTCGAAGAAGCGCTCGGCGCCGCGCAGCTGGTACGGGACCCCGGCGTCGGCGAGGGCCTGCTCGTAGACCTCCGACTGGGCGTTGATGCGGAAGAGCACGGCGATCTCGCCCGCCGGGACGCCCGCGGCGATCAGGTCGCGGATGCGGCGGGCGACGCCCTCGGCCTCGCCGGGCTCGTCGGCGTACTCGGCGTAGACCGGGTCGGGTCCGGGTTCGCGCTGGGAGACCAGCTCCAGGCGGTGCTCGGCGGCCCGCCCCGAGGCCTGCTTCAGCAGTCCGTTGGCGAGGTGCACCACCTGGGGGGTGGAGCGGTAGTCGCGGACCAGCTTGACCACGGTGGCGTGCGGATAGCGCGTGCGGAAGTTCAGCAGGTGGTCGGGGGTGGCGCCGGTGAAGGAGTAGATGGTCTGGCTGGCGTCGCCTACGACGCAGAGGCTGTCGCGCTCGCCGAGCCACAGGTCGAGCAGCCGCTGCTGGAGCGGGCTGACGTCCTGGTACTCGTCGACGACGAAGTGCTGGTACTGGCCGCGGATCTGCTCGGCGATGTCGTGGCGGTCCTGGAGGATGCCGACGGTCAGGAGCAGCACGTCCTCGAAGTCGATCATGCCGCGGTCGCGCTTGAGCTGTTCGTACGTCCCGTAGATCTGGGCGATCTCCGCCATGTCGCGGGGGGCCTCCCGGCCCGCCTTGAGAGCGGCCGCCGGATAGTCGGCGGGCACCGTCTGGGTGACCTTGGCCCACTCGATCTCGCCGGTGACGTCGCGCAGCTCGCCGCGGTCGAGGCGGATGCGGCAGCGGGCCCCCGCGTCGGCGACGAACTGGATCTTGCGCTCCAGCAGCCGGGGCACGTCCCCTCCGATGGCCTTGGGCCAGAAGTACTGGAGCTGGCGCAGGGCGGCGGAGTGGAAGGTGCGGGCCTGGACGCCGCCCGCGCCGAGCGCGCGCAGCCTGCCGCGCATCTCGCCGGCGGCCCGGTTGGTGAAGGTGACGGCGAGCACGCTGGCCGGCATGAGCCGGCCCGACCGGACCCCGTAGGCGATCCGGTGGGTGATCGCGCGGGTCTTGCCGGTGCCGGCTCCGGCCAGCACGCACACCGGTCCGCGCAGGCTGGTCGCGACCTCGCGCTGCTCCGGGTCGAGGCCCAGGAGCACCGCGTCGGCCGAGTCCGCTGCGGCGGTGAAGGAGGAGGAGTGCGTTGCTGCTGTCACTCCGCCATGCTGCCAGGTCTCGTGAGCCGGGCGGGAAATCTGTCCACAGGCGTCACCGATACGTCATATCAGTCACACCGGCGGTGCGGATGAGTACGTACGGGAATGGCCTCGGGATCCCGTACGTTCGAGTACTCGGACCACCGAGCCTTCACGAAGGAGAGCGCAGCATGCAGGACACGGGCACCGTCACGATGTACAGCACGACCTGGTGCGGCTACTGCCGTCGGCTGAAGACCCAGCTGGACCGGGAAGGCATCGCGTACAACGAGATCAACATCGAGCTCGACCCGGCGTCCGCTGCGTTCGTGGAGAAGGCCAACGGCGGGAACCAGACCGTCCCCACCGTGCTCGTGAAGTCCGCCGCCGGCAACGAGTCCGTCATGACGAACCCGAGCCTGGCCCAGGTCAAGCAGGCCCTCGCCGTCTGAGCGGCCGCCCCTGCCGCGCGAGGCCCCGCCCCTGCCGGGCGGGGCCTCGCGCCGTCACGGGGTGGCGAAGCTCACGCCGCGGCCTTCGGCAGCGGCTCCCCGTACCAGAGCTCGACCAGCCGCGCGGCGATGGAGATGCCCGACGGGGGCAGCACCTCGCCCGACTCGAACGCCGCGCGCAGCTCGTCGCGCGAGAACCAGCGGGCCTCCTGGATCTCCTCGCCGTCCACGGTGATCTCGGAGCTGGTGGCGCGGGCGTTGAAGCCCAGCATCAGGCTGTAGGGGAACGGCCACGGCTGGCTGGCCACGTACTCGACCCGCCCGACCCGGACGCCCGCCTCCTCCCACACCTCGCGGACGACGGACTGCTCGATCGACTCCCCCGGCTCCACGAACCCGGCGAGCGTCGAGAAGCGGCCCTCCGGCCAGTGCACCTGGCGGCCCAGCAGCGCGCGGTCGTACTCGTCGGTGACCAGCATGATCACGGCCGGGTCCGTGCGGGGGTAGTGCTCGGCGCCGCAGCCCGGGCAGCGGCGGATGTGCCCGGCCGCCGCGACCACCGTGCGCTCTCCGCAGCGGGAGCAGAAGCGGTGCATCCGCTGCCAGTTCTCCAGCGCCACCGCGTTGACCATCAGTGCGGCGTCGCGGTCGTTCAGCAGCAGTCCGGCCTCGCGCAGGCCGGCCGGGCGGGCCGACTGGTCCATGCGGCCGGGCAGCGCGTCCTTCTGGAGCGCGAAGTACCGTACGCCGTCCTCGTCCGTGCCCAGGAAGTAGCGGTGGGTCTCGGTGACCGGGGCCTCGAAGGCCGGTGTCATCACGATGCCGGTGCCTCCGTCGGGGGTGTCGTCGATCAGGACCTGCCCGCCGGAGACGACGAAGACGCGGGTCGTCGGGTGGCTCCAGGCGGCGGCGAGCCACGCCTCGTCGAGGCGGTGGTGCGCGGACCGGTCGATACCGCTGGGCGCGGTGAGCGAGAGAGGGCGCTCGGTATGGGTGCTCACTGGTACTTCCAACTCCCCCGGTGGTGGGACAGGCAGGCTCGGTACGACGGACGGGTGCGCCGGGTCAGGCGGGTGTGCGGGACGTACGGGTGGTGCGGGGGGCGCGGAGTCCGGCGGCCAGGTCCCCCCAGAGGTAGGCCGCCGTCTCGACGCCCTTGAACAGCAGGTCGAGTTCGACCTTCTCGTTCGGCGCGTGCCAGCCGTCGGACGGCACGGAGATGCCGAGGAACAGCACGGGCGCGCCCAGGACGTCCTGGAGGTCGGCGGCGGGTCCGGAGCCGCCCTCGCGGGTGAAGCGGATCTTCTGTCCGAAGGCGCGGCCCATGGACCGGACGACGGACTGCAGGGCCGGGTGGTCCAGCGGGGTCAGGCACGGGCGGGTCGGCGCGCCGAAGGTGATCGTGTGGCGGATCCCGTCCGGGACGCGGGCCGCGACCCATTCCCTGACGGCCGCCTCGACCTCGTACGGGTCCTGCCCGGACACCAGGCGGAACGACAGCTTCACATGGGCGGAGGCCGGCACGATGGTCTTGCCGCCCGGGCCCTGGTAGCCGCCTCCGATGCCGTTGACCTCGGCCGTCGGACGGGCCCAGACGCGCTCCAGGGTGCTGTACCCGGCCTCCCCGGCGGCCGCGTGGGACTTGGCCGTGCGCAGCCACTCGGCCTCGTCGAAGGGCAGCTCGGCGATCAGGGCGCGCTCCGCGTCGGTGAGTTCGGCGATGCCGTCGTAGAAGCCGGGGACGGTGACGCGGCCGTCGGCGTCGTGCAGGGCGGCGACGAGGCGGGCGGCGGCGGTGGCCGGGTTGGGCACGGCTCCGCCGAAGGCGCCGGAGTGGATGTCCTGGTCTGGGCCGTGCAGGTCGATCTCGCAGTCGGCGACGCCGCGCATGCCGGTGCAGACGGTGGGGGTGGTCTCGGACCACATGCCGGTGTCGGAGACGATCACGACGTCGGCGGCGAGTTCGCCGGCGCGGGCCTCGACGAGCTCGCGGAAGTGGGCGGAGCCCGACTCCTCCTCGCCCTCGACGATCAGCTTGAGATGTACGGCGGGGGCGGCGGCGCCGGTGGCCGCGAGGTGCGCGCGTACGCCCAGGGTGTGGAAGAACACCTGGCCCTTGTCGTCGGCGGCGCCGCGCGCGTACATCCGGCCGTCCCGGACGACCGGCTCGAAGGGGTCGGTGTGCCAGCCGTCGGCGACGGCGGCGGGCTGCACGTCGTGGTGGCCGTACACGAGGACGGTGGGCGCGTCCGGGTCCTCGCTCGGCCAGTGCGCGTAGACGGCGGGGGCGCCGTCGGTCTCCCAGACCTCGGCGACCGGGAAGCCGGTCTCCTTGAGCTTCGCCGCGAGCCATTCGGCGCTGCGGCGTACGTCGTCCGCGTGCTCGGGCTGGGCCGAGACGGAGGGGATCCGCAGCCACTCGGCGAGGTCGTCGAGGAAGGCGGTGCGGTGGGTGTCGATGTACGTGCGGACGACGCTGTCCGGCTGGGTGTCGCTCATGCCCCGAGCCTAGCCGTCCGTCCGGTGGCCGCCGTCGGGGCCCGATTCGCCTTGGAGGATCCGCTCAAGACGGGCCCTGCCGGGCAGGTTGCGGGGGCGGATGACACGGCCGCTGCGGACGTGCAGGAAGGCGGCGGTGACCCGGTCGAGCGGGGTGTTCGTGGCCTCGGCCCAGGCGAGGCGGTAGACGGCGAGCTGGAGCGGATCGGCCTCTGTGGTCCGGCCGGTCTTCCAGTCGACGATCTCGTAGGCGTCGTCGCCGTTCTCGTCGGTGGTCCGGTAGACGGCGTCGATGCGGCCGCGGATGACGCGGCCGGCGAGGGTGAGCTGGACCGGGGCCTCCATGCGGTGGGGCGGGCGGTCGGCGTACGGGCTGCGCTCGAAGGCGGCCTTGAGGGCTTCGAGGTCGGCCTCGTCGGCGATGTCCTGGTCGGAGCCGGGGCCGTCGCCGGCGGCGCCGGGCAGGTCGGCGACGGGGTCGAGGACGTCGAGGAAGGGCAGCGGCAGCTCGTCGAAGCGGGACTCGACCCATGCGTGGAAGCGGGTGCCCTGGCGGGCGGCGGGCTGCGGGGGCTTGGGCATCGGGCGGGCGAGGTCGCGTACGAAGCCCTCCTCGTCGGCGGCGAGCCGGAGCAGCTGGCTGGCCGAGAGCGCGGGGGGCAGCTCCACGTCGCGGACGGCCGCGCGGGCACGGCGGAGCTCGCCCTCCAGGGCGTCGAGGTCCCGGTCCCAGGAGGCGATCGCCCTGGCCTCCTCGGGCGTGAGGGGGGCGCCTCCGGCGGGGTGGGCCACCTGGGAGCGCGGCTCCGCCGCCGGGTCGGCCGCACGGGCGGCCGTCTGCGCCCACGGGTCGGCGGGCCGCGCGCCCTGCGACGCGGGGTGCCGCTCACCCTGCGGGTCGGCTGCGGAGGCGAACGGGGGCACGCCCGAGCGCGGCTCCGCCACTGAGTCGGCGCCGTAGGCGCCGGGCTGCGCCGACGGGTCGGCCGCCCAGGCCTCATCGGCCCAGGAGTCCTGCGGGGCGTTCGCGTGGGCGCCCGGCTTCGCCGACGGGTCGGCGGCCCACGCGCCCTGCGGCGCGGGGTGCCGCTCACCCTGCGGGTCGGCCCCACGGGCGCCGGGCTGCGCCGACGGGTCGGCCGCCCGGGCCTCATCGGCCCAGGGGTCCTGCGGGGAGGGGTGCGGCTCTGCCGGTGGGGCGGCGGGTCGTGGGCCGCGTGGCCGGGGGACGACGTGGGGGCTCGGGGCTGCGGGCCCGTCGGTGTCCCACTCCTCGCCGGGGTCGGTGGGCCACGGCTCGTCGTCGTAGGCGGGGTCCTCGCAGTCCGGGGGCCAGAGGTAGGCGTCGTCGTCCTCTTCCGGCGGGGGCGGTGTCGCCAGGTAGGACTCCACGAGGGCGGCCGCCGAGCGGCGCAGGGCGAGGGAGTGCGGGTCGAGCGGGAGCGGCCAGGAGTGGTCCGCCGTGGACCCGTCCGCCAGGGCCGGGTTCTCGGCGGACGGCTCGGGCTCCTCCGCCCAGGCCTCGATCTCGCCGAAACCGGCCGCGCAGTGCTCGTAGAGGGCCTGCAGGAACCGCGACGGGCCGCGCCGCTTCTTCTGGGTCGGGCCCCACCAGTGGCCCGAGGCCAGCAGCAGGGACCGCGGGCGGGTGAAGGTCACATAGCCCAGGCGGAGCTCCTCCACCGACTTGTGGTGCTTGAGGGCGGCCTTGAAGGACTTCAGGCCCGCCGAGGTCCAGGCCGGGTCCGCGGGCAGGGTGGCGGCGTCGCCGCGCAGGGCGTACGGGAGGACCTTCGCGTACGAGGTCCAGGCCTCCGGCGGCTTCTCCTTCGGGAAGGACCCCGCGCACAGGTCCGGGACCACCACGACGTCCCACTCCAGGCCCTTGGACTTGTGGGCGGTGAGGACCTTCACGGTGTTCTCGCCGCCCGGCAGCGCGTGGTCGAGGCCCTTCTCGTACTGGGCGGCCGTGCGCAGGAACGCCAGGAAGGCCAGCAGTGTGGCCTCCCCGTCGAGCGCGGCGAAACCGGCGGCGACGTCCATGAAGTTCGACAGGGTCTCGCGCCGGCGGGCCGCCAGCGCGTGCGGGGACGCGGACAGCTCCACTTCGAGGCCGGTGGCGGACAGCACCCGGTGCAGGACGTCCATCAGCGGGTCGGCGAGGGACCGGCGCAGGTCGCGCAGCTCCTGCGCGAGGTGCGCGAAGCGGACCCGGGCCTCGGCGGAGAAGGGGAGGTCGTCCGGGGCCTGGCCGGCGCCGTCGAGGAAGGTCTCCAGGGCGTCCGCGAGGGACACGATCTCTGCCGGGTCGACGCCCTCGACGGCCGCCGCGAGCCGTTCGTCGGGGTCCGTCCCGGCCGGCGTACGGCCCACCAGGAGCCGCGCCCGACGGCCCAGGAGGGCCAGGTCGCGCGCGCCGATCCGCCACCGGGGGCCGATGAGGAGCCGGACGAGGGAGGCGTTGGCGCCCGGGTCCTGGAGGACCTCGCAGACGGCGACGAGGTCGGCGACCTCGGGCAGGTGCAGCAGCCCGGACAGGCCGACGACCTCCACCGGGACGTCCCGGTCCACCAGCACGGCCTGGATCTGCGCGAAGTCCGCGGCGGACCGGCACAGGACGGCGATCTCGCGCGGCTCCGTACCCGTGCGGACCAGGTGGGCGACGGAGTCGGCGACCCAGTCGAGCTCCTGCGCGTGGGTCTCCAGCAGGGCGCAGCGGACCTGCCCGACGCCTTCGGCCCCCGGCGCCGGACGCAGCGCCTCCACCCCCTCGTGCATGGCGCGCAGCGGGGCGGCGAGGCCATTGGCCAGGTCCAGGAGGCGGCCGCCGCTGCGCCGGTTCTCGCTGAGGGAGAGCCGGGTGGCGGGGGTGCCGTCGGCGTGCGGGAAGTGTGCGGGGAAGTCGTCGAGGTTGGCGACGGAGGCGCCGCGCCAGCCGTAGATCGCCTGGCAGGGGTCGCCGACGGCCGTGACGGCGTGGCCGGTGCCCGCGCCGAACAGGCCGGACAGCAGCAGCCGCTGCGCGACCGAGGTGTCCTGGTACTCGTCGAGCAGGACCACCCGGAACTCCTCGCGCAGCAGTACCCCCACCTCGGGCCGGGTGGTGGCGAGCTGCGCGGAGAGGGCTATCTGGTCGCTGAAGTCGAACAGGTCCCGGGAGCGTTTGGCCGCGCGGTAGCGGCCGACGAGCTCCAGCAGTTCGAGGCGGCCGCGCACGGCCTCGGGGACCTTGCGCAGGTCCTCGTTGGTGAGCCGGGTGCCGGCGAGCACGTCCAGCAGGTCGGTGTCGTGGAGGCGCAGGCTCTGCGGGTCGACCAGGTGCTCGGACAGTTCGGCGTCGAGCGCGAGGAGGTCGCCGACCAGGTCGGGGACGGACTTGGTGAGCGAGGGGTACGGGCCCGGGGCGTCGCGCAGCACCTTCGCGGCGAGCTGGAAGCGGGTGGCGTCGGCGAGGAGGCGGGAGCTGGGCTCCAGGCCGATGCGCAGGCCGTGGTCCGCCAGGAGCTGGCCGGCGAAGGCGTGGTACGTGGAGATGCGCGGCTCGCCGCCGGCCGCGGCGGCGTCGGCCGGGGAGGGGTCGGGGTCGGTGATGCCGGCCCGGGCCAGGGCGGTGCGTACGCGCTCGGCCAGTTCACCGGCGGCCTTGTTGGTGAAGGTCAGGCCGAGGACCTGTTCGGGCGCGACGGTGCCGGTGCCGACGAGCCAGACGACGCGGGCCGCCATGACGGTGGTCTTGCCGGATCCGGCGCCGGCGACGATCACCTGCGGGGCGGGCGGGGCGGTGACGCAGGCCATCTGCTCGGGCGTGAACGGGATCCCGAGGAGCTCCTTGAGCTGCTCGGGATCGGTCAGTACGGACGCACGCGCGGACACGTGAAAAGGCTAGCCGCCCCCACCGACAGCCCCCGACCGCCGCGGACCGGACGGCCCCGCGGGCCCGGGGTCACTCGACGGTCTGGCGGCCCTCCGGGCGGGCGCTGCACGAGCTGCGGAAGGAGCAGTGGTCGCAGTGGCGGCCGGCGGCGGGCGCGAACCGCTCGTCCAGTACCCGGCCGGCGGCGGTCGCGAGCAGGTCGCCGACCCACTCCCCGTCGAGCGGCTGCTGCGTCTGCACCTTCGGGACGCTCTCGCCGCCGTCGCGGACCGCCGCGCTCTGGCGGAGCTGGACGAGCTCGGCGCCGCCGGAGTCGGGACGCCGTCCGTCGAACACCTCGTCGACGGCGCCCTCGCGGACGGCGAGCTGGTAGACGGCGAGCTGGGGGTGGCGGGCGACCTCGTCCTTGGTGGGCGCGGACTTGCCGGTCTTGAAGTCGACGACGTACGCCCGGCCCTGCGGGTCCGCCTCGACCCGGTCCATGGAGCCGCGGACGCGGACGGCGACGTCGCCGGCTTCGAGCGTGACGTCGAACTCGTGCTCCGTGGCCACGGCCTGCCGGCCTCCGCGGTCGGTGGTGTGCCAGCGCAGGAACCGTTCGAGGGCGGCGCGGGCGTTGTCCTTCTCCTGCGCCGACTTCCAGGGCGCGTCGAAGGCGAGGGCGTCCCACACCGAGTCGAGGCGTTCCATGAGGACGGCCAGGTCGGCGGGGGTCCGGCCGGAGGCGACCTCGTCGGCGAGGACGTGGACGACGTTGCCGAAGCCCTGGGCGGCGGTGGACGGGGCGTCGGCCTTGACCTCGCGGCCGAGGAACCACTGGAGGGAGCAGGTGTTCGCGAGCTGGTCCAGGGCGCTGCCGGAGAGGGCGACGGGCCGCTCCCGGTCGCGGAGCGGGACGCTGCTGCGGGTGGGCTCGTACAGGCCCCACCAGCGCTGCGGGTGCGCGGCGGGGACCAGGGGGCGGTCCTCGTCGTCGGTGAGCGCGGCGAGGCGGGCGAGGCGGCGGGCGGCCGCGTCGCGCAGGGCGGGCGAGGCGTCCGGGTCGACGGTGGTGGCGCGCAGTTCGGCGACGAGCGCGGGGACGGCGAGGGGGCGGCGGGGCCGGCCGGTGACGTCCTTCGGGGTGACGCCGAGCTCGGTGAGGAGGCGGGAGGGCTGGTCGCCGTCCTCGGCGGGGGCCTTGACGGCGGTGACGACGAGGCGGTCGCGGGCGCGGGTGGCGGCGACGTAGAAGAGGCGGCGCTCCTCGGCGAGGAGTGCGCCGGGGGTGAGGGGCTCGGCGAGGCCGTCGCGGCCGATGCGGTCGGCTTCGAGGAGGGAGCCGCGGCGGCGCAGGTCGGGCCACAGGCCCTCCTGGACGCCCGCGACGACGACGAGGGGCCACTCCAGTCCCTTGGAGCGGTGGGCGGTCATCAGCCGGACGGCGTCGGGGCGGGTGGTGCGGACCGTCAACGTGTCGGCGGCGATGTCCTCCGCCTCCAGTTGTTCGAGGAAGTTCAGCGCGCCGCTGCCGCCGGTGCGCTCCTCGGCGCGGGCGGCGGTGTCGAAGAGGGCGCAGACGGCGTCGAGGTCGCGGTCGGCGTTGCGGCCGGCCGCGCCGCCGCGGCGGGCCTGGCGTTCCAGCCGGTCGGGCCAGGGGGTGCCGTCCCACAGGATCCACAGGGCCTCTTCGGCGGTGCCGCCGCCCTGGAGGAGTTCGCGGGCCTTGCGCAGGAGCAGGCCGAGGCGCTGCGCGCCGCGGGCGTACGCCGGGTCGTGCGCGGTGAGGCGCTCGGGCTCGGCGAGGGCGCGGGCGAGCAGGACGTCGGAGGGGGCGGGCACCTTGACGCCTGCGGCGCGCTCCTCGTCCCGCAGGGCCCGGCCGAGGCGCCGCAGGTCGGCGGCGTCCATACCGCCGAGGGGGGAGGCGAGCAGGGTGAGCGCCGCCTCGACGCCTCCGGCGGGGTCGCCGGACCCTCCGCGGCCGGCCTCCGTGGCGCGGTCCTGCGGACCGGCCCCGGCCCCGTCTACCGCGGCCTCGGGGGCCGCCTCGGGAGTGGAGTCGCGTGCGGCGGTGGCAGCGGGCGCGCCCGGTTCCGCCGGGGCAGCGGGCACCGCTGCGGCCTCGTCGGCGCGGGCCGGCTCCGGGGCGGGGGCGGTCGCAGGACCGGACTCGTTCGCTGCGGCAGCCGGGGGCGGTGCCGCCGGGTCGGTCGCGGCGGGGGGCCAGGTGGCTGCGAGGCGGAGGGCGGTGAGGAGGGGGGCGACCGCCGGTTCGTGGCGGAGGGGGGTGTCCGTGCCGTCGGTCTCGACCGGTACTCCCGCCGCGATCAGGGCGCGGCGCATCTGCGGAAGGGTGCGGCCGCCGGCGCGGACCAGGACGGCCATGTCCTGCCAGGGCACGCCGTCCTCCAGGTGGGCACGGCGCAGGATGTCGGCGATGTTGTCCAGCTCGGCGCCGGCCGTCGGGTAGGTGAAGACCTCCACCCGGCCGCCCTCCCGCGTGGCCCGCAGGTCCCGGTGCGCGCGGACGGCCGCCGCGGGGAGGCGGGGCAGCGGCATGCGGGTCGTGAGGAGGCGGGTCGCCCGCACGATGGCCGCGCCGGAGCGGCGGCTCACGGTCAGGGCCCTGACCTGCGCGCCTGGGAAGGCGGACTCGAAGTCCAAGACGTTGTTGATGTCGGCGCCGCGGAAGGCGTAGATCGACTGGTCGGGGTCGCCGAAGGCGACCAGTGTGCCGCCGCGCCCGGTCAGGGCCCGCAGGAGCCGCAGCTGCGAGGCGTCGGTGTCCTGGTACTCGTCCACGAAGATCGCGTCGTATGCGGAGGCCAGCGACGGCGTGCGCTCGGCGAGGAGGACCGCGCGGTGCAGGAGCTCGGCGTAGTCCAGGGTGCCCTGGATGTCGAGGACGTCCAGGTACTCGGAGAGGAAGGCCGCCGCCGCCTTCCAGTCGGGGCGGCCGATGCGGTCCGCGAAGTCGGCGAGGGCCTGCGGGCCGAGGCCCAGCTCGCGGGCGCGGGCGAGGACGGCCCGGACCTCGTCGGCGAACCCGCGCGTGGTCAGCGCGGCCCGCAGGTCGTCCGGCCAGCGGATGGAGCGGATCCGGCGCTGGCCCTCCAGCAGGGTGCGGACCATCACGTCCTGCTCCGGGCCGGACAGCAGCCGCAGCGGGTCGGCGAAGAGATCGGTGTCCTGGTGGGCGCGGACCAGGCCGTAGCAGAAGGAGTGGAAGGTGGTGGCCTGCGGGGCGCGCGCGCCGCCCAGCCTGAGGGCGGCCCGGTCGCGCAGCTCGACGGCCGCCTTGCGGCTGAAGGTGAGGATGAGGATCCGGGAGGGCTCCGCGCCCGCCTCCACGCGGGCGGCGACGGCCTCGACCAGCGTGGTCGTCTTCCCGGTGCCCGGCCCGGCCAGGACCAGGAGTGGTCCGCCGGCGTGGTCAACCACCGCGCGCTGCGCTGCGTCCAGCACAGGAGGATCCACCCGTTCCGGCCCGGTGCGCACGAGGCGGTACGCGCCGGGGGTCCGCGTACGCCGCCGTTCGGAGCGGTCGGAGGAAGAGGTGATCACGTGAGGTGCCGGTCCTGGTGGGTCTGCGTGGTGTGGCGGTGCTGCCGTGCCGGCTCGCGCGGAAGCCGAAGAGGCAACGCTACGGCAACCGGCGCGGCCCGCGCAGTCCCCCCGGGTACCCCGGACGGGCGTTCGCCCGGTCGCCCGGCCGCCCGCCCCGGCGCCGCATGGCCGAAGCTGTCAGGTGTGAGCCTCGTCGCGCCCGCCGCCCCGCCCCGGACCCCGTCCCGCGCCCCGTCCCGGGTCCTGTCCGGGGTCCCCTCCTGTGTCCTGTCCGGGGTCCGGGTCCCCGTCCCAGCGGGCCCGGCGCATGTCCAGGCGCGGCTCGCCGCCGGCCGTCAGGCGCAGCGGCGTGGCCTCCGTCCGGTAGTGCTCCAGGGCCCGCGCCTCGTGACCGGGCAGCGGCATGCCGTCCGCCCGCACCACACGCCACCAGGGCACGGCTCCCCCGTAGAGGGCCATGACACGCCCGACCTGGCGTGGTCCTCCCTCGCCGAGCCATTCGGCGACGTCCCCGTATGTCATCACCCGGCCGGGCGGAATACGCTCGACGACCTCCAGTACGCGCTCCGCGTACGCGGGCAGCTCCTCACTCATTCAGCACATGGTGCAGTACGCCGGACACCCACCGGCGGAAGTTGTGGTTCCGGACCGGCGCGCACCCTGATGCCCCGGCGGCCCCTCGGTCCGTGCCACCATCTTCCGGGCGGTGACTGGTGATACGTGATCAAGAAGAGACGGATGTGACGACGAAGGAGCAGGGTGTGAGCCCTCCGGAAGGCGCGGCGGGGGACGACGCGGCGCGCCCTGACGACGGCCCCGCCTCCCGCCCGGACCACCGCCCCCAGAACCCGGACTACGCGCCGGACGGCGCGCCCGGCCTCCCGGCCGGCCGTACCCCCGGCCCCGGCACCGGCCACGACGGCGACGGGGAGGACGCGGACACGGACGACCCGCACGGCCACTCCCCCACCGCCGCCGACCGGGTCGAGGTCGACGAACCGCTGCTCGCCGCCCGTGTGCACCGGCCGTCCGACCTCGTACGCCTCCTCGTCGGCATCCTCGGCATCGCCGTGCTGCTCGGCATCGCCGCCTTCGCCCACGGCACCACGGTCGGGCTGGAGGAGGACATCAGCAAGGGCACCGGCCAGGCGCCGGACCTCCTGATCAAGGTCGCGGCGCTGGTCTCCAGCATCGCGGTGCTGCTGCTCCCCGTCGCCTTCGCCATCGAGCGGCTGATCAAACGCGACGGCCTGCGCATCGCCGACGGCGTGCTCGCCGCCGTCCTCGCGCACGGGGTCACCCTGGCCACCGACCTGTGGGTCGCGCAGGCCGCCCCCGACACCATCCAGGACGCCCTCACCCGTTCCGCGGGCGGCGGGGCCCTCACCGATCCCGTGCACGGCTATCTCGCGCCCGTGATCGCCTACATGACCGCGGTGGGCATGACCCGTAGGCCCCACTGGCGTGTCGCGCTCTGGGTGGTCCTGCTGCTCAACGCGCTGACCATGCTGGTCAACGGCTACACCACGCCCTTCTCGATCATCCTCACCGTGCTGATCGGCTGGACCGTCGCCTACGGCACCCTGTACGCCGTCGGCTCCCCCAACGTGCGCCCGACCGGGCAGCACCTCCTCGCCGGGTTGCGCCGGGTCGGCTTCCAGCCGGTCAGCGCGATGCGCGCCGAGATGCCCGAGGGTCCCGAGGCGTCCGAGACCGGCGACCGCGGGCGGCGGTACCACGTCACCCTGGAGGACGGTCCTCCGCTCGATGTGACGGTCGTCGACCGGGAGCAGCAGGCCCAGGGCTTCTTCTACCGGGTCTGGCGCCGGCTCACCCTGCGCGGCATCACCACGCGCCGCAGCCTGCAGTCCCTGCGGCAGGCCTTGGAGCAGGAGGCGCTCCTCGCGTACGCGGCCATCGCGGCCGGGGCGAACGCGCAGAAGCTGATCGCCACCTCCGAGCTGGGCCCGGACGCGGTGATGCTCGTCTACGAGCACCTGGGCGGCCGGACCCTGGACTCCCTCCCCGACGAGGAGATCACCGACGAGCTGAGCCGCAACGCGTGGGAGCAGGTACGCGCCCTGCAGTCGCGGCGGATCGCCCACCGCAGGCTCACCGGTGACGCGCTCGTGGTGGATCGTTCCGGCAATGTCATCCTCACCGACCTGCGGGGCGGGGAGATCGCCGCCGGCGATCTGGTGCTGCGGATGGACGTCGCGCAGCTGCTGGCCACCCTCGGCCTGCGGGTCGGCGCCGAGCGGGCGGTGGCTTCGGCGGTGTCGGTGCTCGGCCCGGACATCGTGGCGGACTGCCTGCCGCTGCTCCAGCCGATCGCGCTGAGCCGTTCCACCCGGGCGACGCTGCGCAAGCTGGCCCGGGAGCGGGCGGAGCGCGAACGAGAGGCCGTACTGGAGTCCTCCCGGGCGGCGAAGGCCGCGCGTGAGGCGGAGGCGTCCGCGACCGCGGCCCCGACCTCGGCGGCGGCCGACCGCAAGGCGGAGAAGAAGGCCCTCGACGACGCTTTGGACGAGGCCCGCGAGGAGGACCTGCTCAGCCAGATCCGCCAGCAGGTGCTGCTGATCCGCCCGCAGGCGCCGGTGGAGCCGGCCCGGCTGGAGCGGATCCGGCCGCGGACGCTGGTGTCGTTCATCGCGGGCGCGTTCGGCGCGTACTTCCTGCTCACGCAGCTGGCGCACGTGGACTTCGGGACGATCGTCGGCGACGCGCAGTGGGGCTGGGTCGGGGCGGCGCTCGCCTTCTCGGCGCTCAGCTACGTCGCGGCGGCGATGAGCCTGCTGGGCTTCGTCCCGGAGCGGGTGTCCTTCCTGCGGACGGTGGTCGCGCAGGTCGCCGGGTCGTTCGTGAAGCTGGTGGCCCCGGCGGCGGTCGGCGGTGTCGCGTTGAACACGCGGTTCCTGCAGCGGGCGGGTGTCCGGCCGGGCCTGGCGGTCGCGAGCGTGGGCGCCTCGCAGCTGTTCGGGCTGGCCAGCCACATCCTGCTGCTGCTGTCCTTCGGCTACCTGACCGGCACCGAGAAGACCCCGGAGATGACCCCCTCCCGGGCGGTCATCGCGGGGCTGCTGACGGTGGCGGTGCTCGTGCTGGTGGTGACGGCGGTCCCGTTCATGCGGAAGTTCGTGGTCACGCGGGTACGGGCGCTGTTCGCGGGCGTGGTGCCGCGCATGCTGGACGTGCTCCAGCGGCCGAAGAAGCTGATGACCGGCATCGGCGGGATGCTGCTGCTGACGGGCTGCTTCGTGATGTGCCTGGACGCGTCGATCCGGGCGTTCGGGGGCGGCGAGGCGATCAGCTACGCGAGCATCGCGGTGGTGTTCCTGGCGGGCAACGCGCTCGGATCGGCGGCGCCGACGCCGGGCGGCATGGGCGCGGTGGAGACCACCCTGACGCTGGGGCTGATCGCGGCGGGGCTGGAGAAGGAGGTCGCGATCTCGGCGGTGCTGCTGTTCCGCCTGATGACGTTCTGGCTGCCGGTGCTGCCGGGGTGGATCTCGTTCAACTTCCTGACCCGCAAAGAGGCCATCTAGCCTCCGGCTCGGTCGGCGGATCGTGCGGGGGCTCCGGCCCGCGCCCCGCTTACCGGCCCGGCCGGGCGGGGCCCCGGGGCTCCGCCCCCGAGCACAGCCGCTCCCGCCTCCGGCGGGGTGGGCGTGGCTCCGACCCTGCCGGGCGGACACCGGGCTCCGCCGCCGCTAGGCCTCCGGCCGGGTGGGCGGGGGCCGGCCCGCGCCCCGGTTTCCGGGCCAGCCGGACAGAGACGCGTGCTCCGCACCTGACCGCAGCCGTTCCGCCTGGGCGGGGCTCCGACCCTGCCGGGCGGACACCGGGCTCCGCCGCTACGCCCCCGGCCGGGTGGGCGGGGGCCGGCCCGCGCCCCGGTTTCCGGCCCTGCCCGGGGCGCTGCCCCGACCGCAGCCGCTACGCCTGCGGCGGGGTGGGCGGGGGCCGGGCGGTGGGTACACGAACGGGTCAGCGCGCGGGCGGGGGGCGACGGGGGCGCGCACCATGGTGACATGCCCAGACACCTCCTGCGGGTCGCCGTCGCCGTCGCTCTCCTGGCCGGGGCTGCCGGTACCAGTGGCTGTTCCGACAGCGGGGAGGAGAAGACGCCCAAGGCCGGCGGCACCGAGGGGGCGCCACCCCTGAAGTGGACGGACTGCGAAGCCCCGACGGCCGCCGAGGGGGGCGGGCAGGCACCGCCGAAGGACTGGCAGTGCGCCACGCTCCACGTACCGCTCGACTACGCCGACCCCGAAGGCGAAACGATTCCTCTCGCCCTGATCCGGGCCAAGGCGAGGAACAAGGACGAGCGCCTGGGCTCCCTCGTGTTCAACTTCGGCGGACCCGGCGGGTCCGGGATCACCACGCTGCCCGGCGCCGCCAAGGAGTACGAGGCCCTGCGCGAGCGCTACGACCTGGTGAGCTTCGATCCGCGCGGAGTGGGCCGCAGCGCCCCCGTCCTGTGCCTGGACGACAAGCAGCTCGACGCGTACTACGCCTCCGACTCCTCCCCCGACACCCCGGAGGCGGAGAAGGCGTACCTCGACAACACCCGCAGGTACCAGCAGGCCTGCCAGGCCAAGTCCGGGAAGGTGCTCCCCTACGTCGGCACCGAGAACGCCGCCCGCGACCTCGACCGGATCCGCCAGGCCCTCGGCGACGAGAAGCTCAACTACTTCGGGATCTCCTACGGGACCGAGCTCGGCGGCGTCTACGCCCACCTCTTCCCGGAGAAGGTCGGCCGGGCCGTCTTCGACGCCGTCGTGGACCCCACAGCCACCTCCGAGCAGGGGGCGCTCGGCCAGGCCAAGGGCTTCCAGCTGGCCCTGGGCAACTTCGCGCAGGACTGCGTGGACCGGGGCGACGAGTGCCGGCTCCAGGGCAGCACCGCCAAGGAGATCGAGGACAACATCATCAAGCTCCAGAAGCAGCTGGCCGCCAAGCCCATCCCCGGGATCGGCGACCGGATGCTGACGGAGTCCTCGGCCACCAACGGCATCGCCCAGTCCCTCTACTCGCAGGAGCTCTGGCCCCTGCTGGAGCAGGGCCTGGACGAGGCGGAGGGCGGCCAGGGGCAGTTGCTGATGGCCCTGTCCGACGCCCTCAACGGCCGTTCCCAGAACGGCGACTACAGCAACATCGGCGCCGCCAACACCGCGATCAACTGCGTCGACTCCAAGGACCGCTACACCCTGGAGCAGACCAAGGCCAAACTGCCCGCCTTCCGCGCCGCCTCCCCGGTCTTCGGGGACTTCCTCGGCTGGGCCATGATGGGCTGCACCGGCTGGCCGGTCCCCGGCACCTCGGAAACCCCCGACGTCTCCGCCCCCGGAGCCGACCCGATCCTGGTGATCGGCAACACGGGCGACCCGGCCACCCCGTACGAGGGCGCCCGCAGGATGGTGGAACGGCTCGGCCCCGGCGTGGGCGTGGAACTCACCTACAAGGGCGAGGGGCACGGGGCCTACAACAGCGGCGACCCGTGCGTGCAGGGAGCCGTGAACTCCTACCTGCTGGACGGCAAGGTGCCCGCCGCCGGCACCGTCTGCACCCCGGCCCCGGAGGCCCCGGAGGCCTCGCAGCCCCCCGCCCAGCCGTCGGCCCCGGTGGAACCCCTGGGCGCCTGAGCGAAAGCCCGAAGAACACGAGCAACGAGAAGAAGGGGCCGTACCCGCGGCGAACGCGCGGGCACGGCCCCTTCTTCAAACGACCTGACGGCCTGACGGCCTGACGGCCTGACGATCAGTAGACCGGCTTCTCGGGCTCGACCTGGTGGACCCAGCCGATGACGCCGCCGCCGACGTGCACCGCGTCCGCGAAGCCCGCGGACTTCAGGACCGCGAGGACTTCCGCACTGCGGACACCCGTCTTGCAATGCAAGACGATGCGCTTGTCCTGCGGCAGGTCCTGCAGGGCCGTGCCCATCAGGAACTCGCCCTTGGGGATCAGCTTCGCGCCGGGGATCGAGACGATCTCGTACTCGTTGACCTCGCGGACGTCGATGATCTCGATCGGCTCGTCGGTGTCGATCCACTCCTTGAGCTGCTTCGGAGTGATCGTGGAGCCGGCGGCCGCCTCCTGGGCCTCCTCCGACACGACGCCGCAGAAGGCCTCGTAGTCGATGAGCTCCTTGACGGTGGCGTTCGGACCGCAGACCGCGCAGTCGGGGTCCTTGCGGACCTTGACCTGGCGGTACTGCATCTCCAGGGCGTCGTAGATCATCAGGCGGCCGACCAGCGGCTCGCCGACGCCGGTGAGGACCTTGATGGCCTCGGTGACCTGGATGGAGCCGATGGACGCGCAGAGCACGCCCAGTACGCCGCCCTCGGCGCAGCTCGGGACCATGCCCGGCGGCGGGGGCTCCGGGTAGAGGCAGCGGTAGCACGGGCCGTGCTCGGACCAGAAGACCGAGGCCTGGCCGTCGAAGCGGTAGATCGAGCCCCAGACGTACGGCTTGTTCAGCAGCACGCAGGCGTCGTTGACGAGGTAGCGCGTGGCGAAGTTGTCCGTGCCGTCGACGATGAGGTCGTACTGGCTGAAGATCTCCATCACGTTCTCGGCCTCAAGCCGCTCTTCGTGAAGGACCACGTTCACGTACGGGTTGATGCCCAGCACGCTGTCGCGGGCGGACTCGGCCTTGGAACGGCCGATGTCCGACTGGCTGTGGATGATCTGGCGCTGCAGGTTCGACTCGTCGACCTCGTCGAACTCCACGATGCCCAGCGTGCCGACGCCGGCCGCGGCCAGGTACATGAGGGCGGGCGAGCCGAGGCCGCCCGCGCCCACGGCCAGCACCTTCGCGTTCTTCAGGCGCTTCTGGCCGTCCATCCCGACGTCGGGGATGATCAGGTGGCGGGAGTACCGACGGACCTCGTCAACGGTGAGCTCAGCAGCCGGCTCGACCAGGGGTGGCAGCGACACGGGGACTCCGTAGATGGTTACGACTTAACGGTGGTTCTCTCCGTAACACTGCCACGCCCGTCTTCATTCCAAGACACCTGTTCCGATACGTGAGACGATTTCGTCCCAGTAGCCGGGCAGGGAGGCCCACGGGTCGCGATCCGCGACAGCGGTGCGGTCGGTGAACCAGATGGTTCCCGCCCCCTGCCAGCGCGCGATCCGCATCGCCTCCTCCAGGTGCGTGCGCGGCACCCCGTGGACCAGGTGGCAGAAGCGCTCCGGCGGGTACTCGGCGGTCCACTCCGCCACCTGCGACCAGCGGTAGTCCGCCCACGCCCCGGAGAAGGTGACCAGCTGGTCGGCGGCGTCCGCGTAGCCCTCGCAGGGGTGCGTGCCGTGCCCGAGCACGATCCGCAGGTCCTCCCCGAGGCCGCGCAGGGAGTCGGCCACGCGACGCACCGAGGCCAGCTCCGCCCTGCCGGCCGGGGCACCGGCCAGGTAGAAGCCGTCGACCCCGTACCAGTCCCGGAAGCGGTGGGCGTCGCAGACCAGCTCGCCGAAGGACCGTGCCCCGTCCCGCATCGCGAGATGGCCGAGGACCGTGCCGCCCGCGGCGCGCAGCTTCGCGGCCGCTTCCGTGCAGTGTGGATCGGGCCGCCCGCCGGGGCCGTCGGCGACGTTCAGCACGGCCCAGTGCAGTGGGGTGCCGGGGCGGGTCAGCTCGGCCCATTCCACGGGGGCCAACAGCGGGTGCGCGTAGCCGGGGGTGCCCAGGCCGAGGCGGCCGGCCCCGGTCGCGGCCGCCGCCAGTGCCCCCGGCGGAGTGGTCAGATGCGGCACGCCGCCTCCATCCAGATGTCCGCCAGGGACTCCTCCAGGTTGATCCGGGGCCGCCAGCCGAGCCGGTCCCGCGCGGTACGGACGTCGGCCTGCTGCCAGGCCCCGCAGCCGTCGGGGTACGGGTACGGCTGGGGGGCCGTGGCGGCGAGCTGCTCAGCGGTGGCCTCGGAGCGGGGGGACCCGATGGAGGTGAGCCCCGCCGACGGGCGGCCGGGGTGCCCGTGCGCCTGCTGGGCTCCGCCGTGCGGTACGTCGATCTCGTGGAGGGCTCCTGCGTACCCGGCGACCCGGGCCAGGACGGCGGCCGCGTCCCGCAGCCGGACGGCACGGCCGGTGCCGATGTTGACCACGCCCTGGGCGGCGGACAGGGACGCGGCGTGCACGGCCCGCGCCACGTCCCGGACGTCGACGAAGTCGCGCTGCACGCCGAGCCCGCTGAGCTTGAGCTCGCCGTCGCCGGACTGCATCGCGCGGCGCATCGCCTCGGCGAGCCGGCCGAGCGGGGACCCGGCGGGGGTGCCCGGGCCGACGGGCGAGAAGATCCGCAGCACGACGGCGTCCAGCCCGGAGCCCAGTACCAGTTCGGTGGCGGCCAGCTTGCTGACGCCGTACGGCCCGCCGGGTCTCGGCACGGCGTCCTCGGCCGTGGAGGATCCCGGCTGGCTGGGCCCGTACTCGGCGGCGCAGCCGAGCTGGACGAGCCGGGCCCCGCAGCCGCTGCGGCGCAGCGACTCGCAGATGGTCGCGACCGCGACGGTGTTGTGCCGGGTGAGCTCGCGGGCCCCGCCCCGGGTCGCTCCGGCGCAGTTGATGACGACGCCCGGGTGGACGGCGTCGAGGAAGCGGGTGAGCGCTCCGGGGCTGCCGGTGGCGAGGTCGAAGCGGACGTCGGCGTCGTCGCCGCGGCCGAGGGCGGTGAGCTGGACCGCGGGGTCGGCGAGCAGCCGGTCGGCGACGTAGCGTCCGAGGTATCCGTTGGCTCCGATCAGCAGCACCCTCATCGCGAGACCCCTTGGTCGGTTGGCTGGCCGGTCATGTCTGTTTCTCCTTGCGGACGGATGAATGGACGGGGCGGGGTACAGGAGTTGCGCCTCGGCGTCGGCTCCCGCGGGCAGGACATCGGGGTCGGCACCCGGGGGCAGGACACCCGCCGGGGGCTGTGGTGGACCCGGGGGGCGTCATGCCCTCGCGTGCGCGGATGCGCGGGACAGGGCGAGGACGGCGTGGACGAGGAGTGCGGCCGCGGCGGCGGGGGCCGCCGCCGGGACCGGGATCAGGGCGAGCGCGAGTGCGGCGGCGACGGGGCCGCGGCGCGATCCGTGCCGCAGCAGGAGCCGGGTCAGGAAGAGGAGCAGGGCGAGCGGCACGGCAGCGGGCAGCGGTGCTCCGGCGAGCGCGGCAGCGGCGGCCGCGGCCGCGGTGAAGGCGGCGACAGCCGTGAGCAGCAGGGGTCGGGCCCGGTCGGCGAAGTCCTCCAGGGCGCGGCTCCCGTCGAGCCGGGCCCGCGCTCCGGCGGCGAATGCGGCGGCGAGCAGGTGCCCGGGGGCGACGGCCAGCGCGAGGCAGACCGCGAGGGCGGTGCCGTGCCGGTGGACGGCCCAGCCGGCGACGGCGGCTGCGAGCAGGTGGGCGAGCCAGGGGCGGCGGCCCCCGGCGGCCCGCCCCGGCCACACCAGGGCGGCGGCGGTTGCGGCCACGGCGGCGGGCCCGGCCCACGGCTGGCCGGCGGCGGCCGCGCCGGCGGCGAGGGCCCCGGGGAGCAGCGCGCAGCCGAGGGCGCGGTAGGCGGAGGGCCCGGCCGGGGCCGTGGCGCTGGCGGCGGCGGGCGCCTCGCCGCGCGGGCTGCGGGCGTACAGCTCCTCGGCGAGGGAGAAGACGTCCCGGTGCCGGAAGCGGGCGGCGGTGCGGTCGGTGATGCCGTGTGCCTCCAGCCCGGCGGCGATCTCCAGGGGGTCCACGGCCCGCTCGCACAGCTCGCGGTGCCGGTGCAGCAGGGTCTTGACCGGGTCTCCGGCGGCCCTCCGGCGCGCCTTACCGGCGGGCGGCGGGGCTGCGGTGTCGGGATCGGCGGTGGTCATACGGCGGCCTCCGGGGTCGGGTCCGGTACGGGCTTGGCCCAGGTCGGGCTGGTCCAGTGGCCGGGCACCCGCGCCTCCGGGGGCCGGGCGAAGAGGACACCGCCGTCGGGCCGTTCGGAGCCCTTGGCCAGCAGCCGCAGGTAGATCTCCTGGAAGGCGGCGACGTTCTGCTCGACGGTGAACAGCTCCAGGGCGCGCGCCCGTGCGGCGGCTCCGAGGCGTTCGGCCCGCTCGGCGTCCCCGAGCAGGGACAGGCAGGCCTCGGCGAGCGCCCGCGGGTTGCGGGGCGGGACGACGAGCCCGGTGCCGCCGATGACCTCGCAGACCGCTCCGACGTCGGTGGAGACGGTGGCGCGTCCGCAGAGCATCGCCTCGGCCAGGGTGACGGGGAAGCCCTCGATCACGGAGGAGAGCACGACGACGCGCCCGGCGCCGTACGCCTCGGCCGCGGACGGGGCCTCCGGTCCGCCGATCTCCTCGAATGCCACCGGGTTCTCCCCGACGGTGACGCGGTCGGCGGCCTCGTCGGGGAAGAGCTGTGCGGCGAGGGAGCGGCAGTCGGCGAGGTAGCCGGGGTCCGCGGCCGTGGCGAAGATCCGCAGCCGGGTGCGCGGCTCGGCCCTGCGGACCTCGGCGAAGGCGTGCAGCAGGGCGACGATGTCCTTGGCGGGCTCCACCCGGCCGACCCACACCAGGGTGTCGGGGTCCCCGCGGTCGGCGGACTCCCCGACGGAGGTGAATCGGTCCGCCTCCATTCCCGGGTAGACCGTCCGCAGCCGGTCGCGGGTGGCGCCGCAGCGCTCCTGCCAGCGCCGGGCGTGGGCGTTGCCGGGGGTGAGGAAGTCGGCGCGGGCGTAGATCTCGGTGGCCAGCCGCAGGTGGAAGGCGGCGAGCAGGGCGCGTACGGCGGGCCGGGGCGGCTCCGCCGCACCGACGCCGCCGAGGTGGGCCAGGTAGTGGGCGCGTAGCTGGACCCCGTATTCGGTGACCAGCAGCGGGACTCCGAAGAAGCGTTTGGCCAGCAGGCCGGGGAGGGCCGCCACCCCGCCGGCGGCCGCGTGGCACACGTCGACCGCGCCGAGGCCGTCGCCGGGGGCGTCGTCCTCGTACCAGTCGAGGGACAGCGGCCGCAGCATGCCCTCCAGTGCGTCGGCGAACTCCAGCAGGTCGGCGACGCGGGCCGCCTGTACGGGGCGGGGCGCGCCGGGGGCCCGGCAGGCGGTCTCCAGGGCGCGCACCGCGGACTCGGAGCGCAGTGCCGCGTACAGCCCGCCCTGTTCCCGGGCGAGTCCGGCGAGTCCGTACAGTCCGGCCGCGAAGGGGTCGGGGGCGCCGGCGCAGATGCCGTGGACCAGTTCCGTGAAGCAGTCCGCGAACCGTCGGCGTTCGCGCCGGCAGTAGGTCCGCCCGTCGTCGGCGGGGGCCCACAGGGGAGCCGTGCGGACGCGGGTGACGTGCTCGGGCAGCGGGACCCGGTCGCGCTCCTGTTCGGCGCTGCGGCTCAGCGCGTAGAGCTCGAACTCGTGCTGCGGGAGTCCGCGCACGAGCCGGTCGCACCACAGCCTGGCCTCGCCCGTCGCATACGGATAACCACCTTCCGTGAGCAGTCCGATCCGCACGAGTGGCACCCCCGATCTCCCGTCCAGGCGGTCGCCGTCGGTCAGGCGACCCGCCGCGGGAGAACTCAAGCGGATATGCCGAGGGCTCGGCGGACGGTTGTCCGTCGCGCCACCGGAAGGGGTGAAGAGTCGTAACTTTCCCGTACGGTTCGCGTTCGAGCACGCTAGAAGTACGGCCTCGGAACGGGCCGAACCGGGCGGCGGCCAGGGGCTCTTGACGCGGTGTACGGCATGCGGCGGGCGCGGCCGCGGCCCGAAACCGGAACAGGCCGCGCCCCATCCGCCGGGCGGGGCGTCAGCTCTCCGGGAACGCCCAGGGGTTGGCCTTGCACGGGATGCCGTCGACGTTGAGGGACTTGGTCTGCTGCTGCATGACCGGGGCGAGCGCGCCCGGGGTGCGGCAGTTGACATGGCCGTGGCCGAGCCGGTGGCCCACCTCGTGGTTGATGAGCATCTGGCGGTAGGCGAACATCTGGTCCGGGCCGTAGGTCTCGGAGCCCTGGGCCCAGCGGAAGGCGTTGATCATCACCCGCTCGGTCTTCGCCGAGTCGCAGGAGACGTTGCCGACGACGGTGTCGAGGCCGGACTTGGCGCACCAGACGCCGGTGGTGCCGGGGCTGGCGAGGGTGATCACGAAGTCGGCCTCCTCGCCCGGTACCCGTTCGAAGGACTTCGTGCCGCCGTGGCCCCAGCTGCGGTCGTCGTTGAGGGTGCGGTGGACGGCCTCCGCGAAGAGCTGGGCGTCCAGGCCCAGGCCCTGTTCGACGTCGACCCGGTAGCGCACGACCTTGCCCTTGCCGGGGCCCTTGGCCACGCCGGGCACGGTGTCGAAGGTCCCGGGCCCGGCGAGCTTCGGGTCCAGGGGCAGCTGCGCCGCCATCTGCTGCTCGTACGTCAGCTCGGGCGCGGCCGCCGGGGCGGACGGCGCCACGGGCGCGGCCACGCCGCCGTTCGGGGTGGGCCGGCCGTCGGAGCGGGAGGCGGCCGGGTCGCTGCGGTCCTTCCCGGTGGCGGCGGGCGCGCCGGCCCTGGCCTCGTCGGTGTCGCCGTCGAGGTACCCCTGGCCCGCGACGACCACCGCGAGGACGGTGGTGACCGCGGCGGCGGCCATGCCGGTGTACGCACGGACCTTACGGCCGCGGCCGGAGCCGGACTCGGGGTCGGCCTCACGCTCGGGCTCGAACCGGACCTCGGCCTCGGCCGAGGGGGCGGGCGACTCCACGACGGGGTCGACCGGCCTCCGCGGGCCGGGCACCCGGCGGTGCGAGCCGGTGGAGGTGAGGGGGCCGGGCGCGGCCTCTTCGTACGTGACCCGCGGGAAGCCCGCGGCGGGCGTGCCGAAGGGCGGGGTGCCGGTGTCCGGGGGCGCGGCGTGGGCCGCCGTCCCGGCCGCGGGTGCTCCGGCCGCGGGTGCCTCCGTACGCGGGCGCGGCACCCCGCGCCAGTCCCCGTACACGGAGCCGGAGTCGGACCGGGCGCCCCAGGCGCCGCCGGGTTCGTACTGCTGGGGGTGGCCGCCGGTGCGCGTGTCGGCGGCGGGGACGTCCTGCGGCACGTAGCCCTGGTGGGTGACGGTCGATTCGGGCCACCCGGCGAACGGGTCGCCGTTGCCGTAGGCATCGCTCCCGTAGGGGTCGTTCGCGTAGGAGCCGTTCCCGAAGGAGTCGTTCGCGTAGGAGCCGTTCCCGAAGGAGTCGTTCCCGGGGGTGCCGTACCCGAACGCGTCGCTTTCGTGGACGACGTTCCCGAAGGCGTCGTACGCGTACGGATCCCCGTATCCGGCGGGATCCGGCTGCGCCTGCTGGCGCGCGGCGGCGGGCGCCTGCGCCGGAGCTGACTCCGGAGCGGGCGCCCCGGATTTTCGACTGTGTCGTCCCACGACCGCTCAGCCCCTGCCGTCTTCGGTGTCCCGGTCCGCAGCCCCCGCGCCGGTGTCGCGCAGCAGCTCCGTGAAGGCGGCGGCCACCACCTCGGGGTACTCCATCATCGCCACGTGCCCGGCCTCGGGCAGGCACAGCAGCCGCGAGCCCCGGAAGGCGGCGGCTGCCTTGTGCGCCATACGGTACGAGATCAGCTGGTCCCGGCCACCGTAGACGAGCAGGGACGGGGCGAGCACCCGCTGTGCCTGGCGCCACAGTCCGTGCTGGCCGCCGAGGGTGTAGGCGTCGACGATGCCGCGTGACGTGCGGGTCATCGCGTCCCAGAAGTAGGGGAGGGCCATCCGGCGCTCCATCTCCTCCACGGCGTTGCGGAACCCCTCGGGAGTCACCCGGGAGGGGTCTCCGTAGCAGAGCTCCGTCACTCCCCGGGTGCGCTGCTCTGCGGTGAGGCCCTGGGTCATCCGGCTGAAGAGGGCGGCCACCCCGGGCAGCGCCAGGAGCGCGGTCGGTACGGCCGACCGCTGCACGCGCAGCTCGGGAAGGGCCGGCGAGACGAGCGTCAGGGTGCGCACGAGGTCGGGGCGGACGGCCGCGACCCGGGTGGAGACGGCTCCGCCGAGGGAGTTGCCGAAGAGGTGGACGGGGCCGCGTCCCGCGGCGTCCAGGTGGCGGATGACGGCCCGGGCGAAACCGGTGACGGAGTAGTCGCGGTCGGCGGGCGGCGGGGACCAGCCGAAGCCGGGCAGGTCCACAGCCTCGCCGTCGACGGTGTCCGCCAACTGCTCCATGAGCGCCGACCAGTTCTGCGAGGAGCCGCCCAGACCGTGCACGAAGAGCGCGGGCGGCAGGCCTGCGCGCTGGGGCGGGCGCGCCCGGACGGCCAATTCCAGCCCGGGAAGCACGGCGGTGCGCAGCTGCTCTCCGTCGGCCACCCGGACCGCTCCCGCGGGGGAGGACAGTTCGGGGGTGGACCGCACGCCCGGCAGCTCGGTCGAAGACATGCGGGCAATGTTACGAGAGGATCACGTTCCACTTGTTGTGTTCGCGGTCACAGTCTGATCGCGGATCCTCGCATCCGCATAGCGGAGCCTCCCTGATCCTCCTAGGCTCGTAAGTGACACAAGGAAGCGAGGGGAGCGGCGATGACTGTCGACCCTGCGGAGCCGGACACCTTCCGGGAGCGGTATCCGGAATCCCTCGATCCTGAGGCGCCCGAGGCGGACGTGGCCGAACAGCAGGCCGATCTGCAGCCGGGCGACGACGACCCCGAGAGCGGCCGCCCGGCGGGGCAGGCCGCCGACGGCGACGCCGCCGAGCAGGCGCGGGTGGTGCGGCTGGACGAGGACGACTACCGCTGACCGGATCGTCGACCGACCCCTGACCAGCGCCTCCGGGCCGTCCGTACCGCGAGAAAACTCGGCTTCGACCCCCCAGATTCGGTTACCGAAAAGTACGATGGCGGCGCGGCGCAAGGCGCCTGTGTTCTGACGAGAAAGTGGGAGGCGGCGTGACAGCCATCGAGCAGACCGAGGCAGCGCGTCCGCGGGGCACGCGACTGCCGCGCCGAGCCCGGCGCAACCAGCTGCTGGGCGCGGCCCAGGAGGTCTTCGTCGCCCAGGGTTACCACGCGGCCGCGATGGACGACATCGCCGAGCGCGCCGGCGTGAGCAAGCCGGTGCTCTACCAGCACTTCCCCGGCAAGCTCGACCTGTACCTGGCCCTGCTGGACCAGCACTGCGAGGCGCTGCTGCTGGCCGTGCGCACCGCGCTGGCGTCGACGACGGACAACAAGCTGCGCGTGGCCGCCACGATGGACGCCTACTTCGCGTACGTGGAGGACGAGGGCGGCGCCTTCCGGCTGGTCTTCGAGTCCGACCTGACGAACGAGCCCGCGGTGCGCGAGCGGGTGGACCGCGTCTCGCTCCAGTGCGCGGAGGCCATCTCCGACGTCATCGCCGAGGACACCGGCCTGTCCAAGGACGAGTCGATGCTGCTGGCCGTGGGCCTGGGCGGGGTCTCCCAGGTCGTGGCCCGCTACTGGCTCTCCAGCGAGAGCCCGGTCGCCCGTGACACGGCGGTCGGCCTGCTGACCTCGCTCGCCTGGCGCGGCATCGCCGGTTTCCCGCTGCACGGCGCGGAATCCTGACCGGCGGCCGCCCGCGCGGCCCTCACGGTGTTCGCTGCCAGCGTGTCCGCTCTGCGCGGTCCGCATCCCCTCTCCGGGCTAATGTGGACCGCGTACGGCGCGGCTGATCGCGCGAACCGGATCGTCGGAGGGACAAAGCCGTGGAGGTCAAGATCGGCGTGCAGCACGCACCCCGGGAGATCGTGCTGGAGAGCGACCTGAGCGCCGAGGAGCTGGAGAGCATCGTCAGCGCCGCGCTGTCCGGCAACGAGCCGCTGCTGAGCCTCACCGACAGCAAGGGCCGCAAGGTCCTGGTGCCGTCCGACCGCCTGTCGTACGTCGACCTGGGCGAGCCGACCGCACGCAAGGTCGGTTTCGGAGCGCTCTGAGAAGCTCTCTGGGGAACTGTCCGAAACGGCCCGGTGGTTGATTCCGCCGGGTCGTTTCCCTTTCTTCCGCTTCGGGTAGGACCGCAGTGACCCGGTTTGCCCTGACGTATGGGAGAGACCTCATGGTGCTGTTGGAAGTGCTCGGCTCCGCGCTGTTGGGCCTCGGCCTGTCCGCCGCAGCCGTCCGAGTGCTCGCGCCCCGGCTTCCCTCCCGGCGGACGGTGCTGGCCAGCGGGGTGCTGGGGGCGCTGTTCGGCGCCTATCTCACCCACTTCGCGCTGGGCCCGGGGCACTACACCCTGATGGCGACCTTCGTCGGTGCGGTGCTGGTGTCGGCCGTGGTGCTGTCCCTGCTGCTCCGTCCGGCCCGCGGGCCCCGCAGGCGTCCCCACAGGACTCCGTTTTCGCTTCCGTCGCGGGGGTGACCCCTGACGCCGGGTCGTGAGGCCGGGCCCCTGAACCGGGCCGTGCGGCCGACTTCCCGGATGACGTACGTCGGCCCCGGCGCGCACACGGCGCGCCGGGGCCGATCGTCGTACGGACCGTCAGATCAGGCGGCGAGGCCGAGGGCCGCCATCCGCTTGGTGTGCGCCTTGGTGATCCGGGTGAACATCTCGCCGACGGCCGCGAGGTCGAAGCCCGCCGCCATCCCGTCGACGCCGCCGACCAGCATGGTCGAGAGCGCGTCGCGCTCGGCGACCACGCGCTGGGCCTGCGAGAGGGCCTCGCCCATCAGGCGGCGGGCCCACAGCGCGAGCCGGCCGCCGCAGCGCGGGTCGGCCTCGATCGCGGCGCGCACCTTCTCGACGGCGAAGTTGCCGTGGCCGGTGTCGTCGAGGACACCGAGCACGAGGGCACGGGTGTCGGTGTCCAGGTGGGAAGCGACCTCGCGGTAGAAGTCACTGGCGATGGAGTCGCCGACGTACGCCTTGACCAGGCCCTCCAGCCAGTCCGACGGGGCGGTCTGGCGGTGGAAGTCGTCGACTCCCTGGGCGAAGGGCTGCATGGCGGCGGTGGGCTCGACCTCGATCTTGGCGAGGCGGTCCCGGAGCTGCTCGAAGTGGTGGAACTCGGCGGAGGCCATCGCGGCGAGCTCGGCCTTGTCGTCCAGGGTGGGCGCGAGCTTCGCGTCCTCCGCGAGGCGCTCGAAGGCCGCGAGCTCTCCGTACGCGAGCGCGCCGAGCAGGTCGACGACGGCGGCCCGGTACTGCGGCGAGGCAGATGCGGTCGCCCAGTCCTGCGAGGCGATCCCCGTGGCTTCGGCGGGGGTGCTGTCGTCGGCGGGCGAGGCGTTTTCTACGGTCGGCATGCTCCGCACAATAGCCCGCCGAATGGCGTCTCAAGTCACCACGTCTGCTCATAGCCTGTCCACCTAAACCCACCTCCCCGGTGAATTCACCCGACACACCTGCGCGATTCCGGGGTACAGTGGTAATGCGCCTGCCGAATACTCGGCGGGCCATCCGAATGAGGATGCCCGGTCGGTGGCCCGATCGGCTCCAACCGACCGCCCTCGGTGTGGTGCGTACGTCCATGCGTACCGCCTCCCACGAGGGGCCCCCTCAGCGGCAGATGCGCTTGAGCGAAGGCCAGTGGTCCCGCGCAGCTTCGTACGTGGCAGTACTGCAAGCACAGCACGGTAGGACCCCCCTCGCCGCCTCGCGCCGCGTCTCACAGAAGAGGCAGCACCCTGACTACGTTCCGAGACCTCGGGATCTTTCCCGAGACGGCCGAAGCCCTTGAGGCCGTCGGCATCGTGTCCCCCTTCCCGATCCAGGAGATGACCCTCCCCGTCGCCCTTTCCGGCACGGACGTCATCGGCCAGGCCAAGACCGGAACCGGCAAGACGCTCGGTTTCGGCCTTCCCCTGCTGGAGCGGGTCGTCGTCCCCGCGGACGTCGAGGCCGGCCGGGCCACGCCCGACCAGCTGACCGACGCCCCGCAGGCCCTCGTGGTGGTTCCGACCCGCGAGCTGTGCACCCAGGTGACCAACGACCTGCTCACCGCCGGCAAGGTCCGCAACGTCCGCGTCCTGGCCATATACGGCGGCCGCGCCTACGAGCCGCAGGTCGAGGCCCTGAACAAGGGCGTCGACGTGATCGTCGGCACGCCCGGCCGTCTGCTGGACCTGGCCGGCCAGCGCAAGCTCGACCTGTCGCGCGTCCGCGCGCTCGTCCTGGACGAGGCCGACGAGATGCTCGACCTGGGCTTCCTGCCCGACGTCGAGAAGATCATGGCCTACCTGCCCGCCAAGCGTCAGACGATGCTGTTCTCGGCGACCATGCCGGGCGCGGTCATCGGCCTGGCCCGCCGGTACATGACGCAGCCGACGCACATCCGCGCCGTCTCCGAGGACGGCGAGGGCGCGACCGTCGCCAACATCACGCAGCACGTCTTCCGTGCGCACAACATGGACAAGCCGGAGCTGGTCTCCCGCATCCTGCAGGCCGAGGGCCGCGGGCTCGCCATGATCTTCTGCCGTACCAAGCGCACGGCGGCCGACATCGCCGAGCAGCTGGAGCGGCGCGGCTTCGCGTCCGGCGCCGTCCACGGCGACCTGGGCCAGGGCGCCCGTGAGCAGGCCCTGCGCGCGTTCCGCAACGGCAAGGTCGACGTGCTGGTGTGCACCGACGTCGCCGCGCGCGGCATCGACGTCGAGGGTGTGACCCACGTCATCAACTACCAGACGCCCGAGGACGAGAAGACCTTCCTGCACCGTGTGGGCCGTACCGGCCGCGCGGGCAACAAGGGCACCGCCGTCACCCTGGTCGACTGGGACGACATCCCGCGCTGGCAGCTGATCAACAAGGCGCTGGAGCTGGACTTCCACGACCCGGTCGAGACGTACTCCACGTCGCCGCACCTGTTCGAGGAGCTGAACATCCCGGCCGGCACCAAGGGCATCCTGCCGCGCGCCGAGCGCACGCGGGCCGGCCTGAAGGCCGAGGAGCTCGAAGACCTGGGCGAGACCGGCGGCCGCGGTGGCCGTGGCGGCCGCTCCGCGCAGGCTTCGACGGTGACCGAGGAGCGTCCGGCCCGTACGCGTACGCCGCGGCAGCGCCGCCGTACGCGGGGCGGGTCCGAGGTCGGCGCCGAGCAGGCGGTCTCTTCGGCCGCCTCCCCGGTGGCCGAGGCCCCGCAGGCGCCGGCCGCGGGTGACGAGCCGCGCAGGCCGCGCCGCCGCCGGACCCGTGTGGGTGCGGTGCCGGTGCAGTCCGCCCCGCCGGCGGTCGCCGAGGCTCCGGTGGTCGAGGCCGTCGTGGCCGCGGCTCCCGCGGCCGCTCCGGTGGCCCCGGTCGCCGAGGAGGCCCCGGTCAAGCCGCGGCGTGCCCGCGTCCGCAAGGCCGTGGAGAGCGCCCCGGAGCCGGACTTCCAGATGGCTCCGCTCGTCGAGCCGGCTCCCGTGCGGGCGCGCCGTCCGCGCCGGGTCGTGGCGTCGGCCCCCGAGCCGGACTTCCAGATGGCTCCGCCCGTCGAGCCCGTCAGGGCGCGGCGCACCCGCAAGGCGACGGCCGCTCCGGTGACCCCGGTCGCCGAGGCCGCGGCGGCCGAGACCGCTGCCGTGGCCGTTGTCGAGGAGGCTCCGGCGAAGCCGAAGCGGACCCGCACCCGCAAGGCCGCGGCCGCTCCGGTCGTGGAGGCCGCCGAGACCGTCGCGGCAGCGGAGGACGCCCCGGCCAAGCCGAAGCGGACCCGCACCCGCAAGGCCGCAGCCGCCGCTCCGGCCGTGGAGGCCGCCGCCGTGGCCGAGGAGGCCCCGGCCAAGCCGAAGCGGACCCGCACCCGCAAGGCCGCGGCCGCTCCGGAGGCGTAGGAGCACAGCACAGCACCGACGGCCCCGGCCCCCTTCGGAGGAGGCCGGGGCCGTCCGCGTACCCGGGCGGCGCCGTGGGCTACGGGCCGGTAACCTCGGGCCATGAGCAAGCCCCCGCGCCTTACGCTGCCGTCCGCCGCCCGTGCGTACCGCCTCTCCACCGACCGCGGTGCCTTCGCCGTGCACGAGGCCGGCGAGCCGGTCCGGGGTACGGCCCTGCTGGTCCCGGGCTTCACGGGCAGCAAGGAGGACTTCATCGCCCTGCTGGAGCCGTTGGCCGCCGCCGGCTACCGGGTGGTCGCCGTCGACGGGCGCGGCCAGTACGAGACGCCCGGTCCGCGCGAGGAGTCGCCGTACGGCCTGGAGGAGCTGGCGCGCGACCTCCTCGCGCAGGTACGGGCCCTGGGCGCGGGTCCCGTGCACCTGGTCGGCCACTCGCTCGGCGGGCTGATCTCGCGGGCCGCCGTACTGCGCGACCCGGCGCCCTTCGCCTCGCTGACGCTGCTGAGCAGCGGTCCGGCGGCCATCGCCGAGGAGCAGCAGGCGAGGACGAAGCTGCTGGTCGCCGCGCTGGAGGCGATGGGCGACGACATGCCGGGCATCTGGGCGGCGATGCGGGCGCACGATCCCGAGGACGCGGCCCGGGACTCCCCCGAGCTGACGGACTTCCTGCGCGAGCGGTGGCTGGCCACGGTGCCCGAGCAGTTGATCGTCACGGGCCGGGCGTTGATCTGCGAGCCCGACCGGGTGGACGAGCTCAGCCGGATCGCCCTGCCGAAGCTGGTGCTGTCGGGGTCCGTGGACTACGCGTGGCCGGTGCCGCTGCTGGACGCGATGGCCGAGCGGCTGGGCGCGCGGCGGGTGGTCGTACCGGGGACCGAGCACTCTCCGAACGCCGAGGACCCGGCGACCACGGCTGCCGCGCTGGCCTCGTTCTGGGACTCCACCACCCCGGTGTAGTTAGCCAGTGAAAAAATTTCCTTAGCGTAGGGAATGATTGCGGCTTACACTTCGTTGACACAGTGCAAGGAGAACACTGACGAAGGGAGAAGCCCCGTGCGCTTCGAGATTCTGCGCCTGGACGATGTCGACGGGACCGCCGTGGACAGCACCGTCGTGGACGCGGCCTCCGTCAACCGGATCGTGCAGCAGGCCGCGTCGATCGGCCAGCGCATCCTGATCCGACCGGCCGAGAGCGCGTCTTCCTGACGCTCCCCCGCGCGAAACGTCCACGCCCCCGCACCGAACCGGTGCGGGGGCGTTCGCGTACGTGCAGACGGGCGGGCGGCGGGGGCGGTCAGGCGCCCTGGACCACCTGGAGCACGCCGTTGATGATCTGCTGGACGGCGATCGCCGAGAGCATCATGCCGGCGAGGCGGGTCACGAGGACCACACCGCCGTCCTTGATGACCCGGATGATCACCAGCGAGTAGCGCATGGTGACCCAGAGCACGGCGTGCATGGCGATGATCGCGGCCCAGACCGATACCTGGCCGGCCGCCCCGTCGGCCTTCTGCACGGCCAGGATGACCGAGACGATCGCACCGGGTCCGGCCAGCAGCGGCATGCCGAGCGGGACCAGGGCGACGTTCACGTCCTTGGTCTGCTTGGGCTCGTCGGTCTTGCCGGTGAGCAGGTCGAGCGCGATCAGCAGGAGCAGCAGGCCGCCGGCGATCATCAGCGCCGGGACGGAGACGTGCAGGTAGTCGAGGATCTGCTGACCGCAGACGCCGAAGACCGCGATGACGCCGAAGGCCACGCAGACGGCCTGCCAGGCCATGCGGCGCTGCACCTTGACGGGACGGCCGGAGGTCAGCGCCAGGAAGATCGGCGTGATGCCCGGCGGGTCCATAATCACAAAAAGGGTGAGAAAAAGGGATCCGAAGACGGCGAAGTCGAACACAGTGATGCCTTGCAGGAGAGAGGGGTGTCGCGAAGAAGAGGTGGGGAGGGGTGGAGCGGGCCGCAGCGCGGCCGGTCAGCGCTCGCGTCCGCCCGCGCCGGGCACGGGGAAGGCCCCGGTCGCACGGCGTGTGATCTCGCCGTAGATCTCGGGGTCGGTCGTGTGCTCGCCGAGACGGCAGGTCTTGCGGCTGCCGTGGTAGTCGCTGGAACCGGTGGTGAGCAGCCCGAGGTCCGCCGCCAGGCCGCGCAGCCGCGCACGGGTGTCGGCGTCGTGGTCCATGTGGTCCACCTCGATGCCGTCCAGGCCCGCCGCCGCCAGCGCGGCTATCGCGGACTCCGGCACGCACCGGCCGCGCTTGACGGCGGCGGGGTGCGCGAAGACGGTGACACCGCCGGCCGCCTTGACCAGGCGTACGGCGTCGAAGGGGTCGAGTTCGTGCTTCTCGGCGTACGCCCGGCCGCCGTCGGCGAGCCAGTCCGGCGTGAAGGCGTCCGAGACGGTGGGCACGACGCCCAGCTCGACGAGGGCGGTGGCGATGTGGGGCCGTCCGACCGAGCCGTCCCCGGCGATCCGCGCCACCTGCTCCCAGGTGACGTCCACGCCGAGGTCCTGGAGCTTGCCGACCATGGTCCGGGCCCTCGGGACCCGGTCGTCCCGGACGAGTTCCCGCTCACGGGCGAGCTCGGGCTCCTCGGGGTCGAAGAGGTAGGCGAGCATGTGGACGCCGATCCCGTCGAGCCGGCAGGACAGCTCCGCACCGGTCACCAGCGTCAGTCCGGCGGGAAGCGCCGCAAGGGCCTCGCCGTACCCGCCGACGGTGTCGTGGTCGGTCAGCGCGACCACGTCCAGCCCGGCAGCGGCGGCGTTGCGCACCAGCTCGGCGGGGGTGTCCGTACCGTCGGACGCCGTGGAGTGCGCGTGCAGGTCGATGCGCACAGCGGGGCTCCATGGGTCGTACGTACGGGCGGGAGGACACTCCAGGATAACCGGGCGTAGGGCCCCCTTCCGCCCGGTTGGCGGTCTACGCCGGGCCCAGGATGCGCGGGCTCAGCGCCCCGCACGGCAGGAGCTCGACCTCGGCGCCCCCCTCGCGCAGGTCGGTCAGGACCAGCTCGTCGTACAGCAGGAGGCCCGACTGCTGCGGCCACACGATCGCCCACAGCCACAGGCCGCGCGCCTCGCCGGCGAAGACGGCCCGGTCGTCCGGCGCTCCGGCCACGTTCCACAGCGGTGTCGGCCGGCCCGCCGCGACCACCTTGGTGTGGGGCGGCCCGGCCATGTCGATGGACGGGCCCGGATCGAGACCGTCGATCCCCGCGTACCGCGCGCCCAGCCCGACGCCCAGCTCCTCCGCGATCAGCAGCAGCTCGCCCATGCCGCCCACCGGTCCGGGACCCGAGCAGGCGACCACCGTCGCCCTGCCCCCGCTGCGGTCGTCACCGGCGGACGCCACTCCGGTGAACAGCCACCCCAGCGGCAGCGGCCACGGCATCCACACGGGCACCCGCGCGCGGTGCACGACCACGCCCAGGCCCTCCACGCTCGGCGGGATGACGGGCTGCAGGGGGTGGACGGCGCCGTGCACCGCGCACTGCCAGGAGTCGGAGAAGAGTCCGGGCGCCCTGACCCGGCCACCGCACTTCGGGCAAGTTGGTTCACCCCTCATAGGTAGCCACGCTCCTCCCCGCCCGGCCGCCAGTCAAGGCGCGGTCACCCGTCCGGGCTGTCAGTCCAGTGCGACAGCGCTACGCAGAGGGTCCCGCAGGTCCGTCCCGCGCGCGAGCCAGCGCTCCTGGAGCGCGGCCGCGCCGTGGACCCGCTTCCACGCCGCCTCGTTCGCCGTCATCGGCAGCAGCGGCAGGAACCGCACCGGGTCCATGGGCTCGTCGAGCTCCAGGTCCTCGACCAGACCGCCCGGCTCGGCCACCAGGACGGAGCTGAACGGCGCCCCCTCCCACAGCGGCCCGCCCACGTCCAGCGAGGCGCCCGGGGCCACGACCAGCCCCTCGACCTGCGGGGAGGCGGCCATCACCGCGAGCGGCCTGAGCAGTTTGTCGGTGTCGGCCAGCCCCGCCCGTACGGTGAGCACCAGTTCGGCGCGCGGGCCGCGCACGGGGTCGGCGACCACGGCGGTCGGATCGGTCATCGGGTTCGCGGACATGCCGAGGGTCGCGTACCGCAGGAGGTCGCCCTCGGCGAAACGGAGTACCTCGATGCGGTCGGTGCCCAGGAAGGTGACGGCGGCGCGGGCGTCGGGTTCACCGAACGCGGTACGCAGCCGGGCCTCCACGAGGGCCAGAATTTCTGCCATGCAGCGAGCATAGAACTCGTATGAGACGGGTAAAGGGCGGGTCTTGACCATCCGTCGGCTGATAGTGTTGACAGCTGTTCGGGGCCGCACGCAGAAGCGTTGTTTCAAGGCTCCGGAGACAGGACCTCCCCCACGGGGGACCGGCCGGAGGAGGTGGGGCTGCGATGGACCGAAGTCGATCGTGCAGTACCAATCGCTCTTCCGCTTCTCCGGCGGGCGCTTCCCGCCCTCTGTGATCTTCTGATCAGTAGAAGAGCGACGGCAGAACGTTGTCCTCCCGTCCTGTTCCCTCCCGCCTGTCCGGGCCTGCCCGCCCCGCGTGCCGGAGGGTCTCCCACCCGTACGGTCCGCAGCCGTGCGTGCGAAGGAGCCTGCCATGTCGATGCTGCCCTACCTGCGTGCGGCCGTACGCCCGTCCCTGCGCAAGTCCACCCCCGTACAGCCCGGCTACGACGCGACCCGCGACCCGTCGGCGAGCAGCGCGGTGGTCGACTGCGCCGTGTACCGCGACGGCCGCCGGGTGCTGGGCCCGGCGTGTCTGACGCCCCGTGAGGCGATCCGCCGGGTCCGCGAGGACGGCGGCTTCGCCTGGATCGGCCTGCACGAGCCGACGGAGGCCGAGTTCGCGGGGATCGCCGCCACCTTCGGGCTGCACCCGCTGGCCGTGGAGGACGCGGTGCACGCGCACCAGCGGCCGAAGCTGGAGCGCTACGACGACACCCTCTTCACCGTCTTCAAGACGATCCACTACGTGGAGCACGCCGAACTGACCCCCACCAGCGAGGTGGTGGAGACGGGCGAGGTGATGTGCTTCACCGGCCCCGACTTCGTCATCACCGTCCGGCACGGCGGCCAGGGCTCCCTCAAGGGACTGCGCCACCGCCTCCAGGACGACCCGGAGCTGCTGTCCAAGGGGCCCTCCTCCGTCCTGCACTCCATCGCCGACCACGTCGTCGACGGCTACATCGCGGTCGCGGCGGCGATGCAGGACGACATCGACGAGGTGGAGAGCGAGGTCTTCGCTGCCCCCGCCAAGGGCCGCGCGCGCGGCGGCGACGCGGGCCGGATCTACCAGCTCAAGCGCGAGGTGCTGGAGTTCAAGCGGGCGGTCTCGCCGCTGCTGCGGCCGATGGAGCTGCTGAGCGAGCGGCCGATGAGGCTGGTGGACCCGGACATCCAGAAGTACTTCCGGGACGTGGCCGACCACCTCGCGCGGGTGCACGAGCAGGTGGTGGGCTTCGACGAACTCCTGAACTCGATCCTGCAGGCCAACCTCGCGCAGGCGACGGTCGCCCAGAACGAGGACATGCGCAAGATCACCTCCTGGGCGGCCATCATCGCCGTGCCGACGATGATCTGCGGGGTGTACGGGATGAACTTCGACCACATGCCCGAGCTCCGCTGGGAGTACGGCTACCCGATGGTGATGGCGACGATCTTCGGCGCCTGCTTCACCATCCACCGGGCGCTGCGCCGCAACGGCTGGCTGTAGGGGCCGCGCAGCGACCCCCTACCCTGTGCGCATGACTCTCAGCACGCTCGACCTGGCCCTCGTCGAGGAGGCCACCAAGAAGTCCGGCCTGATCTGGGTCCGCGGCGCCGGGGCCGACCGCGCGTTGTGGCACGCCTGGGTGGACGGCGCCGCGCACGTACTGGGCGACGGGCCCGGCGAACAGCCGTTCCCGGGGCTGGCGGACGGCGCGAGCGCCGAGGTGACCGTGCGGAGCAAGGACAAGGGCGGCCGCCTGGTGGCCTGGACGGCGACCGTACGCGAGCTCCCGCCCCGCGGCGAGCAGTGGCAGGCGGCCGTGGCGGAGCTCAAGGGCAAGCGGCTGAACGCGCCCGACTCGGAGGCCATGACCGAGCGGTGGGCCCGGGAGTGCCGACTGCTCAGGCTGGAGCCGGAATCGGTGCGGTCCGGGCTGCCCGACGGCTCACTGGCCGCGGCGCCGCTCGGCTCCCCGGCGACGACCCGCAGGCCGGTGCCGGCGGCCCTGCCGAAGCTTCTGCTCAAGCGGAGGAAGGCCGCCCGGGGTTAGGGGGTGTCCGGCGCACCTCTCCGTGTCCCGGCCGGCCGTCGCGGTACGCGTCACTCCTCTCCGCTGGAATCCTCCTCAGGGGGGTCCTGCTGCTCGTAGGGGTTCGGCGGGGCCTTCGTGGGGATGTCGAACGGGGGATCGTCGGGATCCGGCGGCGGCTCCTCGGGCGGCTCGGTCGGATCCGGCGGCTCGGTCGGATCCGGCGGCGGCTCCTCAGGCGGCTCGGTCGGATCCGGCGAAGGCGGCTCCGTCGGTGGCTCCTCAGGCTCCGGCGAGGGCTCCGTCGGCTCGTTCGGCTCGTTCGGCTCGGTCGGCTCCGGAGAGGGTTCTTCGGGCGGCTCGGTCGGCTCCGGAGAGGGTTCTTCGGGCGGCTCGGTCGGCTCAGCCGTCCGGACCCTCTGCGCGTCGGGCTCTCCCGGGGGCTCCGTGCCCTCGTCCCCGCCCGGGTCCTCGACGAACGGGGCGGAGTTCACCCCGGTGCTGAACGGCGCGGTCGCCGTCGCGGCGGGGACACCCCCTAAGGCGCCTCCCCCGGCCGCGGCGGCCGACGCCGCGATCGCCGCGATGCAGAGGCGGACGGAGTTCTTCCTGATCTTGCGGGTCACGATTCCTCCCGCTGTGGTGGGGCGGCCTGCGCGCCCTGTCGCCCCGCCGGCAGGCCGAAGGCGCTTCGCGGGGGTCGGGGCGGCTCAGGGCTTGGTGGGGTTCGCCCCCTGGCCCGAGCCCTTGGAGGGGGCCGGGGCGGGCTCGCCGCCCTCCCCCTTGGTCGTCGGCAACTGGCTGCCGTAGTCGACCGTCTGGTCCTGCGCGGGCGGATCGAGCTGGAACGGCTTGCCCCATTCCGCGAGTTCCACCCGGCCGGCACCCCCGGCGCGCTCCATGAGCAGCGGGTACGGGGTGCCCTCCAAGGATACCGAGAGCTTGCCCCCCTTGCCCTCGTCGGCGGTGACCTGGACCGCGCGGGTGCTGCCGACCTTGGTGTAGGAGCCCTTGGCGAGCTTGCCCTCCAGGCCCAGCAGCCCGTCGAGCAGGACGTCCATGTCGGTGAAGCCGCGGAACTGCTTGTAGGAGGGGTCGCCCTCGGGAACCTTCACGTACTTGTCGCCGAGCTTGCCGGCCGAGTCGGACTGGCCCCAGAACGCCGCGCTGGCCTTCAGGTAGAGCTGTTCGCCCACCCGCAGCAGCTGGAAGGTGTCCTCCTTCGACTTCACCTCGCCGGAGCCGCCGTCCGACTTCAGGCGCATGTCCAAGGTGAAGGACTTGCCGCCGCTGACCAGCGTGCCGGACAGGTGCACCGATTCGGCTTCGGTCGCGGCCGCCTTCGCCTTCGCCTCGATCTTGTCGGCGGACAGCTTGCCGACGCCGTTCGTGCCCTCGTCCGGGTCGTCCCCACAGCCCGTACCGGTCACGGCGAGGCCCGCGCACAGCGCACCGATGACGGCCGCCCGGCGCAGCCGCGCGGCGGGGAAGTAGGCGGTCACGGGCAGGTGCCTCTCGTCGGTCGTCTGCGGCCAGCAGGCAGCGTACCCGCCCGCGTGTCGCGGCCCGCGACCGCTCCCCGCCCTCCGCCGGGCCCCGGGCGGACCTGCCCACCAGGACGCTTTCCCCGGGCACGGGCTAGCCTGAGGGGCGGCACGACTGTCGACAGACGCTGGAGGAGGCGCTCGGATGGCTGCAGGCGCCCCGCGGATCTTCGTCTCGCATCTGTCGGGTGTGCCCGTCTTCGATCCCAACGGCGACCAGGTCGGCCGGGTCCGCGACCTCGTCGCGATGCTCCGGGTCGGCGGCCGCCCGCCCCGGCTGCTGGGCCTGGTGGTCGAGGTGGTCAGCCGGCGGCGGGTCTTCCTGCCGATGACCCGGGTCACCGGTGTCGAGTCCGGCCAGGTCATCACCACCGGCGTGATCAACATGCGGCGCTTCGAGCAGCGACCCACCGAACGCCTGGTCCTGGGCGAGCTGCTGGACCGGCGGGTGACGCTCGTCGCCAGCGGCGAGGAGGTCACCGTCCTGGACGTGGCCATCCAGCAGCTGCCGGCCCGCCGGGACTGGGAGATCGACCGGATCTTCGTACGCAAGGGCAAGTCGGGGGCGCTGCGCCGGCGCGGCGAGGCCCTGACCGTGGAGTGGTCGGCCGTGACGGGCTTCTCACTGGAGGAGCACGGACAGGGCGCCGAGAACCTCGTCGCCACCTTCGAGCAGATGCGCCCCGCCGACGTGGCGAACGTGCTCCACCACCTGACGCCGAAGCGGCGCGCCGAGGTGGCCAACGCCCTCGACGACGACCGGCTCGCGGACGTCCTGGAGGAGCTGCCCGAGGACGAGCAGGTGGAGATCCTCGGCAAGCTCAAGGAGGAACGCGCCGCCGACGTCCTGGAGGCGATGGACCCCGACGACGCCGCCGACCTGCTCTCCGAGCTGCCGGAGGACGACAAGGAGCGGCTGCTGACGCTGATGCGGCCCGACGACGCGGCCGACGTGCGCCGCCTGCTGTCCTACGAGGAGAACACCGCCGGCGGTCTGATGACGACCGAGCCGATCGTGCTGCGCCCGGACGCGACGGTCGCGGACGCGCTGGCCCGGGTACGGCAGGCGGACCTGTCGCCGGCGCTGGCGGCGCAGGTGTACGTGTGCCGGCCGCCGGACGAGACGCCGACGGGCAAGTACCTGGGTACGGTGCACTTCCAGCGGCTGCTGCGGGATCCTCCGTTCACCCTGGTCAGCTCGATCGTGGACACCGACCTGCCGCCGCTGCGGCCCGACGCCTCGCTGCCGGCGGTGACCACGCACCTGGCCGCCTACAACATGGTCGCGGTGCCGGTGGTCGACGAGGGCGGATCGCTGCTGGGGGCGGTGACGGTCGACGACGTACTGGACCACCTCCTGCCGGACGACTGGCGTGAGACGGACTTCCATTCCGAGGAGGCGCTGCGTGGCCAGTGAGCGGGGGCGCGGCGAGCAGGGCCGCGAGCGGCGCCGGGAGCAGATCCGGGAGCGGCGCGAACAGGCGCGGCAGCACGCGGGGCGCGAGCACGGGCATGCGTCGGACGCGGCGGAACGTCTGGCCGAACGGGCGGGGAAGTCCTCCCCGGCCGGGTCGAGCGCGCTGGCGCGTCCGAGGGTCCGGCTGGACCTGCCGCGGGCGCCGCGCCGGTCCCTGCTGCCCGAATACGATCCGGAGGCCTTCGGGCGGCTGTCCGAGCGGGTGGCCCGGTTCCTGGGCACGGGCCGGTTCATCGTCTGGATGACGCTGGTCATCATCGTGTGGGTGCTGTGGAACGTCTTCGCGCCCGACGACCTGCGCTTCGACAAGTACCCCTTCATCTTCCTGACCCTGATGCTGTCGCTCCAGGCCTCCTACGCCGCCCCGCTGATCCTGCTGGCGCAGAACCGGCAGGACGACCGCGACCGGGTCACCCACGAGCAGGACCGCAAGCAGAACGAGCGGTCCATCGCCGACACGGAGTACCTGACGCGGGAGATCGCGGCGCTGCGGATGGGTCTGGGCGAGGTCGCCACCCGCGACTGGATCAGGTCGGAGTTCCAGGACCTGATCAAGGAGATGGACGAGCGCCGTCTATTCCCGGCGGAACGTGATGAAGGCGACCGCTGACGGGCTTTCCTGAGGCGTGCTACCGAGCCGTACCATCGGGGCATGGCTACCGACACAAGCTCCGCCGCCGTGCCTGAGCAGGACGCGATCCTGGACGCTCTGGCGACGGTGAACGACCCCGAGATCCACCGGCCGATCACCGAGCTCGGCATGGTCAAATCGGTGGAGATCGGCGACGGCGGCGCGGTCGCCGTCACGGTCTACCTCACGGTGTCGGGCTGCCCCATGCGCGAGACCATCACCAAGAACGTCACCGAGGCCGTCGAGAAGGTCGCGGGCGTCACCTCCGTCGCCGTGTCCCTCGACGTGATGAGCGACGAGCAGCGCAAGGACCTGGCGGCCACGCTGCGCGGCGGGACCGCCGAGCGCGAGGTGCCCTTCGCCAAGCCGGGTTCGCTGACCCGCGTGTACGCGGTCGCCTCCGGCAAGGGCGGCGTCGGCAAGTCGTCGGTCACGGTGAACCTGGCCGCGGCGATGGCGGCGGACGGCCTGAAGGTCGGCGTGGTCGACGCGGACATCTACGGCCACAGCGTGCCGCGCATGCTGGGCGTGGACGGCCGGCCCACCCAGGTCGAGAACATGATCATGCCGCCGTCCGCGAACGGCGTGAAGGTCATCTCCATCGGCATGTTCACCCCGGGCAACGCTCCGGTCGTGTGGCGCGGGCCGATGCTGCACCGGGCCCTCCAGCAGTTCCTGGCCGACGTCTTCTGGGGCGACCTGGACGTGCTGCTGCTGGACCTGCCGCCCGGTACGGGCGACATCGCGATCTCGGTGGCGCAGCTTGTGCCGAACGCCGAGATCCTGGTGGTCACCACCCCGCAGCAGGCCGCGGCGGAGGTGGCCGAGCGGGCCGGCTCGATCGCCGTGCAGACCCATCAGAAGATCGTCGGCGTCGTCGAGAACATGTCGGGCCTGCCGTGCCCGCACTGCGACGAGATGGTGGACGTCTTCGGCTCCGGCGGCGGCCAGAAGGTCGCCGACGGGCTGACCAAGACGGTCGGCGCGACGGTGCCGGTGCTGGGCCAGATCCCGATCGACGTCCGGCTGCGCGAGGGCGGCGACGAGGGCAAGCCCGTCGTCCTGTCCGACCCGGACTCGCCGGCCGGTGCGGCCCTGCGCGCGATCGCGGGCAAGCTGGGCGGCCGGGCACGCGGCCTGTCGGGCATGTCGCTGGGCATCACCCCGCGCAACAAGTTCTAGGGCGCGACACGTACTGGTCACCGCTTCGCGAGGAGAAGGGCACCGCCGGCCGGCGGTGCCCTTCTCCGTACCCGTGTCCGGTGCCGCGGTCCCGGCCCGGCCGGTGCGGCTACTCGTACGTGCCGAGGTCGGAGATCGCCGAGAAGCCGAGGCCGTAGGCGCTCATGCCGCGCCCGTAGGCGCCCAGGTGCACGCCGCTGCCGGTGGAGCCGGCGAGCACCCAGCCGGACTCGGACTCGCGGTAGTGGAAGGTGGTCGGCTCGCCGTCCACCGGCAGGGACAGCGTGGACCAGTCCTCGCCGTCGAGGTCGTCGGCGAGCTCCCACGCGGCCTCGGTCTGCTGGTCGAGCCAGTCGTCGCGCAGGGCGTGGTCCATCTGTCCGGGCCAGCTGTAGGCCAGCAGCCCGGAGCCGGCCAGCCAGGCCGCCGAGGAGACCGAGGTGGCCTCCAGGACTCCGGTTCCGTCGCCGCTGCGGCGCAGCGGGTTGCTCGCCACGGTGATGACCACCGCGAAGCGCTCCTTCTCGCCCGTGGCGATCTCGCCCCGGGCGGACGGCTCGTCGCCGTGGCCGGTGGAGCCGTGCTCGACCGTTCCGTCGGCGGCGGTGCCGACCTGCATGAGCCAGCGCGGGCCGGTGAAGGCTCCGTCCAGCCCGTACCAGGGGAAGTCAGCGGCCAGGAAGCCCTCGACCGTCCGGCGGGCCGCCGGCACGGGGGCGGCTGCCTCCGGCTGCTGCCCCTCGGCACGGTCGCCGGTATGCGGGCTCGTATGCGGGCTGGTATGCGGTTCCTGCGCGGGGTCCGCGGCGGCGGGTGCCTCGGCGGTCTGCGCGCCTACCAGGCTGCTGCTCGTCGTCTCCATCTGGGCGGCCTCTCGTTCCGTGGGGTCCGGAACGGCCCTCCCCCTCGCTGTGCTGGGGGGACCCCCTCCCTCGGGCGTCCCGCGATCCGGACAGATGGAGGATAGCCACCGGACCCCGGATCGCCGGGCAGGCTGGGTCAGGTGGCGTCGGCGTCGAAGCGTACGCGCGGCTCGGAGGCCGGGGCCGTGGGCTTCTTCAGCAGGTCCGCGCCGACGGCGGCGCCGGACGGCGGGGCCGGGGCGGGACCGGGCTCCGGGTTGTTGACGGCGTCGGTGACGTCGTTCAGCTCCTTGCGGAGATCGAAGCTGGTACGGATCTCCCTGAGGTCCTCGTTCTCCGTCAGCTGCTTGCGGATGAAGGTCTTCGGATTCAGGTCCTCGAATTCGAAGTCCTTGAACTCCGGCCCGAGTTCGGAGCGGATGTCCTGCTTGGCGCTGTCGGAGAAGGCACGGACCTTGCGGATGAAGCCCGTGACGTCCTGGATGACCTTCGGCAGCTTCTCCGGGCCGAAGACGAGGATGGCCAGAACCACGATCGTGACGAGTTCGAGTGCGCCTATGTCGTTGAACACCTTGCCGCTCCTCGGCTCTCTGTCACTGCGGGGCCCCGACACACGGTACCCGCCCTTGCCCGCGGGCCCCTACACACGTCCCGGCCCCGTGCCGGTTTCACTCCCGGCCGCCGCGGGGTCATGAGCCGTTCGCCGACCCGAGGACCACGCCCAGCGTGCGCTCCCGGCCGTCGCGCAGCACGGTCAGGGTGAGCGGATCGCCCGGGCGGTGGGCCCGGATCTTGATGATCAGCTCGTCGCCGCCGCGGACCCGCTGGCCGTCGACCTTGGTGATCACGTCACCGGGCCTGATCCCGGCGCGTGCGCCCGGTCCGCCGGGGGTCACGGACGGCTTGCCGTCCTCGCCCTTGTCCCCCACCCGGGCTCCGTCACCCGTGTAGTCCATGTCGAGGGTGACGCCGATGACGGGATGCGTGGCGCGGCCGGTGGCGATGAGCTCTTCCGCGACGCGCTTGCCCTGGTTGATGGGGATGGCGAAGCCGAGGCCGATCGAGCCGCCCTGCCGGTCGGGGTCGTCCTTGTCGGCGCCGCGGATCGCGCTGTTGATGCCGACCACGTGCGCGCGGGCGTCGAGGAGGGGGCCGCCGGAGTTCCCCGGGTTGATGGGGGCGTCGGTCTGGAGGGCGTCGACGTAGCTGATGTCGCTGCCGTCTCCCTTGTCGCCGCCGGCGGTGACGGGCCTGCCGGTGGCGCTGATGATGCCGGCGGTGACCGTGTTGGAGAGGTCGAAGGGTGCGCCGATGGCCACGACCGGGTCGCCGACCTTCACGTTCTCGGAGTTCCCCAGGCTGAGCGGGCGCAGCCCGCGCACGCCGCTGACCTTGACCACGGCCAGGTCGTAGCCGGAGTCGCGGCCGACCAGCTCGGCGGTGACGCTCTCGCCGGTGCTGAAGGTGACCGCTATCTCCCTGGCGTCGGCGACCACGTGGTTGTTGGTCAGGATGTGCCCCTGCGGGTCCAGTACGAAGCCGGTGCCGGTGCCGCTGCTCTTGGCGCCGCGCACGTGCAGGGTCACCACTCCGGGCAGTGCGGCGGCCGCGATCCCGGCGACGCTGTCGGGCGCGCGGCCCTTGTCCGCCACGGCCGCCTGGGGCAGCTCCAGCCTCGTGCTGCTCTGCCGCTCGGCGAGCACGCCGACGTAGCCGCCGATTCCGCCCGCGAGCAGGGCCGTTCCCGCGGCGAGGGCCGCCACCTGCCACAGCCGGAACCCGCGCCGGTCCTGGCCACGGTCCACGACCTGGAGGGGCCGCTCGCCCCAGGGGTCGTACCGGACCTCGCGGACCGGCGCCTCCGGGGCGGGGGCGGTCTCCGGGGGTGGGGCCGCCGCCTGCCCGGCGGCCCCGTCCTCCTCGCCTTCACCGGCGGGCGTGCCACCGACCGCGCCGCCGGCTTCGCCCGCGGCCCCGGGCCGCGGGGTCGGGACCCCGTCGCGACGGCCGTCGGCCGTGCCCTCGGGCCGGCTCCACCACTGCGGAGCCGGTTCGGTCTGCTGCCTGTCGGCCATGGGCGCTCCCCGCGTACCTGTGCGCATGTCCGGCCGATTCAACCAGGTCGCCGGTCAGCGCATCAGGGAGACCGGGCGCGCCGAGACCGGCGGCGAGGGCTTGGGCGGCGCCGGCGGGCTCGCCACGGCCGTCAGGAGGGTCGGTACGGCCGCCGGAGTGGGCGGCCGTTCACGGGCGGCCGCGTCGCTCACGGGCAGCGCGGGGCCGGGTCTGGAGGTGGGCGCCGGGGAATCGCCCCGGACGATCGGCTCGGTGCCCTCCAGCGGCATCGTGCCTCCCAGCGCGAGGGCGGCCAGCGACACCGCTCCGGCGGCGACGAAGGCGAACCGGCGCCGGGGACGGCCCACCTCGTGGATGCGGAAGCCCTCCTGCTGCGGGCGGGCGGCGGCCACGGGCAGCGCGTACGCGAAGGCCTCGAAGGGGTCGGGCCGGGCGGAGCCGGGCCCCGGCCCCGCGGGTCCGGACGGGCCGTCGAGCGCGCCTCCCGGGAGCTGCTGGAGGCGCGCGAGCAGGCCCGCGGACAGCGGCGGCGGCGCGCTCTCCACGAACATGGTCTTCAGACGGCGCTGTGCGTCGGCCTCCGCCTTGCACTTGGCGCAGGTCGCCAGGTGCGCGAGGACCCGCTCGCGCGCGTCGTGCTTCAACTCCCCGTCCACGAGGGCGGCTAGCCGGTCACCGAGGTGCTGTTCTGCGGGGGACGGACTGGCTCCGGTCACTCGGCCCCGCCCTCTCTCCCGGCGTCCGGCGCTCCCGTCGCCACGCCCGCCAGGGTCCGCTCGGCACGAGCCGCGGGCGACCGGTGCCTGAGCGCCTTGCGCAGGTGCGAGCGGCCTCGGTGGATACGGCTGCGCACGGTGCCGAGCTTCACGCCGAGCGTCGCGGCGATCTCCTCGTAGGACAGGCCCTCGATGTCGCACAGCACCACGGCCGCCCGGAACTCGGGGGCGAGGGTGTCCAGCGCCTGCTGCACGTCCGCGTCGAAGTGCGTGTCGTGCAGGACCTGCTGGGGAGACGGCTCACGGCTCGGCAGCCGCTCGGCGGCGTCGTCGGCGAGCGCGTCGAAGCGGATCCGCTGCTTGCGGCGGACCATGTCCAGGAAGAGGTTCGTGGTGATGCGGTGCAGCCAGCCCTCGAAGGTGCCGGGCGTGTAGGTGGACAGCGAGCGGAAGACGCGGACGAAGACCTCCTGGGTCAGGTCCTCGGCGTCGTGCTGGTTGCCCGTCAGGCGGTAGGCGAGGCGGTAGACCCGCGCGCTGTGCGTGCTGACGATCTCCTCCCACGAGGGAGGGGTCCACGCCTGCGATCCCGCATCTGCGGCAAAGGTCGCGGTGGTTGCGGTGTCTGCGGTGTGGAAGCGGTCAGCAATGTCGGTCACGGATTTCGGCTCACCCGCCGACCAGAAGAGGCGCCTGAACACGCCCCGACGATCCACAGGCGCAGCCGCACCTCCCCTGTCGGCTCTGGTGGTGTCCAGTGGAGTCCCTACCATAGCCACCCCCTCTGTCAGCTCCGGATAAGGGTTTTTGCAGTATCTTTACGCAAGCCTTAGGCCCAGGGCGGTCCCCGCCGCCGATCTGCCCGGCGCCGTCCTTCTCGTCCCGCCTCCACCCCTCACAACGCCCGGTCCCATCTGCGGGTTCCCGACGTCAGCGGATACAGTCACCGTTGCGCCAACTATGGGGACAGGAGAGGGTCATTACCGGCAACCGGCAGACGAGCTGGGCGTTCGCCGACGCGTTTGTCGCCGAGGACGACGCTCTGCGATGGGCCCGCGATCGGTCCAGGGAAGCGGGCCTGCGCTCCGTCTCCCCCGGGACCGGCGCCGCGCTGCGCCTGCTGGCCGCGACCGCGGACGCCAAGGCGGTCGCCGAGATCGGTACCGGAACCGGCGTCTCCGGCATCCACCTCCTGCACGGGATGCGCCCCGACGGGGTCCTGACCACGGTCGATCCCGAGGCCGACCGGCAGGCCTTCGCCCGCCAGGCCTTCCGCGCCGCCGGCTTCGCGGGCAACCGCGCCCGCTTCATCCCCGGCCGCGCACTCGACGTCCTGCCCCGCCTCGCCGACGGCGGCTACGACCTCGTCTTCTGCGACGGCGACCCGACCGAGTCCCTGGACTACCTCGCCGAATCGTTGCGCCTGCTGCGCCCAGGGGGGCTGGTGTGCTTCGAGGGGGTCTTCTCCGACGGCCGTACGGTCGACTCCGCGGCCCAGCCGGTCGAAGTGCTCCGCGTGCGCGAACTGCTGCGCAGCGTCCGGGAGAGCCCCGCGCTGGAGGCCGCGCTGCTGCCGGTGGGCGACGGGCTCCTCTGCGCCGTGCGCCGCTGACGGCGCCCCACCCCGGCGGGTGGGCGGCGCCGGCCGGATCGACCCGGACCGGGTCAGGTCAGGAGCGTGAAGGTGAGGGCCGCCGTACCGCCCAGCGCGGTGCCGGCGAGCAGCTGGGCCGGCGTGTGCGCCCGCAGCGCCAGGCGGGACCAGCCGACGGCGGCGGCGACCAGCGCCGCCGGGAGCGCCGGCGGGCCGAAGACGAGCAGCAGGATCATCACGGTGCCGCCGGCCACGGACATGTGGACGGATATCTGCCAGGCCACCGTCACCAGCAGGGACGAGAGCAGTCCCACGAGCATCGCGACGACGAGCGCGAAGACCTGCGCGGGGGCTCCGAGGTGGCGCAGGAGGGCCACCCCGGCCAGGACCGAGAGCAGGCTCAGGGCCATCGGGGCGACCCGCTGGCGCCGGATCCGGATGTGCTGGTCGGTCAGCGCCCCGCGCCGGACCCCGACGGCGATGATGCCGATCGGGACGACACCGCAGAACAGGGCGGCCAGCAGGCCCCAGCCCAGGCCCGTCCACGACCCGGTGCTGTGCAGGCCGACGAGCAGGAGCAGCGCGACCACCAGGTTCGCCGGCGCCAGCACGTCCGACAGCAGGCGGGCCGCCTTCTGGCGGGGGGTGCAGTCCGCGTACGCCGGCGGCGCGGGCGGGGAGAAGGTCACGTGCGGCTCCACTGGGGCTGCGGGTCCTCGGACACGACACAACGCTGCCCCGGCCGCGGATCGCGGTCGGGGCAGCGCAGAGAATGCGAAAGCAGAAGGTGGAAGTGCTGTCAGCGGATCAGCCGACGACCTTCTTCAGGGCGTCACCCAGGGCGTCCGCCTCATCGGGGGTCAGCTCGACGACAAGCCGACCGCCGCCCTCGAGCGGTACGCGCATGACGATGCCCCGCCCCTCCTTGGTGACCTCGAGCGGGCCGTCGCCCGTCCGCGGCTTCATGGCCGCCATGCTCGTTCCCCTTCCTGAAACCAGCTCATCGTCGCCGACGGCCCCATTCAGGCGCCTAGTACCCGGCATCGAACACATTGCTTCCCAGCCATTATCCCGCATGTCAGGACCCGATGACCAACATCACCCGGGAACGCTTCGGCAACGCGCTCGACCAAAACCACTCATTTCGGGGATCCGCCTGCGATACTTCGCCGCCGCACCTGGGGAACCGCTTGCGGTTTCTTTGACACACATCACATGTGCGCTCCGCGTCCGGTCCGCCATGCTGGCCCTTGCACCGGACGGTACCGACCGGTAGCCAAGCCTGCGACGAAGGGGGACCCCCTGCCATGGCCGACAGTGTGCTCTACGAAGTGACCGACGGACTCGCGACCATCACGATCAACCGTCCCGACGCGATGAACGCGATGAACACCGAGGCCAAGGTCGCCCTGCGCGACGCGGCGGAGGCGGCGGCCGGGGACACCGCGGTCCGGGCGGTCCTGCTGACCGCCGCCGGCGACCGGGCCTTCTGCGTCGGCCAGGACCTCAAGGAGCACATCGGGAACCTCGCCTCGGACCGCGAGACGGGCTCCTCGCTGACCATGAACACGGTCAAGGAGCACTACAACCCGATCGTGCGGGCCCTCACCGAGATGCCCAAGCCCGTGGTGGCCGGCGTCAACGGCGTCGCGGCCGGGGCCGGCTTCGGCTTCGCGCTGGCGGCCGACTTCCGCGTCGTCGCCGACACCGCCTCGTTCAACACCTCGTTCGCCGGGGTGGCGCTCACCGCCGACTCGGGGGTCTCGTGGACGCTGCCCCGCCTGATCGGCGCCTCCCGCGCCTCGGACCTGCTGCTCTTCCCGCGTTCGATCAAGGCGCAGGAGGCGTACGAGCTCGGCATCGTCAACCGCCTGGTGCCGTCGGAGTCGCTGCACGCCGAGGCGGAGGCCGTGGCCCGCGCACTGGCCGCCGGCCCGACGGTCGCCTACGCCTCCCTGAAGGAGTCCCTGGCGTACGGCGCCTCCCACACCCTCGCGGAGTCCCTGGTGCACGAGGACGTCCTGCAGACCCGTGCGGGTGCCTCCGAGGACCACTCCATCGCCGTCCAGGCGTTCCTGGCGAAGCAGCCGCCGAAGTACCTCGGCCGCTGAGCCGGTGAGCCGTCCGGTGCGGCCCGGGCAGGGGGGTGCGTCCCGGGGTGGACGCCGAAGGACCTCAGGCCGGGTCGCGCAGGGCGCAGGCTGCCAGGTGGTCGTTGACCAGCCCGCACGCCTGCATCAGGGCGTAGGCGGTCGTGGGGCCGACGAAGCGGATGCCGGCCTTCTTGAGGGCCTTGGCGAGGGCGGTGGACTCAGGGGTGACCGCGGGGACCTCGGTGACCGTGAGCGGCGCGGGACCGGGCTCCTCGGGGGCGTGGGACCAGATCAGGGTGTCCAGCTCGCCGGACTCCCAGCCGGCGAGGACCTTCGCGTTGGCCAGGGTCGCCTCGATCTTGGCCCGGTTGCGGATGATCCCCTCGTCGGCGAGCAGCCGCTCCGCGTCCGCGACGCCGAATTCGGCGACCGCCGCGATGGAGAAGCCGGAGAACGCCTTACGGAAGCCCTCGCGCCGGCGCAGGATCGTCAGCCAGGACAGCCCCGACTGGAAGGCCTCCAGGCACAGCCGCTCGTACAGGGCGTCGTCGCCGTGGACCGGCCGGCCCCATTCGCCGTCGTGGTAGGCGACGTACTCCCCGGTGGACCCCGTGGACAGCGCCCACGGGCAGCGCAGCAGCCCGTCCGGGCCGGCCACCGGTCCGCTCACCGGTCACCGCCCTTGCCGAGGTCGACCGGGCCGGGAGCGTCCTGCGGGGCGGCGGGCTCGGACGGCGCGGTCCCCGTCAGCAGGGCGATCCGCGCGTCCCGCTCGGCGAGCTCCGCGGCCAGCCGCTCCAGTACGTCGTCCACCTCGGCCATCCGGTAGCCGCGCGGCGCGACCGGCAGCCGCAGCGCGTCGATGTCCTCCCGCACCACGGGCCGGGTCTCCGGCAGCCCGTCCGCCACCCGGTCCGGCTCCACCTCCGGCAGGACGGCCTCCGAGCCGCCGCCGATCACGGCGAGGGTGACCGCTGCCACGACCACGACCAGCGCGATCATCAAGAAGAAGAACACGATCAACTCCCCTGAGAGACTTCCGGCCACCAGGTTAAGGTCGCAGGCGAGGCGCGAGGGCCGCCGGAGGAGGAAAGACCAGGATGCTGCGACTGGGCAGGCGCGAGTTCGACACCCACGAGCCGGTGATCATGGCCATCGTGAACCGGACTCCGGACTCCTTCTACGACCAGGGCGCGACCTTCCGCGACGAGCCGGCGCTGGACCGGGTGGAGCAGGCCGTCGCCGAGGGCGCCGCGATCATCGACATCGGCGGGGTGAAGGCGGGCCCGGGCGAGCACGTGGACGCGGCCGAGGAGGCACGGCGCACGGTCGGGTTCGTGGCCGAGGTCAGGCGCCGCCACCCGGACGTGGTGATCAGCGTGGACACCTGGCGGCACGAGGTCGGCGAAGCCGTCTGCGAGGCCGGGGCGGACGTGCTGAACGACGCGTGGGGCGGGGTGGACCACAAGCTGGCCGAGGTGGCGGCACGCTACGGCGCCGGCCTGGTCTGCACGCACGCAGGCGGGGTCGAACCCCGTACCCGGCCGCACCGGATCGCGTACGAGGACGTGATGGCGGACATCCTGCGGGTCACGGTGGAGCTCGCCGAGCGGGCTGCGGCCCTCGGCGTCCGCCGGGACGCGATCATGATCGACCCGGGGCACGACTTCGGCAAGAACACCCGCCACTCGCTGGAGGCGACCCGGCGGCTGGAGGAGATGACGGCCACGGGCTGGCCGGTGCTGGTCTCGCTGTCGAACAAGGACTTCGTCGGGGAGACCCTGGACAAGCCGGTCAAGGAGCGGCTGCTGGGCACGCTGGCCACCACGGCGGTCTCCGCCTGGCTGGGCGCGCAGGTCTACCGCGTCCACGAGGTCGCCGAGACCCGCCAGATCCTGGAAATGGTCCGCTCGATCCAGGGCCACCGCCCGCCCGCCGTCGCCCGCCGCGGCCTCGCCTGAAGCACCGCCGGCCGGAGGCCGGCGCAGCCGCCCGAAGCCGGCGAGGCGCCCCGGCGCCGAACCGCGCGAGAGCGGCGTCCAGAAGCAACATGGTCCGCTCGATCCAGGGCCACCGCCCGCCCGCCGTCGCCCGCCGCGGCCTCGCCTGACGGCCGCGGGCCGGCCTGGGCCGGCCCGCGGACCGGACCTACTTGCCGACTTCCTTGGTCACGAGGGCGATGGCCTCGTCCACGTCGTCGGTGACGTGGAAGAGGTAGAGGTCCTTCTCCGAGGCCTTGCCCTGGGCGATCACCGTGCCCCGCAGCCAGTCGACCAGCCCGCTCCAGTACTCCGTGCCGAACAGCACGATGGGGAAGCGGGTGATCTTCTGGGTCTGGACCAGGGTCAGCGCCTCGAACAGCTCGTCCAGCGTGCCCAGCCCGCCGGGCAGTACGACGAAGCCCTGGCTGTACTTCACGAACATCGTCTTGCGGACGAAGAAGTACCGGAAGTTCAGACCGAGGTCGACGTGCTCGTTGAGCCCCTGCTCGAAGGGGAGCTCGATGCCCAGGCCGACGGAGATCCCGTTCGCCTCGCGGGCGCCCTTGTTGGCGGCCTCCATCGCTCCCGGACCGCCGCCCGTGATCACCGCGAAACCGGCGTCGACCAGTGCGCCGCCGATCCGCACGCCCGCCTCGTACTCGGGCGAGCCCTCCGGGGTGCGGGCCGAGCCGAACACGCTGATCGCGGGCGGCAGCTCGGCCAGCGTGCCGAAGCCCTCGATGAACTCCGACTGGATGCGCAGGACCCGCCAGGGATCGGTGTGGACCCACTCGGAGGGCCCGGCGGAGTCCAGCAGCCGCTGGTCCGTCGTACTGCCCGCCTGCACCTGGCTCCGCCGCCTCAGGACCGGCCCGAGCTGCTGCTCCTCGGGCCGGTGACGAGCGGACCCGTCGGAGATGCCGGGGTTGCCCATTATGTGCTCCCTCCTGCTGATCGTTGGATCAGGGTAGGCGCACAAAGGTGACGGGAAGGGGAATTCAGGAGGTCAGCCAGGCGCGGAGTCGTTCCTCGCAGTGCAGGATCGCCTTCGTCTCCACGCGCTCGTCGACCTTGTGTGCCAGCAGGGCGTCGCCCGGACCGTAGTTCACCGCCGGGACGCCCAGCGCGCTGAAGCGGGAGACGTCCGTCCAGCCGAATTTCGGCATGGCCCGGCCGCCCACCGCCTCCATGAAGGCCGCGGCCGCGGGGTGGGAGAGGCCCGGCAGGGCGCCGCCGGAGGAGTCGTCGACGACGAACTCCGCGATGTCGCAGTCCGCGAACACCTCGCGGACGTGGGCCAGCGCCTCGGCTTCGGTGCGGTCGGGGGCGTAGCGGAAGTTGACCGTCACCGTGCACGCGTCGGGGATGACGTTGTTGGCGACGCCGCCCTCGATGCGGACGGCGTTGAGGCCCTCGTGGTACTCCAGGCCGTCGATGACCGGCTTGCGGGGCTCGTACGCCGCCAGCCGGGCCAGGATCGGGCTCGCCGTGTGGATGGCGTTGGATCCCATCCAGCTGCGGGCGGAGTGGGCGCGCTCGCCGGCGGTGCGCAGCAGCACGCGCAGGGTGCCCTGGCAGCCGCCCTCGACCTCGGCGTTCGAGGGCTCCAGCAGGACCGCGAAGTCGCCCGTGAGCCAGTCGGGGTGGGCCTCGGCGACCTTGCCGAGGCCGTTGAGGTCGGCGGCGACCTCCTCCTGGTCGTAGAAGACGAAGGTGAGGTCCCGGTTGGGCTCGGGCACGGTCGCCGCGATGCGCAGCTGCACGGCGACGCCGGACTTCATGTCGGTGGTGCCGCAGCCCCACAGGACGTCGTTCTCGTCGAGGCGCGACGGGACGTTGTCGGCGATCGGCACGGTGTCGAGGTGGCCGGCGAGTACGACGCGCTCGGCGCGGCCGAGGTTCGTGCGGGCGACGACGTTGTTGCCGAAGCGGTCCACGGTGAGGTGGGGCAGGCCGCGCAACGCGTTCTCCACGAGGTCGGCGAGTACCTTCTCGTCGCCGCTCACGGAGGGGATGTCGACGAGCCGGGCGGTCAGCTCGGCGGCGTCCAGGGTGAGGTTCAGCTCGGATTCGGACATGGAACTGACCCTAACGCCCCGGGGTGTGGCGAAGCGTCCCTCGTCCGGACGGTGGACGCGTCATATGCCTCAAGTACCGTGGGCGGCGTGTCCGAGATCCGTGATCCCCGTCCTCGCCGCGGCAGGCTGCTCCGTGTGGTCGTCGGCCTGCTCGTTCTCCTGTCGGTGGCCGGGTACTTCGCCGTGCAGCGCGCCTCGAACGGCGGGGGCGCCCCCTTCTGCGTCGCGACCGCGGACGCCTCCGGTCGCGGCGGCGGCTCCGCGAAGTACGAGATGTCCCCGGAGCAGGCGGCGAACGCGGCGACGATAGCCGCCGTGGGCATCGCCAAGGGCCTGCCGGACCGGGCCGTCACCATCGCCCTGGCGACCGCGATGCAGGAGTCGGCCCTGCGCAACCTCGACCACGGCGACCGGGACTCCCTCGGGCTCTTCCAGCAGCGTCCGTCGATGGGCTGGGGCACACCGGAGCAGATCACGGACCCGGTCTACTCGGCCGGGATCTTCTACGACCACCTCGTCGACGTGCCGGGGTACTCGCGGCTGCCGCTGACGGTGGCCGCGCAGAAGGTGCAGCGCAGCGGCTTCCCGCAGGCGTACGCCAAGCACGAGCCGGACGCGACGGTGCTGACCGCGGCCTTCGCCGGCGGCGGGAGCCTGGACTGCGGCGGTCCGGCGCCCACGCGGCCGGGCGACCCGGAGAAGGTGCGCGAGGGGTTGGTGCGGATCTTCGGCAAGGACGGGATGCACACCTTCGGCCCGCAGGACGGCCAGGGCGGCCAGGCCGGCCGCAGCGCCGGCGGCCGGTCCGTCGCGGAGCCCGAGATCACGATGGTGGAGAAGCGGGACGCGGGCGAGGCCGCGACGCGCCGCAGCCGGGCGATGGCCCACTGGGCGGTGGCCAACTCCCGGGAGATGGGGATCGCCCGGGTCTCCTACGACCTGCGCGGCTGGGTCGCGGGCAAGGACCGGGGCCGCTGGCAGGACAAGGGGGACGCGGGCGCGAAGAACGGCGACGGCGATCCCTACGGCGCGGCCCCCGGCGAGGTGCGGATCTTCATGGCCCGCTGATCCGCCCGCTGATCCGCACCGGGCTCCGGCCAGAGCGGATCAGAGGATCAGCGGATCGACCGGGAGCGCCCGGCAGCGCGTACGAGTGATCACTCGCGCGGGGGTGATCACCATCGGGCCGCACCCCGCCCGGCGGACGCCCTTGACGGACGGAATCCCTGGTCGGCGCGCATCCAATGCTCTTGTCGCGGAAGCCGATTAAACGATGCGTTACCGATCCTTTACCCGGCGGCGCCGCAACTCCACCCGCCCCCCGAGCGGTTAGACAGGCCGTACTCAGCCGCTACCGCTTAGGAGCATCATGTCCCTCCCCCTGACCCGTCGGATCGCCCGTGCCGCGCTGCTCGTCGCAGCCGGGGCAGCGCCCGTGGTCGGTGCGGCCGGCGCGGCCAACGCCGCCGGTCTGGAGTCCGTGCCGCAGCTGGGCGCACTCACCGCCACGGACGCCCCCGCGGCGGCGGCCGCCGACACGGCCACGGGAACGGCCACCGACGTCGTCGGCACCGCCGGTGCCGCGGCCGAGACCCTGCCGGCCCCGGCCTCCGACGTGGCCGGCCAGGCCGGCGGCCTGCTCGGCGGTCTGCCCACGACCCAGGAACTGCCGGTCTCCTCCCTGCCCCTGGGCGGTGGCCTGCCGGCCGGCCTGCCCGGCGGTCTGCCCCTGGGCGGCTGACGCCCGGGAAACGTCCGAGGGGCCGGGAGTTTCACACTCCCGGCCCCTCGGGCTGTCACGGCCCCTTCGGGCTGTCAGGGGCCCGGTCAGCCGAGGCGCTTGACCGCCGCTTCGACCCGCTCGTCGGTGGCGGTGAAGGCGACGCGCACGAAGCGGGCGCCCGCCTCGCCGTAGAAGTCGCCGGGCGCGACCAGGATGCCCAGCTCCGCGAGGTGCGCGACGGTGTCCCAGCAGGGCTCGTCCCGGGTCACCCACAGGTAGAGGCTGGCCTCGCTGTGCTCGACCCGGAAGCCGTGCGCCTCCAGGGCCGCGCGCAGCGCGGCGCGGCGGGCCGCGTAGCGCTCGCGCTGTTCCGTCACGTGCCGGTCGTCGCCGAGGGCCGCCACCGTGGCCGCCTGCACCGGGGCGGGGGTCATCATCCCGCCGTGCTTGCGGATCTCCAGGAGCTCGCCGAGGACGGCTGCGTCGCCGGCGGCGAAGGCCGCCCGGTAGCCCGCCAGGTTGGAGCGCTTGGACAGGGAGTGGACGGCGACGATCCCCTCGTACGAGCCGCCGCAGACGTCGTCGTGGAGGACGGAGACGGGCTCGGCCTCCCAGCCCAGCTCCAGGTAGCACTCGTCGCTGAAGAGCAGGATCCCGTGCTCCCGCGCCCAGGCCACGATCCGGACGAGCTCGGCCTTGTCGAGGACCTTGCCGGTGGGGTTGGACGGGGAGTTGAGCCAGAGCAGCTTCACGCGGGCCGGGTCGAGATCGGTGGTCGGGTCGTCGTAGACCACCGGCTCCGCGCCGCACAGCCGCGCCCCGACCTCGTACGTCGGGTAGGCGAGCCGGGGGTAGGCGACCTGGTCGCCGGCGCCCAGGCCCAGCTGGGTGGGCAGCCAGGCCACCAGTTCCTTCGAGCCGACGACCGGCAGGACGTTGCGGTGCCCGGCGGCGCTCGCGCCGAGGCGGCCGCGCAGCCAGCCGGTGATGGCGTCGCGCAGGGCGGCCGTGCCCCACACCGTCGGGTAGCCCGGGGAGTCGGCGGCGTCGATCAGGGCCTGCCGGACCAGCTCCGGGACCGGGTCCACCGGGGTGCCGACGGAGAGGTCGACGATGCCGTCCGGGTGGGCCGCCGCCGTCTTCTTGTACGGCTCCAGCTTGTCCCAGGGGAAGGCGGGAAGACGGTCGGATACTGCGGCCACGGTGGTCTCTGCTCTCTCTGGATGCTGGTGGGTCGGGTCGGAAAACACCGCGGTCCCGTGCGGCGGGCAGGCCGTACGGGACCGAGGGGCGCTTCTGCCGTGAAAGGTCAGTGCTCGCCGTTGATGCCGGCGGGCAGCCCCGCGACGAAGGGGTGGTCGCGCTCGATCAGACCCAGCTTGGAGGCACCACCGGGCGAACCGAGCTCGTCGAAGAACTCGACGTTCGCCTTGTAGTAGTCCTTCCACTCTTCCGGAGTGTCGTCCTCGTAGAAGATGGCCTCGACCGGGCAGACCGGCTCACACGCACCACAGTCGACGCATTCGTCCGGGTGGATGTACAGGGACCGCTGGCCCTCGTAGATGCAGTCGACGGGGCACTCTTCGATGCATGCCTTGTCCTTGACGTCGACACAAGGCTCCGCGATGACGTAGGTCACGCTCTCGTTCCTCCTCGGTAGGGCTTTCCATATCGCGCGGGAGCGCGGCGTCGTCGATGCCCGCACCTAGTATCTCCGTTCCCGGGCACGATCCGAACAGGAGGGGCGGACAGAGCTGTGGAAATCACTGCCGGAGGACTGCTGGAGGTCCGAATCACCCCGGCTGACGTGGGTAAACGTGTCTCTGTACGACGGGTGGACACCGGAGTGAGCGGATCACCCGAGTTCACGGACACGGTCGGTGTTCTCACATCCTGGGACCAGGGTGTGCTGCTGATCACAAAGAAGAACGGGCAGTCCGTCCGTATCCCGGAATCCTCCCTGGTGGCGGGCAAGGTCGTGCCCGCGGCGCCCGCACGGCGGCGGGGTCCGGCGGCCTCCTTCGAGGAGCTGACGAGGGTCTGCGCGCGGGGCTGGCAGCCGTTGGAGAGCGAGTCCCTGGGCGGGTGGACGCTGCGCGCCTCGTCCGGGTTCACCCGGCGGGCCAATTCCGTGCTGCCGGCCAGCGACCCGGGCATACCGCTCGACGATGCACTCGCGCGAGTGACCTCCTGGTATGCGGAACGCGGACTTCCGGCCTATGTGCAGGCCGCCACGGGGGCCGCCGGCACGCAGGAGCTGCTGTGCGCGGAGCTGGAGCGCCGGGGCTGGGTGTCCGAGGCGTCGGCGGAGGTGCGGATCGGGGCGCTGGCACCCGTGGGCGACGTGGACGCGCCCGCGTGCGGGTCCGTGACGCTGGCCCGGGTCCCGGACGAGGAGTGGCTGGGGCGCTACGGGCGGGTCTCCGATCCGGACGTGGCCCGGGAGGTCCTGGTGCGGGGCCCGTCGGTGTGGTTCGCCTCGCTGCCCGGCGGACGGGCGATCGGGCGGTGCGTGGTGGACGGCCGGTGGGCCGGCTTCGCGGCGGTGACGGTCGATCCCGCCCACCGGCGGGAGGGGCTCGCGACGGCGGTGATGGCCGCGCTGGCGCGGCGCGCGCTGGAGGAGGGCGCGTCGGCGGCGTGGCTGCAGGTCGAGACCGACAACGCGGGGGCACGGGCGCTGTACGACGGGCTGGGCTTCGCGACGCACCACGTCTACCACCACTTCCGGGCGGCCCGGTGAGCGCGCCGGCCCGGCGGGAGCAGTTCGCCGCGCAGGCCCGGTCGGAGCGCCCGGACCTGGCGCTGATGTGCCTGCTGCTGGCGGCGGAGGCGGATCCGGAGCTGGACGAACGCGCCATGGACTGGGCGCAGATCGAGCTGGACCGGCTGGCCGGGATGCTGCCGTACGGTCTGCGGGGCGGGCGGGCGTGGGCCTCGGCGGTGACGGAGCTGCTGGGCGGGCGGCTCGGCTTCCACGGCACCCCGGCGGACTACGAGAGGCTGTCGTCCTCGCTGCTGCACGAGGTGCTGCGGCGCCGGCGCGGCCTGCCCATCCTGCTGTCCGTGGTGTGGCTGGAGGTCGCGCGGCGGGCCGGCGCGCCGGTGTACGGGCTGGGGCTGCCGGGGCACTTCGTGGTGGGTTTCGGCGACCCGGAGGAGGGTGTGGTGGTGGATCCGTTCGCGGGCGGCGCCTCGCTGGGCGCCGGGCCGGCTGAGCTGGCGTCCGGCCCGCGCACGCCGGCGACGACGCTGGACATCGTGCTGCGGATCCTGACCAACATCCGTGCGTGGGCCTCCACCCGCCCCGAGCAGTCGGGGGTGGCGCTGTGGGCGCTGGAGCTGTCGCTGCTGCTGCCCTCCCATCCGGCGTCGCTGCGCTACGAGCGGGCGCGGCTGCTGGTGGAGCGGGGCGCCTTCCAGGAGGGGGCGGCCGAACTCGACGCGTACGCCGACGTCGTCGCGGCGGTGGACGACGCCGCCGCGGCCCGCGTCCGGGCCGAGGCGGTCTCGGCCCGCGCCCTGCTGAACTGACGGCCGCAGGAGGCCCGGACGCCCACCCCCACCGCCGGTCCGGCGGGGCCGGGTGTGTCGGGGCGACCCCCGCAGGGCGCGCCGAACGCACCGCCGCCCTACCTGTCGGCCCCGGGACCGTTCGGCGCCCGAGGAGACGCCACGGCGTGGACCCGGTTCCGCCGGAACCCACCCGGCCCGCTGCGCCGGGCTGGTTGCCGGCCGGTCCGGCGGACATGGCGGCGCCCCGCCCGGATCCCGGGCGGGGCACCGTCGGTGGGCGTATCTCAGCTGGGGTTGGTGTCGATGACCACGGTCCGCTCGGCCGTGGTCTTGCCGCGCAGGGCCTTGCCGAGCGCGCCGGCGACGTCCTGCGGGGTGACCGCCGTCCTGGCGCCGGTGCCGCGGGTGATCAGGACCCCGTCGAAGGTGTTCCCGTAGGTCGCCTTGAGCGCCTCCAGGTCGAACTTCTCGGTGAGGCGGCCGTCCACGGCCTGCATGCTGAGGATCTTGGGCAGCGACAGCTTGCCGAAGTTGATGGACTTGGGGCCGGCCTTGACGGTGGCGTTGGCGGACATCGCGGGCTCCGCGAACTCCTTCATCGCACGGTCGAGTTCGGCCTGGCCGACGACCGGCTCCTTGGTGACGGTCGGCAGCTGCACGACGGCCGCCTTGCCGGTGCCGACCTGGTCGCGGAAGGCCTTCGTGACGAGGTCGACGGAGCCGTCCACGTCCAGGGTGGTGCCCGCCTTGCCGGGGACGGCGACGGCCTTGCCGGTGTCGAAGGTGATCGTGCCCTCGGTGACGGACCCCGCCGTGCCGGCGAGTTCCTGGAGCGCGACCGTCAGCTTCTCCTCGTCGACGGGCATCACGGCGTCGGCCACCCGCTCGTTGCCGAGGAGGGAGCCGATGACCGTGATCGGGTTGTAGTCGCTGCCCGCGGCGTTGCGGACCGTGGTCTGGCTGTCCAGGGTCAGGCCGGCCTTGTCGGGCTTCAGCTCGACCGGTTTGCCGCCGACGCTCAGCTGGAGCGGGGTCGCGGCGCGGGTGCCGAAGGCCGTCTGGAGCTTGGAGACGGCCTCGTCGCGGCTGCCGCTGATGTCGACACCGAGGACGGTGGTGCCCTTGGGGACGTCGGAGTGGTTCAGGAGCAGCCCGGCGCCGTAGGCCACGCCGAGGAGCGCGACGATGCCGCCGCCGACGAGGACCAGCTTGGAGCGGCCCTTCTTCGCGGGCTCGGCCGGCTTCGCGGCGGCCTTCTTGTCCGCGGGCGGAGTCGGACGCGGCACGGCCGGCGCGGGAGCCGGTACGGGGGTCGGCAGCGGGCCGTCCAGGTCCGGACCGGGCCAGCTCGCGGCATCGGCGGCCGCCGCGGCGGACGGACCGCCGGCGGGACGCGAGCCGAAGCCGCCGCCGGTGGGGCCGGAGGGGCCGTCGGCCTGGCTGTCGTAGACGGGGAACGCCTCGGTGGAGGGGCCGCCGTCGTTCCCGTAGGCGGGGAAGCCCTGGGTCGTCCCGACGCCGGGGCCCCCGGGCATCGGGGCCTGCGGAGCGGGGGTCTGCCGCGGGGCGTAGCCCGTGCCGTAGTCGTCGACGGGCGGCGGCGGGGTGCGCGGCGGCGCGTACGCGGCGTCCGGCGCCGGCGGGGCCTGGGTGCGCGGCGGGGGCGCGAAGCCGTTGCCGGGCGCGGGCGGCGGCGGTGTCGGCGTCGCGCCGGGCACCCGCCTGGCGAGCGGCGGCGCCGGGGCGGCCGGCGGCATCTGCGCGGCGGCGGGGGCGGCCGGCGCCGGAGCGGGGGTGGGCGCCTTGCGGGGCGCGAACCAGTTGCTGGCGGCCTCCTCGGCCGGGGCGGGGTCCGGCTCCGGCGCGGCCTCGACGCGCGTCGGGCGGGGACCCGGCCGCTGCGGGAGCGGGGGCTCGGCCTGCTGCCCGGGCGCCGGCTCGGGCGGGGTCGGGGTCCCGCCTCCGGGCGTGCCGGTGTTGGTGCCCATCGACTTGCGCACGACCACCGGGGGGATCGGCCGCGAACCCGGGATGTTGATCCGGATCCGGGTCGTCAGGGTGGTCTCGGTCTTGGGTCCGTCGGATTCGGGATTGGACGGATTCGAGGTCACAGGGTTCTCCTCCGGGGCGGTCGCCGCGCCGGGCCCGGGCACAGTCGTGGACGGGTACTGGCCGGTTCCGTACGGCGGCGTACCCGAGGGGTAAGCGGCTCCACCGTGCCCCTTGGGCCCGGAGGACGAACTGTCGGTTTCACGACTCAAGGCAGGTTCTCCCGGTTGGCTCCGCCGCCCGTCATACCGTGCGCGGGCAGCTCGGCGGCCCGTCCACCATACTGGCCGCCGCCCGCGCGCAACTGACGGCCTGGAATCAGGGGTTCCCCTTGGGGGCCCTCAAACCCCCCTGAAGCGCCACGAGAGACCCCGCGTGCACCGGTCCGCCGGACTCCCTACGAGGTCCGACACCATGTCACTTGACGGGCCGGGAGGCCGAAACCGGCCGGTCGGGGGGAAGCGTGACCGTGGCGCACATCACAGCCAGCGCCGCTCCGCCCAAAAGGTAGGCGTACATACCGATTCCGGACGAACTGAGGATGAAGTCCCCCTCGGGGCGCGGGAGGCTGAGCATCACATAGGTGAGGAACCAGCCGACCGCGCCGCCGCCGATCCCCAGGCCGGTCCCGAGGGCGAGCCGGCCGCCGAGGAACAGCCCGAGGAGGGCCAGCAGCGCGAGCAGCAGCCCGCCGGGGAACCACAGGTCGACGACCAGCCAGCCGGCCGCGCCGGTCAGCGCGCCCAGCACCAGCAGGCCGAGGCAGCCGGCGATCCGTCCCGCCGACAGGGTGCCCCTCACGCGTCCACCCCCGCGAAGAGGTCGTGTTCGCGCTCGCCCGCCGCGACGCCCGGCCGGCCCTCGACCAGTTCGTAGTACTCGCGCCCGAACAGCGGCTGCGCCAGGTCGTTGGAGAGGGCGAAGAAGGGCCCGTCCACGGCGATCTGGGTGGCGTGGGCCCGCATGGCGGCCGCCTTGGCCGCCACAAGGGCCTCGTCGGCGTCGATCTCGGCGGTGATCCGCGCATCGTCCACGACCCCCGGTACGTCCCGGGGCGAGGCCAGCCCCGGGAAGGGCACCCCGTCCGCGGCGGCGCTCAGCCGGGCGAAGCCCTCCTCGACCACCGAGAGCGGGACGCGGTTCCAGTAGATCTTCCCGATCGTGTGGGGCTCCCCGAGGTCGCGCCGGTAGGCCTTCTCCGCGGCCAGTTCGGCGGCGCGCATGGCGACGCGGTGGGCCTGGATGTGGTCCGGGTGCCCGTAGCCGCCGTCCGGGTCGTAGGTGACGAGCACCTGCGGCCGCAGCTCCCGGATGACCTCCACGAGGTACGCGGCGGCCTCGTCCACGTCGGCGGACCAGAAGGCCTCCGGACGGTGGTTCTGCGGGGCGCCCATCATCCCGGAGTCGCGGTAGCGGCCGGGGCCGCCGAGGAACCGGTGGTCGTGGACGCCCAGTTCGGCCATGGCGGCGGCGAGCTCGCCGATCCGGTGGGCGCCCAGGGTGTCGTCGCGGTCGGCCGTCAGGTGGCCGAGGGCGGGCGGGATGACCTCGCCCTCCTCGCCCAGGGTGCAGGTCACCAACGCGACGTGGGCGCCCTGGGCCGCGTACTTGGCCATGGTGACGCCGTTGTTGATCGACTCGTCGTCGGGGTGCGCGTGCACGAAGAGTAGACGACGGGCGGGAAGACCGTTCATGGCCCTAGCGTAGGGGGTGTCCCGCGCCGGACCCGGCCTGCCCGCCCCCTCAGAACTTGATGCCGCTGATCATGCTCGCCACGTTCGAGGTGAGCTGGCTGAGGGTCGGGGCGATGGTGGAACTCGCCAGGTAGAAGCCGAGAAGCACACAGACCACCGCGTGTCCCGCCTTCAGGCCCGCACGGCGGACCAGCAGGAAAACGATGATCGCCAGCAGCACCACGGCAGAGATCGAGAGTGCCACGGCGTTTCACCTCCACGTCGAGCGGACATCGGTACGCGTAATCGTGCTCGGCAGGAGTCATACCCACCGTGCGCTACGGATCATAACTTTCCGTACCAGCGCATCGATCGAAATCCGGCAGCACAAGGGGCGCATGCCGCGCACGTGCGGGGTCACGCAGAGGCCGGCCGGGGGGCGTACACGCCCCCCGGCCGGCTGTCGGCACCCGCACGGCCGCACGCCACCCAGCCTGCATGCCCCAGATCTCGGGGCAGAAACGGTCAAGTTGCCTGGATGTAAACCGAGTTGGGGAACCGCTCCCGGCTCCGCAAGCGGAACACCACGGGTGGCCGGAAATCATCGGTCGGCGGGGTGGGCGTCTCAGTCCTTGTGCGGCCCTCCGGTCCGGTCGGCCTCCTCCGGCGGCACGTGCGGGACCACCCGCTTCTCCGCCGCGAAGTGACACGCCGAGGGATGTGCCGCCGGACCGGAGGGGAAGGCCTCCGGGACCGCGAGCAGCGGGACCTCCGTCGCGCAGCGCTCCCGGGCCTTCCAGCAGCGGGTGCGGAAGCGGCAGCCCGACGGCGGGTCGGCCGGGGACGGGACGTCGCCGGAGAGGATGATCCGCTCGCGGTGGGCGCGGGCCTGCGGGTCGGGGACCGGCACGGCCGAAAGCAGCGCCTGCGTGTACGGGTGGGTCGGGTGCTCGTAGATCTCGGCGTCGGTGCCGATCTCGACGATGCGGCCGAGGTACATGACACCGACGCGGTCGGAGATGTGCCGGACGATCGAGAGGTCGTGCGCGATGAACACGTAGGACAGGCCGAACTCGTCCTGGAGCTTCTCCAGCAGGTTGACGACCTGCGCCTGCACGGAGACGTCCAGGGCGGACACCGGCTCGTCGGCGACGATGATCTCGGGCTGGAGGGCCAGGCCGCGGGCGATGCCGATGCGCTGGCGCTGGCCGCCTGAGAACTGGTGCGGGTAGCGGTTGATGTACTCCGGGTTCAGGCCCACGACGTCCAGCAGCTCCTGGACGCGGCCGCGGCGCGAGCCCTTGGGTGCCACCTCGGGGTGGATCTCGTACGGCTCCCCGATGATGTCGCCGACCGTCATGCGCGGGTTCAGCGAGGTGTACGGGTCCTGGAACACCATCTGGATGTTGCGGCGTACGGCCTTCAGGGCGCGGGCCGACAGCCGGCTGATGTCCTCGCCCTTGTACGCGATCGAGCCCCCGGTCGGACGCTCCAGGTTGACCAGCATCTTGGCCACGGTGGACTTGCCGCAGCCGGACTCGCCCACGATGCCCAGCGTCTCGCCGGCGCGCAGGTCGAAGGAGACCCCGTCGACGGCCTTGACCGCGCCGACCTGGCGCTTGAAGAGGATGCCCCGGGTGAGCGGGTAGTGCTTGGCCAGGTCCTTCACTTCGAGGAGGGGCTCAGCCATGGAGGCACTCCTTCCAGAAGTGGCAGGCGCTGGCCCGCGGTACGGGCGACTCCGTCACCGGGTACAGCGGCGGGACGTCGCTGCGGCACACCTCCCGCGCCATCGGGCAGCGCGGGTTGAAGGCGCAGCCGGGCGGGATGCGCAGGAGGTTGGGCGGCAGGCCCTTGATCGCGTACAGCTCCTGGCCCTTCTGGTCCAGGCGCGGGATGGAGTCCAGCAGGCCGCGCGTGTACGGGTGGGCGGGCGCCTTGTAGATCTCGTGGACGGGGGCCGCCTCGACGATCCGGCCCGCGTACATGACGGCGATCTTGTCGGCCACGTCGGCGACGACGCCGAGGTCGTGGGTGATCAGGATGAGGCCCATGTTGAGCTCCCGCCGGAGCTCGGCCAGCAGGTCCATCACCTGCGCCTGGACGGTGACGTCCAGGGCGGTGGTCGGCTCGTCCGCGATGATCAGCGAGGGCTCCAGGGCCAGCGCCATGGCGATCATGATGCGCTGGCGCATGCCGCCGGAGAACTGGTGCGGGTAGTCCCCCACCCGCTGTTTCGCCGCCGGGATCCGCACCCGGTCCATCAGCTCGACGGCCTTGGCCCGGGCCTCCTTGCGGGAGGTGCCGCGGTGGACCTCGTACATCTCGCCGAGCTGGGCGCCGACGGTCAGCACCGGGTTCAGGGCGGACAGCGCGTCCTGGAAGATCATCGCCATCTCGGCGCCGCGGATCCTGCGCCGTTCGTCCTCCTTCATCTTCAGCAGGTCGCGGCCCTTGAAAAGGATCTCGCCGCCGGCGATCCGGCCCGGCGGCACGTCCAGGATCCCCATCACGGCCTGGGCGGTCACCGACTTGCCGGAGCCGGACTCGCCGAGGACGGCCAGCGTCTCGCCCTCGGCGACCGAGTAGTGGACTCCGTTGACCGCCTTCGCGACTCCGTCGCGCGTTGTGAACTCCACGTGCAGGTCGCGGACTTCGAGCAGCATGTGCGGGGCTCCTCAGCGCAGCTTGGGGTCGAGGGCGTCGCGCACCGCGTCGCCGAGCATGATGAAGGCGAGCACCGTGATGCTGAGCGCGCCGGCCGGCCAGAGCAGCATGTGCGGGGCGTTGCGGATCTGCGAGGCCGCGTTGGAGATGTCGATGCCCCAGGAGACGGTGGGCGGGCGCAGGCCGACGCCGAGGAAGGACAAGGTCGCCTCCAGCGCGATGTACGTGCCGAGCGCGATCGTGGCGACGACGATGACGGGGGCGACGGCGTTGGGCGCCACGTGCCGCATCAGCATGCGGGCGTTGCCGGCGCCGAGGGCCCGGGCGGCCTGGACGTAGTCGTTCTGTTTCGCGGTGATCACCGAGCCGCGGGCGATGCGGGCGATCTGCGGCCAGCCCAGGAGCACGATGAAGCCGACCACGGGCCAGACGGTGGTGCTGGTGACGACGGACAGGAAGACCAGGCCGCCGAGGACGACCGGGATGCCGAAGAAGATGTCGGCGACCCGGGAGAGCAGGGAGTCGCCCCAGCCGCCGAAGAAGCCGGCGAGGCCGCCGAGGGCGGAGCCGAGGAGGGCGGCGCCGAGGGTGGCGCAGACGCCGACGGTGATGGAGGCGCGGGCCCCGTGGACGGTGCGGGTGTAGACGTCGCAGCCCTGGGTGTCGTAGCCGAAGGGGTGGCCGGGCTCGGAGCCTTGCTGGGACTTGGAGAGGTCGCACTGGAGGGGGTCGCCGCTCGCGATGAGCTGCGGCCAGATCGCGATGACGACCAGGAAGAGGATCAGGGCCGCGGAGACGATGAAGACGGGGTTGCGGCGCAGTTGGTGCCAGGCGTCGGACCACAGGGAGCGGGGCCGCTCGCGGGGGCCGGAAGCGCCCGGTCCGGCGGTCTTCTCGATGCCTTCGACGCTTTCCGCCTCGTCCAGTGCGAGATCCATGGGTCCCCCTTGGCCCGTGGGTGAGACCGCCTCCTTGGGGCGGGGGCCGACCGGGTCGTAGCCGGCGGGTTCGGGGCGCTCGGGATCAGGCATAGCGGATCCTCGGGTCCAGGACCGCGTAGAGCAGGTCGACGAGCAGGTTCGCCAGCAGGAAGACGATGACGAGGATGGTCACGAAGCCGACGACCGTGGGCGAGTTGTTGCGCAGGATGCCCTGGTAGAGCTGGTAGCCGACACCGTGGATGTTGAAGATCCGCTCGGTGACGATGGCGCCGCCCATCAGGGCGCCGATGTCGGTGCCGATGAAGGTGACCACCGGGATCAGGGAGTTGCGCAGCAGGTGGCGGGTGACGACCCGGTGGCGGGGCAGTCCCTTGGCGGTGGCGGTGCGGACGTAGTCGGCCTTGACGTTCTCGGCGATGGAGGTGCGGGACAGGCGTGTCACGTAGGCGAGGGAGACCAGGGCGAGGACGATGCCGGGCAGGATCAGCTCGTTCAGGGGTGCGTCGGGGGAGACCGTGGGCCGTACCCAGCCCCATTTGACGCCGAAGAGGAACTGCAGCAGGTAGCCGGTCACGAAGGTGGGCACCGAGATGACCACGAGGGTCAGGACGAGTACGGAGGTGTCGACGGTCCGGCCGCGGCGCAGGCCGCTGATCACGCCGAGGGTGATACCGATGACGACCTCGAAGAAGATCGCGACGAGGGTCAGGCGCAGGGTCACGGGGAAGGCGCTCGCCATCAGCTCGGTGACGGACTGTCCGTTGAAGGCGGTGCCGAAGTCACCCTTGAAGATCTGCCCCATGTAGTGCAGGTACTGCTTCCACAGGGGCTGGTCCAGGTAGAGATCCTTGCGGATGCGGGCGGCGGTGGCCGGGTCCGGGGCCTTGTCGCCGAAGAGGGCAGCGACCGGGTCCCCGAGCGCGTACACCATGAAGAAGATCAGGAACGTGCTGCCGATGAACACCGGGATCATCTGGAGCAGCCGCCGGATCACGTAACGTCCCATGGAGTGCTCCATGCTGTTGGCGGGCGCGGCGGGCCCCCGCGGTGCGGGGGGCCGGGATCCGGGCGGGGGTCAGACCACGGTGATCTGGTCGTAGACGGGGACGCTGAACTGGTTGAGGGCCACGTTCTCCAGGCGCTCGGAGTAGCCGGCGCTGCCGTTCTGGTACCAGAGCGGGATGGACGGCATCTGCTCGGCGAGGATCTTCTCCGACTCCTGGAAGCTGGTGATCGCCTTGGCCGCGTCGCTCTCCTGGTTCGCCTGGTTGACGAGGGCGTCGAACTCCTTGTTGCTGAACTTGCCGTAGTTGGAGGAGGCCCCGGTGTAGTAGAGCGGCTGCAGGAAGTTCTGGATCAGCGGGTAGTCGGCCTGCCAGCCGGAGCGGAAGGGGCCGGTCAGCTTGTAGCTGCTCTGCTGGTTGCGGAAGTCGGCGAAGGTGCCGACCGGG